>JAHECO010000022.1 GCA_024641705.1 Candidatus Kryptoniota bacterium
GACGAGGAGTTGGAACCCGCCGACTCCTTTGAGCGCCACGATCTTCCCCGCGCGAACCGCTTCCGCCGCCTGCACCAGGGCCGCGCCGTCTTCTTCCGCGATATTTCCGGTCCAGTCCCACAACTCTAGATGGGGACCGCACTTCGGACACGCGTTCGGCTGGGCATGGAAGCGCCTGTCGGCCGGATCATTATACTCGGCGGCGCACTCTTCACACATCTTGAACCCGGCCATCGTGGTGTTCGGCCTGTCGTACGGCAAAGCCCGTATGATGCTGAAGCGCGGACCGCAGTTTGTGCAATTCGTAAACGGGTATAGATACCTCCGGTTGGCAGTATCAAAGATATCACAGAGACAGTCCGGGCAGGTTGCGACGTCCGGCAGTACCAGCGCAGTTTTCTCGCCGGCCCGGTCGCTTTCCCTTATCTTGAAGTCGTCAAACCCAACCGGGTCAAGGTAAGAGGTCTCCATCCCCTGGATGTACGCGCGCGGGGGGGTTTCATTCTTGAGTCGAAATGCGAAAGCGTCAAGTGTCGGTCGTTCGCCCTCGACTTCAATGAATACTCCCTGAGATGAATTGACTACCCATCCCTTCAACCCCATCTCGACAGCGAGCCTGTAGACGAACGGTCTGAACCCGACCCCCTGTACCGCGCCATGCAGGGAGACGTGCAGACGAAGAAACCTTGTTATCTCGGGCTCCTTTGTCAAGTTCTTTTCGTCTTGCCTCGGAGCCATTCCGACCATTCCGGTATTCCTGCACCTGTAGTGCACGAAGTCTCGAAGACCCTGAGGTTGGCATTTATCTGAAGGGCGTTCTTCTTCAACTCACCAAGGTTGCAATTGACGTAGGGAACCAGGTCTGTTTTGTTTATGATTAATACCGATGCGTTGCGGAACATGGCCGGATACTTCAGAGGCTTGTCATCCCCCTCAGTAGTGCTCGCGATTACGACCTTCATTGACTCTCCAAGATCATACCCGGCCGGGCAGACCAGGTTACCGACGTTCTCGATGACCAACAGATCAACATTAGCCACATCGATATTCGACAGCGCATCCTGAACGAGCTTCGCCTCGAGATGGCAACCGCCGTTGGTAACGATCTGCACGACGGGCACCCCTAACTTTGCGACCCGCTGTGCATCGAGGTCGGTCTGCACATCACCCTCGACAACGGCAATCCTTACCTTGCCCTTCAAATGCTCCAACGTTCGTTCCAGCAGACTCGTCTTCCCCGAGCCGGGAGAGCTGACAAGATTGATGACGAAGATTCCATTCTTCTGAAACAACTCCCGGTTCTGCTGAGCGATTTCGTCGTTCTTCTGAAGCACCTTTCGTTCAATCGTTACGACAGCCATTTTTATCCTCTTATCGCCAATTGGCATAATGATTACAAAGAAGGGACGAAGGTGCAAAGGCACAAAGGCACAGGGGGATGGAAGTACAATCTGTAACGCCGTGCCTTTGCCATTTTGCCACTCAGCACCTGCATCATTCATCCAATTCTATCTCAACGACCTGCAATTCATTCCCGGAAATTACCTTTATGTTAGCACCTCCGCATTTCGGGCATCTGAAAACAAGACCTTCGACGCTCGATTCCTTCCCACAATCGTCACACAGTGCGACGATGTGCGTCTTTTCAATCTCAAGTGTGGATCCATCGAGAGAAGTGCCGGCGGTGATTGCCTTGAAACAGAAATCGACGGATTCGGGGACAACGCCTGAAAGCTCACCTATCCTCACCTTCACGCTCCTGACCCGTCCGCCTCCGTTTCGGGCAAGGCTATCGCCGATTATATCTACGATGCTTTCCGCTATAGAGAGTTCGTGCATGTTCGTCTATTTCAAAAAGGTCGGCAGCTCCGATCGTCGTGAGGGAGAGGATTGGACGTCAGGAAGGCTGCAGCTTGTCGAGGTCTCCGAGATCGCCGATCTGTTTCAGATATTCAAAAACAGATTTTGCCTCCTCTTCATCCACTATGCTGATGGCAAAGCCGACATGCACGATAACGTAGTCCCCCACTTTCACTGCGGGCACGTAGGCGAGACAGACATCTTTGGATATCCCTCCGAAGCTGACCTTACCCATCGTCATTCCGAGGGGGTTCTCGTCAATTCGGACTACTTTTCCCGGAACACCTAAGCACATATCATCTCCAAAAATATTGCATCCATCACTTCCACCGGGGCTCGTCGCATGACCGGATCCCGAAAGCAGAATTTAAACAGAATGGCACTGGATTCAAAACAAGGCGACCGGCCCTGTCTCAGCGGTGACTCCCGGACTCCGTTAACCGGGATTCGCGCGAGGAAATCTTTTCGAGGATGGCGCGCACCAGTCGAGGAAGATTCTCGACCGCCCGCTCCACTTCAGGGGAAAGCTCCAATTCCATGCTCTTCACCGAATTTATCGAAACGGTGACGAGGGTAATATCGGTCAGACCGCCGAGGAGCGCCGCCGACTCGACCAGATCTCTCAATCCAATGTCGTGAGCGGCAAGCGTTTTCGGAAAGTCGGAGGAAAAGCGCGGCCGCAATACGCAGATCGTTCCGGCCGGGCTCCCGTCCATCGTCGCATCGATTAGTATGATATTGGAATATTCCTGCAGATAGGAAAGGAGGTGAAAACCTCCCGTACCGCCGTCAAGCAAGTCGACGTGGTCCGGCAGGTTCTCCTTCTCCAATCTTCTGATCGCGTGAACGCCCATGCCTTCATCGCCCATCAGAAGATTGCCGACCCCCATTACCAAACATCTTGGGATCGCTCCGGGTTTCACTAGTTTGTCCGTTTCCGACCCCGTCACGGGATAAGGATCGGCTGAATTCATCTTGTCAGCCGCGGTCGTCCTCCTCGATGAATTTCCATCCTCCAGCCATGGATGAAATAATCCCCCTTCCCTCGACGTAGTCGTGGTAGAACACGAGGTAGACGTGTACCATTGCAAATATCACGAAGAACCAGAGCATGATGTGATGCCACTGCCTCACCGACTCGTCTCCGCCCATGAACGGGACAACCCATGCGAACCATTTTGTGAAAAACCATCCGCTCATCTTTGAATACATAGCCAGCCCGGTAAGAGCCTGGAAGACGAATATCAGGAAACAGATGAAGTAGCTCAACCCTGCCAGCGCGTTGTGGCCGATCGACTTCAGCGGTTTACCCTTTCTCTGGAGGACATCGATTTTTATAACGTCCGCCATTTCTTTCAGCTGCTCTCTGGTGTGCGGTATGAAATTGCGCCAGTTGGCGTATTTGCTCCCTGCGAATCCCCAGTATATCCTGAAGATGAAATTGAAGATGAAGATGAACGCGGCCGCAAAGTGAACGAACCGGACGGTGCCAAACCAGTAGTTAGCATAAGCCTCGCTGCTGCTCTGGATTGCGAGCGGATTACCGATCAAATAACCGGTCACCGCAAGAACCCCGAGCGCCACGAAGTTTACCCAGTGGTAGATCCTGACGGGGATATCCCACACGTATATCCTTCGGATAGTCACAGTGCTCATAATATGCTCCCGAAAGTACTTACCTGATGGACGTACGATCCCTTTTCGTCATAAAGATGAACCGCGCAGGCAATGCACGGGTCGAAGGAATGGACGGTTCTGAGTATCTCGAGAGGCTTCTCAGGATCCTTCAGCGGCGTGCCGATGAGGGCAGATTCATACGAAGACATCTTCCCTTCCGCATCGCGCGGTGACGCATTCCATGTCGACGGGACCACAAGCTGGTAATTGTCGATCTTCCGGTCCTTGATGACGATCCAGTGAGCAAGTGCCCCGCGCGGAGCTTCGGTCATGCCGACCCCTTTGGCTTCCGCGGGCCACGTCGAAGGATCCCACTTCTCATTGTTGAATGTCCGCGAGTCTCCGTTCTTCAGGTTCGTGAGGAGCTGCTGGTAGAACTCTTTGGCCCAGCCGGCGACGAGTTTGGTTTCAAGTCCTCTGGCTGCCGTTCTGCCGAGAGTCGAGAATAGTGCGGCGACAGGAGCCTTAAGTCTCTTGAGGGTGTCGTTCACGAGCTCCTGAACCTCCTTACTCCCCGAAGCGTACGCGACGATCATGCGGGCGAGAGGACCTACCTCCATCGGCTGTCCTCTCCAGCGAGGAGTCTTCAGCCAGCTATACTTGCTCTCCACGTTGAGCTGATCGTATGGCGGGTTTGGACCTGTGTAGTTAAGCTTGGTTTCCCCGACCCATGGATGCTTTCCTGCTCCGTCTCCGTCGGAGTAGTCGTACCATGAGTGAGACACGAACTCCTTGATCTGGTCGACGTCCTTGCCGCTTACTTCGTGGACTTCGTTCAGGTTCCTGTTCAGTACGACCCCCCGCGGGAACTTGAAGCTCGAAACGTCGCTGTAGCCGTTCGTGGGAAGGTCGCCATATGCCATGTAGTTCGTCAGTCCGCCGCCTATGCCGGCCCAGTCGAGGTAGTAGGGAGCCACGGCGAGGAGGTCGGGAATGTAGACCTGATCGATGAAAGTCTGCGCCTGATCGAGAAGGGTTCCGACGTAGGCGAGTCTTTCAGGATTGATCGAGTTCTCTTCGTTAATGTTTATCGAAGTCGGTGCACCCCCGACGGCATAATTCGGATGCGGATTCTTCCCGCCGAATATCGTATGGACCTTCACGATCTCTTTCTGCCACTCCAGGGCCTCGAGATAATGGGCTACGCCGATCAGGTTGACTTCCGGCGGGAGCTTGTACGCCGGGTGTCCCCAGTAGCCGTTGGCAAATATCCCCAGCTGTCCACTGTTTACGAAGGCGACGAGCCTCTTCTGGAGATCCGAAAAATATCCGGGCGAACTCTTCGGATAGTCAGATATGCTTTGAGCTATCTGCGATGTCCGCTTCGGGTCGGCTTTCAATGCACTCACAACGTCCACCCAGTCGAGGGCGTGGAGATGATAGAAGTGAACGACATGGTCCTGCATGTATTGTGCACAGAACATGAGATTGCGGATCAGGTCGGCATCGGGAGGCACCTGGATTCCCAGCGCATCCTCGACGGTCCTGACCGAGGCGAGTGCGTGGACGGTAGTACAAACGCCGCATGCCCTTTCTGTGAACGCCCACGCGTCCCTCGGGTCTCTTCCTTTGAGAATTATCTCAAATCCCCTGACCATAGTCCCGGAGCTGTAAGCATCGGTGACCTTCCCGTTCTTCACCTCGACCTCGATGCGCAAATGCCCTTCGATTCTGGTTATCGGATCGACAACGATTCTCTTGGTCATTTTACTCAACTCCCTCCTGCTTGTTGGGCATTTCGGTTAGGGGCTTCGAATTCGGATGAAGCTTGTTCTTTCTTATGTTCGTCACCACGGAGTGGGCTACAATGCCCGCCGCCGTGACGCCGGCAGCTATCTTCCCGACCGTGTCGGCAGTGTCTTCAATTCCGAAACCGGGGAACGAGGCGAGATGCTGGTAGAAAGGACCGTTGTCCCAGAAACCCTCCCCGCTGCATCCTATGCACGGATGGCCGGATTGAATCGGGTAGCTTACACCGTCGTTCCACTTCGTGACGGCGCATGCATTGTACGTCACTGGTCCCCTGCATCCCATCTTGTAGAGGCAGTAACCCTTTCTCGCATTCTCATCGTCGAATGCTTCCACAAATAGCCCCGCGTCGTAGTTCGGTCTGCGGTAGCAGGTATCGTGCACCCTTCTCGAATAGAAGGCCTTCGGACGGCCGGTCGAATCGAGCTCCGGCAGCCTGTCGAACGTCAGGAGATAAACTATCGTACCGGCCATTACTTCCCCGATAGGAGGACATCCGGGCACCTTAATGATCGGCTTGTCTTTGATAATCTTGTGTATCGGCGTGGCACTTGTCGGGTTCGGCTTTGAGGACTGGATGCAGCCGTTGGAGGCGCAACTCCCCCACGCGATGATCGCCTTCGCGCCGCTTGCGGCTTCTTTCACGATATCGAGCGCCGTGCGGCCCGCTATGCAGCAATACACGCCGTTGTCAGCGGTCGGCACAGACCCTTCCACTAGCATCAGGTACTCGCCTTTATAATTCTGCATCGTCTGATGAAGTGCTTCTTCTGCCTGGTATCCTGCCGCGGCCTGCAGAGTCTCGGTGTAATCCAGTGATATCTTGTCGAGCAGAATGTCGGCAACGATCGGATGCGACGAGCGGATGAACGACTCGCTGCAGCAAGTGCACTCCTGGAAATGGAACCACACCACAGGAATCCGGCGCTTCACCTCCATCGCTTTCACTATCCTGCCGACACCGCTCGCTTCGATCCCCATAAGGGCGCCGAGCCAGGTGCACATCTTGATGAAATCTCTTCTCGAGTATCCCTTCATCATTGCATGTTCATAAACGGTAATCGGGTCGCTTCCCATTCTTACCTCCTGTAGTTATTCTCGTTGTCGTTAGGAAAATCCGCAAACTGTATCTCCACGCCGCTGAATGACGCCTTCGAGGCGACCTGAACCCTGTCGCCCAGGTGTACCTCGCGTTCTTCGGAGATCGGAATCTTCAGTTGACCTGATTTGATGTAAATCTTTACCACGCTCAGATCACCTGTTTCGTACGTCTCGGCGACTTCACCCTCAATGAGGAGTTCTCCGTCCACGGGTAATAGAATATCCGTCATCGAAGACGTTAAAGGACAACTCCTATGCCGGCGAAAAGGGTTGAGATTGAGGCGGGAAGCAGCGACTACACGGATGGACACACGGTAATCCGCAAACAGGTTACGGGAATCCGTGAACTCAGACTACTGGATGAAGGAATACTTCTTTAGTTTGTCGCGAAAAGTGGATAGACTGAGACGCAGGCTTTTTGCCGCCTTGCTCTGATTACCCCCCGACTTCTCCAGTGCTGTCGTTATCAGATTGTGCTCCAGACACGAGAGCACCTGTTCGAAATTCATCGACTCGTCCACGAAGCATTTGTAACATGCTTTCACCAGCATCTGGACCGAGCCGTCGGTGCTGATCTTCACCTCGAGCGGGAGGTCGTCCGGCATGACCTCATGACCCGCAAAGAGAACGACTCGCTGGATCACATTCCTCAGCTCTCTAACGTTCCCCGGCCATGAGTAGTCGAACAATGCCTTCATCGCTTCGGGGGAGAATGTCACCTCCCTATCCGGCTGGAAAGTGCGCGCGAAGTGATGGACGAGAAATGGTACGTCGTCTTTCCTCTCACGAAGGGGCGGGATCGAAAATGGCACGACGTTCAGACGATAAAACAGGTCCGCACGGAAGATATTGCGATTGACCAATTCCTTCAGATCGATCTTCGACGCCGTAATGAACCGTACGTCGATCGGCTTCGAGGTGGTTCCTCCTACATGCATTAATTCACGCGACTCGATAAACCTGAGGAGCTTGCTCTGAACCTGGATCGGCACGTCGTCGATGTCGTCGAGAAATATCGTTCCGCCATCTGCCATTTCAAACAGTCCCTTCTTCTCCTCCGTCGCGTTCGTGTATGCGCCGCGATCGTGACCGAAGAGTTCGCTCTCCAGCAGCTCGGCAGGGATCGAGGAAAGGCTCACTTTCACGAGCGGCTCCATAGCTCTCCGACTGACGCGATGGATGTACTTCGCGAGCAATTCCTTGCCGACCCCAGTCTCGCCAATCAGCAGAACCGAAGCCTCCGATTCGGCGACGCGATCGATGTTCCTCAGAATCGATCTCATCGACTGGTTCTGAGTGATGAGAGATAAGGATTGTATCTCTGTCGTGTCCATCGTCTACCTCCAGATTCTCAATCGCCCGCCGATGCGGGCAGTCCGATCCAACGATCCACACAGTCGTACGGTTCCTTTGACTTCTCCGGTCTCCAAGAAAACGGTTCGGATCTCGGGAGTCAGCGCAGCCGCGTGACAGTCTTCTAACTTCGGAAGCCGTTCAGACTTCCGCGGCCATGAGAGGCATCAGAACAAGGGTAGCTGAATCCGCTTCAAGGCCATCCGACACCGTGAACAAACTTGCTCTCTCGGGTGTTGCACACTAGTTTCACTTGAGAAAACTTGACTCTTGATAGACAGAATTTGCATCGTCGAAGTGAGGATTGGACCGAATGACCCCTTCGTGATGGCGGGTGTTGGAGACAGATCGTCGTTGAGTTCTTCGTCAATCACAAGCACCACTCGTTATTGGACTAAAGGTTTCCAGGCAAAAAAAGTTCAGTCTGGGCAAATAACCTGTAAATCGTAATGATAGACGAATATATCAACATAGCTTTAGCTTGTCAAGGATACACCCGCGACGCCACATTTTCAGAAAAAGCCCCTGACAAAGGGTAATTTCGCCACGCTGGCCCCTTCTGGATTCAGAAGTCGGCTGCCCCGCCTTCCGCAACCAAATCATCGTGAAGAAACTGCCCGGCGGAGGTAGGCTCAGTCAGATGTCCTTCTTCCCGCGCTGTCTCCTCGATTCATATAATATCACCCCTACCGAGCTCGCAACGTTCATCGAATCAACTTCGTTCAGCATCGGCACCCTGACGGCAATGTCGCATGCATCGACCACTGCTGGAGAGATCCCCTCGCCTTCACTGCCGAACACAATGCAGACATCTCCGGAGAGATCCGCATCTGACACCCGCACCGATTTTTCCCGGGGATGCGCTGCAACGAGCTTCACGCCATGTCGCAAGCGCATATCTTCCAAGATATCGGCCAGGTTATCCGAATAAACTATCGGTAGCTCAAAGATTGTCCCCATTGAATTCCTGACGGCCCTTCGCAGGTACGGATCGCAGGACGTTCCTCCGACGATCAGCGCGTGGACTCCGAACGCCGCGCAGTTCCGGACGATCACCCCCATGTTCTCGGAATTTGCTATTCCGTCTGCGGCCACGAGGAGGTGCGATTCACCGGGGGGCAATTTCATATCAAAGATGTCTACAGGATCCGGCACCCTGCCGATCGCCATGATTCCCTGATGCAGTCGGTAGCCGACAATTTCTTCGAGGAGCTTCTTCTCCGCAACGTAGATCCCATCCTCGATTTCCCTCTTCTCCAAAAGGCTTGAGTACTTGTCGGACCAGTCGTCTGTCAGGAGAATCGACACAATCTTCAGCCTGCTTTGCACGAGGCGCCTGACGACTTTCTCCCCTTCAGCCACGAAGATGCCCTTCTCGCGATGCTCAGCCGGGCGCCGCATCGTCCGGTAAGGTTCAAGCTCCGTCAATGAAAGGGAATCGATCCTCAGCAGTTTCATGGTGTTCTGCAATTAAATGGATCGCCGGTGACGCAATGCAGAAAGACGCTTCCGACCGAATCGGGGAAGAATCCGAAAGTGTCCGTTCCTTGCGTATCGTCCGTGTTCCGTTCTCCTATTCCTCCGCACCCTTCTCGGCCCAAATCTTCGAGATGTTCACTATCGTCTCGACCGATTTGACCATCGACATGGCCGGTATCCACTCCAGTTTGCCGTGGGGGTTGGACTCGCCTGCGAAGATGTTGGCAGTCGGCATTCCCATGAAAGTCAGCTGCGAACCGTCGGTGCCGCCGCGTACCGGCAGCCTGACGGGCTTCACACCGGCACACTCCATCGCCTCCTCGGCGAACGCGACCACATCCGGATACTTGCTCAGTACGGAGTTCATATTCCGGTAGGTATCGGTAATCACAAGATCTATGTTCACGCCGGGGAATTCTTTCAGTGTCTGCTCCTTCATATCCCCCAGGATCTTCCCTTTCTCTTCCATGCCGCCGATGTCGAAATCCCGGATCAGGACTTTCAGCCTCGTTCGTTCCTCGTTTCCGGTAAGATCGTAAGGATGCAGGTATCCCTGCCTTCCCTCCGTCGTCTCGGGTCTCATGTCCTCGGGGAAAAGCGATATGAAGTGTGCGGCGGCATAGAGGGAATTCACCATGATCCCTTTCGCGTAACCCGGATGCGTATTCTTCCCGTGGAAGGTAACGACGGCGGTCTGCGCGTTGAACGTCTCGTCGCTCAGCTCGCCCAACTGGCCGCCGTCAATTGTGTACGCGTACTTCGCACCCCAGCCCTTGATGTCGAAATACCTGGGGCCGTGCCCCACTTCCTCGTCGGGAGTGAATGCGATCTTGATCGTTCCGTGCTTTATCTCCGGATGCTTGAGCATATACTCAACCGCAGTCATTATCTCCGCAATCCCGGCCTTGTCATCTGCGGCCAACAGGGTCGTGCCGTCGGTAGTAATGATGTCGTCTCCGATGCTCTTGAGCAGGTTCGGGTCCTTTCCGACGGTGATGACGCGCGTCGTGTCGTTCGGCAGCACGATATCGCCGCCCTGGTAATTCTTGTGGATGATCGGGTTCACGTTCGCGTCCGACACGGACGACGAAGCGTCGACATGCGCTATGAATCCGATGACAGGAACCTTTTCGGTCTTTCCTGCCGGCAGATTGGAGGGAAGAGTCGCGTAAACATAGCAGTGCTGTTCATCGAGGCGCGCGTCAGCCAGTCCGAGCTGCTGCAATTCTCTCAACAGGATCCTCGCCAGGTCGAACTGTTTCCGTGTACTCGGTACTTCTTCGACGTCCTCTTTGGACTGTGTGTCTATCTTGACGTACTTGATCAGCCGGTCAACCGCCGCCTGCTTGACCCAATTCCCCTGCAGTTGTCCCCACGATACTTCCGCCAGGAACAATGTCGATAGCAGAACCAGAAATGTTTTCACGCCGAGCCTCCTGACATGTTTGACATGAATTGTCCTATTTTCCAACGAAAGACCTACATCCTTGTCTGAAAAAGAAAGGGCTGTCCGGCATACTCGGGCAGCCCCGTCAATCCTTTATGGTCGTAACCCTGTCAAGGTAGATCTGTCTTACGTCCCGGAGCTGTAATCCGTCTGATACTTCACCTGTTCGGGGGTGAGCTTGTCGATTTTGACGCCCATCGTTTTGAGCTTAAGCATCGCGATTTCCTGATCCTGCTCGGGAGAAATATCGTGCACCTTGTTCTCGAGCCTCTTTCCCTTCTTGTGAAGGTCGACGATTCTCAGCTGCGCCATAAACTGGTTGGCAAACGACATGTCCATCACCTCGGACGGATGTCCTTCGGCGGCGGCCAGGTTGACGAGCCTTCCCTGCGCGAGGACGTAGATGTGGCGGCCGTCTTTTGTCGTGTAGTCTTCGTTGTTCGGCCGGATCTCGCGAACTTTCCCGGTCATCTTCTTGAGATCGTTCAGGTTGAGTTCGCAGTCGTAGTGACCGGTGTTGCACACGATCGCGCCATCCTTCATCTTCGCGAAATGTCTCTCGACGACTATGTCTTTCACGCCAGTGGCGGTGACGAATACGTCGCCGATCTTCGCGGCCTCGTCCATGGTCATCACTCTCATCCCTTCAAGCGTGGCCTTCAGGGCGGCGGTACCTTTCACCTCGGTGACGATGACATTCGCGCCGAGTCCCTTCGCGCGCATCGCCACTCCCTTGCCGCAATGGCCATAGCCGGCAACGACCACGTTCTTCCCGGCGAGAAGGACGCTGGTCGCCCTTATTATGCCGTCCAGAGTCGACTGACCTGTACCGTAAACGTTGTCGAAGTCCCATTTCGTTTCGGCGTCGTTTACCGCGATAACCGGATATTTCAGGGCACCGTCGCTTGCCATCGCGCGAAGCCTGTGTACTCCCGTCGTGGTCTCTTCCGTGCCGCCGAGTATTGTACTGTTCGCGAGCTCGGGATATTTGTTGTGAACTGTGAATATCAGATCGGCGCCGTCATCGAGCGTCAGGTTTGGTTTCATCTTTATCGTTTCATCGATGGCCCAGTAAAACTCCTTCACCGACATTCCGTGCCATGCGAAGATTGAGATGTCTTCCGAAGCGAGCGCGGCCGCCACGGAATCGTTCGTCGAAAGCGGATTACAGCCGCTCCAGCTTACCTCCGCACCGCAGGCGGCAAAAGTCTTGACCAGCACGGCGGTTTCCTTCGTGACGTGAAGACAGCCCGCTATTTTGTATCCCTTGAACGGCTTGGCCGCGCTGTATTTCTCTTTAAGTGCCATCAGGACCGGCATTCTCGATTCCGCCCAGGCGATCCTTTTCTTTCCCTCTTCTGCGAGAGACATGTCGCGTACTTTGTATAGTCCTTTAACTTCGTTCATCTGGCAATTTCTCCAAACTTTGATTTCATTTTAATGTGTCAACTACTTCACTGCGGCACGCATCGAATCCACGAGGTCGATCTTCTCCCAGGTGAATTCCTTCTCCGACCTGCCGAAATGCCCGTAGGCAGCCGTCTTCTCGAATATCGGCCGGCGGAGATCAAGGTGCTTGGTGATGCCCAGAGGGGTTAGGTCCATTACCTCTCCGATTATTCTTCCGAGCTCCGTGTCGGATACGCCTTCAGCCGTGCCTTTGGTGTCGACGAGAACAGATACCGGTTCCGCAACGCCTATGGCATACGCTAACTGTATCATGCACTCTTTCGCGAGTCCGGCCGCGACTATGTTCTTCGCCAGGTAACGCGCCGCGTAGGCCGCACTTCTGTCAACCTTCGACGGATCCTTGCCGGAAAAAGCACCTCCTCCGTGGGGCGCATATCCTCCGTAAGTGTCTACTATTATCTTCCTTCCCGTCAGTCCGGTATCACCGTGAGGCCCGCCGATCTCGAACCTCCCCGTGGGGTTGATATGATAGTCGGTATTCTTCGTCAAATACTTCTCCGGTATGACGTTACCGATAATGTGTTTCTTCACATCGTCGGCGATCTTCTTCTGCCATTTCGACTCTGACATGCCCTTTGGTTCGGGGTCATGCTGTGTGGAGACTACCACCGTATCGACACTGATCCTGCCCCCTTCGTGGTACGCGATGGTGACCTGGCTCTTGCCGTCGGGACGGAGATACTTCATCGGTGATTTTTCCTTCATCTTTCTGACTTCGGCCAAACGGCGCGTGATCCTGTGAGCAAGTGCGATCGGCAGGGGCATAAGCTCCTCCGTCTGATCGCAGGCATAACCGAACATCATTCCCTGGTCACCCGCTCCGCCCCGTTCGACGCCGCGGCTGATATCCATCGACTGGGAATGCATTACGTTGATCACCCCGCACGATTCAGCATCGAATTTGTAACGGATGTCGTTGTATCCGATCCTGCTGATTACCCCGCGGGCGATGTCGGCAACATCCACCTTCGACTTTACCTCTTCAGTGGTCGTCACCTCGCCGCCAATCACAACGAGACCGGTCGTCACATAAGTCTCGCAGGCGACCCTGGAGTTCGGCTCTATCGCCAGGTGTGCATCCAACACCGCATCGGAAATCTGATCGCATATCTTGTCAGGATGCCCTTCAGTGACTGATTCCGATGTGAACAGTTTGTACATTTCGTCTCCGATAGTTTGTTATAAGAAATCTATCTCTGTTGAGTCGCCGGCATTGACCCGTTTGAAACTCCCCTTGAGCTGCGCGTTCTGGCCGACAATCGATCCTTCAAGGAGCGAGTTCTGTATCGACGCGCCCGAACCGATGATAGAGTCGCGGATAAGCGAATCCACTATTTCAACATCGGAATCGATGGTGGCGTTGGGACCGATCACGGAGTTAGAGATCCTTGCCGAATCCGCTATATAGACGGGGGGAATAATAACGACATTGTCGCGTTTCTTGAAGTGGCGGGTCTTCTTTAACAGGTGGCGGTTTGTCGAAAGAAGCGTTTCGGGCTTCCCGCAGTCGTACCATCCTTCGACCTCGAAAAACTTTATCTTCTCTCCCCTGTCAAGCATTATCTGCAAGGCGTCCGTCAGCTGGTACTCGTTTTTTGTCTTGATGTCTTTGTCGATAGTCTCCCGGATCGCCGCATCGAGCGCAAGCGGCGACTTTATGAAGTAAAGCCCTACCACTGCCAGGTTTGAAGTGGGCTTGTCGGGTTTCTCTATCAGCCTGGTCACACTGTCCCCATCTGTCTCGGCGACGCCGAACCTGCGCGGATCTTCGACGCGTTTCACCCCGATGCTCGAGTACTGGCTCTTCAGCAACGGCGAGAGGTCGACGTCGAATACAGTGTCGCCGAGGATAATAATCAACGGCTCATCGCTCGGATCACCCGAGAGAGCGACATGTGTCGCGTGACCGAGACCAAGTCTCTCTTCCTGGTAGACGAATCTGAAATTCGTCTTTTTGTAGTTCGCGCGCAGGTACTCTTCAACCATGTCGCCCATGTATCCGACTACGACAGAGATGTCCTTGATGCCGATATTCGTGAGATGGTCGACGATATGGCCGACAATCGGTTTCCCGCCGACATTGAGCAGCACTTTGGGCAGCGAGTATGTGTGTGGACGCAGACGTGTTCCCACCCCTGCGACGGGGATTATTGCTCTCATAGGCTCAAAAATTTTTTGTGCGTGAAATTTAACATCCGGCGGCGGAACTTGCAATGAAGGAGGGTTATCCCCAGGACGTGGACGCGGTGGTAACAAGCTTGAACTACCGAGCCCATGTACTTGTTAATGAGTCTAACGGCCATTCCGCCGTTTGCCCGGTAAAGGCCGTTCATTGTTTCTTTAGCCCGTTTTTGCGATTTTTATTGAAAGAACTGACAGCATGTTAAAGCACATCTTCGACAAAGTAAGGGAAGGCGAACGCCTCACTTTCGACGACGGGATGGAATTGTTCAACTCGAACGATCTCCTGACCATCGGCATGATGGCAGACCACGTCAGGAGGAAGAAGCACCCCGAACCCGTCGTTACATACATCATAGACAGGAACATAAACTACACGAACGTTTGCGTGACCGAGTGCACCTTCTGCGCCTTCTACGCCAAGGTTGGCGACGAAAAGAAAAGCTATACGCTGACCAACGATGAGCTCGGGAGGAAGATACAGGAGACGATCGACCTCGGAGGATCGAGGATACTCCTCCAGGGCGGACTTAACCCGGAACTCGGGATAGAATATTACGAGGATACTTTCCGGTTCATAAAGAACAACTACAAGATCTGGCTCCATGCCCTCTCCCCGGAAGAGATCGTATACATAGCGGACCAGAGCGGCTTGAAGACGAGGGACGTCATCAAAAGGCTGGTCGATGCGGGGCTCGATTCGATACCCGGCGGCGGCGCCGAAATTCTGGTCGACGAAGTGCGCGACAAAATTGCCCCGAAGAAATGCACCTCCGACGAATGGCTCGGCGTCATGAATGAAGCTCACAAAATCGGGCTCAAAACAACGGCGACCATGATGTTCGGACATGTCGAGGGCCCGGAAGACCGGCTGCAACATATGATTGTCGTGCGCGAGTTGCAGGACAGGACAGGCGGCTTCACCGCATTCATTCCCTGGACCTTCCAGCCGAGAAACACAGAACTTGCCGAGAATCACGACAACCTGCGCGAGAAATCATCGGCGTTCGATTACCTGAAGACACTCGCAATTTCCAGACTGATGGTAGACAATGTCGACTCGATCCAGGTAAGCTGGGTGACACAGGGGTTGAAAATCGCCCAGATCGCCCTCACCTTCGGAGCCGACGACTTCGGCAGCCTGATGATCGAGGAGAACGTGGTCAGCGCAGCGGGTACCAAACATTTCTCGGGATTCAGCCTCAACCATATCACGCGCGCTATAAAGAACGCAGGCTTTGAACCGGTACAGCGTTTCGTATAAGTCAGAATTCAAGAGTCGAAGTTCAAAACCAACAAAGACACGTTCAGTAAGTAACGCTGTTTTCTTTTGACTTTTGATTTTTGACCTTTGACTTTTCATATCATCCACCTTTAACGCCAATCACAGGGCACGGAATGTGGCATAATTCAATCCTTGAAGTAATCGGTAACACCCCGATGCTGCGGCTCACCCGGATCGCGCCGGGCATCAAACCCACCCTTCTAGCCAAGCTCGAGTATCTCAACCCGGGAGGCTCTGTCAAAGACAGGATCGGGATAACGATGATAGAAGACGCGGAGAGGCGCGGACTTCTGAGGCCGGGAGGAACGATCATCGAAGGCACATCCGGGAATACCGGCATGGGCCTCGCTCTAGTGGCCGCGATGAAAGGCTACAAGTGCGTCTTCACGATGCCCGACAAAATGAGCCAGGAGAAGATCGACCTCCTCCGAGCGTTCGGAGCCGAGGTGATAGTGACTCCGACGGCAGTCGAGCCCGAAGACCCGCGCAGCTACCACTCTGTCGCGGTGCGGCTAAGCAAGGAGATCCCAAATTCATATTTCCCCAACCAATACGACAACCCGAGCAACCCCGAGGCCCACTACCAATCCACCGGTCCGGAGATATGGGAACAGACCGAGGGAAAAATAACCCACTTCGTCTGCGGGATCGGCACAGGCGGAACGATCGTCGGCGCGGCTAAATATCTCAAAGAGAAGAACCCGAAAATCAAGGTCATCGGCGTCGATCCCGAAGGGAGCATCTACGCGGAACTCTTCAAGAACGGAAAAATGCCTGAGAGCCACCCTTACAAAGTCGAGGGGATTGGCCAGGACTCTCTGCCGAAAATCATGGAGTTCGATAATATAGATGAAGTGATCGCGGTGTCCGATAAAGAATCCTTCCTGGCCACAAGACTGCTGGCGCGGAAAGAGGGGATTTTTGCGGGAGGCTCGGCCGGCTCTGCGATCCATGTCGCATTGAAAGTGGCGCCCTCACTCGGCAAGGACGACATTATGGTCGTGATAATCCCGGATCACGGATCCAGGTATCTTTCCAAACTGTATAACGACAATTGGATGAAGGACAACCAGTATCTGGAGGCAGGGCTCAAGTTGTCCGCGGGCGACGTAAGCCATTCGAAGAGAGGCAAGCGCCGTCTCATCAGTGTCGGACCCGATGCCACACTGACGCAAGCGATCAGTCTCATGCAGAAGAACGACATATCGCAGCTCCCTGTAACGGAAGGGGGAAGATTCATCGGCAGTCTAACCGAGACAAGGGTCCTCTCGACACTCGTATCGAACCCCTCTTTGAGGGAGCATATTGTCCGGGAATTCATCGACAAGCCCTTCCCTGTGGTCGACGAGAAGATTTCGGTGGAAAAGCTCTACAAAATGCTCGACAGCGAAGCCTCGGCAGTCATAGTGCGACGCGATGACGATTCCTTCGACATAATCACCAAGTCCGACCTTATTCTTGCGATAACCGAGAACTCTGCACAAATCACGGAGCGATAATGAAGTTTGGAACCACGGCAATCCACGCCGGGCAGGAGCCCGACAGCGCGACCGGCGCCATAATGACACCTATTTATCAGACATCTACCTATGTGCAGTCGGCGCCGGCAGTACATAAAGGGTTCGATTATTCCCGGGCGGACAACCCGACGCGTAAGGCCCTGGAGAAGAACCTCGCGGCGCTCGAAGGGGCGAAATACTGCGCGGCCTTTTCCTCAGGGATGGGCGCCATCGATGCCGTGATAAAGTTGTTAAAGACAGGCGACCACGTGCTGGCAGGCAACGACCTCTACGGCGGCACTTACCGGATCTTCGTGAAAGTGTTCGAGCAGTTCGGTCTTCGCTTTGACTTCATCGACATGAGCCACAAGGATGACGTGAAGAAAGCCATCACGCCGGACACAAAGATGATCTGGGTCGAGACCCCGACGAATCCCCTGTTGAGGATTGTGGACATCGAGGGGGTGGCGGCATTAGCGAAGGAAGCGGGCGCCCTGACCGTGGTCGACAATACTTTCGCAACTCCCTTCCTCCAGAGGCCCATATCACTCGGTGCCGACATCGTCGTCCACAGCGCGACCAAGTACCTCGGCGGTCATTCCGATGTTATCCTCGGAGCCGCGATCACGGACGACGACAAACTCGCCGAGCGACTCCACTTCATCCAGAAATCCAGCGGGGCGGTTCCAGGCCCGTTCGACTGCTTCCTTGCCCTGCGCGGAACGAAGACGCTCCACGTCAGGATGGAAAGACACTGCCAAAACGCCAAGGCGGTGGCCGAATTCCTCGCCGTGCATCTGAAAGTGCAGCATGTAAACTATCCGGGTTTCAAATTCCACCCTAACTACGCCATTGCCGAAAGACAAATGAGCGGCTTCGGCGGAATGGTCTCGTTTACCCTCAAGAACGATGACATCAGAGCCGCCAAGAAGCTCACGACGTACACTAAGGTATTCACTCTTGCCGAAAGTCTTGGCGGTGTGGAATCGCTGATCGAACATCCCGCATCGATGACTCATTCTTCTCTGCCGCGCAAAGTCCGGCTGCAGTCGGGCCTTGAAGACACGCTGATCAGGCTTTCGGTCGGTATCGAAGATGCCGACGACCTCGTGGAGGATCTGGGGCAGGCGCTTGAAAGGATCTGAACCGCGACGGACCGGAGTCACCTCCTCCCCTTACTGCGCCTGTGGAACTATTTGCGGTTTTTTAGCGTCTCATATTGTGATATGGTAATCGAGGCCTGCTGAACCCGGTGTCACAGAGAAGACGACGATACGTTGCGAGGGGGGTACTCCTCCTTTACGTGTTCATTTCCGCGACGTTCAGCTTCGCGCACAGAGACTACGTTCCCTGCGAATGCAAGCGAGTCATCACCTCTTCCGACACTGTCAGCCATAACCTCGATCAGAATGGGAGCGACTTCGTATGCCCGGCTCATAATTTCGCCCAGTCCACAGCCGGCATCGATCCCTTCCAGAAGAATTTCTCCTCCCTTCGTTCAATCTCATTTATCAGGGTTACAGAATCCCCACGGTATCTGGCAAGGCCCCAGCTGAGTGCCTCGAGCCGGGCTCCTCCCGCGGCGTAAGCCGGCTTCTTCTTTTCCCACAATCCGAAATTCCAGAAGATCCTTCAAGGAGGAGTTATTATGTTAATAAGTTTTATCATAAGCACAGTTGTATTCAGCATCATGGCGGGAACGAGCATCGCACAGGCACCCCCCGCAGCGTCAGATAGGGCAACGCTTTATGGAAAAATCACTGAGAAGGCCGACGGGCACCCGCTTGCTTATGCGGAAGTCGCGGTGATGCGCGGAAGCGACGTGGTGACGGGTACCATCGCCGACGAACTCGGGAACTACCGGATAAAAAACATCTATCCGGGTCATTATACGATCGTGGCATATATAGTAGGCTTCAGGAAATCACAGACTGAGAGAGAGCTTGCAGGGGGCCAGAACGAGATGGACTTCGCACTCGAGGCTGCGGACATTTCACTCGAGGGAGTGACCGTGACCGCCGATTCGAAGAGCAACCAGGAGACTACTCAGAAACTGAGCATCGTCACGAACGCTCCGGTGTTCCAGACCAGCACATATCACGGCTCGCCTACAAGCCTCCCATCGGCCATCATTCAGCAGAGCCTTCCCGGTGCTGTGCAGGCCCCCACGGGCGAAGTGCACATACGCGGTCAACATGCCGAGTATTCCTACAACGTCGACGGACTCCCGATCCCCGAAACACAAAGCGAGGGGATGACCGAACTCTTTGATCCGAGAGTCATCGACAGGATATCTTTTCTGGTGGGCGACCTTTCTGCCGAGTACTCGGATGCCCTGGCAATTATAGATGTGAGAACGAAGATCCCTGCCACGCCATTCAACGCGAGTGCGTCCGGCTACATGGGGAGCTTCAATTCCTCGGGCCAATCACTGTCGCTTGCGAGCCATACCGGCAACTTCGCTTTCTTCCTCGCCGGTTCGAGAAAGGTGACGGACAGGCGGATCGACACTCCCCTCCCCGATGTCTTCCACGACCACGGTCAGGACCTCTTCGGCCTCGGCAAGATCCAGTATATACTCTCGCCGAACGACATAATCGCGCTCGATCTCGACCAGAGCAGCTCGAATTTCCAGATACCGTACGACTCGACGGGCGGGATCAGTCTCGACGACAACCAGAAAGGGACCGATGCATTTCAGAATCTCCTCTACCGCCACGCCTTCGGCAGCGATGGGAGTACAGGCGAGTTCTTCTTCGCTCTCACTCACAGGCAGGGGACACTCAATTACACACCAGGCGTGAACGACATCCCGTCATTCTATTTCGCAGGCGATACGACGAGCGCCTATAACATAAAGGAAGACAGGCGGTTCGATGTGTATGGGGCAAAGACCGACATCAGCATGCCTGAGGGTGAGGACGTCGCGGTAAAGGCGGGCGCCTCATATTACTACACAAAGGGGAACGAGAACTTCGCCGCGTTCAACGGTGCCATCCTGGGCCCTCAGTCCATTCAGGACCTGCAGGGATACGACCTCGGCGCGTACGCGCAAACCACTTATCAGCCGTTGCCCGTCTTCCAGGTGGATGCAGGGATCAGGTATGACCAACATTACGCAAAGGGAATAGGGACGGAATCTCAGGTCTCGCCAAAACTGAAACTCACATACATTCCCGACCTTGCATCCACGGTGTACGCATACTACGGGCGCCTGTTCGTACCGGTTTTTGTCGAACAGCTTCGTCAGATAACCGGAGGAAATGGAACGATTTCGCAACCAACTAGAGCTGTCCGCGGAAATTACTTCGAGGTCGGCATGACGGAATCATTCGGCAATTCCCTCTCCGCAAAACTGCTGGGGTACTACACCGAAGAGAATCCCGGCATGGACGACAACACGATACCGGGTACGAATATTCAGACGGCAGTAAACATCCAGAAGATATTTGTCCGCGGTGCAGAACTTGGATTGGATTATCACCCGGAGGGACCTTTCACCGGCTACTTCAACCTAGCGATCAGCCACGCACAGGGTGTCGGGACAACTGCAGGAGGGTTCCTTCCCGCACTTCCCCCGACCACCACATTCGATCTGGATCACGACCAGCACATCACGTATTCACTCGGTCTGAACTATGACGAGAGCGGATACTTTGCCGGCTTGATCGGAAGCTACGGGAGCGGCCTGACAAACGGCGAAACGAACGGCCACGTCAACCCGCATCTCATATTCGACGGTTCTCTTGGGAAGACTTTCCGCCTCGGTTCATTAAGCGTGAAGCCGGAGCTCTTCGTCAATAACATCCTGGATCACCGGTATCTTTTGAAGGGTTCGTTTTTCAGCGGTGCATCGTGGGGGATGCCGAGAAGTTTCATGCTGAAAGTAGCGGTGAGCATCGATTGAGCCCGCGCAGGGCTCCAGCGAGGGCCTTGCGGAGAGAATGTTTAGCCCCCGGCATTCCAGGACAGCGCCAGGCCTTTTGCTTTACTTGGAAAAGACTAGTTCCGTCAGGAGGACTTTCATGTTCTCACAATGCGTCACGCTCCTGTAGACGACACACGTCCTGCAGTCGGCCGTGAAGCAATCGAACTTCGTCCCGTTGAGCAGCCAACAAGGCGTGGAATCGTCGGTGTAAGCGGGACATTTCATGCGATCTTCCATCGGGCACTTGCGCATCTCCCAACAAGGGACGATCGCGACCATCCTTTTGATGGCTTCGAGTGTCATCCCCTTGTGCGTGATCATGTCCCGAATGCAGCCAAGCCAGAAAAGGTCGTCCTCCGAAAAGAGCCTGTGCTTGCCGATAGTCCGCACAGGGAGGACGACACCCGCCGCCTCGTATTTACGTACCGTGGAGACGGCAACCCCAAGTTTCTTTGCCACGTCTCCGATCTTCATCAGCTTACCTGTAGTCATACAAGCCTCCAGCGCGACAAACCTTTAGTAGAACAAATCCTAAGCTCGAAATTCGAAATCCTGAACAATTCCGGAATACAAAAACATAAATTGAAGATGCAGGCAATTCGTTTTTTGATATTTTTGATTTTGGACATTGTTTAGAGTTCAGGATTTAGAATTCCCTTTGACGTCATATCCAGCATCGCTTCTTCGCAAAAGCGGTTAGTTCATCCCGAAATTTCAGATGAGAGATGCTTATCAGCAGTTTTACCCTTTCGCTGATCGCCTTGCCGTGCAGATTGACGACTCCGTACTCCGTGGCGACATAGTGGACATCTCCGCGGGATGTCGTCACACCGGAGCCCTCGGCAAGATGGGTAGCTATGCGCGACACGCTCCCCCCTCTCGCGGTCGATGGAAGCGCGAGGATCGGTTTTCCTCCCTCGGACCTTGCGGCGCCCCTAATGAAATCCACCTGCCCACCGAACCCGCTGTAGAAATTGTATCCTATCGAATCCGCGCACACCTGGCCGGTGAGGTCTATCTGGAGTGCGGAGTTTATCGCGATCATCTTTTTATTCTGGCTGATCACGAAAGGATCGTTGACGTATTGGGATGGGTGGAACTCGGCGATAGGGTTGTTGTGTATAAAATCGAACAGCTTCCTGCTCCCTAGCACGAAGCTTGCCACCATCTTGCCGGGGTGCAACGTCTTCTTCTCGTTCGTTATCACGCCGGTTTCGACAAGCTTTATCACGCCGTCCGAAAACATTTCCGAGTGAACCCCGAGGTCTTTCTTGCCTTCGAGGGACATCAGGACCGCGTCGGGAATCCTGCCGATGCCAAGTTGAAGCGTGGAGCCGTTCTCGATCAGCTCCGAAATGTTCTGACCTATCTTCCTGAATATCTGCAGCTCCTCTTCTGTCGTATCAGGCTCAACCTGGGGAAGCTCCATTATCGGCACGTCGATCTCGACAACCTTCTGTATCTTGCTTATGTGGATGAAGCTGTCGCCCAGGGTCCGCGGCATATTGGGGTTAACTTGCGCGATTACGGTTCTGGCCACCTCCGTAGCCGCCTTCGTCGTCTCGATCCCGACGCCGAAACTGCAGAACCCGTGCTCGTCGGGAGGCGACACGTGGATAAGCGCTACATCTATCTTCATCTCCCCCGATTTGAAGAGACCGGGGATATCCGAGAGAAACACCGGGACGAAATCGGCCTGTCCGTTGTTCACGGCTTCACGAGTGTTCTTGCCTATGAAGAGGGCGGTATGGTGAAAGTGCTTCGACATCCCCGGTTGGACGTAGGCCGCCTTCCCAAGGGAGAGGATGTGGAGGACTTCGCAGTTTTCGAGTTCGTCAGAGCGCCTGACCATTGCGTCCACAAGAACTTCGGGAACCGCGCAACCTGGGTGGATGTATATCCTGTCACCGGATTGGATGGCCTTCACCGCCTCGTCGGCGGAGACTACTTTGCTTCTGTAGGTCTCAGTCCAGGCCATCTTTACAGAAGCCTTTCTATCGGCGTGAACTCCTTGCCGAAGATAGTCTTCGCCATCTCCTGCGTGCAATGACCGTCGTAGCTGCAGACTCCTTTGGCGAGCCCTTTGTCCTCTTTGAACGCCCGGGGAGCACCCTTTCCGGCTACCTCGGTTACAAACGGGAGAATCGTGTTCGTGAGGGCATACGTAGCGGTCCTTGCCACGGTAGCGGTTATGTTCGGGACGCAGTAATGAATCACGTCGTGGTACACGAACGACGGGTTCTTGAGCGTCGTCGGGCGGCTCGTTTCAACACACCCTCCCTGGTCGATCGAAATATCTATTATCACCGCCCCGGGCTTCATGGACCTGACCATCTCCTCGGTCACCACATGCGGTGCGCGTTCCCCCCTAATGAACACCGCGCCTATCAGGACGTCGGCATATGCCGTGCTCTTCCTGATATTCACCGGTGTTGCAAGTGCCGTCGTGACGCGTTTGAGGAGAAGCCTGTCGATGTTTCTAAGACGGCGCAGGTCGTTATCGAGTACGATCACCTGCGCGCCGAGCCCGGCCGCAGTTCGGGCAGCCTCGGTGCCGACGACGCCTGCTCCAATGACCACCACCGCCGCGGGAGCAACGCCGGCAATCCCGCTGAGGATGATTCCCCGGCCATGATCACCGGTCTCAAGATGCTGTGCAGCTATGAATATCGAAATCTGACCGGCGATTTCACTCATCGAATGAATTACCGGACGGTCGCCATCCTCAGTCTCGACAAGCTCATACCCTACCGTCGATATCTTCCTGCGCGTGATTTCCTCTACGAACTGTCGCCTCGCCACCGGAAGGTTCAGGAAGCTGAACGAAGTCTGTCCCGCCTCCATCATCCCAATCTCCTCGGCTGTCGGCGGTTCGACCGCGCATATCAGCTCACACCGCCGGTAGACCTCCTCTTTTGAGTATACTACGGTCGCGCCTGCGTTCCTGTACGACTCGTCGGAGAACCGCGTCGCCCACCCGGCTTGCGATTCGACGAAGAGCGAGTGTCCCAGATTGACCAGGGTCGCCACCGCCGAAGGGGTCAGCGAGACCCTGTTCTCATTCTTCAGGGATTCATTCGGGATACCGATGTTCATTTCGCCACCTCAAAAATCAAACCTGTCCTGAAACCAGTTCAGGACCTGTCCTGACGACAGGTCAGGAATTCAAATGTCAAAAGCTAAGCCTCTTTGCTGAGCTCTTTGACCTTCGCTTTTTCACCTTTGACTTTCAGATACTCATGTATCGCCGCGGCCGAATGCTGACCGTCTTCCATGGCCAGGATGACAGTCGCTCCGCCGCGTGACAGATCGCCGCCTGCAAAGACGCCTTCGCGGCTCGTCTGACAGTTTTCGTCTACGACTACCGTCCCGCGCTTCGACATGTTAAGCCCAGGCGTCGTAGCCTGAAGTATCGGGTTGGGACGCTGGCCGATCGCGAGGATAACCGTGTCGACATCCATGATATAGTTCGAGTCGGGTATGACGACCGGTTTCCTTCTTCCCGATTCGTCGGGGTCGCCGAGCTTCATCTTGACGCACTCCATCGCCTTCACCCACTTGTTCTCGCCTGCAATGATGCGGATGGGGTTGGTGAGGACGTGGAACTCGACGCCTTCTTCTTCCGCGTGAAGGACTTCCTCTTCACGCGCGGGCATCTCTTCCCTGCCGCGCCTGTACACGAGATATGCCTTCTCGGTCCCGAGGCGGTTTGCAGTGCGGACCGCATCCATCGCCGTATTGCCGCCGCCTATCACGGCTATTCTCCTCCCGATCTTGACTGGAGTGTCGAATTCCGGGAACTTGTACCCGCTCATGAAATTGACGCGTGTCAGAAATTCACTTGCCGAGAAGACGCCCGGGAAATTCTCGCCGGGGATACCGAGGAAGTTCGGCGTCCCGGCACCAGTTCCGAGAAATACCGCATCGAAGCCCATATTATCGAGAAGCTCATCGACCGTCGCCGTTCGACCGATTACGAAATTAGTTATGATTTCGACGCCGAGATGCTTCACATTCTCGATTTCAGCGTCAAGTATCGCCTTAGGGAGCCTGAATTCCGGAATGCCGTATCTCAGCACGCCGCCGGCGGCATGCAGTGCCTCGAACATCGTAACGTTGTAACCGAGCTTCGCCAGTTCTGCCGCGCACGTCAGTCCGGCCGGGCCGGTCCCGACAATTGCCACCTTCTCTTTTCTCTTCTGCTCGACGGCGAAGCCGTTGAAAGCGCTGTGCAGTCTTTCGAAGTCCGCCACGAAACGCTCGAGCTTGCCTATGGCCACCGGCTGATGCTTTTTACCGATCGGACAGACGGCCTCGCATTGTGTTTCCTGCGGGCAGACCCTGCCGGTAATTGCGGGGAGGTAATTCTTCTCCTTGATTTTCTTCGCCGCACCGAGATAATCCTTCTCGACAATGAGCTTGATGAAGCCCGGTATGTCGATTCCAACGGGACAGCCATCTACACACAGCGGCTCCTTGCAATCGATGCACCGGAGCATCTCCTGTGAAACGAGGCTCTCGTCGAAGCCGAAAGAGACTTCTTCGAAGTTGTGCCTGCGGACTTCCGCGTCCTGTTCGATCGGGTGCTGTCTCGGTATCTTCAGTCGTTCGGAGGGTTTCAGGTTATTAGGCATTGGCCACCTCCTTCTTGCCCGCCTTGCACTCATGTCCGGCCAACTCCTTGTTGAATCGCTCAAGGGAGACTTTTTCGAGATCCATATACGATCTGTTTCTCGTCATCAGCTCCTCGAAATCAACGTCGTGCCCGTCGAACTCCGGACCGTCGACGCACGCAAACTTTGTCTCGCCGCCGATAGATACCCGGCATGCGCCGCACATTCCCGTTCCATCCATCATGATCGGGTTAAGGCTTACAAATGTTTTGAGACCGACAGGTTTGGTGAACTCGGACACTGCCTTCATCATGATGATCGGGCCGATGGCATATACCGCCTTCACGGTTGTGTCCTTCTTCAGGTATTGGCCCAGTGCATGGGTCACCAGCCCCTTCATCCCGTACGAACCATCGTCGGTCGTAATCATGAACTCGTCCGAGATCTTTTTCAGCTCATCCTCGAGGATGACCAGCTCTTTGGTCCTCGCACCGACGATCGTGACGAGTTTGTTCCCCGCGTTCTTCAGGGCAGTGGCGATCGGGTATACTTCCGCCGTGCCCACACCGCCTCCGATGCAGACCACGGTGCCGTAGTTGTGAATAGGGGTAGGATTGCCGAGCGGCCCCGCGACGTCGAGGAGCGAATCGCCGGCCTTCTGCAGGCTGAGAAGTTTTGTCGTCTTCCCTATCGTCTGGACAATTATCGTGATCGTGCCCTCTGCGGGATCCGAATCTACTATCGTCAGCGGGATCCTTTCACCGTGATCGTTCACCCGGAGGATGACGAAGTTGCCGGCCTTATGCTTCTTGGCAACGAAGGGGGCGCGTATTACAAATTTCGTTATGGACTGAGCAAGTGTATCCTTGCTTAGAATCTCGAACATTAGAAAGTCCTTTCATCAACTGGTTTTGGCAGTCTCACGGATCGCATCGACAGTACACACAGCCGCGGCGTCTCTCAAGAGAAGAACCTCCGGCTCGTTCGCCGGTTGGCGGGTCAGAAAGTAGGAGTAGGCATATTCCACGCAGTCAAAGAAATCGGGGGCGATGTTCTTGCATAATCCGCATCCGTTACAATCCTCCGTGACGTAAAACTCGACGAAGGCTTCGTCTTTCCTGGTCGATACTTGCGGCATGGCTAATTTCCTCCTTGAGCGAGGCTTGTGATCGGACGGCTTCGTGAAGCACGCCCTGGTTCTCAGACTTCGACCGTGACTTTCACAGTATTCTGAGGGCGCTTTTGGCAGCCCACGCGGCAAGTAAGGGCAACGTCCGTGCCACGAAAACCGCCCAGAATCTATCATTCTCAAGTGTAGTTTCACCGAGCAGGTCATTTTTCCGCAGAATTGGTGGCATGATGCCGTAGGGTTCTATTAACTGCACCCAGGTGGGGGTTAGCCGAAGAGGTGAGATTTCTTAGCACTCCCATGCGTGGAGTGCTTGATTTTTCCCCTCCGGGTTAATAAATTAGCACTCGCTTAAACAAAGTGCTAATCGGCAACAACCTTACAGAACTCGCTCAAAAAGCATAAAAAGGAGGACTTGCAAAATGAAGATCAAGCCGTTGGCAGATCGAGTAGTTGTGAAGCCGCTCGAGGCCGAGGAGAAGACGAAGGGCGGTCTCTTCGTTCCCGATACTGCGAAGGAACGCCCCCAGCAGGGAGAGATCGTCGCGGTCGGACCCGGGAGAGTCAGTGACGATGGTAAGAAGATTCCGATGGAAGTGAAGGTCGGAGACAAGATTCTTTACGGAAAGTATTCCGGCACCGAAGTGACATATGACAGCATCGAATACCTCATCATGCGCGAAAGCGACATCTTCGCAATTATCTAATTGAAAGGAGCTTGAAAATAATGGCAGCAAAAATAATCCAGTTTGGACCTGATGCCCGCTCCGCGCTGAAGCGCGGCGTAGACACGCTGGCCGACGCCGTGAAGGTGACGCTCGGCCCCCGCGGGCGCAACGTCATCATCGACAAGAAATTCGGCGCCCCCACCGTGACGAAGGACGGCGTCACCGTGGCGAAAGAGATCGAAGTCGAGGAGACAATAGAGAACATGGGCGCCCAGATGGTGCGCGAAGTCGCGTCTAAGACTTCCGACGTGGCCGGCGATGGCACGACGACCGCGACCGTTCTCGCACAGGCTATCTACCGCGAAGGACTCAAGAACGTCACCGCGGGCGCGAACCCGATGGACCTGAAGCGCGGTATCGACCTCGCGGTCGAGAAGGTCGTCGAGGGCCTCAAGAAGATGAGCCGTAACGTGGCTGACCAGAAAGAGATCGCACAAGTCGGTACTATTTCTGCAAATAACGACAGTGAAATCGGTGATTTGATCGCAAGGGCAATGGAAAAAGTGGGAAGAGACGGCGTGATCCAAGTCGAAGAAGCCAAGGGTACTGAGACTACGATGGAACCTGTTATGGGAATGCAGTTCGACCGCGGCTACCTTTCGGCATATTTCGTCACGGATACGGAGAGAATGGAAGCGGTGATGGAGGATCCTTACATCCTGATCCACGACAAGAAGATCTCTTCAATGAAGGACCTCCTCCCAATCCTCGAGAAAGTCGCACAGAGCGGACGCTCGATCGTCATCATCGCCGAGGACATGGAAGGTGAAGCACTGGCTACGCTGGTCGTCAACAAGATCCGCGGCACCCTGAAAGCCGTCGCCGTCAAGGCCCCCGGCTTCGGAGACAGGAGAAAAGCCATGTTGGAAGATATCGCGGTCCTCACCGGTGGACAGGTCATTTCCGAAGAGAAGGGCTTCAAGCTCGAGAACGCGCAGCTGTCTTTCCTCGGCACGGCGAAGAAGGTCACTATCGACAAGGACAACACGACGATAGTCGAAGGTGCAGGAACGAAGGACGAAATCAAGCGCCGCATCAATGAAGTCAAGGCCCAAATTGAAAAGACGACCTCGGACTACGACAAAGAGAAACTCCAGGAGAGACTAGCTAAGTTGTCAGGCGGGGTTGCCCTTCTGAAAATCGGTGCGACAACCGAAATCGAGATGAAAGAGAAGAAGGCGCGCGTCGAGGATGCACTTCACGCCACGCGCGCGGCGGTTGAGGAAGGCATTGTTCCCGGCGGCGGCGTAGCGCTCGTCCGCTCGATAGGCCAGCTCGATTCGGTTAAGACCGAGAACGGCGACCAGAAGATCGGCGTCGAGATCATCAAGAAGTCGCTTGAAGAGCCGTTGAGATGGATCGTCAACAATGCCGGACTCGAAGGCTCGGTTGTCCTGCAGAAAGTTAGAGACGGTAAGGACGACTTCGGCTTCAACGCCCAGAGCGAAGTATACGAGAATCTCATCAAGGCAGGCGTCATCGACCCGACAAAGGTCACCCGCACGGCGCTTCAGAACGCCGCGAGCGTTGCCAGCCTTCTCCTCACGACGGAAGCCGTCGTCTGCGAGAAACCCGAGAAAGACAGGCCGGCGATGCCGGCCCCGCCTATGGGCGACATGTATTAATCGGATATCTCCCGCTTGCAAAGCGGGAAACACCTGCTACTTCCCAGGAGTCCCGTCCCCGTACGGGACTCTTTCTTTTCTACCGAAACCAAGACGCCCCACCTGAATGTCCGCCCGATGCCCTCAATACACCAGGGAGACCTCTGCGACGATCGGCAGCTTTTTACTAAACAAATGCAGATTACAACTAAATATCCGTCTAGAATTAACAGCCTATATTTCGCATAAAAATGAGCAGTCTTGAATCTAAAAGTGTATACAGTAAACACCTGTTTCTATACCTGCGATTTTAGCCATACGGGCAATATAAGCATAAAAAGACTAACCTTATAAGTAGTGAAAATCCAGGATAACTAAACAGACAATGAGGTGGGATGTACAAAATGAACTGCACACTGATCCGCGCTACCAGGGATGACGAAAAGTAGGCTAAAAATGTTTAGTGAAAAAACGATCAGTCGTCCTCGAAGAGGAACTCGGCAAGTTCCCCCACGAGAGCTGCTGGCGATTCTATCATGTACTTCGCGGCGGTCTCTCTCTCAAGGTCCCCTACGAAGACACTTACACCGCCGAGCTCGTTCACTTTCCGAAAGCCATACTCGTCGGTCATGTCGTCTCCAAAGAAGAACACTCTGCCATGCTTCCCCGCCTTCTGCAGTATCTTCTCCACGGCACGTCCCTTGTCCCACTCGACGGGTGCCTTGATTTCGACTACCTTCTTGCCGAGCTGAAGTCTGATCTTCCCCGCCCGAACCGGTGCGAGGGTGATCGCCTCCAGATCGTCGAGAAGTCGGCGGACCAGCCGCGCCTCTACGGTCCTGTAATGCACGGCGATCGAGTACTTCTTGTGCTGTATGAGTGTCCCGTACGGCTTCAGTTTCCTTCTTAACCGCGGGACCAGGGAGTCTATGAATTTCACCGACCTCGCAGAGTTCGGTTCGACAAACCTGAGCCCCGGCCCCTCGATTTCGACGCCGTGGTTGCCGGAGTAGAAGATGCCCCTGATCCCGACAAGCTTTTTTATTTCCGGCAGTGCGCGGCCGGAAATGACGCCGACCGTATAATTCCCTGAAAGTTCCTCCACTACGAACCGCGCGACCGGTCTGAACCTGACCTTGTCAGGAGTCTCCTCTATCCGCGTCAGAGTCCCGTCGAAGTCGAAGAAGAACACCGGGCGGTTGTCCTTCTCAACGATGAAGAGTCGGCTTTTCAGTCTGGAAGGTGCGTTGGCCAATTTACAGGTAAACTATGTCTTTATCGTGGTACAGTGAAAGGGACAAAAGTAGGTAATCGCGCAGGTGGCGGGTTATGAGGAAACTCTGCCTGACATGCTCCTTGCCGTTTCTCCCCAGCTCGCGGGCGAAGACCGGCTCGTTTATCAGCTGCTTCATCCAGTAGGCAGTCCCCTCGATGCTGTGCGTGAGTATCCCGCTGTATTTGTGTTTGATCTGCAGCGGGATGCCGCCGACGGCCGACGCGATCACGGGCTTCCCCTTCCACAATGCCTCCGCCACCGTCAGTCCGAAGCCCTCCCTCAACGACTTCTGCAGGACCACCGTAGATCCTTTCTGCAGCGCGTTGATTTCCAGATCGCTGGACGGCGGGAGGAGCAGCACGAAGATATCCTTGTCGCCTTCCGCAGCTTCCTTGACTTCCGCAAGCACCTTCTCGCCTTCCGGATCGTCCGTCGCGCCGCCTCCCGCCAGGACGAGCTGGCAGTCGATGTACCTCTTCACAAGTTTATAAGCCTTGATTACGCCGACCGGGTCCTTGAGGTAATCGAACCGGGAAATCTGCGTGATGATCGGCCGCTTGAGGTCGATTTTGAATCTGTTGAACACACTCTGTACATACTCCTCCTCCAGATCCCTGTTCTTGTCGCTGAGGGGATCTATGGACGGTGCAATGAGAAATTGCCTTGTGCTGAGAGGGCGACTGAAGGCGGGCGCCGAGAAGACGGCGCCGTCGAAGCGCTCGATGAAATCTTTGAGGAACAACCATACGTTTTCCCGCGGCTCCGAGAAATCGATATGGCATCTCCACACCCATTTGTTGTCGAGATGAGTCCTCTCCTCGACGAGGCCGATCGGCTGCGGGTCGTGTATGAAGACTACGTCGTTTTCGAAATTCATGGCCCGGGCGTTTTCGCGGTCCACCTCGACGAAGTGAGCCCACTCGTCGTCGGTAAATGTCTCCGCGACGCCGTGCAGGGCGTTGTGGACTTTCTTCGTGATCGAGAAGAACTTCTCTCCCCCTTTTATCACGTCCCACCTCGTCTGCACGCCGAGTTCGTTCATCATCGGGACGAGGCGCGTGAGTATCTCGGCCACGCCGCCCCCCACCGCTGTCGAATTCACATGCTGGATCTTCATCGATCCGGCCTTCTCGCCTATCGCAAAGAGTTCGTCTATGACAGACTTGCTTACAATTTCCGTGTAATCCTTTACCTGTGCCATTCAATAGATCCTACGAGTTGGGTACTATCTTGAGGAGTCGTTCCCTGAGCCCCTCGAGCGTGAAGGTGTAAGGGTCGAGACGCGAAATCTGCTCCGCTTCCTTTTCCTTGCCCGCCGACCTGAGCCATATAGAGAAGTCGTTATCTCCCTTTTCCAGGCGGAGTTTCGCTTCGAACATGTGGAAGTAGATCGCGTGTATGCTAATCGTCTTCAGTATCTCCTTGAACTCCTCCACGGTTCCCGCGACCCTTCCGGTCGAAACAACGAAAATCCGGGAGCTCATGAAATGAAACTCCTCGCCTTCAGGACACCTTCCGCCGACCTTATGCTTCGCCCCTTTCAGATAACCTTCCAGCAGCTCGAGAAACCGCATCCTGAGGTCGGACAGCCTCACGAACTGCATGATGTCGATGCTCGCGAGCATCTCGCCAGCAACTTCCTCATTGAGCATGTTCGTCACCCAGTACGCGAAATCGTTCGGCGGCTCCGGCGAAAGGAAATGGTGTTGCTGGAGGAACCTGTGGGTATGGTGATAGATCGAGGAGAGGGGCACGGTCCTGATCTCGTCAGTCAACTCGGGCAGCGTCGCCGCTCTCTTCCCGAGCATCTCCGTCAAAATCAGCCGCGACTTAAATTCGAAAGGGGTGAATTCCAATTTACTCCGTCTCTTTATTCATGTAAACGGTACGAATCGGGAACGGTATCGTTATCCCCTCCTTATCGTACCTCTCTTTCAGTCGTTTGATAAACTCGTGCTTGATAAGATACTGATCGACAAAGGTAGACCCCCGAAGAATCACCGAGAAATTTATCGAAGAATCTCCGAACTGGTTGTACCGGATGAACGGGTCGAAATCCCGCTTTGCGCCCTCCACTGTCTTCTGCACATCGCGGGCTACATCGATCGTGACCTCCTCGACCTTCCGGAGATCGCTGGAGTAGTCCACTCCGAGATTAAAAACGATGGACATATCCGGATGCGGGCGCTCGTAATTCGTGACGATCAGGTTCGCGATGTTCTTGTTCGGGATTATGACGTGGTTGCCGGGGAGCGTCCTTATTACCGTCGCCCGCCAATTCAAGTCCTCGACGAAGCCTTCGTCGCCGCTGCTGAGCCTGATGTAGTTCCCTACCTGGATCTGTCTAGCGGCAAGTATTTGCAGTCCCGAAAAGAAATTAGACAGCGTTTCCTGCAGCCCGAGGCCGATGGCCAGACCGCCGACACCGAGCGCCGTCAGCAGCGGCGCTATCGATATGTGCAGGTCGTCCAGGATTATCAGTATCCCGATCGAGTAAACTGTAACCCTTATGATATTCTTCAGAAGGCTCGTAGCGGAGGCAAGTCCCGTGATCACCGACTTGTAATACTCGATGGTCTCCGTTCCGATGTTCGATACCACGATCGTCACAGAGAAGATGACGAGGACCCCCAACGCCTTCGAAGAGAAAGCAGTGATCCCCTTAGAAAGACCCTGCGTCTGGAGAATCACGTAAAGGCCGAGCACGAGGAACCACAGGACCACGGAGCCCCGGACAGAGGATATCACGACGTCATCGAACCGCCACTTGGTGTGTGAAGCGAGCCTGGCAAGGTAACCGATCACAACCTTCTTAAAGAACAGACCCAGAAGAAGCGCGCCGACGAGTATCGCAACGGGTGCGATCAGCTGCTCAAGTATCGACAACTTCAGTATCATACTCGACAAACTCAAAATTGAAGATCTCGCTCAGTATCTTGGCCGCCCACCTGTAGACGTTCTGCTGGCTGATGGCCTCGCGCATCCTGGTCATGCGCCGCTGCTGTTCCTCCAGCGGCATTTCGATTGCGGTCTTGATCGCGTCGGCGAGCCCGTCGATAAAGTACGGGTTTATCTGAACGGAGTCGACCAGCTCCCTCGCAGCGCCGGTAAACTCGCTGAGCACCAGGACACCGGACAGGTCGTTCCTCGAGGCGACGAATTCCTTCGCTACGAGGTTCATTCCGTCGTGCAGAGACGTAACCAGAGAAACGTTCCCTATCCCGTTCCACGCGACGACCGATTCCTTGGAATGGTTCGCCCGGGCGAAGATTATCGGCTTCCAGCCGAGAGACTGGTATTTCTCGTTGATGCTGACCATCATGTCGTTAAGCGAATCGTTCAGCTCCCTGTACGCAGGTATCTGCATCCTGCTGAGAGCGCCGAGCTGGACGTACACGAACTTTCCGACGTATTGCGGGTTCTTCTCCAGAAAACGGTCCACAGCCCTGAACCGCTCTATAATCCCCTTCGTGTAGTCGATCCTGTCGACGCCGACGGCGACGATTTTATCTTTGAGCCTGTACTTCTTTATCAGCTCCTGTCGCATGTTCATAATGGGTGCGCTTGCCGAGAGACGGGACACGTGCTCGAAATCGATGCTGATGGGGAACGCGCGGAGGAGCGTCGTACGTCCGCCCCTGTTGATGCGGGAGACATCGTACTCGACGCGGGACTCGATGTACCGGTTAACCGTATCGAGGAAATTCATGACATGGTATTGTACCTGGAAGGCAAGCAGGTCGTTGTACAGGAGGTTATCGAGCAGCTCTTCCTTGAACGGCAGGATGCGTACGACCTCGCTGTTCGGCCAAGGGATGTGCCAGAACTGAGCGGTGACGACGTTGCGCACCTTTTCTTTCAGTATACGGGCCAGGTTGGCAAAGTGGTAGTCCTGGATGAAAACGAAGGCGGGGCGGTCGCCGACTATCTCCGCGATCGCGTCTGCGTACTTTTCCTGGACCGCCTTATACATCTGGTAGTCCGCTGCCTCAAACCTCGGACGGATGAATGCGACGTGGCACAGCGGCCACATGCCGCCGTTTGCAAAGTTGTAGTAGAAACCGGTGATCTCTTCTTTCGAAAGGAAGACTCTTCTTAGCGTGAAGTTCGGGTTCTCCGGAGGACATCCGATCTCGTTCCGCTCGTCGACCACAAGATTGTCCGCTTCCCCCGACGCCTGAGCTACCCAGTAGCCTCCGCTCGCTTCCATTATCGGTTCGAGCGCGGTTACAAGGCCTCCGGGCGGGACGTAGTACTTCACGTCATCGCCGTCGAAAACGTGAACATACGGCTCACGGTTCGAGACGACCACGAGAAGCCTGTCGCCAAGCTTTGATTTGATGAGTTCAGATAGTTTTTCCCTGGTCCACATACTGTTTCAATATAGGGTTTTAGGCGAGAATACCAAGGATGGGAACAAGTCAAAACTCAAGACTCAAACGTCAAAACCACATCTCAAAAGTCAAAAGAGAGCTGTCAAACGATTTGATTTTTGACTTTTACCTTTGAATTTTGACTTTTGAGCTCCTGGCCTGAACTCGTTTCAGGACAGGTTTGACCTGGTTTTAGTGGAGATGCGGGGACTCGAACCCCGGTCCGAAGATAGGACTCCATGAGCCTCTACGTGTATAGCTTCGGCCAAGAATTTCACTGAACACTGCTCGCGAAGCAGAGTTGTGATCAGCAATCCCGGCATAATATTTCCAGCGGCCCACCGGGCGCTGGCCGACGAAAAGCCTGCCTGGGCGACGCCCATTCCGGTGCCGACAGACAGAACCTCCGGATGGACGGGTTACCTTTTTTTAATTAGGCAGCCAATGCGTAGTTGTTATTCGCATTTACTTTTTACCGATTATTTAACGCGGGACCGGCGACCGCGACACGCATCTCATAGCTTCCCAAATCCCCGTCGATTCCAATGTCATCCCCATTTTCCTGAAAAAATCCGACCCAAAGAATTCTGACATCGTTCGGGACGAGAAACTGTCCTCAAATTATCAAAGAACTATTAAATCGGATATTCTCTTGACGAGCCCTTCGGTATATTCCAGGCTCCTCTTGCTCGCCGAATCTTCGATCTCGGCCGCGACGCTCGAAATCTCCGGATAACCGAACGACTTCGCCGTCCCTTTTATCTGGTGCGAGATCGAACTCACTTCGTTCCACTCTGCAGCTCTCAGCGCAACCTCGAGAGCCCGGATCTTCTCCGAGAGGTCGGCTGCGAACAGAGTCCTGAGCTTTTCAAAACCGTCGTCTCTGTTCAAGAATTGTAAATTTCCAAAATCTGGTTCGCAAATGTCTTCGGCTCGATCGGTTTCGGCAGGTAACCGTCGAAACCGGCGGCTTCGAACTTTTCTTTGTCACCGCGCATCGTGTAGGCGGTAAGCGCAATCACTTTGATGGCTTTCGTCAACGAATCCGCGCGTATCTTCCTGAGTATCTCGACACCGTCCATCTCCGGGAGCTGGATATCGAGGAGAATCACATCGGGCATCTTCCCTTTCAGGAATTCAAACGCCTGCTTTCCCGATTCCGCCTCGTAGACGTTATATCCCCCCTTTTTCAGGAGGTATACCGCCAGCTGCCTGTTGATCGCATTGTCGTCTACAACGAGAATATCGCGCATAGGTCTCTCTCACAAAAATATACTAATGACCGCCCCGAAAGGCAACCAACCTTCCGGCACCCAACTACCTGTTGAGATTGAGGTTGTCACAGTTGCCCCTGAGGTAAAGGTTGAGATACTGCGTGTAAACCCGGTAAAGAAGTACCCTGCTCGCGTCGTTGTACACGGCTCCGTGCGCGCCGGGCGGATAAATACGCAGGTCGGCATCCTTCCCAGCGTTCGTCAATGCCGTCAGAAGATGCATCGTGTTTATGGGATGCACGTTATCGTCCATCTCGGAATGAATCAGGAGCAACTTTCCTCTCAGGCTGTCGGCATATGTCATGCACGAGCTCTTCACGTAACCGGAATCATTGTCCGGGATCAAACCCATGTACCGTTCGGTGTAGATGTCGTCGTAGAGCCGCCAGTCTGTAACGGGTGAATTCGCCATGCCTACCTTGAATGCACCGGGGTGAGTCAGCATCGTGTACACGGTGCTGTATCCGCCATAGCTGGTTCCCATGATCGCCATCCGGTCCGAGTCGACGTACGGGAGGGTTGCCAGGTAGCGGGCCGTTTCGACGAAATCGTGGCTCTCCCAGTAGCCGAGTTTTTTGTAGACTATCTTCATGAACGCGCTTCCGTAGTCGGCGTTGCCGCGGTTGTTGACGTTCACGACGATGTATCCCTGCTGGGCCAGCCATTCTTCCCATCCCGACGTTTCGAAAGAATTGTAGACCGAATGCGACTCCGGCCCGCCGTAGATCGCCAACACTACCGGATACTTCTTCGCCGGATCGAAACTAAACGGCTTGATCATGTAACAGTCGAGTTTGACCGAATCGGAGGTCGTGAAGCTGAAGAGCTCTTTAGGCGAGTAATAATGAGTCGCAATGAACTTTCCCACGGCGGCGTTGTTCTCCAGCTTCTTCACGAGTTTCCCGTCCGTGTTCCAGAGTTCTACCTGCTTCGGCTCCGAGACGTTAGAGTAAGTATCGACGTAGTACCGGCAATTCGGAGACATATCGAACTGGTGATAACCGGGCGCCTTTGACAGGCGTTCCTCATGTGTCCCGTCGAAACGTATCGAGTACAGCTGATCCTCGAGCGGAGAAGCCTCGGTGGAAGTGTAGTAAATGATCTGCTTCTCCGGATTGATTCCCATGACCTTGATGACGTCCCAGTTTCCATCCGTGACTCTTTTGACAAGCTTGCCCTGGTAGTCGTAGCGGTATATCTGGTAGTAGCCGCTGCGGTCAGACACCCAGAAGAACTCGTGGATTTTCTCCGGGAAGAAAATCATATCGTTCACGTTTGTATAGAAGTTGAATATCGCCACCCACGTGTCGTTCTTTTCCTCCATCACCAGCCTGCGCGCGCCCGTAGTGACGTTGAAGAAGAAGAGCTTCATGTCGTTCTGCGCGCGGTTCAGGACCATCATCGCCAGCGTATTCGGCTCGCTTGTCCAGTATATTCTCGGGATGTAGTAGTCGCCTGTTTCGCCCGTGTGAAGGTAGATTTGCCTGCCTGTCTTGATGTCGATAACACCTATTTTGACGAGAGGATTGGGATCGCCAACCTGGGGTATCGGGATTTGTTCCCACCTATTGTGAAGACCTTCGTAATTGGTTATCTGGATTATGGGCACGGGGCTTTCATCGAAGTGCCAGTATGCGATGTACTTGCTGTCCGGCGACCAGTTCCACGCCTGTGCCTGACCGAACTCCTCTTCGTAGACCCAGTCGTAATGCCCGTTGAAGATCTCTTTAGTTGCATCGTTCGTCAGTTGTGTCTCGCCCTTCGTCGCGAAGTTGTAGACGAACATGTTTCCTTCCCTCTCGTACCCGACCATGGAACCGTCCGGTGAGAGCTCGGCGGTCCTCGCGTTCTTTGCGGCGACCTTCAGCGTTTTGTCGGCGAGCGAGTATATGTAGTAATCCGAAAGCCCGGACCTCCTGTAAATCTTTCTAAAATTCGATTCGAAGACTATATGTTTCGAGTCGTGAGCCCACTGGAACGACCGGTAGGTGAAAGCCGCTGTCGTGTCGGGGAACGTCATGCCTTTGCCGTCGAATATGAGATCGTCTTTCCCCGTTCCGGGATCGAATGAGCGAATCTCCTCGCGCCCTGTCGAGTCCGACGTAATATAGGAGTACCTGTTTCCGCCGTCGATCCAGTTAAGGCTTCGCGGCCCCGGCTTGCCCGTCAGCTTCGAGGTCGCGGCAACCGCATCACGAACATCGCTGTAGTATGATTTCTCCTGCGCATAGACTAGTCCTGTGAGAATGACGGAAGCCAGCGCGATCGTCCCCGTCCACTTTTTCATAATCTTCATGTTCAGTACCTCAGTTGGTAGGTTTTGTGTTCCAGGAGTTTATTTCGGTTGGAATGTTCTGCGGCATCGTCGGAATACATTTCTTTGCTGGAAAAAGTTACCTCTTTCGGCGTGAATACTCAAGGAATGGCGGTGCCACGATATGATTTGAATTTTCCGGCGCCGTTTGATAAATAGTTAAAAATGGAGGAGAAAATGCGGCGTGTCGCTCTTATGATAGTCTCGCTGGCACTGCTCTCGACCGCGCGGGCGCAGTCGACCGATAAGGCTCTTTCGGAGATCTCGGTCTCCGCGAACGCAAGCGTAACGGCCGAACCCGATGTCGCGGAGTTCCGCGTCAGCATAGTCACCAGGCAGGAACAGGCCACGGCGGCATTCAAGGCATATCTCGGCACGTACGACGCGCTTCAGAGATCTCTTAGAGGCATCGTCGATACGACGAAGTTGTATACCGACAACCTCTCAGTGACTCCGCACTTCAATTACAAGAAGCCGGAGCAGGTAACTCCCGACTACTACCAGGTGACGGCGGCAATGTCGCTGTCCGTTCCGATCTCGGATCTAAACAAGGTGCTGGGCAGAATAACGTCCGTGGACGGCGTGACGATCAACGGAATCGAGTTTCAGTCAAAGGAGCAAGACGAGTTGGAAATAAAGGCGCTCAAGCTCGCGACCGAGAAGGCGCGTGACAAGGCCGAGGCGATCGCGAAACTGGAAGGGCTGTCCGATCTCAAGGTCAAGTCGATGACGACTTCCACTACCCGCCCTCCCATAATGCCCATGTACCGCACGATGGCTGCTGAGGCAGTTGGCCCATCGGTCAATCCGTCATCCATTTCTGTATCGGCCTCGATAAGCGCCACATACACCGCGGTCCCGAAGTGAGGCTGATCCTCAAGAACCCGGTCGGGATAGCGACATGCTCTGCAAACGGGAAGCTCTCCAAGAAGGGGAGCGAAATGAGCGACGTCGGGATGGTGACCGGTGCGGACATATACATCGAGAACGGAATAATCAGGGAGATCGGGAAGGTTGAAGTGCCCCCCGACTGCGAGATACTTGACGTGTCTGGCAAAACCATCGTCCCCGGTTTCGTGGACCCGCACACGCACGCAATATTCGGTGGCACGAGGGAACGCGAGTTCGCGATGCGCGCCAGGGGGATGACCTATTCACAGATCGCCGCCGCGGGGGGCGGCATACTCGACACCGTCTCGAAGACGCGCGAGACTCCAAAATCCAAATTGAGATCCCAGGCGGCGAAGCGCATCGACAGGATGCTCAGCTGGGGGACGACTGCATTGGAAATAAAGAGCGGGTACGGTCTGGATTTTAAGAACGAGATCAAATTGCTGGAGGCCGCCAACGAACTCAGAGAGGAGTCGATACCCGATATCGTCGTCACTTTTCTCGGCGCACATGCGATACCACCCGAACACAAGAACGACAGAGAAACTTACATAAAGATTCTGACGGATGAGCTCCTCCCCTACATACAGAAGAAAAGCCTGGCACAGTTCTGCGACGTATTCTGCGACGAGGGATTCTTTACTGTTGATGAGGCGAGAAGGATCCTGGCCGCTTCGCGCGTTGCCGGACTGAAGGTCAAGATGCATGCCGACGAACTCTCCTCCAACGGAGGAGTGAATCTTGCCGTCGAGCTGGAGGCAGTCTCCGTTGATCATCTCGAAAACATTTCTGCCGAAGAGATAAAGGCTCTTGGCGGGAGTGATACCGTAGCGGTCATCCTCCCTGCGGTCGCCGCATACCTACGCGGCCGGCCCGCGCCTGCCAGAGAGTTGATCGACGGCGGTTGCGCCGTGGCGCTCGCCAGCGACCTAAACCCGGGGACTTCGATGGTTGACAACATGCAGACCGTCATGTTCCTGGCAGTAAGTCTGAACAGGATGACGGTTGAAGAGTCGCTCAACGCCGCCACCATCAATGCCGCCGCGGCGCTCGGACTTTCGGACAGACTCGGGAGCATCGAAGTCGGGAAGCAAGCGGACATGCTGATAGTCGACGCGGATGACTTCAGCTACCTTCCCTACCATTTCACGGAGAACAGGATCACAAACGTGGTGAAGAATGGAACAGTTCTGGAATTTTCTTGACGAGCCCGACCCTTCGCTCGTTTACAAACGCAGCGATCCGGGCGACTCAAGATTCGGCGAGGGAGTGGAAACAAAACGGGACAAGCTGGGCGAGAATTTCAAAGTGGTGTTGTTAGGCTTCCCTTACGATGAAGGGACCGTTCGGAACAAAGGACGGGCCGGGAGCGCATCCGGACCCGACGAGATAAGGAAAGCGTTGTACAAACTGACGCCCACTAAGTCGGCTGCGATGTCGGATGCGGGGCCGAGGATTTTCGACGCCGGCAACATAAAGAAGAAGATAAAGCTCGAAGACGCACTGACGAAGCTTGAGGGAGTCGTCACGTCACTCCTGAAATACGGACATACACCGATAGTCCTGGGAGGGAGCAACGACATGAGCTATGCCGATTTCCGAGCGTGTGAGACAGTCAGGGGGAGATGCGGCGCCATCAACATCGACTCGCATCTCGACGTGCGCGACTTCTCCAAGGGGATAAACAGCGGCACGCCTTACAGAATGCTGCTCGAAGAAAAGGCCCTTCGCGGAACCGATTTTGCGGAATACGGCATACAGGAATTCGTGAACGCTCGCGAGCACCTGACGTACGTGCGCACGGCGAAGGCGCAGGTCCTCACGCTGACGCAGATCCGCGCGCAGCGCAACTCCGAGGCATTCATGGAAGCTTATCGCGGTGTAAGCAGGGAGCCGGAGAGCGTCTACGTGAGTTTCGACATCGACAGTGTGCGCAGTTCCGACGCGCCAGGGGTCAGCGCGCCGACACCGACGGGCCTTACCGCGGAAGAGATACTCGAGTGCGCCTATCTCACGGGCAGCGAAACGAAGACGGCGATGATAGACGTTTGCGAGTTCAACCCGAAGTACGACGTCGACGGACACACTGCGAAGCTGGCAGCCATGATAGTGGCCAACTTCCTGGCTGGCCTGGCCAACCGGTACTAGGCTTTGTTTTGACCGCCGAGACACCGATGAGTTCTTTGCCCCCTTCTATGGGAAGTATCTTCTTCTTAGCGTCCTAATGTCTCCTCTGGTAAATCCAGGGAGCGCTCCCGCCAAATTATCCGTCATCGCGAGGAGTGAGGTTGTCCCAAAACAAGGAAAATGTCATTCTGAAGGAGCGGAGCGACTGAAGAATCCACTTATTCGTTCTGAAAAATGGATGCTTCACTTCGTTCAGCATGACAGACAAGACTTTCTGGACAGCCTCCACGAGGTTGTTCACTTTCTTTTGTCACGCAAAAGTCCCGCGTCAGGAAACCAATTGCAAATCGCTGAGCGACACAGGGCGGGATCCCGCTTTTTCTATCGTGTGAACGGAGCGGGAAAAGTGAACCGAAAGAAAACGTGCCCCGCGAAAATGGGAATTGCGATGTAGTGTCCCCTCCCCTGCGAAGAGAGGCGATTTCAATACACGGTGATTCGTTCAGATGTTAAGAAATTCCGGAAATCGCCTCTTGATAAGTCGACAGATAATGCGTGGAAGAGGGGACGGGACGCCATTTTCGCAAGGGAGCTTTTGGAATCAGCGTTTACCGGCCTCGGTATACCAACGCGGCGAGATCTCATCGGGTCACCCCTGCGGTAAAGACCTTAGCTAACCACCGGTTCGTCGATGGAAAACCGGCGTTTGACCGGGTCTATCGAAGCCATTGCGCCGATGGGAAGTGTCATCTTTACAGGGAGATGACCGTAAGGAAGATTAGAGACCGAAGCTTTCCTCATCGAGAAGAGGTCTTCCCTGAGTATTTGTTCGAGTGTACGGTGGGGCCGGTCGGGTTCCTCGGGGGTACAGTTGGTGAACTGTCCCAAAGCGAATGCCGAGACCTTGTCGAGTATCCCCGCGAGCCTCAGCTGCGTCAGCATCCTGTCGATCGAATACGGCTCTTCAGAGACCTCCTCTATTAGGAGCACGCTCCGGGCAAAATCGGGGATGTACTTCGTGCCGAGCAGTGAAGTTATCAGCGACAGGTTTCCGCCCATGATCCTGCCGCGCGCGATTGCCCGTCCATGATATGCCGGTTTGTAATCCCTGTGCGTCTTCAGCCGGCCGGGCGCCTTCGCGCTGGTCAGCATGTCGAAGAACATCGCCTCGCTGTACGCGTCGATACTGTTGCCGAATTCCATGGCGACCATCGGGCCGGTGAAAGTAATAAGGCCCGTCTTCCTAAAAATTGCGAGGTTGAGCGCAGTAATGTCAGAATACCCCACGAGTATCTTCGGGTTCCGTCTGATTGCCGCATAGTCGAGTCTGTCGAGAATTCTCGGCGAGCCGTAGCCGCCGCGCGAGCAGATTATCGCCTTGACATTCTTGTCCCTGAAGGCTTCGTTAAGATCTTTCGCGCGCTCCTCGTCGGTACCGGCAAGATACCCCTCGACGTTGAACGCATTCTCCCCTATTGTCACCCGGTAGCCGAGCTTTTCGAAGTACCTGGCGCCGGCATGGAGTTTCGAGGCATCTTTCGGCGAGCTTGCGGGTGAGACGATAGAAATGAGGTCGCCCTTCTTCAGGCGCGGAGGTTTGAGGACATCCATCATGATTGTTTTTATGAAAATAGCTAAGCCCACCTCGTAGTTGCAAGCGGGCAACGTTTTAACCGCTAAGACGCCAAGACGCAAAGAAGAAAGAAGTAGTATTGCAATGGGAAAACCTTTCTTTGCACCATTGGGAACAGAACATAATCCACTTCGCGACTTAGCGCCTTCGCGGTGAAAACCCAACGGCAAGAAAAATCTTGAAGAATTAGGCGGCTGGGGCTATATTATTACTCGCAATCCCGGACAGGTAGCTCAGTCGGTAGAGCAACGGACTGAAAATCCGTGTGTCGGCGGTTCGATTCCGCCCCTGTCCACATAAACTCCCCTCCCTAAGTCCTTCTCTCAGCAACTTCGATGGAGTTTACCCCGCCGTAGGCGGGGCCCCTGTCCACAGAAACCTTTTCGAACGCCCGTTTTCCTCTCCGTTGTTCTCAAGAAATTGAATGCAAGGCAGGATTGTACTGAACGTTTTACTGAACGTTTTGGGAATTGTTCCGGTGGGGTTGTTAGGTGGGAAAAAAGGAAAAGCCCAAGCGATGAAACTCTCAGGCCGTGCATGCCGTGGAAGCCCGCTCAGGCTTATCGGAAAACTTTCTTCTGAATTTGGCACGTTCGAGGGTTTCATGGTACTTCAATGTACTGTCGCAACATGCCCGTGTCAACAACAAAAAAAGCATCCAGTGAGACTTAACGGTCAAATCTCTCATTAGTCATTTTAACAAACTCCTCCCAGTCATCAGGATAGAGTGCTCGCAGTATCGGAATGAAATGCTCCCTGAACGCTATCTCGTGTCTTTGGTCTACTTCGGAAACTTCTGTACGCAGGTCCTTTCGTTCAACAAAGTAGAGAATACCCCTCTCACGCTCGGCAAACACCGGAGAATGCGAAGTGATGAACAATTGACTAAGACCTCCCTGACCATTGCCTGCAAATTGCTTTAGCATTTCAAATACGGTATGTTGTGCCTCAGGAGACAAATTTTGTTCCAACTCTTCTATGCCGACCATTTTCCCTCGTGAGTTGACAACGCTTGCCACAATGTAAATTATTTGCTGCAATCCTGAACCAAGTCTGTCGATAGGGAGTCTCAACCCATCCTTCTTTACCATTATCTCAAGCTCTTCGTTCATTGTCGCAAAACTAATCTCTCCAAACGAAAAAGGATCAGAATTGAATATCTGCTTGATCCGTTCATAAACAGGGTAGCGATCGCGGTCAAGGGAGAGAAAGTGAAGCCAACTCTTAAAAGTTGCAGGGGAGAGTTTCACGGTTGACGCTGTGGAATACTTTTCTTCGACTATTCCTCTGCCGCACGATATTACCTTGAAGCAATCATTCAATGGCTCCAGCAATTGCTCAAAAAGAGCAACTGCCTCAGCCTGATTCAAACCTTTTATTGACGGGAAATAAGATATCTTCCCTGCTTTGTTTTCAACATAAACGACCCTTTTATTTAATGTCACAGACGATAGGTGCATCAGGCTAATTTGGTCGTCCAGATGTTCGATCCTTCCACTTATCCCAAGACTTCCACCTTTTGCATATCCTTTCCGGTCGAGTCGCTTCAGACCCTCCGAAGCAGCTTTGATCTCGTCAGAGTTTAGGATGATCTCCACCGAGAAGTTTATGTCTTTCTTATTATTCCCAAATGTGTTATCAACAAACGGTTCCAGTTTACCTGTCCAGAAGTTGCGAGGCTTAAGCACGGGGATCTCTTTTCTGCTTTCCTGCGACGTTTCTATTACCTCGTGTGGCACCTTCCTCTGAAAAATGCTTTCTAAGATGGCAAGTATGTTTGACTTGCCGGAGTTATTCAGACCATAGAATAGAACTGTTGTCCCCAATTTAGGTAAGGTCACATTGACCAGACTGCGGTAATTACTCACATTGAACTTTATCAGTCGCATTGGGATCTCCCTGCTTAGGTAAAATCTTGAAAGTCTTTGTCAATGTACATACTAATGTATCGGTACATCTCTTCAACGGTCTCGCATTCTTCCCTTGCGAGAGCCATGAGGATAAGGATTTTCTTGAATAGCTCCCCGTACCTCTTTGATTGAAATAGCGGATAGTCCTGATTAATCTCTATGATGCCTGATTTGCGGACTTTACAGGCAGCGTTTTCACCACTCTTTGGTTTCCAACTGGAAAAGACAACCTCTCTTTTCTTACCAGCAATAGTAATACTGTCCTCAAGGTCTGGGTGGTCGGCAGAGAAGTGAATAATTTTCCTCTCTCTGTCAATCTCTATCGGCTTATTACCACCGATTACCGGGTTTTCAACTCTAAAGCCCCTCGCTTCAAGTTTCTTCATCTCTCGGAGAACGACTTCTCTCCTCGAAGCCACCTTGATTTGTTTGCCAGATGCAAGCTGCTGTCTCATTTCCTTGAACGATTCCTCAGTCGCATCCAAATAGGTAGATTGTTTAGCCAACAACTTGGCAAGTCTCTCTTCCATATCTTGGTATTGCATGCTCCAAATGAAGTCGTCCCGACTCAAAGTGACGGATTCATCCAACCCTTCCAGTATATGCACTTCGCCAGTCAACCAGTGCAAGTGTGCATACCCTTTTGCCCGCTTAAGATTGAAATCTCTTCTTTCACCGACCCCAACATTGTTCAACCTGAGCTTGAGTCCTCTCGCTTCTTCAGGACTTACGCCCTTGAAGTCAGTAGCAATGTAGTACTGGAATCTTATTCCGCTAACCTCTTCGGTGCCACTCTCAAGCACGGTAGTAGCCCCGACGTTTCTAAACAACTTCTTACCATTAAGATTAACTTCCAATGGAAGCGGCTGGTCATATTTCATCATCCCGTTGAGTGGTGACTCTGGTGGGTACTCGATCGGTAAATCTTCCTCCAACTCCCACTTAAAGCGGTCCATCGGCTTCCAAGATCGTATGGTATTCCGCTTGGAAGTTTTATCTGGGTTCGCAAAATACTTTGACACCAGGTCCGTTGGCCTCACGAGTTTCACGCGAGTGAAATGCCTTGTAATCATTTTCGGATCGTGCTGAATTAACCCAGTGACAGGAATCTGTTCAACGGTCTCAAGCTTCTCCGCCTCCGAGAAGAAACGAGTGGCTGGGATGTTCGCTCTGAAAACGATGTCGGAATTTTCCACTGTGGAGGTAATCTCAAGGGTCTGACAGAATGGAAAAATTGCCAGAAATCCTACACCAAGCTGTCCGATCCGCCTCCGTCCATATTTCGAAGTATTTCTCTTTCCCCTCTTTTGGCCAGCTATGGTGAGGTAAAATTTAAACTCCTCAATACTCATCCCGTTGCCGTCATCCTCAACAACGATCTCCGCAGTATCCAAGTTAACATCTATCCTGACTGATGTAGCATCGGCATCGTAAGCATTGCTGACCAACTCACGCACCGCGTACGGGAAGCTCCTTTGGTAGGTTGATTTACTGAGCAGTGGGACGATCCTCTTGTCGACAGTGAGAGAGGTTGTAAATGTCTCAGCCATTCTGAGTTCCCTTATAACTAACTCCTCTTTTTACCGCTCTCGGATGACTAATGATTAAAACTTCTCGATTTCTTAGAGCCTGTCCATTCTGGTGATTCAGAGCATAGCTGTATCGCCGACTGTGCATCTCCGTCTCTCTGCCGTGTCGTTTGAGAATATCCTTCAAGCCTTCTATCGATGGGTGTCCGAATCTTTTATACGAAATAACGATTATGCTTTGGGGGAAGTTGTCTACAAGTATATCAAGTGCCTCCTTGTTTCTCTGGGGATCAATCCAAGGGTTCGGATGAGTCGATCTGAACCTTAGATTAGGCGTCTCATAGTCGATCTCTTGTTCCCACAGATCATATCTGCTGAGCCCTTCCAAAAAATGATAGCATCTTCTATAGTCTGCAGTCTCGTTTGCGCTATTCCTCGTTAGGTACGGTGGATCCAAATAAACCAGATCGTATTCCCCAGCCAATTCCAAGGCGTTGTGATTCTTCGCATTGCACTTGTTCGCCCCTTTGAAAACCAGATCATTGGTTTCAGCCACAAAATGTCTAAAATAATAACTGAACGAACGATCCCAAGTGCGCTTATTTCCGAATTGTCTCGAGACATTCGCCTCTCTGATGTAGAGGTTTCTCCGATGAAAAAGGTTGAAAGGACGCTTTACCAATGCACTCTGAAACAGCGAATAGTAGGCTACGGCCTGCTTATATTTGCCGCTTTTTGTCTCACTGTTCATGTTTGATATGCGAGTTACAGTCCTATCAAGCCAGGTATTTTCGCGGTTTTTGTAGTATATGTTCCTAAAAGTCTTCTGTATGAATCTCTCTCCAGATGGGCTTTCTCCCCCAAGTATATCAGCAATCTCGTCGTTAGACAACGTAACCTCGTTATTCTCAATGATGGCAAGTCCGATCAAGTAATTGAAGTGTAGATAGTCGTTGTAGGTAACAGCCTTTCCCATCTTCTTCATCAAGTAACTCACCGAACCGGTACCGCCAAAGGCATCCAACGCTGTATGGAACTCAAGGTTTCTCAAGTGTTCATAAATCCAAGGCAATATCTTTCTCTTGCTGCCTTGATACCGTGTAGAGGGGAAGTCGGTCAGATCTACAGTATCTGCGGGAATACTCATGGTCGGGCCGGCAATTCTACTCACCTGAATTGCTTCTACTATTGGGTTATTTCTTCAGAATGAGGGGTGAGACACCACGACCTTCGATGATCTTCCAATTGAATTTCGGGTCCTCCTGTCATAGCTAAGAGCTCGGTGCAGTTTTTCATAAAGATAGCCCACATATCTCTTCCTTACAACAGGACGGTGCAACCCACCTACACATAGGAGAATCGCATTGCTAAAGAACTCCTTAGTAATCCGATGCTCTTGGATAAGGTTTGCGAGCGTTTCCCCATTCGTTTATTCCATTATAATGGAGCGTTCAAAATCTTTATTCCGACTGCCTTTAGCACCCGATTCTTAAGCGACAGCTCGGCCACCAACTGCTTCAGTTGGTCGTTTTCTTTCTTCAAATCAACGACTTCAGTGCTGGTTGCCTCCCGTTCCGTGTCACCCTGCAGTCTCTTCTTTCCAGCTTCAAGAAAGTCTCTGCTCCACTTGTAGCACACATTCGGGTTTATCCTTTCCCGTCGGCAGAGATCTGCTATCCCCGTCTCTCCCTTCAGTCCTTCCAGCACTATCCGGATCTTCTCTTCACTCGAGTATTTCTTCCGGGTCTTTCTCTTGATATCACGTACTATACTTCCAGCGTCTTCTTTCTCTCCCATGGTCCTTCTCCTTTCTCGCCTAATCCACTCAATTCCATCTCCTATTTTTATTCCCTTTTCTGTATGGCAGGCTTTGAAGTCTAACATCGACAAAAAAAGTCCCGCCACGATCGCTCATGACGGGACGCAATTTGAAGAGGATTGGCTCTTCTACTTCATCAAAATCATCTTTCTTCCAGAAGCATGACCTGCTTCCCGTATTATGTCCAGATGCTGAGTTAGTTATCAGGTCAGGCATTCACAACTCCACGACACATCTCCAGAGAACTGTCCCGGATCCGCTGCACCATCCGGCTTGGTTCGGGCACTAGGTAGCGATATCGCGAAGAAGCTGATAAAGGAAAGGTCCCGCTAGATTGTACATCACGGGACCAGGATACTCGCAGGTCAATTACCAATACTGCAATTGAACATGCGCGGGGTCGGATAAGGCTTTGGCGGAAGCGTTGCACATTCAAGGTTTCATCTCTAAATTTGTAGGGTGAAGTTTGCACGGTTTGTTCTTTGGCAGAAAATGGAAACATCGCAAAGTCCTCGGTTTCTGACAAAAAACTAGCAGTACTGGACCCAACAAACAGTTGGGGTCCGGAACATACAGCCACAACCTGCCGCTCAAGCAGAGGTGGTTCTGTGGCAGATCCAAACTTTCCAAAAAGAAGGGAGTACGATCAATGGAAACCGTTGCTAAGGGTGCAGCCGTTCAGACAAATCCATATGAAGCTGCTTTGATGAACTTCGATATGGCATCTGAACAGCTCGAGTTGGATCCGGACATTCGCACGATGATTCGGAACCCAGAACGTGTGCTGACCGTCGATATTCCGGTCAGAATGGACAGCGGACGGATTGAATCGTTCACTGGGCACCGCGTTCAATACAGCACGGCACGCGGTCCAGCAAAGGGAGGAATTCGATTTCACCCAAATGTCACACTTGATGAGGTGAAGGCGCTCGCATGCTGGATGACATGGAAGTGCGCTATAGTCAACATACCCTTCGGCGGTGCGAAGGGCGGGGTAACCTGCAATCCGAAGAAACTATCGAATCAGGAGCTTGAGCATATCACGCGCAGGTACACCGCGGGCATCTTGCCGATGATTGGCCCTGAGATGGACATTCCTGCGCCTGACGTATATACGAACTCACAGACTATGGCGTGGATCATGGATACGTACAGCATGATGAAAGGTTATTCGGTCCCCGGTGTGGTTACTGGTAAACCTTTGAGCCTTGGCGGTTCGCAAGGAAGGAACGAAGCTACTGGTCGCGGAGTCTTTTATACAATTCAGAGCGCCTGTGACTTTCTCAACATTCCTATGAAAGGTGCCAAAGTGGTAGTGCAAGGATTTGGGAATGCAGGTTCTGTTGCGGCGCACCTCCTTGATAGCGGGGCAAGCTACGTTATTGCGGTGAGCGATTCCTCCGGCTGCATCTACAACAAAAACGGCCTCGATATACCGAAATTGATTTTGCACAAGACGCGCACCGGCAGCGTCTTGGATTTCCCAGGGTCGGAAAAAATAACCGTTGATGAATTATTCTCGCTGCAATGCGATATTTTCATTCCCGCTGCCCTCGAGAATGCAATCACTGGAGAGAATGCCCATAGACTCGACACGAGAATTGTTGCGGAAGCGGCCAACGGTCCGATTACTCCAGACGGTGACTCCGTCCTATTTGACAAGGGTATTTTCATAATTCCGGATATTCTCTGCAATGCGGGCGGTGTAACTGTTTCCTATTTTGAATGGGCACAGGATGAGTCGCATATTTTTTGGGACGAGTCGGAAGTCTATTCACGGCTTGAAAAAATCATGAAATCAAGTTTCATCGAAGTCATGAAAATCCATCATGACCGGAAGGTCAATACTCGGATCGCGGCAAACATGCTGGGAATCGGAAGAGTAGCTGAAGCAACACGCCTGCGTGGGTTATACCCGCAGTAATACTATTGATCGGGACATCCTTGTTCGGGATGTTCCGTGGTTATTTCATGTGAACAACTGACCCTGAGAGTTCCCTCTCTGGCCTCCCGCCAGGGTGTCGGAAAGGAGTGGTGGTCATGAAGCAGCGCGGAGTACGCTTGGTTCATGAGGTGCTCCGTTTTGAATTTGAGACATCATTGGCACTCCAGTCACCAGAAGATGTTCCCAACACATTTATTCCGGGGATCAAATCGTGCGCATGGCGAAAGCACGACTTCATTTCATACGTATTAGACCCGCAAGGAACTGAAGGCCGCTTCTCTACCTCTCTCCTCTCCTTCGACCCGTCGCGGTCTTAGTTTCTTGGATTACGGCGGATCGTTTCGTAGAGTATCTCACTTCTCAAGTTAGCGTCCGTTCGCCTTTTCGTTTAACACTCGGCGGGTCACGCCACAGCAGTCGCAACGTACAATCGGCACGAAGAAACTTACAACACGGTCAATCAACCGACGGTGGATCCGCAATACATCATGCTAAAACCGCACGGTCAAGCCAGCTTCTACTTCATCAGCACGATCTTCTTCGTCATCACATGACTGCCGGAGATAAGCCTGTCAAAGTATACCCCGCTTGCTAGCCGGGAGCCGTCGAACGTGACCATGTACTGTCCCGGCGCCCGTACTTCATTAACCAGAGTCGCCACCTGCCTCCCCAGCACGTCATATATCTTCAGGGTTACCATCCCGCGCTCCGGGACCGCATAGCAGATGACAGTTGTTGGGTTGAAGGGATTCGGATAGTTTTGTGCAAGAAGGAATTCCGAAGGCGTCCCCCGAGCAGCCGGATTTACGCCAGTGCTTGCCCCGGCAATTCTCAGGTGTAATAGCAGATCCGCTTCAAAGACAGGCGCGCTGATCGTCAGTGTATCACTAACGCTCGTTCCTGTTGATCCTGCAACTGAATCTCCCGTGGCCGGATCAAGCCAGATTGCTTCCCAAGTCTTTCCGGTAATTCCAGAAAGACTTAGGGAAAGGGAAAACCCTGTCACCGGGGTCGTATCACCCGTAAAGGCACGCAGGTAAACGACAACGTCAGAGTCACCTTTCATCGTGTATGCACGGACATCCTGAGGCATATTAGTCAGAGTGGCATAGTTTGCCGGACGCAAGGTTGGGAGAGCTCTCAGAGATGAGAAGAGCTTCACGGCTGTGGTCACCATATCGAGCTCGGACTGATTAAACGCATACCCCGCGGGAGTAAAATCGCCGCACCACCAAAAGATCGGATAACTTCCACCGGTGAAGGCGGCCCAGTAGCCTGCACGTAAGAATACTAGCCATGCGGGGCTGTAAAGGGCATCACCGCTCCCAAACTCTCCAAACATTACCGGCTTCTTATATTGCAAATAGCGCGAAACGCTCTGGGCATTCGCGGCTGAGTCAACATTGAATTCCGTCCAATCGTTTGAAGCGTAAAGGTGATCGTCCGTTATGTTGACACCGGCTAAGGTATCTACGGGGCTTGTGCTGCTATAAGAGTAATTCCAAAACGAGACGGAATGCGGATGTCCATACGGATCATTGGCATCGATAACACTGTCTACCATGGCAATCCAAGGCGGCATGCTGTAGTACCCGTACTCGTTGTCATATTCCCACGCAAACAGATTCCGGTAGGCTCCCCACCTGCTCACTATGTACGTGTAGTAATCTCTCTCGAGCTGTGCCCCCACCCCGCTTGCCGACGCATAAGGGGCATTGCTATCCGTGAATGGTCCGCCGTTTGACGATGCCCATGGTGATGTATTGAATGGGTATGCAGTCACGTCAAAAAGGACGAACATGTTCAAATAAATATTGATGTTGTGGGCAAGGGCCTGCTGGAACCAACGGTCCATCAATTTACCGACACGAAGATCGTACATATCCAGGCTGTCGGTGTGGTAGACCAGATTTGCCATCCCTTCATCGGTGTTCCACGAAAACGAGTCCGCAAATGCTTCCTGGTTGAACATGAATAGTCTGTAAGTATTCACTCCATGAGCTTCCAGCGAATCCCACATCACGGGGACCTGCTGAGGTCCCGCCGGTATTCCCAGATACGCGGCGGTGACGGCAGGCGTATGACCATTCACACCTATCGGGAAATGACTGGTCCCGTCAGTGTACGAGAACATGTTGGGATTGGAAGGGTTGACACGAATAAATCCGTGACTTACTGCGCTGCTCACCATGAACGATCCGTCAAAGACCGTCGTGTCCTGTGCTCGCATATAGGTAACCGAGAAACTCCACTGCCCAGGCTCGGTGGGGGCAAAGCGAGCTTCCCAGGCATAAGCGTCATAGTAGAAGCCGCGAATCCTGTATGCGGTACCACCGGGCGAGGTAAAGACGGCGTAAATGGTTACATCCCAAAATGGATTCTGGTATGAAGTGGAATCCTGGAAAGTCAGTTCATAGACTTCCCACTGCGTACCTGTCGTGGGCGGCGGTTGCATTACGGGGCTTGCTGCGTGAAGAGAGGTCGCTAGAAGTAGCACCAACAATATTGGTCTCATTTTGAATCACCATGATGGTTGGAATCTGACTGACTTGGAGCTGCACACGGAATATCCATTGGACTTTTCAAGATAGCCTAAGTCTTCAACGGAATCCAAATGAATTGATCCAACGTTGGAGGAGGAGTGCGGAGCCGTCATAGTCGGGACCGCTGTCCGTGCTCACTCACCAATCCATCCGTTAATCCATTATTCCAATACTCTCCCTTCCGCCTTTCATGAGCCCACCTTCCTCCTTCCCGCTCACCGCGGCCCGTAGACATAGAAATCTCCGCCAGCGGTCATAACGAATGCGAACGGAATCGCTGCCGTAAACGGTTTGGGAACACTGTCCTCAATCAAGGGTGAGAAATGCCATTTCATAACAGCATCTATCGCAGGCTTGTTGAATATCGGATGACCGCTATGGCCCGCAGATAAGTAGTGAGTTCTTGTCCAAGCTTCTCCAAGTACTTGTCTTCCGGTTTGCGTTTCACGTCATTGCCCGTTCGAATCACCGACCATATTGAGTCTTCGGGGTTATTGGGTTCAAAGGGCATAAAGAACCGGACGAGTTTCTTATCCCGTTTCGCTAGCTTGAATGCTTTGGCGCGCCCACCGACTTCTTTGGCTATTCGGTTGATCTCATCATCGAACACATCGCACAAGCGCTTGGTGAACACTAATGGCAGGATGAAGTCCTTGTACTTACCTGCTTCCTTCGCGCCCCTGATAGAGCACGCCGCGTCCCAGAGCCATTGCTCAAGGGATTTATCTCCATTGCCGTTTTTCATTTGACCCTTTTGAAGTTGGATAATTAATCGAAGTCTATCAGAAGAGGGCGGCTTTTTCAAGTTTGGATAGTGAATGCGCACAAGCAGGTCTATACATTCCCCTGTGCAAGCCAAATATTATCGGGTGGAAATACGGTAGGAACGAGAAAAGCCTTCTGCCAGATGAACAGGAGAGCCGGTAAAAAGAGATGTCGGCAGCCCCCACCCCCTGCCAATGGGCCATCTTCGTTTCAGGATTATGAGGACTCTCTATCTAGAATAGGCCGGCAAAAGACAGACGGTGTACAGAGCGATTGTAAACCAACTCTCTGTGCCATGAGAGGCTGAAAGTCACCGGATAAAGAATCAGGACGCCTTTGTTGCGGAGCCTTCGCGGGAGTTGATCTATGGAAGTAAAACAGCATGCCTTTCCCTCCCTGGGTTCCCCCTTCCGATTATGGTGGAAAATTTTCGGAAATATCGGCCTTTTGGTGGAAAGAATCTTTGGTTCTCCTCTAAATCCGCGCCTATCCTGGAAAATTCTCCGGCAGATAGACGTGACAGGCAAACCCCCACCCAAGACGACCCAAGTATAGTAGAAAATATTTTGACAATTTGCCTTTATCGTGGAAAATCTTTATAATTTAGCCAACAAACATCAACTATTGTGGAAAAAATTCAGAATGAGCGAATTGATCTTCGCATCGTCGGATTCTCGTGAGGCATATAGAATATCCAAGATGCTCAAAGAGAAGAAAATCCGAAAAATAGCATCACGGATATATTCTACCAACTTCGAAGAAGCTCCGAAGGAAATCATAAGTAGGAACATTCTGGAGATTCTTGGACGACTCTACCCTGGCGCGGTCCTAAGTCATCGTTCCGCATTCGAATTCAAGCCAACCTCGACCAATCAGATCTTTGTGACGCACTCCTACACGAGGAAAATAAAGCTGCCAGGCCTCACCATAAACTTTCTAAGGGGCAAGGGACCCGTTCAAGGCGACAACAAGATGTTCGGTGAGCTCTACGTCTCGAGCAGAGAAAGAGCATTCCTCGAGAATTTGCAGATAACAAAAAAAGCCGGACCAAACTCAAAGGCGCTGAGTCTTCCTGAGATCGAAGAAAAATTGGACGACATAGCCAGAGTCCATGGTGAGGAAGGCCTGAATCGGTTGCGAGACTCGGCGAGAAAGCTGTCGAGGACCCTGGGGATGAAAGCGGAATTCGAACGGCTCAATAAAATCACTGGCGCGTTACTTTCGACGAAACCGTCCAACATCTTAAAATCACCCCTGGCAATCTCTCGTGCCACCGGACTTCCGTTCGACAGACATCGGATCGAAGTTTTCGAGATTCTTTTCAACTACCTCCACAACAAAGAATTCCCAACGATCCCGGAGAATAACCTTTCGCTCAAGTCCTTTAGAAATTTTGCATTCTTCGAAGCGTATTTTTCCAACTACATAGAAGGAACCATCTTCGAAGTATCTGAAGCGAAACAGATTGTGGATACCGGGCAACCACTTGAGGCTCGTGGAGAAGACTCTCATGACATCCTTGGCACCTATCAGATCGTCTCGGATAGGACCGAGATGAGCAAAATCCCATCGAACGCCGACGAGTTCATGAATCTTCTCGGATCGCGACATGCGGTTCTGCTGTCGGCACGTACATCTAAACTTCCTGGGCAGTTCAAGGAGAAGAATAACCGCGCGGGTAATACCCTATTCGTTGATTACAAGCTCGTGCGAGGGACATTGAAGCGCGGATTTGAGTATTACAGTGTGCTGAAGAGTCCGTTTACCCGAGCCGCCTATATGAAGTTCATGATCAGTGAAGTGCATCCATTCACTGACGGCAACGGGAGGATGGCACGAGTGATGATGAATGCCGAGCTTGTCAACTCAAAAGAGACCAAGATAATCATCCCGACTGTATTCAGGGACGACTACTTGCTGACGCTGAAGAAACTTACGAACCAGAAAGACCCTGCGCCCTATGTCGAAATGCTGTCCAAAACACGGCAGTTCAGCGCTAGGCTCCACTTCGAAGCGTACGAAGACCTTTATAAATATCTCGAAAGCCATAACGCCTTCCGCGAAGCCGACGAAGGCCGGCACCTGATAGTAGATTAGCCTACGGCAAATTATGCCTATTGACAACCACCGATCGATGTGGTGGGATACCTGGTGAGCTGCCCCCGATTGATGCACCGATGCTAAGTCAGAGCTTGGAGCAAGCACTGGTTGTACAATTTGGTTACGCGAGTATTGAAGAGCATAGAGTGGCACCCGCTGTCGTATTTGACCTGCCCCCAATTGATGTCCTGCCGTCTCTTGTCTGCACGATTTGTGAAATAGTACCGTAAGGGGTCTTCGCGGTCTTGACAGCTCCAACAGCCGTCATCGGAGCGATAGTCCAAGACACGAACATACCTAAGGTGATCACCATTACTCCCGTGACTATCCGATTCTTCGTTTTTGTTCCCTCCTTTGTTGCAAATGGCAGATAACCGCCAGAAAGAAGTCGTGGTGCGTGTCGCATCCTGCGCCATCTTCGACCTCGCGCAATGAAGACCTTATGTTCAAAAGACCTCCGGGTCGATTATGTTGTACAATGTACATAACTGACTCTCTTTACAAAATCATAAGGTGCTGCCATGAAAACA
>JAHECO010000023.1:0-28306 GCA_024641705.1 Candidatus Kryptoniota bacterium
GCATGGGTATCCTCTTGATCTCCATCTGCGTCGCACCGTCTACCACCTTTTTCACCCTGAATTTGAAGAAAACGCCGTCTATCATCATGTATGCGATCTTCAAATCGTCTAGCCGACGCGTTCGCCATTTCTCTACCGCAGCAACGAGTTCACCGTTTATCTTCGAGACTTCACCCGATGACACTCTACGGCCCAGAAGATGCTCCGAGAACAGTTCTATGCTTCTGGTCGACATCCCCGACAGGAACATCGCCTGGACATCGTGTGCTATCTCTTCCTCATACCGCTCGTATCGGTTTATCACCTTAGAATGGAACTCCCCATTCCGGTCGCGAGCCACTTTGAACTGAAGGTTTCCTATTCCTTTCGCCGCGAAGGTTCTTTGGTAACTACCGTTTCTATAATTCTTGTCGTCTGTCCTTTTCCTTTCATACCGCTCTCTGCCAAGGTATGCCGTCAGCTCCAGTGAGATAACCTGTTCCACCGCTTTCTCGCAGGCCCTCTTTATGTCTATTCTGAACATGTCGAACATTCTGCCCGGATCTTTCATGATCTCCTTGAATAGTTCTTCAACTTCACTTATCCTTCCGTTGTACGAAAGCTCCATTGCTTGCAGACCCAGATTGTGCTCCCTGTCTGGCTGCATCTCGACAAGATTTTTCTCTTCGTTGTTTTCAGGGTACATGGTGCATAACTCCTTTCTTTTTTCGTTTCAAAATTATCCTAAAGGATTATGCGCCTTACCCTCTTTAATTTCCACAAACTAATTTACACTGCCGCAAAGGCTGATTCTGTTTGGCTAGACTATCGGACTCTTAGTAATAAGCCTCGCTCTGTTGGAGAATTTCTCGATTGGTTCTTCCTTTCTCCAGTCTCCAGAGGGGTACAAAATCTAGTCCTGTCGTTGGTCTTCGGCAGTTTGTTTGTCCTTTTTCGTGAGCAGCAAGACAGTGAAAGTGAGCATGTGGACCTTGTCGACAAGCGAATGACTAGAATGATTGAGCACTTTGCCCTCGGGACGGGACCGGGTGGGAAGCTTGAGAGTCTTATTCTCGATCTAAAGTCCAAAGGAAAAGTGAGATGGTTGGTTGCAAAGCTTGTATCTGAGAAGCTTCGTCGCGCTTTTGAGGAGGGGGAGAACAAGGATCCATCTGCAATTTCATTCGAGGTAGCTGATCTAGCTGATTTTCAGGATTTGCTCAAGTTAGTCCTTGACGATTGTGAAAAAAGCATTCTCTGGACATGCCCCTACGTTCCGCTGGAGTGGTTCAACGTCGCAAGTTGCGATGAGACTGCAATTAAGAAGCGTGTCAGTAGTCTCAAAACCGAAGACTTCAAGTTGCACGACAAATTTATGGCGGTAAAACTGAAGCAGAAATCACGTGCTATAAACCTTAGGAAAAGAACTTATGATGATATGGTTGGTGAAAATATTGACGATCTATACGAGTTGGGGATTCGACGCTGGCTTCTTCAGAGGTTTATCAAGATCAACCGGAAACTATCGGACAATGTGGTCTTCTACATTGTAAAAGACAACGTTGCGAAGGATGATGCTCAACTATGGGACGTTGGGATATATGACGATGACGTGACCGTCAGATTCGTTTCAACTAATGATGGAAGTGGAGGCGCTGCCTACCAACCGAACCACCGAGGGGACGGCGAAGATCTTCGCGCAAAGGCAGCGGGGCGCATAGAACTTCGGATGTCATGTCCGAGGGAATTGTGGAGAATGAGGGATAAATGTCTCCGATTCGAGAAGGGGGAGCACGACGACTCTCTGAAGTCGGTCGAAGAGACACGGAAAGCCGCTAAAGAGAATTATGACCGCGCCGTAAATAACTCCAATCGGAGAGGGCCGAAATTGCGCGACATAACGAGAACACTTGACAAGATCACGCTTAGAGAATTCAGAAGAGCTGCTGAGTGTGGTATTAAAGTGTGGTATTAAAGTGCAACCAGACGAAAACGCGAATACACTCTACCGCTGTCTATCGTTTCGCCTCAAAGTAGTACTAAAGACTTTACCACCCGGAGAGCGCTGTCCCATTGGTAAAGAGGAATGTGACTTCCTGTTCCAATGATATATCAGTTGGTCATGAACGGTTTTATCACGGGAGGAATCTATGCTCTCATCGCTATCGGTTTCGCTCTCACCTACCGAACGACGCGATTCTTCCACTTTGCCCATGGTGCCGTTTATACCTTCGGTGCCTACTTCGCATATCTCTTTACGATTCAACTTGGCATTATTAGGATTATAGCATTCCCAATAGCTTGCGTGGCTACTGCCGTCCTAGGGATACTGCTTGAGTTTGGTATTTACAGACCAATGCGGAAAAGGAACGCAACCGATCTCACGCTCCTCATCGCTTCGCTTGGACTGTATGTTGTCCTGCAGAATATCATCTCTATGGCGTGGGGAGACGACACGAAAACTATGTGCACTGGCGAAGTGGTAGAGGGACATTTGTTCCTCGGTGCGCGGATAACGGACGTGCAGATTATCATCATCGTTTCGAGCATCGTCTTGATTGCGCTAATGGCGCTGATGTTGACGCAGATGAAGTTTGGGAAATCCTTAAGAGCGCTGGCAAACGACCCTGAACTTGCACGGTTAAGCGGGATCAACTCCGACCGGTATATCCTCTACGCTTTTGCCATCGGCTCTTTCTTGGCTGCCGTCGCCTCCATCATGATTTCCTTCGACACCGACATGACCCCGACAATGGGTTTCAACGCGCTTCTGATGGGAGTGACTGCCGTTATCGTTGGGGGCGTTGACAGTCTGCCAGGGGCGGCGCTCGGCGGTCTACTCATCGGTTTGGCTCAGAATCTGGGTGTTGCAGTGCTGCCCTCACAGTGGCAGGACACGATCGCATTTGGGATATTGATTTTGTTTCTGCTCTTCAGGCCTTACGGCATATTAGGGAGGAAGCCGCAGAGGAGTTTTATATGATTTCGCGGATTGCGCAGATTGGCAACGCAGATGCAGAATGACTCTGAAAAATACCCGCTGAAGGACTTGACGGAGAAGATCATAGGCTGCGCGTACACTGTGCATAACGAACTTGGGGCTGGGTTTGTGGAGAAAGTCTATGAAAACGCTTTGGCGATTGAGTTACGGGATCACGCTATCAACGTGGCACAGCAAAAACCGATTCGTGTGAGTTACAGAGGGAAAGCCGTCGGGGACTTTGTTGCTGATCTTGTGGCGGACGATAATGTGCTCGTGGAAGTGAAGGCAGTCAAAGCGTTGACCAAAGAATTTGATGCAAAGCTATTGCACTATCTTAAAGCAACGGGCCTGGAGGTTGGTTTGCTGATTAACTTTGGCGAAAGCGTCCAGGTACGTAGAAAGGTCTATACAAGATGATTACGCAGATTTCACAGATTCCGCGCAGATATTGCATGCAGAACTTGCTCTCACCGAAGGTGGACACGATGGCTGGAAGAATTTATGTTTGCCAACAAGTCTATCCAATATGACTGATGCAATCTGTGCTAAACCAGCGAGATCCGCGGAATCAATCTGCGAAATCTGAGGAATCATTTAGTATATTTGTATGTGAAAGTCTATATGATGATCCTCTGAGCAAATCATGGAGAAGAAAATGAAGGCTCTTAATTATACTGTCCTCTTTGAGCCGATGACCGAAGGAGGATACATTGTCGTGATTCCGGCAATCCCCGGAGTTGTCACCTATGGTGGATCGCTCGAAGAGGCACGTACGATGGCTGAAGATGCAATCCGCTGTCATTGTGAAGGATTGCTGAAAGATGGAGAGCCCCTGCCTGAAGACACCGAACTGGCCAACGAGCCTGTAAAGGAAACTATCCGCGTAAGGTTAGAAGCCGCGTGAGCGAGAAACTTCCTGTGCTCAAGGCAAAGGAAGTCGTCCGCATCATGGAGCGTGCGGGTTTCTTTATCCATCACCAGTCGGGGAGCCACGTGCAAATGAAGCACAGACAAAAACCTGAACTTCGGATTACCACCCCGATGCATAGCGGGGACCTGCCTGCAGTCGTCCTACGAAGTATCCTGAAGCAGGCGCAAATGACTACAGAGGAGTTCAATGCACTTCGGTGATTGCCCTGATTTCTCAGATTTGTCGCAGACGCCTGAAGTGCTGTAGAGAAATGTTCCCGAACAGGTTGACGCGAAATGACCGACCGAATCTGCGCACAATCAGAGTAATCTGAGAAATCAATGGCTTACCTCCTCCACATACTCATCATCATCAATATCTACATAATTGTCGGCCTCTCGCTAAATCTCATTGCGGGCTACTCCGGTTTGCTCTCGGTTTCACATGCAGGCTTCTACGGCGTCGGTGCTTACGCCGCTGCTCTCTTAGCCTTGAACTTCCATGTGAATTTCCTTTTAGGAATTGCGGCAGGTATCGCCGCGGCAACAATCCTTGGTTTTGCGATAGGCTATCCCTCCTTGAGATTCAGAGGCGATTTCTTCGTTATCGCCACACTCGGTTTTCAGATGATACTTTTTGATGTGATGAACAATTGGATGGGCTTGACAAACGGGCCGCTTGGCCTGCCGGGGATTCCACAGCCTGTGATTTTCGGATTCCAAATCACAACTCACATTAGCTTTTTCGTCCTGACCCTGTTGTTTGCTCTCCTGGTGTATCTTGTTTGCCGGAGGCTTGTGAACTCGCCGTTCGGAAATGTTCTGCGAGGTATGCGAGAGGATGAAATATTCGCGGCATCTCTGGGGAAGAACGTCAACTTGTACAAGATTGTGATTTTTGCGGTAGGGTCCGGGCTGGTGGCAATTGGAGGGGCACTGTACGCATACTACATCACTTTCATTGACCCCACCAGCTTCACGGTTGCGGAGTCGATCTTCATGCTGTCGATTGTCATTGTCGGAGGATCGGGGAGACTTGGCGGATCAATCATCGGTGCCATTATTCTCGTAACTCTTCCGGAAGCCCTGCGGTTCATCGGGCTGCCAAACGCGATTGCGGCAAACCTGCGACAGATCTTTTACGGCGGCCTCCTCGTAGCGTTCATGATGTTCAGGCCGAAGGGAATATGGGGGGAGTTCAGCTTCAGGAGATGAGACCACTGATTACGCAGATTTCGCAGATTGAGCGCGGACAGCTTCGATGAGTGGAGTTTCCACATCTTGGGGAATTGAAGGGAAGCTGTATCGAAAGTACCTGTCATCGCGAGAGGCTGTCCAGAAAGTCTTGTCTGTCATGCTGAACGAAGTGAAGCATCCATTTTTCAGAACGAATAAGTGGATTCTTCAGTCGCTCCGCTCCTTCAGAATGACATTTTCCTTGTTTTGGGACAACCTCGTGGCGATCCCCTACTCTGCAGTTTCATGTATGGGATTGCCGCGTCATCCGTCCGTTTGTCACGGACGGACTCCTCGCAATGACTATCTCTTTCTTTTTGGCCAACCTCGAAAGAGAGGATCTTGTCTTTACGAAAACCCAATTGGCCGATGCAATGCTTGAAATAAAGAACATCTGCAAGGCATTTGACGGCATCAGGGCCGTCGATGACTTCTCTCTGTGGGTGGAAGCAGGGAAGATCACAAGCCTTATCGGTCCGAACGGGGCGGGGAAGACAACGGCATTTAATATCGCTACCGGGTTTCTTTTGCCCGACAGGGGAGATGTGCTCCTGGACGGGCGTTCACTTGTCAAACTGCCGCCTTATAGAATAGCACGGCAAGGAATCAACAGGACCTTTCAGAACCTCAGGCTCTTCAAAAAGCTCACGGCGCTTGAGAATGTGGTCCTTGGGAGGCAGAACCAGAAGGGTGAGAGATTCTTCAATGCGCTTCTCACGTTCTCAAAGACTTCGTCTGAGCACCGCGAACACGTGGAGAAGGCTGAGGCGCTTCTAGAATTTGTGGGACTGCAAGACCATAAAGATGAGCTTGCGGAGAATCTCTCCTATGGTCAGCAGAAGCTGCTGAGCGTTGCGTGCTGCCTCGCGACGGAGCCGCAGTTGCTGCTCCTGGATGAGCCGGTGTCCGGCGTTCAGCCGGCGATGATCGACAAGATCGTCCAGATTATCCGGGATCTTGTGTCGACCCAGCATAAAACTGTTTTGCTTATCGAGCATAACATCGATTTCGTACTGGGCATCTCAGACACCGTCGCTGTGATGGACGAGGGGAAGAAGATTGCCGAAGGTCCGCCTTCAGTCATCAAAGACTTGCCCGAAATACTCGAGGCATACCTGTCTTGAGTTTCCTTACAGCCAGTATTCCGGAGGCCGGGTATGGTTCCAAAATCGTTTTGACCAATGTCTCCTTCGATGTTGAGCAGGGTGCAATAGCAGCCTTCATAGGCCCGAACGGGGCGGGGAAATCTACCTTACTGAAAGTCCTGATAGGCTTGTTGCCTACAAAGGCATCTTCAGTGACGCTTGACAGTCATGCCCTTTCGAGTCGCAATCCTGAGGTCAATGTGAAGAAGGGGATAAGTTTCGTTCCGCAGGGAAACAGAGTCTTCACTGAGTTGTCGGTCCGCGAGAACTTGGAGGTGGGCGGATATTTGCTTTCAGGCAAGAAGGCGGTCGCCTCACGGATAGAGGAGCTTCTCGTAATATTTCCCGACCTCAAAGAGAGGCTAAAGGCCAACTCGGGTGTGCTTAGCGGCGGAGAGAAACAGCAGCTTGCTCTTGCCCGGGCGCTGATGTTGAAACCTAAGGTGCTCATGCTGGATGAACCGTCTTTGGGACTTTCTCCGAAGCTAGTGACGAAGGCGTTTGACACCGTAGTTCGGATCAACAAAGACCTCGGCACAACCATATTGATCGTCGAACAGAAAGTCCACGAAGTGCTGAGAATTGCCATGTGGGTTTACGCTCTGCGGATGGGGGAGATTGTGTTTTCAGGGACTCCTGAAGAGGTGCAGAAGGGTGAGACGATGAGGAAGATATTTTTGGTTTGAGCGGCAGGCAGTAGGTAGTAAGTAGTAAGGAGTACCGCTCTGCGGCATCCCGCCGTATAAATGGCTTTGACGGGATAGATGGTAGGTAGCGAACAATGACAAAATGCAAGGACGAGCCCGTTGCTGTGAAATCCTGAAACAACAGCTCCCGCGACTTCGCTATGCTCTGTCCACTTTGCCCCATGCAGTATGCCTTCTCCGGTTCCCACCGCCAATCATTTCATTGATTCAGAACATAGCCTATCTGCTCGTTTGTTGCATTCTTCGAGAAAACGCTTTAGATTCTTCATCATTATTATCGCGGAAGATCGATAGTGTTGTGGGCCGGACCCGAGGATGCTGAACGGGTTCGAGAACGGTTTTCCAATGGTGCTGGTATTTTGACCTGGTCTATATATTTCTTTGTCTTCTTCGGAGAGTGTCTGAAGAAAGGTAGCTGTGCAAGCATCGAAGGGAAATAAGTGGGTTGGTGGAGCCTCGCGCGTCTTTGCACCTTCGCTGACTACTGCGGCCGTCGCGCTCGCGTATCCCCGCGCCGACACGTCGACGGTTGAGGCAGCAGGAAAGTGCTATAGCACCGAGGTGACTTCGAACGAAGGCTGGAAAACTGCCCGCCAGGATGCGGAAGGAAATGCGATCAGGACAGCCCTGGGAATAACTATCAGCGCGCGGACCTTTCAAGGGACTTCCGAATCCATGAAAGGCGACAAGCCTGTGGATTTCTTCAATCTCTTCTCCGAGCTGAACAGCACGACAATCTCCGGAAGAATCATTTCGGAGAGTATCCTCGACTCAACTTTGACTACGGAGAGTAATATCCCCGTCTATTCAGCTACGATTCAGGCCACGGTTGCCAGGGGCGAAGGTGAACCAGACCCGAGCTTTCAGGTTGGAGTCCATCTGGGCAAACATGTTTACTATGATCGCGGCGACGTCGACAGAAATGATGCGGTGCATTTTGTAATCTCGGCAAGCCAGAATTGCTTCCTGTACGTTTTCGACATCATGGCAAACGATTCCGTGATGCTAATGATTCCGAATGCATGTTTTGCGGACAACACATACTCGGCTGCAGAAGGGGCGGAAGGATTTTCGGAAAAGCTTGCAAAGCTGCTGTTTCAATTGAAAGTCGGCCTGCCGCCGAAGAAAGACATGACGACAGAAATGATATACACCGTCGCATTGAAGAAGAAGATCGATTTCTACTCGTCGCACGTGACCACAGAGTCCCAGGGAATAATCCCGACATATCAGAGCACCTTCGTCGATCTTCAGAAATGGCTTGTTAGGATCCCGCAAGGCATGAGAACATCGAGTTCGGCGGCTTTTATTATTAAGAGGATGCAATGATAGGAAAATGTATCCTAATAATGTGCTTAGCCGTGACATCATTCTTTGAAGCAGGCTGCTATACTTCCATTGGAACGACGGAGAATCCCGCACCAGCACGCGAGTTTTCTGTATCAAACGTGTACTACACCATGAAGGATAGCAACGCAGTTGTGCATTACGACCTGAGCGGACCGACCGATAAACCGTACGAGGTTCAGTTGGTGTTGCGAAGAGAAACGCAGCCGTTTTTCAAGATGCAACCGATTGACGTGACCGGCGATGTGGGCAGTGAAGAGCACCCGGGGAAAAACAAGGAGATCGTGTGGCATTTATATAAGGATGTTCCTTACGGACTGGACGGCGATGATTACTATTTCCAAGTCAGCGTGACATTGCTGGGGGTGAAGAAGAGCGGCGCATCGTGGCTCTATTATGTCGGTGGGGCAATTCTAGGCGGAGCCGCTGCCGTCTATTTTGGCACCGATCTGTTCAATAAGCCCGGAGGAAGTTCCATCCCAGCTCCGCCGCTCAGGCCGCAATGAGATGGAGATATTGAGATGAAGAGAATATTGTTTATCAGCCTATTCCTGTTCGGTGAAATGGCGCTTGGGCAAACTATTGTCGGCAAGACGCAGGCAGGCTCTTTGAAGCCGGCTCCGGCAGCCGCTAATCCGGATTCGACTCACGCTGCAAACATCGGCGCCATAAACCAGGTCAACGCGTACACGCCTTTTCTTACGGCCGACGTGACTTTCATCGATTCATCCGGCAGCAACATGCTTTGCGCGGACGGAAACGCGGAAGTTCTTATTACTCTGAAGAACATCGGCGGAAAGCCGGCTGAGGATTGCCGGGTCGAAATGATTCCGTCAATCGAGAACCCCGATATATTCATTACGGAGCCGCCCGCGATCAGGGAGATTCTCCCGAAGCAGCAGGTAATTACATTCATACGCCTGAAAGCTTCTCATTATATATCGACGGGAAGAGTTGAATTCACTCTGAAGGTGCTCGAGAAGGATGGCTTCGATCTCGATCCTGAGAAGGTTCTCGTCGTTCCGACTCTCGCATTCCAGCCGCCGAAAGTTGAGCTTGCGGATTATGGTGTGCAGGATCCGAACAGGACAGGAAAAATACAGAGGCGCGAGATAGTGACGGTAACGCTGCGGCTGCAAAATAAGGGGGCGAACACGAGTTACGGAACGACCGCTACGCTCACGCCAGGCCCGAATGTGCTGCCGATCCAGATAGATTCGGTCTATGACCTCGGAGATCTCAAGCCCGGAGCATACAAGGATATAAACGCAACCATTGTCACCAATGACAGGGCTACGGAAGTCAGTATGGATGTCGCCGTGAGAGACAGCAGGGGAGAAGATACGTACAACAAGACTCTCGAGCTTCCTTTCGACACTCCTCAGAAGAAAGTGCAGGAGATAGTCGTGGCAGCAAACAAGGCGGAGGGGCCGGCAATACCGAACGTGGCGGATCTCAAGCTCGACATTGGCGAGAATATTCCTGTCGCCGCGAAAAAGGATAGTAACGCGGTTGCGGTCATCATAGGAAACAGGGATTACACCGCCGCCCCCGAGGTCGATTATGCAATTAACGATGCGGCAATAATGAAGCGGTACGTCGTTACCGCCATGGGATACAGACCCGGTAATATCATTTATCTCCAGAACGCAACACAGGGCGACCTGATCCGTGTATTCGGCAATCAGACGAACTACAAGGGGGAGTTGTACGATTACGTACGAAAGGGATTAAGCGAAGTGTTCGTGTACTACAGCGGACATGGAGCTCCCGATCCCGATTCAAAGGAAGGATACATCGTGCCGGTGGATTGCGATCCGAGCCATGTTGTGTTGAACGGCTACTCGCTTAAGACGCTTTACGCTAACCTCGACGCGATCGACCGCGAGAAGCAGCTCAAACACGTTACTGTTGTGCTCGATGCCTGCTTTTCCGGCGGTTCGGTGAACGGGACACTCCTGGCGAATGTAAGCCCGATTTACATAACCGTCGACAAAGACGTGATGGCGTCCCCTAACGTGACGATCATAGCAAGCGCCACAGGCGACCAGGTGAGCGGGTGGTACACGGATAAGCAGCAGAGTCTTTTTACATATTTCTTCCTGAAGGGCCTGCAGGGAGGGGCTGACTATCAACACGACAAGACTATTACTGCGAAGGAACTTTACGAGTTTACGGCCGACGAGGTAAACGGAGTTCCGTACTGGTCGCGGCGGTTAAACGGCAGAACACAGACCCCAACGTTTTATGGAAGCGATTGCGTGATGTATGAAGGTGGGAAGTAAAGGTCAAGAAATGCAGAGAAAAAGAAGCACGAACTTATACTGCCATCTGATTTCTCCGGGGTCGCGGGTGATTCGATATCGGGTCGCCTTTCAAGGCTCTGGTCGTGGAAGAAGAGCGGCGTTTGCTCTCTTCACATTCGCATTATTATCATGGGCAAATACAAGCTCACTGCATGCGCAATGGACCCCGACTAACGGACCTTATGGAGGCAACATAACCTGCTTTGCAGTCAGCGGCACAAATCTCTTTGCAGGGACTGTCAACGACGGCGTCTTTCTTTCTACGAACAGCGGAGCAAGCTGGACTCAGGTCAACAACGGATTGACGAATCTTAATGTGCTTTCTCTTGCTGTCTCCGGTGCCAATATTTTTGTCGGAACTAATGCCGGCATGTTCGCATCCACCGATAACGGCTCGAGCTGGAGCGAGGTAACGAACGGCCTGGTGCATCCTGTCGCTATCTACTCGCTTGCTTCGAACAGTACGAATGTATTTGCCGGCACTCAATACGGGTTGTATGTTTCCACAAACAGTGGAACAAGCTGGACGCAGAGCAATGCGAACATTTACGCCGCTGCGATTGCTGTTCTCGGCACGAACACTTTTGTTGCTACCAGCAACGGTCAGGGCATTTATCTTTCAACCGATAATGGGGGCAGCTGGACTCAGGTCAATAATGGGTTGACGAACCTTAGTATCAAAGCTCTCGTTGTCTCCGGCACGAATATCTTCGCAGGGAGCGGCGGGGGTATCTTTCTATCCACTGATAACGGCTCAAGCTGGAACAACGTCAGTTCCAGCATCAATGCAGTCAGTTTTACCGTTTCAGGCACGAATATCTTCGCAGGGGCCAGTGGTGTTTTCCTTTCGACCGATAATGGCACGAGCTGGACTGCTGCCGGTACAGGCCTTCCCAATACAAGCGTAACTGCGCTCGGTTTACTCGGCACAGATATCTTTGCTGGCACTGGCTATGGCGTATTTGTTTCCGCCAATAATGGATCGGGCTGGACCTCGGTCAATACCGGTATATCGAACACCAATGTATTTGCCCTTGCCTCAGCTGGGGCGGATGTTTTTGCAGGGACTGACGTCAGTGGTGCGTTTCTTTCCTCGAACAACGGTACAAGCTGGAATCAGGTCAATAACGGGTTGAGTAATTTATATGTTCGTGCTCTTGCTGTTTCCCCCGACGGGCAGGGCGGCTCGAATATCTTCGCAGGATCTAACATTAACAGCGGGGGCGTATTTCTAACTACCGATAGTGGTGCAACCTGGAGTGCCGTTAATGCCGGCCTGACGAACACGTTTGTTGGCGCGCTTGCTTCACTGGGTGCGAATGTGTTTGCAGGGACGGGCGGCGGAGTCTTTCTCACGACCAATAATGGTGCAAGCTGGACTTCGGTCAATACCGGTCTGACAAACACAAATGTAACCGCTCTTGCTGTCTCCGGCACCAATATCTTTGTGGGAACCAGTGGCGGTGTCTTTGTCTCTGCGGACACCGGTGCCACCTGGACCCCGGTTGACAGCGGCTTGACAAACACCAACATTATGTGTCTCGCGGCGTCTGGCCCGAATCTATATGCGGGGACTTACGGCGGCGGCGTCTTCCTTTCTACTGACAGCGGCGCAACCTGGACCGCTGTTAATACGGGTTTGACAACAAGCTATGTCTACTCATTAGCGGCATTAGGAACAAACATATTTGCCGGCACCGATGTGGGAGGTGTATTTCTTTCCACGAACAATGGTGGAAGTTGGACTGCAACGGGTCTGCCGAATTTCGCTATCGAGACTTTCTCGGTTTCCGACACAAATCTCTTCGCCGGGACATATGGTGCCGGCGTCTGGCGGTCCGGGTGGAACTTTACACCTGGAGCGCCGGCGAAATCATCGCCGGCAGATGGAGCCGCAGACTCATCCCTCAGCCTGACGCTATGGTGGAACCCTTCCAACGGAGCAACATCATATGGATTGCAGATCTCAACTGATCCCAATTTCGGCAGCTTCATAGTTAACCAGTCGAACGTAAGCGGTACTTCTTTCTCGGTGAGCGGGTTATCCTATAACACGAAGTATTATTGGCGTGTGGACGCGACAAACTCGGCGGGGACAAGCGGATGGTCATCTGTGTGGAGTTTCACTCCCGTAATCTCAGCCCCCGCGCCTCCGACGTTGGCAAATCCCACTAACGGGTCAAGTGGCGTGTCAACCGGTTCCACATTTTCATGGAATGCGTCGACCAGCGCAACGAGTTACCGGGTTCAAGTATCGACAGATTCTACATTTGCCACGACATTCCGCGACACGAGCGGTATAGCAAGCGCTTCGGACACGGTAACGGGTCTTGCTAATTTGACGAAATACTACTGGCGTGTGAACGCAACGAATGCCGGAGGTACGAGCCCGTGGTCCAGCGTTTGGAGCTTTACGACGGGAAAGGCGATTTCCTCGGGGAAGAACGTGACGATTGCTGAAGCGAGGGTAGACAGCAACCATGACCTGATACCAGATCACAAGGTGGCAGGCGATACCCTAACGATTGCGGGTGTAATAACTAGTCCCAATTTTGAATCGAATCCTCAGTCCGGATATTTCATTCAGGATACGACTGCGGGTATAGAAATCTTCTCGTTTGAATCAACGCCGTCGAACGTAGCGGTCGGCGATTCTGTTTTGGTCACAGGGACGGTGGACCAATTCCGTGGTCTTACCCAGTTCGTCCCGCTAGCCATGGACACCGCGGATTTCAAGATGTTGAAACACAACACAGTTCTTCCCCCGGCGAAGGTACTTAGTGTCTCTACTTTCATAAGTAATGCCGAAGAGTATGAGGGAAGCCTGGTTGAGATAGATATGCTGCACTATTCTTCAGGTTGGTGGCCCACGCAGGGATCGAACGGAACCCTTTATTACAAAGACAGTACTGACAGAGACAGCGTGCAAGTATTCGTGGACAAAGACACGCAGGTTGATGGTACACCGATGCCAGCGGATCTGGTGGACTTCACGGGGATTCTCAGCCAGTACTCATCGGCGGCCACCGTTTACAACGATGGATATGAGCTGGTCCCGCGCGATACGAGCGACATCAGACGCGTCCTGGTAACTCCATCCACACCTACCCTCATCAGCCCAGCAAATGGTTCAACAAATATATCGACAAATGTAACTCTAACATGGAATGCGGCCACAGGTGCGACGAGTTACTGGTTGCAGGTCTCGACGGATTCCACTTTTGCCACGACTTATTATGACACTAGCGGCATCACGGACACATCGAAGACGATCAGAAACTTGTTGAACTCAACGAAGTATTACTGGCGCGTGAATGCAACAGATTCGAGCGAGACCAGTGTGTGGTCAGATGTTTGGGGCTTCACAACAGTCGCAGGAAATTCTTGGATGCTGGCTGGGTTGGCTGGCAGGGCGATTCAATCAATAGCAACAAATTCAATGGGCTATGTCTTTGCTGGTTCTGACTCGGGTCTTTACATTTCAACGGACAGTGGCAATGTCTGGATGCCGGCCGGGCTGCAAAGGCGAAGAGTAATCTCGATAACCATAGGTTCGACAGGCTACATCTTTGCCGGAACAGATTCGGGAGTTTATCTCTCAACAGACAACGGAAAGAGCTGGACTCAATCGGGCTTAGCCAGTACTGTCGTTACATCGTTGCTTATTGGCAGTAACCGAGATGTTTATGCCGGAACTTACGGTGCTGGGGTATACCGCTCCACAGATAACGGAAATGATTGGGTGCAGCTCAGTAGTTTGCTTTACATCAGTTCATATGTGCAATCTTTAGCAAACGCGCCCTGCGGGTATATTCTGGGTGGCATGGAGACAGCAGGCATTGTCGTCTCTACAGACAGTGGCAATACATGGGAGAAGGTCCGCTCTGGAATAGCGAGTCCCACCATCGGTTGCCTGGCCGTGAGTCCGACCGGTAGCCTGTTTGCAGGAACAGAAAATGGATCAGGCGGCATATGGGGTGGCGTGTATCGATCCACCGACAATGGAAAGAGCTGGGTAGAAGAGCCTTCTACATATGCGTGGTCCTGGAATGCGCTGGCCATCAGTGGAGCGGGATATGTCTTTGCGGGAAGCTATAATGGGGCAGGTGTCTGGACATCAACAGATGATGGAGGAACTTGGACACGTTTAGGGATGTCAGATACTTCCGTATTGTCGTTGGCCGTGAACTCAGCTGCTGGCCTTATTTTTGCCGGCACGATCAGCGGTATTTACAAGTCAAGCATTCCCCGTGCCCTTAGCTTGCCGTCGCCTGTTTCGCCCGCAAATGAAGCAACTGGAATTTCAACAAATACAAGACTCTCGTGGCATAGCTCGCCGGGGGCGACGAGTTATAGATTGCAATTGTCGGCGGACTCCGCATTTCAGTCTGTGGTTTATGATACAACAACCGTCGACACTGCAAAGTCAATCGCTGGACTCAGCAATACCACAACATATTACTGGCGCGTGAACGCGAGCAATGCTGATCGGACGAGTCTCTGGTCGATAGTTTGGAGCTTCAGAACGGCAATTGCACCATCAAGCCTTGTGAATCCTCCCAATGGGGCGACGGAAGTATCGTCGAGTCCAATGCTGACGTGGAATGTTTCCACAGGAGCAGCAAGCTATGAACTACAGGTGTCGGTAGACTCTAGTTTTGCGACGACCGTTTTTGACAAGTCTGGCGTCAGATCGACCTCACAGGTTGTGGCCGGGCTATCGCAAGGAACGACCTACTATTGGCGAGTCAGTGCAAGCGACTCGAACGGCTCAAGTGGCTGGTCACCTGTGTGGAGCTTCACGACATTTACATATCCATCTAATATACAGGTCTCCACGCAGTTCACACCTCCGGGGACTTCGGACCAAACAAACTACCGGATCATCGGTCTGCCGGGTGCGCTGGACATTCCTGTATCAAGCCTTCTTTCGGGAAATGAAGGTACGGATTGGGATGCCTACTATGATAACGGGGATGCCCAGGGTTATCAGGTGAAGTACAACGGCAGTTCGGCTTTCGATTTCCAGCCGGGCCGTGCCCTGTGGATTTTCAGCAGAAAACCATTTTCAGTTTCACAGAACGCCTCAACTGTCCCACTCGATACCGGCGATTGTTACTCAATCGCTCTCCACGGCGGCTGGAATCTCATATCGGATCCATTCGAGAAGAGCGTTTCATGGTCTGATATTCAATCTCTCAACGGAGTTACGCAGCCGACTTATTCCTATGATGGGAATTACAATACTTCCACCTCGTTGGATCCCTATTCCGGTTATTACTTCTATAATGATCAGAACCTGACTTCGCTCAGGATCCCGTATGTCTACAGCACTATAAGTCAAAGCAAGCCTGGGAAGCCCTACGGGAAAGTGAGCTCGATTCAGGACAACGTCGTCACACTATCTTTGTCATCAAGCCGTAATAAGTCACTTCTCGTCAGCGTCGGTTTTGACCCGACCGTCTCCGACACTCTCAACAAACGGGATATCTTCGCGCCTCCCGACAATTTCGATAACATGAGAATTCACGTAGTGGACCAGGATGTGGCCGGATACTGGAAGAAACTGTATTTCGATTTCAAGACGGAGATCGGGCAAGGGCAATCCTTCGATGTCGAAGTTAAGAATCTCACGGGCAAAACCGCGGCGATAAAACCTATGCTCACGAGCGGCTTTGACAATTACGGTGTCTATCTGGTCGATAACGGCACGCACACTTTCTACGACTTGAAAACTGTTGACAGTATTTCAGTCGGCGGCGCCTACAAATACAAGAGTTACGCATTGCTGATCGGAGACGGAAATTACATCGACTCAATCAGAGCTATTTATGCACCAAAGAATTATTACCTTTACCAGAATTATCCTAATCCCTTCAACCCGGTGACAATAATCAGGTATGAAATTCCAAAGAAAGCCGGGGTTACTTTAGAAGTGTACAATGTCCTTGGTGAGCTTGTCAGAACGCTTGTCGACCAGATCCAGCAGCCGGGTTACTACAAAGTTGATTTCAACGGTACCGGCCTGGCGTCAGGCGTGTATTTTTGCCGGCTTGCGGTGACCGGAATCGGAGCGTTGAATGGGGGAAATTATCATCAGGTCAAAAAGATGGTCCTGTTGAAATGATGTAGTGTATACCGCACTCCATACTCGCGGTAACATTCCGAGATGAATTCATTGCTGTGGGGGTTCGCCACGCCAGCGTCCCCGATTCCTCCATGCACTATGCTCTATGCACCATGCCCTCGGCCCGATCATATCACGTCCTGACCGCCGAACGTTCCTCCAGCTGGTCGAGAAGGTTGATGATGTGCTTGGAGGATTCGCCTACGCTGGAGAGAAGGGACTCGGCCTCCTCGACGCTGTTGGTGTTGCATAGCCTGACTATTTCGGCGGCCTTCTGGTGCAACTCCACGTGCCACTTGCCGAGCTCCTCGTAGGCAGCTATGCCCTTCAGATCTTTGCCGGCCGTGTTGTAGTACCATTTCCCGAGGACACATTCGGTATATGCTCCCGCCACCTTCTCGTCGATTTGTTCCTTCCCGGCGATGCAGTTCGCGAGTCGTATCCTCCACATCCTGTGGGCCCGCTTCGCCTCTTCGAAGTCGAACCTTCCGAGCGCGCTCTCGCTGTTTCCGGCCTTGCCGTTGCCGGAACGACCGTCTGCAGCCGCATGATGGATGGCGAACTTGGAAATCAGTGTTCTCAGGCTTTCGGTGAGACGGTTGAGGTCGTCCGCGGAACGCGCTATCTGCGATATGCCGGCGGCCGATTGCGACGTAACGGTCGAAATACCCTCGACACTCTTTGATATCTGCTCGCTCGTGGAGGATTGTTCCTCGCCCGCCGCGGCGATCTGGTTAATCATGTCTATCAGGTGTTTTGTCTCTGCGACGATGTTCTCCAGGGCTACTCCGGCTTTGTCGGCGAGCGAGATCCCTTCCTCGATCTCGCGCGTGCCGCGGTCCATAGACTTCACCGCCTCCATCGTCTCGGACTGTACCATCTTGATCATACTGCCGATCTGTTTCGTCGCGCCCGTCGTTCGCTCGGCAAGCTTCCTTACCTCGTCCGCTACAACTGCAAATCCACGCCCCTGTTCGCCTGCCCTCGCGGCTTCTATTGCCGCGTTGAGAGCGAGGAGATTGGTTTGATCCGCTATGTCATTTATAACGAGGATTATCTCGCCGATCTGCTCGCTTGAGTCGCCGAGTTTCCTGACGGTTGTCGACGACGTCGATACCACTTCGGCGATCTCCCTTATCTTGACGATCGTCTGCTTGACGACCTCGCCGCCTTCTTTCGCGACGCGGCCGCTCGATTGCGCTACCTCGGCCGTCTTGGTCGCGTTCGTCGAGTTGTCGACGATCGTGCGTGTCATCTCTTCGACTGCACTGGCGACCTCCTCCGTCTGTGAGGACTGCTCCTGGACGCCCGTCGCAAGTTCCTCCGCCGAACTGTTTATCTGTGTGGCGGCACTCGCCGTGTTCTCTACGGCAAACATGACTTCCTTGATCATGTTCTCAATATTCAGAACCGCCTCGTTGAAACCCTCGTAAAGGCGTTTGATCTCATCGTCCTTCTGAGGAGTCAGGGACACGGTGAGGTCGCCGGCTTTGAACTTGTCTATTTCCCTCAGCATCACTTCTATGCTGTCGCCGAGATACCATTGTTCCGCCTCGGCCTGGACTTTTGCCATCTTCGACTCGCGCGCCAGCTCTTCACCGGCGAGACTCTTCTTCTTCAGCTCGTCGTAAGTCCGCTTGAAGTTCATGACCGTTGTATTGAACGACGATGCGAGTTCGCCGAGTTCGTCACCGCCCGGAATGTCAGCCGTGATTTCGGTGTTTCCGGACGCTATCTGCTTCGCCGCCCCACTGAGCATCTGGAGTGGGCGCTTGAACTTGCGGTTGAGAATAAGCACCGTCGCGAATCCTGCCGCCACGGCTAAGAATACAAGAGCCAGCCCGGCCTGCAGGGCGAATGTCGATGCGTCGCTAACGTCGTTTATGGACATCGCCGCTGCGCCGGAAGCTTTTTCGACAACCAGTTGCGCGGAAGTCATCATCTTCCCGATGTTCGATGCACAGATATCCATCTTTTGCTTCACCACGGGGTCCGTCGAGACGAGGTTTACGAACGTTCTTCCCGTCCTTCTCGATTCGGATTGGAGCGAGCTCGCCGCGCCTCGGATGTCCTCTACGTATTTGCGGCTCATTTCTCCGATGTCGCGGGCCGGTCCGGCGTACTCTTCCAGAGGAAGGAGTGCCTGGATCTTGTCGGCACTGTTCGCGGACCCGTCCATGAGGACTGCGATCTGTCGAACGGCCGATGTATCGCCCGAAGTGATGACCTGATCGAAATTGAGGCGGGCTTCAACGAGATCTCGCATGACTTTTTCCGCCTCAGATTTGACGGCCTGAAATTGCCGGATCTTCCCAACCAGTTCGGAACGCACTTTCATCAATGCGAGGGAATTGACTCCTTCGGATACGATGAGGAGCGAAAGGATGGTCGAGAGTCCGATAACCTGCTTGCGGTAGACAGACATCTGCACACTCACTGATTTGTTGATTATGTGGTGGTTCGCCAGCACGAGGAGAAACTGCGGAGTTCCACTGGCTACTCCTATTTATCGGACATAGCTGTGTTTTCTTTAATGAGGAGGAACAGGATGGTTGTCGGTGGGGAACATTACCGCCTGAACCGACGAGGGTTGAGGGTAGGGGGCTGAGTAGAGCATTTCGTAATGACTGGTTAAGTGGCAGGGGATCCTCTCGCGAGCCTCCTTTCATTATGAGTGGTGGTGCAGGCGCCACGAGGCGGTCCCCTGCTTGGTGGTTTTAACAGGTAGATGATATCGCAGGAAAGCCTGAGTCTTCTGGTGTACTTTCGTTTGTCCTGACATTCCGATCAGTATCGTGACAGGCGCCGGAAAGAACCGAATGCCGCCTGAGGCGGTATCTCTTCGCTGACTTGCATCGTATTTTCCTACCATTTAAGTTCTAGCTACAGGCAAGTGTTGTAATAGAAGCGGAAGCCTGAAGATTGTGCGGCTTTAAAAAGGGGAAAGAGTTATGAAGCGCAGTCTCAGAATTGTTCTGTTGGGGGTGGTTGTCGCAACCATCATGTCGAATTACGGATGCAACAACGTCGTGTCGCCGGACAAGGGAAACCCAAATCCGCCTCTCAGTTCGGCTGCAAAACAGGTCGAATCCGCCACGAATTCCTTCGCTGCAAACCTGTTCACCCAGGTAGGTTCGCAGGAGACCGGAAAGAACTTCTTCATTTCTCCTCTCAGCGTTTCGATGGCGCTGGCTATGACACTGAACGGTGCCAACGGGCAAACATATACCGACATGCAGAAAACACTCGGGCTCGACGGGCTTACCAACGAGGAGATCAACCGGTCATACCAGAGTCTCATTGCGATGTTCCAAAACCTCGATCCGGGTGTGACGTTCAACATCGCCAATTCGATCTGGTACCGGAACACGTTCCCGGTGCTCGATTCATTCATCACGGTCGATTCGACTTATTTCGATTCCGAAGTGAGGCCGCTCGACTTCAACGACCCCAACGCGGCTAATGTCATTAACAGCTGGGTCAGCAGTAAGACAAACGGCAAGATACCGTCCATAGTCAGCTCGCGTATCGACCCGTCCATAGTGATGTATCTCATCAACGCGCTCTATTTCAACGGGACATGGAAGTACACTTTCGACAGTTCGATGACGAAGCCTTATCCGTTCTATCTGTCCGACGGGTCGACGGAAAGCGACTTGATGATGGTCGTGCGCGACACGCTCGATTATTATGCGGACGCCGATTACCAGGCGGTCGAGCTTCCCTACGGCAAGGACGATTACAGTATGCTCATGTTGCTTCCGATTAACCGGTCGTCGGACCCGCTTGCGGCGTTCGGTCAGACCGAAGTCGACAGGATCGTCGGCGGGTTGTCGCCACAGGATGTCCAGGTGATGCTGCCGAAGTTCAAGGTGGAGTACAGCACGAGCCTCAAAGACGCGCTCAAGCAGATGGGGATGGAAATCGCGTTCAGCGGGAATGCCGACTTCACGAGGATCAATCCCAACGGCGGCCTCCTCATCTCCGACGTACTGCACAGGACTTTCATCGATGTCAACGAGAAGGGGACAGAGGCGGCGGCGGTCACCAGTGTCGGAGTCGGCACGACCGTTGTTGGGCCACACCTCGGACCTATAATGTTCGATGTCAACCATCCGTTCCTTTTCCTGATAAAGGAGAACCACGACAACACGATCATGTTCATGGGCTCGATCGTTCAGCCTAGCGCGGAGGTGACGAACTAGGGCTCGCGGTCGGCGAGGGCACTTCTACTCATCAGATAGGGGGACTGAAATGACCAGGACTAATCCGTTAATCGCGCTCAGCGACGACGAGCCGGCGTTCATGGAGCTTTATGCGGCGATGCTGGAGGGCGCAGGATATCGCACGGTGGCTTTACCGGATAAGCGCGATCTGCTCGAACGGCTGAACCTCCTCAGGCCGGATCTTGTCATAACTGACATCTATTCACCCGGGATGAACGGGATGGCCTTTCTTAGATCGGCCAAGGCTGCTTCCGACACAAAGGATATACCTGTCATCGTCACCACCCTTCACGGGGAGTACATGAACGAGGCCCTGGATTCAGGGGCATGCAACTTCGTGACGAAACCTTTTGACATCGAGGAATTCATCGACACGGTCAAGGCCGCGCTGATTTATTCTCCGTGGAGAGAGATAGAGAACTAGCCCGTAAGATCACAACACAGGAACATCCTGCAATCCCCGGGCTGCACAGCGGGAATTCGGGGAGTCCTTGTCATTCTCGGTTTGCCAATCCGTGACCGGATAACTAACTTGCCTTCGTTCTGACGCCGGAAATATCTGAATTAAGAAATAGTCTAACAGGGATACACATGATACGCTCTTCTCGAACGCCCCTGAGGAATTCCAGCAGGACCACCCTCATTTCACTTCTCCTGTTCGTCTCAACTCTCCTGATCGCGTCGCGGCTGCAGGCGCAGGCGGAACGACAACTACCGCGCAGAATCACGATGTCGAACGACGTGGTCTCCCTCGCGGTTGTAATCGACTCGGGAAAGATCGCGTATGACGAGCTGGGGTTAGCCGAGGAGTACGCAAGGAGATACAACGGCAAACCGGCGGAGGTGAGAACCGACGGCAATTTCTCGATAAACGTTTTCTGGACCGGCTGGAGTGCTCCGGGCAAGGCGAACAACGCCGATAACGACGTCACTTTTTCGAAAGACGACTTCAGCTTTGTACGGGCCGAGGAGAACGAATCGCGCGGAGGTGGAAGGCAACTCGATCTCTACTTCAAAGGGGTCGACCTCCCTTTCGAGCTCGATATCACCTACAGGTTGGATTCAGCCGCGTTCTATGTTCACAGGCGGATCTCGATCATGGATACTCTGACCGGGCTGCACTTCCTGAGGAAGATGAGCGCGCTGGACGCCGCGCTGGAAGGGCACGAGAATATTATCAAGAACGGAGGTTTCGGTCAGCCGATAGCACTTTCAGACCGGCAGGGCGGAGGGAGTTTCTGGGGATTGGAATGCCCGCTCGGTGAAAACAGTTTGACCGATATCGGTGGAACAACACATATAAGATGCGCCGAGGAGTTCGGCAAGAAGATCGGAAAAGGTTGGATCAAAAGCAGTTGGGTGGTTGAAGGCCTCTCGCCGAACGGATACGTGAAGCTCTGGTTCATGAAATATGTGAAGAGAATCCGCGTCGCACCGGCAAGGCCGTATACATTGTACAATTCGTGGTATGACCTTCGTTCACCGCGATATCCCGGCATTACACCCGACCATGTAATGAACGAGACCAACATTCTGAGGATTATAGATCTTTTGAGGAAAAATATGATCGACAGGCACGGAATCAAGCTCGACGCGTTTGTTCTTGATGACGGCTGGGATAAATACCGGAGCGACTGGAAATTGAGGGACAGCACATTTCCTCACGGGCTTTCGCCAATAGTCGACGATCTGAAGAAGACCAACACTACACTCGGCCTCTGGCTGGGCCCGATCGGCGGTTATTCTTTCAGGAGCCTCAGGGTCGACTGGATGAAGGCGCACGGGTATGAGACTGTCGGAGACGAGCTTTGCCTGGGCGGACGCAATTACAGCGGCTTGTTCAGAAAACGTGTGGTGGATTTTGCGAAGGAAGATGGTGTCGGATACTATAAATGGGACGGAATACAGCTCTCATGCAGCGAGCCCGACCACGGTCATCCGGTCGGCATCTACTCGCGGCGCGCAATCTTCGACACGCTGGCGGGCATCTGCCGTGCTGTCCGCGAGGCGAATCCGAATGTTTATCTGAACATAACATCGGGCACATGGCTCAGCCCGTGGTGGGTGGAATACGCAAACCAGATTTGGATGCAAGGCGGCGATTATGGCTATGCCGATGTACCGTCGATCAGCCCCCGCGACGCGGCCATGACTTATCGCGATCTTGTTCTCTACGACGATTTCAAGACAAATGACTTCTGGTTCCCGATAGCGAATTTGATGACCCATGGAATAATAAAAGGAAAACTGGAGCAGTTGGGCGGAGAACGGGAACCGCTGGACCGGTTTACGAACGAGGCAGTTTTATATTTCGCCCGCGGCATTTCGATGTGGGAACTCTATGTCTCCCCGGACATACTTAATGAAGGGGAGTGGAATGCCATATCTCAGTCAATCAGATGGGCCAGAAGCAGGTTTCAGGTCCTGTCAAACACGGAGATGGTCGGAGGGAATCCGGCAAAGAGAGAGGCGTACGGTTACGTCCATTTCAAGGGGGACAGTGGAATAATTGCCGCTCGGAACCCATGGATCGAATCGTCTTCTCTGGGTGTGACACTGTCGCCCGGACTCGGCCTCTCTCCTCAAGCAAGGTCACTTGTGCTCGAGAGAGTCTATCCGGATTTCTGGATTTCCCCCAAACTGTATTCGGCCGGCGATAAATTTGAAATCCCGTTGGACGGTTATGAGACCGCGATATATGAAGTCTTCCCCTTGAGCGGTGTCAATCGGCCGCTCCTTGCGGGTGTCGTGTTCAAAGAAGCCGATCAGGCATCTAGCGGTTATTCAATAGAGTGTTACGACGCGGGAGGTAAGGTTGCACTTCTGAATCCTGGATCTGTCGGGTCGATCGAAATCGGCGGGAAAGTCGCCGGACAGGATGAGGTTTTCTCCGAACTGAGAAAGATGAAGCGGCAGGTCGGGGTAATGGCCGATTGCGATGTGTATGGAACGACGGACTCAACCTTGAAGATGGAGATCGGTGTGGATAGTTCGGTCCGGAAATCGAGCATCGACATCTTGCTGGAGCCGAAATCCGCAATTGAAGAAGATTCACTCCCCGGTGTGCGTGTCGGGACGGCGATACCGCTCAGTCCACTTGTCTCAAACTCAAGGTCGAAATGGTTTTCAATGCCGATTGGACCAGGTAAGCACCATGTTGAGATCCGCTTGTCGACTCCATCAAGGAAGTCGGAATGGGCGGGCAGGGTTTCCGTCTGGGTGTCGTACAGGCAGCTGAACGACGCCAGGTTGGTGACCTTCAAACTGCGAGAACACGTGGAAGAGTCGGCCATGCCTCCCCGGAGACTCCCGCGGAATGAAAGCCAGGCTTATTTTAAGGTACTTGAGCGGCACATTGAGCTTCATAGGTGACAAGAAAGCGTTTTGCCGGTCGCGATTTATGAATGCCCGACCGGATCGCTTACCCGGCATCTACACGCGTTGTAAAGACAGGTCACGGAGTCAATTTATGAAATACATTGTCGGCACACTTCTGTTGATATCTTTGTCGACGGCTCATGCGGCGGGTCCGCGCGTGTCGTTGTACCATCTGACCGGCGGAGTCTATGTGGCCGAGGACTCCGAATATGCAAAGGTAAACTGTGTCGTGTACGTCGGTCCGGAGTCGGTGACGGTCGTCGGCGCGATGTGGACCCCCGAAGCCGCCGGTGCGCTTCATGCGGAGATAAGGAAATTGACGGGCAAGCCGGTTGTGGAGGTGATCAACACCGACTACAATCCTGAGTACGCCGGGGGAAACGCGTACTGGAAGAGCATCGGCGCGAAGATAATCTCCACAAAACTCACATACGATCTTCTCAAGAAGGAGTGGGTGAATGTCGGCGACTTCATCCGCAAGTATTATCCGGACTATCCCCGCGTGCCGCTGGTTCTCCCTACAGAGACGTACCCGGGCGATTTCACGCTTCAGGACGGATGTGTGCGGGCCTTTTACCTCGGTCCGTCGCACACTCCGGACGACATCTTCGTCTACTTCCCGGAAGAGAAGGTTCTCTACGCCGGCTCCATTCTCAAGGAGCATCTCGGGAACATGGCCTTTGCCGATGTCGCGGAATATCGGAAGACGCTCGGTAAGCTCAAGCAGCTCAATCTCGACATCCGTACCATCATCTCCGGGCACTGGTCGGCCGTGCACGGCCCCGATTTGATAGATCGGTACCTGAAGATGCTGGAGGAGTATTGAGAGAAGGGGAAATAGAACTGCAAGAGGGCTGAAGGCATGATCGCTCTGTCGTGCGGGGTCGAACGGAACATTCGTATTTTGATCAACCCGTCTCATACCGATTTATCAAAATGATTTCTTCTTCGGAGGCGATCGGTCTTAGTCAAGAGTAACGTCAAATTAGTGGCCAGGACTTTCAAGTTTTATGAATTGAGTAATCAGTTCCTCCGACTCTTGACATCAGCTTTCAAAAGACTTAACTTGCGGCGTTCAGCGGGGAAAGTTGCGATGTCTCAAACCGGGTACGATTTATTACGGTATGAACGAAACTGAAGAGAAAGTTTCGTGTACCGGGATATTAGATCGTGCAACCGTCCGTTCAAAACAGCTGAATAGAGATAGAGTCTAGCGCGGGAGTGGCCTTATCGGCTTTTTCTCCCGGCCCCGGCGCCAATTTTGGCGTTGAAGGAGATGAGACGATCAGGGAAAAGGGTGAGGCAATCGTGAGACTGAAGGGCCTGTACTCAGTCGGACCCATCCGGAGTCCGTAGCGGGAGAAGGAAGAATTCAGGGGATGCATTTACGCATAGTCACCCGCAGAGAGACCGGATGAACTAAAATCTTTAACGAATTGTCAGGGGGACAAGAAGATGAGAGAGCGTCATTTCAGGCAATTCAGGCCTGTGCCGTTAAGTTACCTTCTGATTTTCGGGCTGGCCGTCCAGGGGTGCTTCTCAGTAAGGTTCGTTTCGCCTTATGACGAACAGACTGACAAAGCCGTTACGGATCTGTACAGAAGTATTGCTGTCTACATGGCCGATCTTCAGGCGAACCCCCAGGTTGCGGAGGCGGACTCTATAGCGCGTGCAGAAGAATACGAGGGAATTCGCGTAGATATCGGGGTTCTGAAACTGAGAGCGTCCGCCAAGGATAAGAACGAGCAGCAAATCCAGCAAGTGGGACTCCTTGAGAACAGCTGGGAAACGGTCGGCAAACTGCAAAAGGCCAACGCGCCTGGGCAGGCATTCCAGAGCGCGTGGAGCGGGTTGGAGACAACCCTGACCGCTATCCTGAAACTGGAAGAGGCGAAGAAACAAACTTAAACGGACTCGTTTCCGAAAGGAGAGCATTCTATGGCATTGAATCTAGATCAACTCCTTCCGCAAATGCTCAAGGCGGCCGAAGGTGTGTTTGCCGCCAAGTGGCCTGACGTGCGGAACTACGCCGAGGGGGAGTTCAAGAAAATCGGTGTCGATATTCTCAATATCGAGCAGATGAAACTGAACGGGACAATCACTGAAGAACAGGCAGGTTTGCTCCTGGACATCCAGAAGAACGCATCGAGGGCGGTTCTGCTTTCCATTGAAGGGATCGGGCTTATCATGGCGCAGAATGCGATAAATGCGGCGCTGGGTGTCGTCAGGGATGCCGTCAATACGGCGCTGGGATTTACACTGCTGTAGCACGCCGTCACAGAGTCTCTTCAGAATTCTTCGGGAGGAATCGTCAATGGAGCCGGTCGGGCAGGGAGACGAGGTGCTCGCGATCCGAGGAGGGTCCTGAAAATGGATCTGCGGTTTGACAAAGGACACGCCGTCGAAACGGTGGAAAGGATTGCCGGGCGATTGTCGCCGGCGATTTCATTTCACAAAAGGAAGGGAGTCATTCATATGAACGGTACAGATGTGAAGAAATCGGAAACCGATCAGCCCGATAAGGAGACTGCCGGCAAGGGAAAGGCACCGGGGCTAAGCGGGAAAATGGTCGGGCCTCTCGGAGTTACGTTACTTATAGTCTATCTCGTCGCGCTGTCTCTCCTGGCGATCTACGGCCTGATCCAGTTTCTTCCCGACACCGCTGCAGGGGCGAGTCAGGCGACCGGGACGTCGGCCGTCAGCTTCCTGTTCTGGGGAATTGAAATGAATCCGGAAGTTCGCCTGTTCATCACGGTTGCGCTGGCAGGATTGTTGGGAAGCCTCGTACATGCACTACGATCGCTCTACTGGTATGTTGGGAATCGCAATCTGAACCGCAGCTGGATAGCTAAGTACGTGCTCATGCCTTTTGTGGGAACCGTGCTCGGTCTCGCGTTCTATCTGGTTATACGGGGCGGTTTCTTCTCCGCGGGGGCAAAGGTCGACCAGACCAATCCGTACGGATTCACAGCACTGGCGGTTCTCATCGGCATGTTTTCGGAACAGGCAGCGCTGAAACTGAAAAGTGTTGCCGAGACGCTTCTGTCGAAACCACCTAAGGGGTCTAATCCGAGCCCGCAGGAAGAGTCGGAGAAGCCGCCGAAGCCCGAAAGTGAAGACGACAAAACGTAGTCGCGCTGAACTGGAAATCGCAGGAGAATTGTGAAGTCCTCCTGTCATTGGACAATTTTGCCCGCGGGGGACCTTACACTTCCCCAGACGATATGAGACTCACCGCTCGCGGTGCCTCAATTTGAGATTGGACCGCACAGAACATACAGGTCAGACTCTGCGCCATTCAGAGTGCGGTTGATTTGAAATGGCTTTCCGGTAGATGGTGAGGCTTAAACGCTACCTGCAGTTCCGTTATTCACGGAAATGGAGTTGATTCGGATCATGAAAACTGTCAATGAAGATGATCGGACAACGCTTCCGGAGAGAATGGAGTTCAGGACGCTGCCGGCGTCCGGGAAGTCGGCGGTAAGAGGCGCCGGCATATTTATGAAAGGATGAAGGTCATGCATCCGCTTTGTTTTGTATTGATGCCTTTCGGGAAGAAGCCGGATGCCGCAGGCTCCGTCATTGATTTCGACAGGGTGTACGGCGATCTGATTGCGCCGGCGGTCCGCTCAGCCGGCCTGGATGTCCTTCGCGCGGATGAGGAACAGGGGGGAGGGATCATCCACAAACCGATGTACGAGCGGCTCATACTTTGCGAGTTTGCCGTAGCAGACCTGACTACCGCCAATGCGAACGTCTTCTACGAACTCGGAGTCCGTCACGCGACACGGCCGCACACGACGGCGCTCCTCTTTGCCGGGGGGACCAGGCTGCCGTTTGATGTCGCACCGCTTCGCGCTTTGCCGTATTCGGTCGGTCCCGAAGGCCTGCCAGTGAACGTCGAGTCGACAAGAGAGGCGATCACGGATCGGCTGATCAAAGCGAAGGAGTCCCGCGACCAGG
>JAHECO010000023.1:28316-54583 GCA_024641705.1 Candidatus Kryptoniota bacterium
CCAGGACAGTCCGGTGTATCAGCTCCTCAACGGATTTCCGGACATACAAAGGCTCAAGACGGATGTGTTTCGCGACAGGGTGAAATATCTCGAGACGACAAAGGAGAAACTTGCAGCAGCCCGGAAGAAGGGGAAGGATGCCGTGCGCGCGGTGGAAGCGGAGCTCGGCAATGTCGGAGACCAGGAGGCGGCGGTGGTGATTGATCTCTTTCTTTCCTACCGTGCTGTGAGGTCCTGGTCTGACATGGCTGCGCTTGTGGAGAAGATGTCGCCTCCCCTCGCCGGGACGGTGCTGGTGCGCGAGCAATTCGCGATGGCGTTGAACCGGGCAGGCAGGGGAGACGAAGCGGAAGGAGTGCTCCTTGATCTGCTGCGCCGGCGCGGTGCAAGCAGCGAGACGTACGGCATTCTAGGACGGGTATACAAGGACCGGTGGGATTCTGCTGTAAAGGCGGGGGATGAGCCGGCGGCTGCAGGTCTGTTGAGGAAGGCCATCGATGCGTATCTCAAGGGATTCGAGACGGACTGGCGCGACGCGTATCCGGGTGTAAATGCACTTACACTGATGGAGGTCCGGGAGCCTCCCGACCCCCGACGGATCGGGCTCCTCCCCGTTGTGCGATATGCCGTGGAGCGCCGGATAGCTTCGGGTTCAGCGGACTACTGGGATTTCGCCACGAGCCTTGAGCTGGCTGTCCTTGCCCGCGACCGTGAGAATGCCGACTCGGCATACGGCGATGCGCTGGCGGCAATCCGTGAGGACTGGGAACCGGAAACGACGGCGCGAAATCTGGGTCTGATCAGGGAAGCCCGGGAGCGGAGAGGAGAGGCCGTTGACTGGGTGAAAGGATTTGAGACGGACTTCATTCGAAGGTCGAGAAGGGCGCCGGGTTGAAACGGCGGCTCTTCCCGTCACGCTGTCGTATGGCTTGAGGGAAGGAGAGGAGGATTGCCATGGAATCGGATCTTATCCAACAACGGGAGCAGGTGATGAATGAGGCAGACCGTGTGCTCGACGCCGCCTGGCCCGAGCGCACGGGAGCGGAATATACTCGCGCCATGCAGTCGGCAGCCGCTGCACTTGAGTCGATTGCGGCAGCGATGGCCCGCAGAGACATCAACAAAACGGAACAGAGCCGGACCTACCGTTATCTTGGGAGCGTGTATTCCGATCTCACCCCGGCGGTTGGAGCTGAGATGCTGCTGAAGGCCAAAGAAGCTTATGAGAAGGCGGAAGCTCTTCTGGCCGGGGAGCCGGACGAGTTGGAACGGGCAAAGCTCAATTTCAACTTCGGGAATACACTCAGACAGATTGACCCGAGCAATGCCGGGTTACTGCAGGAGGCGAAGCGGCGCCTTCTGGCAGCGCGGGCGTGTTTTGCAGTGCACGCGCCTCAGTATCTTCCTCAGGTCGATGCTGGACTGAAGTCTGTCGAAGACCTCCTTGCACTCGCCCCACTTGCCGGCGAAATAGCGAAAGACACAGAAGATATGGCCGCTCTGCAGGAAAAGCTTGCTGCCGGGGGCGATGTCGGTGAAATCGTAGAAGAGACGCACAAGGTCATGAAGCGGCACGGCGGCCCTGCGGGAATGGTCGGACGCCTTCAGGCAATCATCAATACGTTGTCCGGCGAGCAGAGGCAGAGCGCGAAGTTCGCAGAAGTACAGAAGCGGATGGAGGCCCTGACAAGGCAAGTCATAGGAGGGAACGAAATGTCCCCCGAAATTAAGGAGGTCTGGTCGCTGCTGAACGATCGGCTGAAGTCCGAGGCTGAAAGTGGTAATGTCTCGAAGGAGCGTGCGGAGACACTGAAAGGTGTCATGGAAGAGTACGGAAGGATTCTGTCGGGTGACGAGAAGGATGTTCACTCGCTCCTGGGCAAGGAGGAGGGGATGAGGGAGTTTATCCGGAACATGTTCGAGACGTGTCACTATCTCAGCCACGGAATCAAACGCCCACCTGAAAGCTCCAGGGCGTCAGAACTTGTAGAGCTCAGCTGGCAGCTCCGGCGCTATTTGTTGGAAGAGATGAATCGGCCGGAAAAGGGTGAGGAAGAGAGCAAGGAAGCTCTCGATCTGACTATGCGCGCTTCAAGGGTCGACCGGCGGATCTATGAGGCAGGTTCCGATGAGACTCGTGCCGTCTCCGTTGAAAGGGACGAACTCCGACCTCTCGCTCTCGCGATCAGGAGTTTTTCTGCGAGGATGTATACGATGCCTGCCCGGCCTGTATGGCGTTCGGGTAAAGTCCCCGCGGATACTAATGCAGTTTTCTATTCGGGTGCAGCGAAGGGCAAAGAGTCTATTGCGGCGGCGTGCGGCCGCTCGGGACTTGAGGTCATGGCAGAACCCCGGGGAGAGAGCTACGCCGACGCGCGCTGGAAACAGATCCAGAAGGCAGTCACTGCAGTTTTTGATCTTCGGGGTGCACGTGGTTCCGGCATGGCTTCGATCACGTACGAGCTCGGTATTGCCCTGACGCTCGGCAAGCCTGCAGTGGTCCTGGTGAAAGAAGGGCAAAAGATGCCGTTCGATGTGGAAATTGATCCGATCATTCTCAGCGGCGGACCGCAGGATGACGCAGTAGCGGCGGCGGCTGTCGACAAGTCGGTGGTGTGGATCCATCCCGCGCCGTCCGCAGGCGCTTCTTCAAGAACGCTGGAATATATTCTTTCGATGTACCGGCGACCTCAGAAAGATGTCTATGCGGATCAAACGCTGCGCATGCTTGCCGAACTGACCAAAGCGCCCGATCCGCTTGCAGTCACACAGACGCTCATGAAGTTCTTCGATTTTCTGAATGATGGCGAGACGATGCTCGTGCATCCATGGTGGCCGCCGGTATATCCTGAGGAGGCCACGCGGTCTCTCTTTCATGTTATGCCTTTTGGGCCGAAGTGGGCACGCAGTGTCTCGGATGTCGCCCGTGAGGCGTGCAAAGATGCAGGCGTCCTGTACGTCCGCGGCGATGAAGTGGCTGAGCCCGACGTAGTCCGTTCGATTTGGGAGCAGATCGCGCGTGCCACTCACATCCTTGTCGACCTGACGGGCTTCAACGCAAATGTGGCGTTGGAACTGGGTGTCGCCCATACTCTAGGGAAGAAGGTGCTGATGGTGGGACAGGGAGATCCTGAAACTTGTGTCTTCCAATCCGTCAGCAAGTTTCGCGTCGAGAGCTACGGCCCTGGTAAACTGGATGAAACTCTCGGAAGGAAGGTGAAGCGGTTTGTCTCATTGGAATGACCGCGTGTGCACGTGGTTGTGCCGATGTTCTGAAGCGAATCGTATCTTTCATGAGCCGAAGAGACAGCGGTGGCTGCGGGCCTGTTCTCGATCATGATGGTTGAGCCGAATCTATTGATGCTCCCGCCTGCGCTGAACACGTTATGTGTTTTGCCCGCCTTGTGAAGAGAGCGATTTCGGCAGTGCCCGGTTCATACATTGCAACGCAGTATCGTTGCTGGAGGAAGGAGATGTGTCGATGTTTGATGAACTGTTGAGACAGTTAGGGAATGCCGCCAGTCCGTTCAGCGGCTTCCTCGGTGATCTTTGGACCGTCTGGAGCCGTGACGCCGCCCGTGCGGTGCTGAAAGCGAGGTGGTCCTGGAAAAAACTTCCCGAGGAACTCGTTCAGCAAGCAGCCCTGATACAGCGGCAGGTACAGGCCGCCCAGACGCGGGGGGAAATCGACGAGCAAGTCAACCGGCAGCTCGGTACAATGGGCATCTTCCCCGGCTTGGCGGGTTCGTCCTCCGCCGGATTCGGGATGGATCCGGACCGCGCGATGTTTATCCTGTTTATGGGCATGATCCGAGCGCACGAAGGGAATCCTCCGACCTCACAGGGGATGGCGCAGCTTTCGGAGGATGTGCTTCGTGGTCGCCTGGATCCGGTTGAAGCAATTGCCGCTACGGCACCGCCCCTTGTTCAGCAGCAGCTAGCGATAGCGGTGCAGATGTTGCAGTTGATAGGTATGTATCGTGTTCTTCAGCTTCAGGCAGTCGTTCAAGCAGCGTTCTCTCTGCCGCGGGAGCGAATACCGGTACTTTTGCCGGAGGTCAGGGACATCTAGTCTCCCCGCACTCGAACAGCCGCCCCCGTGTTTCTTATTGCGGGAAGTCAAAGAAGAGAGATCAAGTCTGGTGGCATCGTATTTGTCAATAACATGGTACACTGGCCGGCAGGCCGGTCGCGTGGGCGCGGCAGTGTTGTCAAGCCGATCGGCGCTGTACTCTCTCACTGTGCAGTGAGTGCCGTACCCGGACGCGGGCGTTGTTGGATTGTCAGCCGCTTCTACGCGGTCATCCGTAGATTCGCCGGGGAAGGAAGCAACATTTCTTCCGCCAGGACGTTGAAATGTGCGCGCGATGAAGGTTCGTCTGAAAGTATCGCGGTTGGCTGCAGGGAGAGCTGATGAATTGTCACCTTGCGGTGATAGAAGACAAAATAACTGTAGTGCTGACTTTCAATGAATGGAGAGAGAGGTCGGGATTAAAATTCCAATAATGGTAGATTCATTTTCAAAAGTTCCTCTTGACAATTAGCGACCGTGCTGTTAACATCGGAACAGGTAGTTGCTTAAGCACATCGGATGCGTGAGAAAGGCGAGAACCTGGGATGATTTATTAAGAGTAGTTTGCCGCACTTGTTAGTTTGCAGGAGATAGAAATTCCGAAGCACGGAATAGTGATGGCAGAGCGTCCGTAGTCCTCAGGGGGACCGGATAAACAATAACGACATCCAAGCACCTAAGTGTATCATGTCCCGGCGCCTTGGCCTGGAGATGTGTTGTAATCTGTAAAGGTCTGGCATTCGGCGTTTGCAGAGGACTACGATGTCTTTATCCTTCCTCCGTCTCGCCGCTATCGGCATCTGACTTTCCGTGAAGAACGGCGGGTGCGCCGTCTGAAGTCGTCCCGCCAGATCGAGCAGAAGAGGGAATCATTCGAGGACCGGAGGGCCCTTGAGCGATCGAGTGTCGTAGCTTAAGAGAACTGAACAGGGAGGCTCTCCATGCGGCGCGGTAAGCCAGGGAAATGCAGAACGCAAGTTCCCGCAGGCGCAGTGCGCCGTGACAGCAGCGGCAATCTCGTGGAGGGCAGCCGGGACGGAAGGGATGCTCGGGCAATCGAACACTGAACGGTCGATGAAATGTCGAATGTACTGATTGTCACAACTCGCAAATCGAAAGACTACCCGTTCGAGCGTATTTCTACGGATACGATACACTGTCGGGTCCTCCCACCGACGGAAGCCGAGAGCACATTCTCGGCGCCGGCTTCTTCCAGGCCGGACCTGCTGGTTGTGGATCTCGAGTCCGTCCAGCCTCCGGCCTGCCAATTTGTGGAGAGACTCAGCCGGATGAACCCGGAAGCCGGCATGATTGTGCTGGCGGGATCCGATTCGTCCCTTACCGCTACGATCTCATCACAGTTTGCCGTTGATGAGATTGTCCCGTGGCCCCCTGACAGCAGGAGGGTGCAGAATACTATCGAGGAGCTGGGGAAGCGGATCGCCCTGTTCTACCGCCTTCGCACCGTCCAGGAAAAGCTTCAGAAGGAGATGCACCAGCAGCATATCGTGGTGCGGAGCGAGTCAATGCGGGAACTCATGAATTGTCTTCCACAATTGTCGGAGACGCTCTCCACGATTCTCATCTCGGGCGAAACGGGGACCGGCAAGGAACTGATCGCGCGCGCCATTCACTACCTCGGCCCGCGTGCCGGCCGGCCGTTCATTACCATCGACTGCGGGACCATTCCTGAAAACCTGGTCGAGAACGAGCTTTTCGGGCATGCGCGCGGCGCCTACACCGACGCGGGGAGCGGGTTCAAAGGACTCATACAGGAGGCGGACGGCGGCACACTCTTCCTCGATGAGGTGGAGTCTATCCCTCTCTCCGTCCAGACGAAGCTCCTCCGCTTCCTCCAGGAGCGTCAGTACAAACCCCTCGGCCAGTCCGGCTATATCGGCGTCGATGTACATGTCGTCGCTGCGACTAACGTTGACCTCGACAAGTTCGTGAGGATGAAGCTGTTCCGGGAAGATCTTTACTACAGGTTGAAGGTAATCCCCATCACGGTACCACCCCTGCGCGAGCGGAAGGGAGACATTCCCCGGCTTGTGCAGTATTTTTTCAGGAGGTATGCCGGAGATAGGCAGGAGGTTGTTGATATTCCGCCGGAGACGCTCCAGCGGTGGATGGAATACGATTGGCCGGGGAACGTTCGTGAACTCGAGAATAAGGTTCAGGAATGGCTCATGATGGCAAATGCCGGAGGTCTCCTCGTCCATCCCGACTCGGCTGAAGCGCCTTCTCCGCAATACACTCTATCGGAGATTCGCAGGGAAGCACTCGAACGTGCTGAGGACAAGTACTTTCGCCACCTGATGAAGCTTACCGGCGGTAACATCAGTGCCGCCGCCCGCCTTGCCAGGATCGACCGCAAGAATCTTCGAAGCCTGCTGAAGAAGTACGACATCGACCCGAGCACTTTCCGGGCAAAGCACTAGCGCCACCGTTCAGCGCCGGAAGGTATCCGGGATCCGGATGAGCGAGAAACGCGTGCCATCTCGGCCACGGCCCGGTGCATCTCCCTCCTGTAATACTGCTTGTGTCCGCGAACCTTCCGGACGCATCGCTCTCCCGTTGAGGGTTCCGCATCCCAGCTGAGGCTCCACCACCCCACCTCCGTATTCTTCCGACTCACAACAACTTCAAGGCGTACTCTTCAATGCGCCGGCGGGCGGACCCCGGCTTCGAAGATATTCCGGACTACAGCCTGATCGATCCGCGGGTAATTCGCGTGCTTTCGAACGAGAGCTCGAGACAATGGTCGGCCCGGCAGTTGCAATTACAAGAGTCGGATGCGGCTCTATGCCGGGTCAGTTCTCAGGTCAGGAGGCGTCCAGCACACGTGTCGATCACTTTGAAAAGTGCCTTACGGAGTTTTGGTCTGAGCAAGACGTACTCATACAACGAGGCCTGCCGCGTGTCGCTCGCAATCGTTGCTTATTTCCGCCGCCACCCGGATGCTAAGGACAACCTTGACGGGATTGCACAGTGGTGGGTTAACGAATCGAGAGAACTAGTGGAGCAGGGTCTATCGATGTTGGTGGAACTCGGGACGGTTAGGAAAGATCACGATCTCTATTCGCTTGCAGACTCGCTGAAGATGGAACATTCAGAAGCCGCTTTGGGGCGGCTGATGGAGGAACTCAGACAGAAGATGTCGCGATAGGATGTACGGCGATGAGCGATACGGAATTGGAAACAACCGGAAGTATTCGACCCAGAGGTTGAAGAATTGGCATCCTTCAGGGCGATAGCAGCTACAAGCTCCGCAATTATCGGATTGTTGAAGGACGCCTGTCCCAGATCGGAGTTCCTCAACGCCGAGTTCAAACTTTATCAGGCAAGCGATTACGAAACACATGTTGCGGAAGGGATTTCGCTGATGCTGTATCAGGTAACGGTGAACGGGACTCTGCGGAATCTTCGGCCCAGATCGGCTCCGGACGGGACACGTTACCGTCCGTCTCTTCCGCTGGACTTGCACTATCTGCTTACTGCGTGGTCATCCGATGCCGAGAAACAGCAGCGGTTGCTCGGCTGGGCTATGCGGGTATTGGAAGATACACCGACTCTCCCTTCCGCAATCCTGAACAAGTACATGGACGTGCCGGACACATTCCGCCCGGAGGAGTCCGTGGAGTTTATTTGCGACCCCCTCCCTATCCAGGATCTTGCGGCGGTCTGGGACAAATTGAAGCCAAAATATCAGACCTCCGTGGCCTATGTAGTTCACATGATTACAATCGATTCGGAGATCAAGCTGACTGAAGCGGAGATTGTGCAGACCCGCAGTTTCGACGCCGGGAAGAAGGTGCAGCCATGACCCTGGGCGAAGTCAGGATACTGGAACGATTGACAGTGGTCTCGCCTCTCGCATTCCGGTTTCGCGACGCCGCTACGGATGGAGTCATCGACAGCGGCCTTTCCGTTGTCGCATATCCCCCGAATGATCCGTCGCGCCGGGTGGCAGCCTTCACAAACCGGAAAGGGGTCTATGTGTTCCGCGGCCTTCCGTGGATGCGCGACGCGGAATATCCGGCGGAAGGCGTCGAGCCTCTGGAAAGCCTGGCGGGCAAGTGGGATTTCATCGTGGAAGTCGTGGACAATGAGAACCGTTTTATTCCGTTCAATTTAAGCGTGAAGGCTCCGGTCAAAGGTTTGTATCGATGGGAGAGTGTATCGTCGACGCCGTCAAACGAATCGCCGGTCCTTCTCTATTCCGCCCCGTCACGGCCCACGCTGTCGTCTATGGCTGTAGTCCGGGCTGAACTCCGGGATCCTGATAGGGAGACGCCTGCGTCGTGGGCGCTTGTCGAGGCTGTCATTGAGGGAAAAGTTCAAGGGCGGGGGATAAGTGACGCGCACGGGCGGGTTCTCCTGATGTTTCCATATCCGGAGCCGAAGGACTTGCCGTTATCGCCGCCGGCTCTTTCTCCGCCTGGAGGGAGCGGGACGCGGTTATTCGACCGGGAATGGCAGTTTCAGCTTCGGGCGTTCTACTCGCCTGGCGCCGCGACCCAGGCGCTGCCCGACCTGAACAGGATTTTCGAGCAGACCCAGGCAGATCTCTGGTCGACGCTGTCTCCGAACACACCTCTGGGTCCGCAGGCATTGAAATACGGAAGCGAGCTCGTACTCGCTTCCCAATCGGAATCCGAACTTTGGATTACGCGACGATCTTCGCCTTAATGTTCATCATCATGAGGAGGAAAAGATGCCAGAATATTTAGCTCCTGGAGTTTACGTAGAAGAGACTTCTTTTCGATCGAAGTCGATCGAAGGAGTAAGTACTACGACTACCGGCTTCATCGGCCCGACGAGATACGGACCCACCGACCTGGAGCCCGAAATCATCACCAGCCTTGGAGAATTCGAGAGAGTGTACGGAGATAGGCAGCAGCTCGAGTTCGGCGATGCAGGTCTAATGCACAATTTCATGTGGCATGCCGTCCGTGCCTTTTTCGAGGAAGGTGGTCCCCGCCTTTACGTCGTGCGGGTGTTCAAGCAGCGGACCGGAAGCGATGGCCGTGCCGGCGGCAGCTTCCCGGATTCGGGCGGATCGACCGCGATCAAGGTGAAAGCGAGATTCCCGGGCGATGCCGGCAACCTGCGCGTGCGCTTCACGGTTCGTCTCGGCCAGAACATACTCACCGGCAAGACAGGAAGTCCCATCATAAGATCACTGTACGACCGCGATATCGTCTGGATAGGAGACGTGGAGAGCCCGATCAGCAGTCCGCCCGGCAGCGGTACATTTTATATCGCCCAACGGGATGATGAGAACGACACATGGAATTTTGAGAAGACTACGAGTCCTGTCGCCACGTTGGCGCTGAGCGGTCTCGACCCCGAACGCGGCGATAATGTTCGCGTCGCTACTCTGGCCGTGAGCGTCGGCGCGCCCGACGGAACCGCCACTCAAACATTGGAGAAGGTCCCGTTGGATCCTGAGCACAAGCAGGGCGGCGCACTGGATTCAATTTCGGCCCGCTTCGCCGAGAAGCCGGGCAATGCCGCGTCGGCTCGCACGCTGCCGATAGTCGTGGAACTCGGCGACGGCATTGAAGATGGCCTCGGTGTCCTTCGGGCCCTTCTCGACTCGGAGAGCGGACTCGCGGACGCGCTCAATGACATGAAATCTACAGACGCCGAAAGGTCTGTGGAAATCGTGTTGAGCGGCGGCAACGACGGAGACCGACCCGGAGCAGCCGAGTACGAAGGAGAGGCAGATGAGGATTCGAGCATCAAGACTGGGATGAAGGCCTTTGAAGACATCGAAGACATTTCCATCGTTGCGGCACCCGGTTCGACGTTCGGGTATGAAGACGGTTACGCAGATGACGCCGCGACGATCGTGAACAGCCTCATCTCGCACGCTGAGAAAATGCATTACAGGATCGCGGTCCTCGACAGCGGCGACGGGCAGACGATCTCGCAGGTCCGTGCAATGCGCGCCAAGCTGGATTCGAGTCACGCCGCTTTCTATTACCCCTGGGTGAAGATACTCGACCCGGTCACACGGGCGGAGATTAATCTTCCACCGAGCGGGTTCGTCGCGGGCATCTACGCGCGCAATGACAGGAACCGCGCGGTGTACAAAGCCCCGGCGAATGAAGTTGTGAACCTGGCCATCGGGTTCGAACAGCTCCTCAACAAGGGACAACAGGAAGTGCTGAATCCCGAAGGAGTAAACTGCTTCCGCTTCTTTGAAGGGCGCGGCTACCGGCTGTGGGGCGCGCGGACCATCAGCTCGGATCCTGAATGGAAGTACGTTAACGTCCGTCGCTACTTTGCATATCTGGAGCGTTCGATCGACAGAGGAACACAGTGGGCTGTGTTCGAACCCAACGGGGAAGCACTCTGGGCAAACGTCCGCAGATCGATCGAAGACTTCCTGTTCGCTGAATGGCAATCAGGAGCCCTGCTCGGCGACAAACCTGAGAAGGCCTATTTCGTTCGATGTGACCGTTCGACGATGTCTCAAAACGACCTCGACAACGGAAAACTCATTTGTCTGATCGGTGTTGCAGCTTTGAAACCGGCTGAATTTGTGATCTTCCGTATCGGCCAGTGGACTGCAGACCGCAAGAGTTAATAACAAAGGGAGGAAACCATGGCTGTCCTGCGTGACCGTCCGTATGTGCAATTTAATTTTCTCGTCGAACTGGAACCCGGAAAGAGCGATGGAGCCGAGGCTGGCTTTCAGGAGTGCAGCGGCATCGGCATGGAAGTTACTGTCGCCGAATACCGGAACGGCAACGAGAAGGAAAACAGCGTCCGGAAGATCACCGGACTCAACAAGTCGTCGGATGTCACCCTGAAGCGAGGTGTGATCGGATCGCTGAACCTCTACAAGTGGCTGGACGAGATTCGGAACGGCAATCAGAATGCCTACAAAACCGTGATGATCCATCTGCAAAATGAAGACCACTCGGCTATCGTTCAATCGTGGAAGCTTCTGCGCGCGCGGATCATCAAGCATACAAGCGGGCCGATGAACGCCAAAGGCACCGACGTTGCCATGGAGGAGCTGGTACTGTCTTACGAGCGCCTTGAGATGGAGTAAGCATGCCTGTTGCCCCTGCTCGCCGGCTGCCGGGAATTGACTTCGAGGTCAAGGCCAGTCAACCTGCGGAAATTCTGCCGCGCATGGATGTGGCTGTCTTTGTCGGATTCGCTTCGTCAGGTCCGCTTCATATCCCTGTCGTGGTCGAAAGCGTTCCTGAGTTTATGAAAGTGTTCGGACAGGACGCCCCGCTCGCGTGGGATGGGGAGAAGGGAGAGCGGATTCATGCCTATCTTGCCCCGACGGTTCGCGCTTTCTTCCTGAACGGCGGGGAACGATGCTGGGTCATTCGAGTTGCCAATGAGAATGAGGCGAGGTACAACTATTTCCCCGTTCCGGGATTGGCCTGCGCCACGATCGATGAGAAGCGAAAGGTCGTTATAACGGGTCAGGCGTTTGCGCGCGCCCGATCTGAGGGAAGCTGGTCCGACTCCCTGGAAGTCGGCTCTTCGCTTGTGAAGCGACCGGTTGAGCTGCTCGACCTGGAACTGGAATCTTCCACTGCCTCCGACGCGAGCCTGCCGGGAATCAAGCGACTTGTCGTGCGGCCTCTTTCAATCGGCGAAATACGGAAGGGTGATTTGCTGCTGCTTACTTTTCGAGAGGGCGGTTACTCGCTCATGACACCGGTTCAGGGAATCGACAAAGAAATGGACAAGGATGCGAGCCCGCCTTCTCCACTGCGCCCCGACGAGCGAACACCGGTGCAATTGATTTGTGGAGTGCCGCTCTGGTTTTGCACGAAGCCTCCGGAAGATTTTGTGTCCACTCCTGACACTGCGGGCGTTTATATGTTTCGGCATTATTCCAGTCTGCCGAAAATCCCTGTCCTCAAGCCGCCCCCTGAATTCGACGACACTTTGACGCTCTTTCTTGATACATCGCTTGAACGTTCTCCGGAACCGGGGTCGGTAGTCAAGGTGGAGGTCGGTTCGTCCGCATTCTGGATGACGGTGGACAAACGTGTGACAGCATTGACTGAAGGATCACCGCCGAAAGAAGCTGTCATGGTAACAGGACGGGGCATGTGGCCCGTGGATTATCTTCGCGACGAACAACTGGACAGCAAACCGTCATGCGACATTCTTACGCTTGAGCTGCAGGTCCGTCAGCCGAACAATCCGTCGGTGAAACTCACAGGTCTCGGGTTCGAAAAGAGCCACGATCTGTTTTGGGGATTCCTCCCGACCGACGAGGAGCTCTACAGCGCGGAGCCCGCCCCAATCCCGGAAGGACATCATCCCTACTCGCTGCGGAAGACTAAGGAGGATGCTGAAGAAAATCGAGAGCGCCCGGAGTTATCATTGCAGTCGGCCATACATCAGTCATCGGCTGATCCGCGTTTTCCCATCGCGGGACCGGGCGACAATTCGACTTTCTTCTTCCCGGTCGCCATGCCGTTTGTTCCCACCCACTTTCTCGGCGCTGAGAACGACGGAAAGAGTTCGCTGGAGCGTGACGGGCTCTCGAGGTTCGATGCTTCGCTCTTTCTCGATGAAGATATTGCGCCGTCCAGGACGACCGACCTTATATCGACGGCAGACTTCGTGCGTTATCAAAGCCCTGCGCCGCGGACGCTGCGGGGGATCCACGCGGCAATGGGGATTGAGGAAGCGACGATACTTGCTGTCCCGGACGCCGTCCACCTGGGCTGGGAGCATGCTGCACCGGTACCTCTCACGAGTCCGCCGGAACCTTCCCCCATATCCCGCCCCGAACACAGCCGGTGTCCCGACGACAAGTCGTCCCCCTCCGCTGAGCAAGTGAAGAAAGAAGAACGGCGGCATTTTGTCGATTGTCCGGTTGGTGAAGTGCCATCGCCTGAACTCAAAGTCCGCGATTTGCCAGGTTTGGGTGCAGCGTCCGACCGGCTGGATACAGAGTCCGGGAGTTTCGTCCTCAACTGGTTCAGCCCCGCGGAAGATGAGAAGACCTTTTTCCTTGAGGAGTCGTTCGATCCCGGGTTCACCAATCCATCCGTTGTTTACTGCGGCGCAGAAACCGAGATGAAGATGTACGGCAGGAGCTCCGGTCAGTACTTCTACAGGGTCCGGGCTGTGGTCGCCGGACAGACAAGCGACTGGTCGATTGGAGTCTCTGTTCGAATCGGCGCTGCCTCCCCGTGGGTACTTTGTCCGGGGGAGCACTACTCGGACAATACTCTTCTCTCCGTCCACCGGTCGTCGATCCGTCTGTGCGCGGCACGGGGGGACATGCTGGCAACTCTATCGGTGCCTGTCCACTACCGTGAAGAAGATACCATCAGGTATACTTCGACTCTGAAATCGATAAATCCATCGTATCGCATTCCCAAGTCCGTGGAACCGCTCGGTTACGGAGAGACCAACGCATTCAGCTATGCGGCCCTGTACCATCCCTGGCCGGTTGTGCCGGTGGAGGATCAAACGGACATTGTTCGCCCGGCGCCTCCGGATGGCGTTGTCTGCGGGACAGTAGCCGGACGCGCTCTGGCACGGGGTGCCTGGGTCTCTCCGGCGAACGGGATCATGAAGGGCATCATTTCCCTGAGCCCCGTCATCAGCGCGGCATGGCACTCCCGGTTTCAGGAGGAACAGATCAATATCCTCCGTCAGGAGCCGCAGGGATTTCTTTGTATGAACAGCGACACGCTCAGCAGTGAGGAAGACCTCCGGCCGGTCAATGTGCGACGGCTGCTTAGCCTCCTGCGGCGTCTCGCCCTCCGTCATGGCGTAAGCTATGTCTTCGAGCCGAACAACGCCGCGTTCCGGCGCCGCGTGCAGCGAGGTTTCGAGTCGATGCTGAACTACATGTACGTCCGCGGTGCGTTCAAGGGAACGACTCCGGAGGCGGCATATCAGGTTGTCAATGACGAGACCGTCAATACTTCACAGAGCGTGGAACAGGGGCGATTTATCGTCGAGCTCCGCGTTGCCCCCTCTTTACCGATGAGGTTTCTGACAATCCGGCTGGTGCAGAACGGTGACCGGTTGATTGTCGCAACTTAAAGACGAGCCAGGTCTGATCTGAAGATGGAAAAAACACCTATTTATCCCTTCACGGCCTTTAACTTCGCCGTTGAAGTCAGAGTTCCCGGAGTCGCAGAGGAAGTCTGCGGCGCTGCATTTGCCGAGTGCGACGGCATGGAGATGACAATGGATGTTAAGACCATACGCGAAGGGGGAAACAACGACAGGCAGATCAGGTTTGCCGGACCGCTTGGTTTCGGTCAGCTCACGTTGAAGCGAGGTATGACATCAAGCCTCGACCTCTGGAACTGGATCCAATCCAGCGTGGCAAATCCGGGCTTGCGGGCAGATGCGGAGGTCGTGCTGTTCGATGCAGACGGCAAGACGAGGCGGGCGAGTTTTCGGCTGAGCCGGTGCGTGCCGATCAAGCTGAAGGCTCCTGCTCTGAATGCGAAGGACGGTATGGTCGCTATCGAGGAACTGCAGATTGCCTACGAATCGCTAAGCATAAAGGGATCGTCGTAACGAAGATATTAATTCGCGGCGCCGAACAGCGTGAAAGAATCGCGGTATGTTAACGATCGGAGAGAATAATGGCTGATCCATCGCGTCCTGCCAAAGCACAGTTGATAGAGCTTGACGCCAAATTCAATAAGATGCCGGGCGGAAAGACCGTGACGGTCCAGTTCAATCCTGAAACTCTGAAAGTGAGTTTTGCAAACCAGATAGTGCAGTCGGATGGTGCTGGAGGCGGAACGGGAGACCAGAGCGGCCCTGCTTCCCGCCAATTCGTCGGCGCCGGTACAACGAAGCTGTCGCTTCAACTCTGGTTCGATGTCGGGTCACAACTGGCGGAAGAGGGAACGCGTGTCATTGACGTACGCGAGTTAACCAAGAACGTCGCTTATTTCATTACACCGAAAAAAGCCGGGAAGCACTATATCCCTCCTGCCGTTCGGTTCCAGTGGGGATCGTTTCATTTTGACGGCATCATTGACTCGCTTGACGAAAGCCTGGAGTTCTTCTCCAGCGAAGGTGTTCCCCTGAGGGCCAATGTGAGTATCGCAATGTCCCAGCAGAAGATCACGAAGTTCTCGGGCAGGGAGGGCAAGCTGGCGCAGACGCCGCCCGGCGTACGCGGACCGGCGGGTTCATCTCCGGGCACCGCCCCTCATGTTCAGGCACCGGCAGGGAAAAGCCTGCAGTCTATCTCGGATGGTCTGGGGCAAGGCCCGAACTGGCAGCCGGTGGCAGAGGCAAATGGTATAGAGAATCCCCGCCTGCTCAAGCCGGGGATGTTGATCAATTTCGACATGTCAAGTTTGTTGGAATAGAAGGGAGACGAACGATGCCTGTAGTTATCAACGAATTTGAAGTCGTCCCGCAGACACAGCCTGCAAATCTGCCGGCACAAAACGAGCAGTCAACCGGTTCCGCACCTTCTGCCCGGCTAAGCCCGCGGGATATCGAGAAAATTGTCAAACGAGAACACGAACGCCTGCTTCGCGTGTGGGCGCACTGAGAGATTATGCCGGGCTCAAACGGAACGGGGGTTCGCGTCTCAAGACCGACGATTGAAATCGACGGGGAAGACAGGATCGCTCTTGTTGAAAGGCTTCTCAATCTCATCATTGTCGAGACTACGGAGGGTCTCTACCGGATGGAAGCGACATTCGGCAATTGGGGAACGGTGAACGGCCGGATCGGATTTCTCTACTTCGACCGAAGGACACTCGACTTTGGGAAGACCATAAGAATAAAGCTCGGATCAGATTCTCTTTTCGAGGGACGCATCACGGGGATCGAAGCAGTTTTCCCGGAGGGCCGCCCGCCGGAGATTACGGTGCTCGCAGAAGACCGGCTTCAGGACCTCAGGATGAAACGGCGAACCAGAACATTCGAGAGCATGCAGGATTCGGACATCGCAAACCAGATCGCGAGCGATTACGGCCTGACCGCCGACGTGAACATAACGGGCCCGACGCACAATATAGTGGCACAGGTTAATCAAAGCGATCTGGCGTTCCTTCGTGAGCGTGCCAGGAACATCGACGCGGAACTCTGGATGAATGGGAGCACGCTTCACGTCAGGTCGCATTCTTCCGCAAGCGGACAGCCGTTCCAGCTCTCGTACGGCCGGGGGCTCAGGGAATTCCGGGTCCTCGCAGATCTCTCTCTCCAGCGTACGAGTTTCAGCGTCAGCGGCTGGGATGTGGCAGGGAAATCGGCGATCTCGCACGAGGCAACCGCATCGGTCATCGGCAGCGAGCTGAACGGTGATGTCAGCGGTGTGAGCATCCTTTCCTCCAAATTCGGAGACAGGAAAGAGGCTGTCGTGCACGGCATTCCGTTGACGAGCGAGGAGGCACAGACTGCAGCGGAGTCTTTCTTCAAGCTGACCGCGCGAAGGTTCGTCGTCGGTTACGGCGTTGCGGAGACGGATGCGCGCATTCAGGTCGGTAAGAAAGTGCAGATAACTGCCCTCGGTCCGCTCTTCAGCGGCACTTACTATCTCACTGAAGTCCGGCATATGTTCGACGGTGCGCTGGGCATCCGGACCGAGTTTACCGCGGAACGCCCCGGGATAGGTCAGGCATCATGAAGATATCCAAATCGATCGAAGGAGCCGGATGTGATTGAGCGATCTGCACTTGAAGCATTGCTGGAATCGCGGCTGCCCGTCGGTCTCGGCGGCCGCTGGTACGGGGTTTATCCCGCGCTAGTAAGCGATATAAAGGATCCCGACGGTCAGGGACGTGTGAAGGTCACGCTCCCCTGGTCGCCGGATACGGACGGCGGTCGGTACGAAGCCTGGGCACGCTTGGCGACACTGATGGGCGGTAACAACCGCGGGAGCTGGTTTGTCCCGGATGTGAATGACGAGGTGCTGGTCGTTTTTGAAGGAGGAGACCCGCGGCGTCCGTACGTTCTCGGCGGACTCTGGAACGGGAATGACTCCCCCCCGGAATCGATGGACGGTGCAGGCAACAATTACAAGAAAGTATTGCGATCGCGCAACGGCGTGAAGATCACACTGGATGATTCCGACGGACAGGAATCGCTCGTCCTCGAGACACCCGGCGGACAGAAGATAACGATGAAGGACGGGCCCGGGTCCGTCGAGGTCGTTGACAGCAACGGCAACTCAGTGAAGCTGGAGACGAGCGGCATTACCGTAAACGCCTCTGCAAAGGTCACGATCAACGCAAGCATGGCGGAAATATCCGCCGGGTTGCTGACCGTGAACGCGGGCATGTCGAAATTCAGCGGCGTGGTCCAGGCCGACACGGTCATCAGCAATTGTATTGTGAGCGCATCGTACACACCCGGAGCGGGAAACATATGGTGAATTATCATGGTCGAACATAGAATACACTGGACATCGCCCGAGCCGTTCTGGTCCGGGACTGCTGCGGCCGCCGAAGCGGGAGTCGACCGTCCATACGAGCAGCCTGTCATCCTTCGATTCACGACAGACACTTTCATGGACGACTTCCTGGCAATGCTCGAGAAGGATCCCGAACAGCTTCCGTCACTCTTAGCGCAGCCGGAAACCTGGCAGGGACCTCTCAATCCTTCGTCGGATGTAACCGGCAGCGGGCCCGCGCCGAAGGTGCCGAAGCTTGTGCGCAAGCTGGAGCGTCTCCGGCTCGCTTCAGGCCGCTCGAGTAGTGAATCATCAGCAACCGTGACTTCCTCAGGAAGCATCTTGAGCAAAAAGAACAATGCCGGAATAATGAAACTCTACCAGCCCGCCCATCAGAGATATTACCTGGTTTCGGCATGTCTGGTTTGTGGAATGACCGGTATGCCCGACCGGGAAGTTGATCCGGGCCGCGAAGAACGAGTCTCCTTTGTGATCCGCCGGATGCTTCCACCCGGAGAGCTTGAATTGGGCAAGCCGCTTCCTGCCTTTAACTCTTCAACATGGGAGGAGTATGCCTACGTCGTTAGTCCGAACGGTGCGGGATGGAAAAAGATCGGGGACGTTTCTAATCCTGCCGTCGAAACGCTCATTACAGGAGAAGAACCGCTTCCTTTGTTTGCGGTCAACTACGATACGGGTGACGACCGGTCGCGCCGCCTCTTCGCCGGGCTTGTCCCTGTCGGCAGGCGCGAAGCTTATATGGCCGCCGGCGCCATCTCCGGCGAGGACGGGCCCCAATCGTCTGAGCGTCCTCTTCCGAAAACTTCACGTATGATCCTCTTCCGTTCCCAGGTAGCTGAACCGTGGAAGAATGTCATCGATCAGGCGGAGCGGTTCAAGAAAATAGTCGACCCAGAGCTGGTCAAGGGATTCACTCCGGACTCCGAGCCGCCTCTCAAGGAGGTTCCTTTGACGGTCAAGGCTGCGCAGGAGCAAATCCAGACGCAATCGTGGCTTATCCTGCTCGACCTTGCCCGATACCTGCACCGGTATGTCCCTGAAGTCTGGCAAGCGATACTTGATTCCGGCAAAGAAAGCGCACTGAAGGATCCAAACCAGAGGAATCTTTTGAATGCATTGCAATCGATAGAGACAACACAGGAAATTCGCGAAGCACTGGGCATGCCGCCGTACTCCCCGAATGATGTCAAATCGACATTGCCGGAGGCTCTGAAAGGGATCTGCGGCGAGGGCGATGTGATGGAAGATAAGGTGTTTGAGCATGCACGTGTCTCCTACAACCGTCAGAATAAGGGTGGCGACTGGCCGGAATTCCTGTTCCCGCTCGCCGATCCTTTGGAACAGGCACTGAACTTTCCGGAAGACGCAGGAAAGCTGAGTGAAGACGATGAAGTCAATGTGGTGGAGCATATCTCGACAGCGGAAGCCGACGAAGTGCGTAAAGCAAAAGGGCATGTGGATAGTCTCCTTGCACTGATGGTCCGGGCAATGCCGACGGATTCCGCCGTAGCCGCGCCGCCGGTCCCGGTGGCTTCGCAGCCCGTGAAAGACACGCGCGAAGGAATTTTCGTGATACGCGCAGTCTTCGAGCGCCCGAACTGCGGTCCTCTCAGGCCCACGGTCGTCAGTGAGCGGAGCCGTCCGTTTCGGATGGCAGGGTTCTTCGATCCGGACGCTCCTGCACGTCCCATCCGCATTGCGCTTCCGATCGACACGTCACCCGGCGGCCTGCGCAAGTTCGACAAGAACACAGCCTTCATGATTTCCGATGTGCTTTGCGGCCAGATACAAAGAGCCAAGGGGTTATCTTTCGGTGACCTGGTGCTGTCGGTTCTCCCCTGGCCGTTTCATAAAGATCTTCCGGTGCCCGACGCCGGGCCGTGTCAATCGAGTAATGAAGAGCGGCTTGGGATGATCTGCACGCTGTCGATACCCATTATTACTATTTGTGCTCTGATTCTCCTGACGATCATTGTGAATTTGCTGGACATAATTTTCCGTTGGGTTCCATACTTCATAATGTGCTTCCCGTTGCCCGGGTTCAAAGCGAAGAGATGAAAGATATGGACAAAGCCAGGATATTCGGAAAAGGCATCAGCTTCCCGCCGCGGGTCGGATCCGACGGCCGTGTCGCATGGTCGGAAGGAGAGGAGAATATCCGGGAATCGATCCGGATCATCCTGTTGACCGAGCTTCGGGAGCGGCTCAGGGTGCCCGAATTCGGCGGCGGGTTGAGGCAGTTCCTCTTTGAACCGAACACGGTCGGCACACGCCACATGATCCAGGATCGGATCACAAAAGCTCTTGAATCATGGGAGCCGCGGATACAGACCGAAACAGTGAGCGTTGATGCCGATCCGTCGGACGCCGAATCGGCGATCGCAACCATCACTTATAAACTCGTTGCCACGCAAACAATGGAACGTGTCAGCTTGAATGTGAAACTGACCGGTTAGCGAGGACGACTCATGCCACTGACCATCCCGAGACTCGACGATCGACAATACCAGGACCTTCTGGATGAAGCGCTCGCGCGTGTTCCTATTCACAACCGTGAGTGGACAAACTTCAACGAAAGCGATCCCGGCGTCACGATTGTCGAGCTCTTCGCCTTCCTGACGGAGAACCTGCTGTATCGGAGCAACCAGATCCCGGAACGCAACAGGCGCAAATTCCTTTTGCTCCTTGGCGTGCCTCTGAAACCGGCATCGTCGGCGCGCGGGATCGTTGCATTCACCAACGAACGGGGCCCGCTTCAGGTTCTCACGCTGAACGACGGTCTCGAAGTGCGGGCCGGGCAGGTTCCTTTCCGCACGGAACTGGGTCTCGACGTCCTCCCGATCGAGAGCAGGATGTACTACAAAAGAGTTCTGGCAAATCCGTCGGACAAGCTCAAGAAATATTACGAGCAACTCTACGAATCTTTTCGCGGACAGCCCCCCGTGAAGGAAGTTACCCTTTACGAAACGGTCGCTTTCGAATCGGACGGTACAACCGGCATTGATCTTGGAAAGGACACCGTCGACGGCTCGTTGTGGATCGCACTGCTGGTTCGCGAAGCAGACAAACAGATCGACGATGATTCACATAAAATTGTGAGGGAGGCAATTGGAGGGAAGACAATGAATATCGGCATAATGCCCTCTCTCAGTGTTGACGCTAAACAACTGAAGCCGGGCGGTAAGCCCCCTGTAGCGGATACCGCGCTCCTCGAATTCAAGATCCCGAGTATCCCGGCAAGCGGCGGGCTGCCGACTGACCTGTTTAAGCGCATCCCGCAGTACAGGCCGCTTGAAGCCCGATCGACGGTTGATGTGCTCACAGAGCCCGGCATCGTTCAGGTCACGCTCCCATCCGCATCTGAGCTGACGTTGTGGAACAACATCGATCCGCTGGAGTCCGGAGCGGGCGACTTTCCGCCGGCGCTCGAGGACAGCACGCTGGAAAAGCGGCTGATCACTTGGATTCGCATTCAGGCGAATGCCTCGGCGGACGCAAAGCTTCTCTGGGCCGGAATCAACGCCATCTGTGTGAATCAGCGCAACCACGTTGCGAATGAGTCCCTCCCTCCCGGTACCGGCCAGCCGGATCAATCCGCCACACTCTCAAGGACCCCCGTCATCCCGGGATCAGTGAGTCTCACGATGGTGACCGCCGAAGGGGTGTCTGAGAAATGGGAGGAGATTGATGACCTTCTCTGCGCCGGGTCCGAAGTTCCCGTTGAGGACATGCGGCAGTCCCCCGGGAGACAACAGACACCCGGCAAGCCGACAAAGGTCTTCATAGTTGACAGGGAATCGGGTGTTATTCAATTCGGTGACGGCATTCGGGGAGCTCGCCCGCCCTACAATGCCGTCATTCGCGTAGACTATGACTACGGTGTCGGTCGTGCCGGCAATGTCGGCCCGCGATCGATCAATGCAGCACAAAGCCTTCCCGCAGGATTGAAGGTTGCCAATCTGCTGCCGACCTGGGGAGGAGCCGAAGCTGAAACTGTTTCTGAAGGGGAAAAACAGATTACGCGTTACCTTCAGCACCGGGATCGGCTTGTGTCCCTGGATGACTTCGCGACCATCACACGCCGGACTCCCGGCGCGGACATCGGGCGGGTCGAAGTGATACCGGCGTATAATCCGCAGCTCCGGCAGAATGAGCCGGGCGATGCACCCGGAGCCGTGACTGTCATGGTTATTCCCAAATATGATGCCAGGCAGCCCGATGCTCCGATCCCTGATCGGCTGTTTCTTGATGCCGTCTGCAATTACCTGGAACCACGCAGGCTTGTCACAACGGAAGTCTTCATCCGGGGTCCGAAGTACAAGCCGATCTGGATCTCGATCGGAATCAACGTCGTCGCAGGTGCCAGCGTGGCGCAGGTTCGCGAGAGCGTCAAGAAAGCGCTCCTGCGGTATCTGTCACCTCTTCCTCAAAAGGAGGATGCATCTTCGACGTCTCAATCGCAAACCCAGACAATCCGCAGTTCAGGCTGGCCGCTGCGCAAATCCGTGGTCGATATCGAACTCCTTGCCGAGGCTAATCGGGTTGATGGCGTGCTCTCCGTAAACAACGTCCTGCTTGCCGAAGGCGCCGGGGCTGCCGTCTCGGAAATTAAGGTGGCCGGGTTGGAACTCCCTCAGGTGGCGGGTTTGTCGGTGACTACGGGAGATGCGGCGGATCTTGACCGGTTCCGTGGCCTGGTCGCTGCTGTTTCGACCGGCGCGGCCGCGGGAACAACCGAAACTGCTGCACCTGGATTTGTCTCAGTCCCGATAATACCGAAAGGCTGCATCTAAGATGGACGCGAACGGCACACGGCTTTTCATGATTCTCGGTAAAAAGGATTGGTCCGACTGCACCGATGATGAAGGTGTCCAGTTCTCGAGAGCCATGGAGTCCGGGCCGAAAGAGTATGTCGAATCGACGGTGGGACTCGGCTGGGACGAGAAACGAAGTGAAGTTATCCTGCATCCGCGCCTGATGAAATTCAAAGCAGCTCCGCGAGATATTCCTCCGACTGTCGACGATCGGCGGGGCTCGGCGCGCGACCGGTACGGCAACTGGTACTGGATCGATCCGGCAAGGACGGAGATTCTCGTCAACTCTTCCGGAACCGGAACGACTTCGCATTTTTGGTCCTCGGCGGATCAGATTTCATGTTTCGAGGAGGCGGTCCCGGGTGAATTTCAGGCGAAAGAACGTCCGCCTGCTGTGGTTCCCTGTACATTCGGCGGACTGGCAGTGACGGAAGATCACTTCCTTGTCGTCGGTGTCCTGAAGCCTGCGGGGCTCCTGGTGTTCGATCTTCATGCCGGCGGTCTACCCGGACAAATCCTCTGGCCGGACTCTATTGTGTTTGAGCCATTCGATATGGCTCCGGCACCCGGAGGCGGAGTATGGATTCTTGATCGGGTGAACAAGCGGTACTGGGCCATCGACCGGAATATGAAGGTAGTGAATGTCGAACAGCCTTTAGGCCCGCTTACGTCATCGAGTGGAGAGGACTTTGAATCCGAAGCGGGTGCAACCGAACAGAGAAAGCCCAGGCTTTTTCCCACCGGCATACCGCTCCCGATTCCATCGCCGCTTGACACGTACGATCCGATCTCAATCGAAGCGCTTCCGGACGGAACAGTACTTATCCTCGATACAAATCCCCATCTTGGTTCTTCATCGGTCAGTCGTTACGAGTTCAGCAGACAGCTGGGCCCGCGGATTCTTCTGGATGAGTTTGAATTTGCCGGACACGATATCGCTTTCGTTCCGGAGCACGAGAGCGATGAAGGAACGGTGGAGGATCGCCTGTATGTGGCTTCGACTGACGGAAACCAGACGTATGCGTTCACAATTTCTCGGGATGAAAATCAGAATCTTGCCCTTGGGCTGATCGACGAGTATTACCCCATGAGACTTTTCGGAGGGAAGACGCTCGTGTCATCCGGAACGACAGTGTATTACGACTTCGGCACGGGTTGGATTCCGTTGGTACGACAGCTTCGTCCCCAGTACACGGTGGAAGGAACGCTCGAGACTCCTATAAGAGGCGAACGTTCTCTGTTCGATGGAAGAGTACCTGATTGCGTGTGGCACCGGCTGATGCTCGACGCGAGTATTCCTGCGGACACGGAAGTGAATGTATCGAGTCGTGCGGCAAACGACTTGCACCAACTCTCCCTGGCTGAATGGTATGAAGAGCCGAGACTTCACCGCAGAGCCGACGGATCGGAGCTTCCTTTTGTTCCTTCCGAAGCCGGCAAGGATGCGGGAACGTGGGAACTTCTCTTCCAGAATGCAGTGGGCCGCCATCTGCAGCTGCGTCTGAAGTTTCAGGGTGAAGGAAAGAGCACGCCGCGCGTGCGCGGGCTGCGCGTGTACGCCCCGAGATTCTCGTACCTCAATGAGTATTTGCCGGCGGTCTACCGTGAAGATAAGACGTCGGCGTCATTCCTCGATCGGTTCCTTGCAAATTTCGAAGGAACGTACACGGCGATCGAAGACAAGATCGCAGCGGTTCAGGTTCTCTTCGACACCAGAGGCGCCCCCGCAGAGACGCTTGAATGGCTCGCCGGATGGCTCGGAGTTTCGCTCGATCCGGCATGGGATGAATCGCGGCGCCGTCTGTTCATAAAGCATGCGATGACTTTCTTCCGGCTGCGGGGCACTGTCCGGGGGCTTCAGCTCGCGCTGCGGCTTGCTCTCGATCAGTGTGTCGACGAGTCGATATTCGACGATGAAGCGTCGCAGCGTGCATATGCCGGACGGATTCGCATCGTCGAGAAGTTTCGCATTCGCCGGCATCCCGGAGTCATAGTGGGGGAGCCTGCCGGACTATCGGGGCCGCGCACCGTCCCCGTACAGAAACGGTGGCAGCCTTCCCATGGACGTGATGTCCTGCAGCGTGAGTACCGCAAGCGTTTCAAGCGCCCGGAAACCGAGCCCCTTCCGGTTAAGCCCGTTGAAGGGATTGAGCGGGAGCAGTGGACGGAATTCATGAAGGAAATGCTTGGGTTTGTCCCGTCGGCTACTCCGGGCGACTGCACGTTGTGGCAGGAGTTCCTCGCGAGACGATACCGGCAGCCTTCTGCCATGAACGATGCATACAAATCCGGCAAGGGAAAAGCAATCGGTTCCTTTGCCGAGGCAAAAATTCCCGAGAGACTTCCTGATGAAGGTGCTCCGCTCTTCGATTGGTACCAGTTTCAATCTATTGTGCTGCCGATGCACAGATCTGCGCACCGGTTTATGGTTATGATTCCGCTTGCCGAAGCCGACACGGAGAACCTTGAGAGTCAGACGGAGAAGCTCCAGCTTGCCCGTCGAATAATTGAGCTTGAGAAACCGGCGCACACGGTCTTCGACGTGAAATTCTATCTGGACCTCTTCCGCGTCGGGATGGTGCGGCTGGGAAGCGATACGCTTCTCGGCGCCGGGATCCGCTCACCTTACTTCACCCCGCCGGCGGTTCTCGGTCGCAGCTACCTGCTGGAGAGTTTTCTTGCTCCCCGCCATCCTCAGAATGTCTCCGACCGTCGAATTCTGGGCCGCGACCGACTGGAAACTTGAATTCTTTTGACAGGAGAATAGAGTATGAGTACTTTCGCATCGAAAAGCAGCCAGGCGCCCGTCGCATCTCCCGACCCGTCAAAGCACGTCAATTACACTGTGGGCATGGTCCTCGGCGTCGACGACTTCACACAGGAGTTTGCGTACCTGTCCGGCCGGGATCAGTGGATGGCGCGAGACTTGATCGGATACGGAACCGTATGCGGACTCCAGGTGAAGAAAGAAATGATCGGCGACGAGCCTCAGATCGTGGTGACGCCGGGGGTTGCGCTCAGTCCGCGCGGCCAGCTGATTCACGTCACGCCCGCGCAGTGTGCGCCGTTGAACCAATGGCTGTCTGCTCACATGCAGGAAGTGCTTGATGCGTACGGTTCTCCGCCGCTCGAGGATGTCGGTCTGTATGTAGTGCTGCGCTACCGCGAGTGCAAAACCGACCGCGAACCCATCCCGGGGGAACCTTGCCGTGCCGAAGACGAGGCCATGGCTCCCTCGCGCGTCATGGACGACTTCAAGCTGGAGCTCAGTCTGGAAGCGCCGGCTCAATTGGAGGAGGACGCCGTGCGCGAATTTGTCGCATGGCTCGGCCAAATCGAGACGACGCTCATGGAAAATGAAGCAACGCCGCTCGACCAGTTTGCCGAGGCCGTACGCGGCGCGCTGGTAATTCCGGATTCTCCTCCGGCTGTCAGGACCGCGCCGCTCTTCGGATCACCGCCGTCTTACCTTAAGGTACTCGCTACGGATGTGTGCGAGTACATTCGTACGGCATTCCGCGTGTGGACGACAGAGCTGCGGCCCCTTGTCCGAACCTGCTGGCTGAGTCTGAACACTCCGTGCTCCGAGCCGAGCAAAGAGGCCGAGTCCGAACTGTACGGCGAACTCCTCCTTGCACAGGTGAGCGCGGCTCTAACTTCCGAAATGGCCGTCAAGGATCTGTCGGCAATTGAAATTAATGAGGACCGCCGTCCGTTTGTGATCCACCTTCGAATGCTTGAGGAGATGCTCATCTGCGGTCGGATGGGGATTGGCGGTGGTAGCGTGTGGCCGTCCGGAGGGATGCCGGTCGGGACCGGGATGGAAGCGAATCTTACAAGAATTGTGGCGCTGAGCTGGAAACACGGTGGTTCGACGAGGCTGGAGATCCAACTCGACGACGAATGGCGAAAGGCACTTGTGGTGGGGTTCGGGAAGAAAGACCTTTCCGATGAGGGCGGAGTGCTTGTTCGAGAT
>JAHECO010000007.1 GCA_024641705.1 Candidatus Kryptoniota bacterium
CGCTTACGTCATCCTATGCTTCGTCGCATTCAGGATGGAAGCAAACTGGAGAAGTGCGCCATTCGGCAAAAGCAACCTGCCGGTCCTCAGAAATTTTACACATAACAGTTGACATTGCCGCGTTAGGCACAGTCGGTGCTGAAACAGAAGGAGCCAAAACGATTAGCGCGTTTAAGGATTAATAGTGAGGAGAACTTCGATGCCGCCATCAAATAAGATAATCGAAAAGAGAGCAATCCAAGTAGTTATGGATTTTGAAAGAAGCAAGGGAAGACGTCCCACCGACGTTCGACGAAACCGCCTCAACTATGACGTTAAATCAAGTGGCCGCATCATAGAGGTCAAAGGGATTGCGAAGACTTTAGCCCGTTCAGGGAACCTACGTTTCCTCCAATCACAGTCTGTCCAACTGCTTCTAACAAGGAGGAATTTTTTTATCTACATTGTGGATAATCTATCTCATGGTGTCGAGGACGCTGACATATATATTCTGAACAGGAAGGAGGCACTGCCCTTTCTCAAAATCAACAAGCCGCAGATTGCATTTACACTCCAGATTCCAGCGGATGAAAGAGACAGATTCAAGAGACGATGAGAGGGCTGGCGGCGTCGCCTAACAAGCAACAAAAAGACGTTCCACATTATATATGCAAGGTGGTCGCTTCATTGCTCTCGCCCGTTGTCTCGATGCTACGCAACATTTATGGCGGGCGAGAGCAACGACTTTTTCTTGCGGGACGTTATGCGCCATGGACGCGCGCGTTGCCATTTAAATAAATTGCCGGATGAGTTGTTTGAGTTTCAACTGGAGGTCTAGATGAAGGTGACCACGGAAAACTGGAAAGATGTTTGGCGCGACATGAAAGAATCTGGAGTTGTCAATGCTACCCACGACGAGAACGGTGCTTTGCAGACCGTCACTACCAAGAAGGGAAGCCAATACGAATTCTCTCCAGAGGTCATAAAGCAACTTATCGAATCAGGTGCAATGGAGGTGAAACTTGGTCGGAAGGTTGACGGAAAATAGCAACTCTGTCCCATGAACTATTCGAGAAGGATCTTGTCGGGCGCGCGTCCACGAGCGCATAACAGGCGAGAAAAAGATGCTCAACCAAGGCAGTGGCAACGACGAGCTTCACGGCGCGCACCGCGACTTTATCCCGCAGGACGTTAGTTAGTTGCAATTGCCCGCTCACATCAAATTCAGAGAAAGGACTCAAATAAGTATGCCTCAATGCCACGATATCACTCCCAGAATGCTCGCAGGAGCACACACCAGGATTGCCAGAAGCGAACCCCGCACGATTTTCTATCACGCCGCACTGACCGCGGTCAACAAAGCTATAGGTGGGAACCCCCACCTCACCGTCGGAGAGGCGGTTGCCCTACTATTATGGACTTGGAATCGCAGGTTCTACACTAAGAACCGACCCTTCACAGTAAACCACATCTCCAAGATTACCACCTTCTATCTTGACCACCAAGATGTTTTGGCGGGTTATAGACAGCGTGACATCCTCAGCCTCAGCGACGAAGACGCGGAAGGTATTTCAACTGTATTTGAGTGTCTTGAAAGAGAGGTAGGAACCGTGGGAGCGGCCAAGGTTCTTCACTTGCTTGCCCCGCACTTCTTCTCGCTGTGGGATAATAAGATTGCGTATTACGGATATGGTCTTAGGCTCAAGGGAATGTGAACTCCCGGCAACTGGTATTTCTCCTTTATGAAATGCCAGAAGCAACAAGTACAGCGAATTGGTGACGGATTTCCTGAAGGCGTTTCAGCGCTTAGGGCTATCGATGAGTATAACTATGTTCGTTATACAAACCCAGGGCGCAACCGTAACGCTCGCAGAAGGAGATGACGACATGAGAAGTGGTTTAGTTTTCATTGAGGTGGTTCTCTCTGCTTTCGCCATAAGTAGCGTTCATGCTCAATGGGTGCAAGCCAACGTTGGGTGCGGCGGCCCCGTGTCATGCTTCGCGGCCTCAGGTGGCAACCTGTTTGCGGGCACCTATAGCAGCACAGACACGAATGGAGTATACCTCTCGACCAATAACGGCGCAAGCTGGGTTCCGGTCGGTAAGGGTCTAGCGAATCATTATATCAACTCCCTTGTTATCACCGACGGAAACCTACTTGCTGGCACTTACGGCGGCGGGACGTTCCTCTCGACCAATAATGGCTCGAGCTGGGCAAACAGCGGATTAAGAGGCTGGTCGGTTACATGTTTTTCCCAACTCCCCTCGACTCTTTTCGCTGGTACTGACTACGGTGGCGTCGTCTCATCAAGTAACAATGGCGCAAGCTGGTCATACCCCGCGAACAACGGGTTGACTATCCCAGTCGTATGCCTTGCTGTTAGTGGGACAGACCTCTTCGCCGGTGGAGCAGGCCTCTTCCTGTCCACCAACGCTGCAGGAAGCTGGAAGGCTCTAAGTCCTAACTTTCCTGACTCTAAGGTTCAATCCCTCGCGGTCATTGGCACTGCCATCTTCGCAGGCACTCCCGACAGCGGCGTCTACCGTTCCACGGACAATGGCTCAACCTGGACTCACGTCAATAACGGTTTGCCAAATGCTTCCATCGTGTCTCTCGCTGTCTCCGGTACTAACATATTTGCTGGCATGCTCGGAGGTGTTTTCTTGTCTACCAATAGCGGCGAAAGCTGGAGGGAAGTAAATACAGGATTACCGTTCGTAGCCACCGGCATCAACCGCTTAGGTACAATCGGAGCAAGTCTCTTCGCTGCAAGCATCGCTGATGGTGTTTGGCGCCGCCCTATCTCCGAAATGTTGACAGCAGTCAAGGACAATCCTCACGACATTCCGAACAGGTTTGAGTTAATGCAGAACTATCCGAATCCTTTTAACCCCTCAACAATCATAACATACCAGCTACCGACCAGTTGCATGGTTTCGATTAGAGTATTCGATATCCTTGGAAGGGAGGTTGAGACACTGGTGAACGACCGCCAAAATCCGGGGGTCCATTCTGTGAATTTCAGCTCGACAAATCTTCCAAGCGGAGTTTACCTCTACCAATTACAAGCGGGAACGTACCATGATGCAAAAACAATGTTGTTGCTTAAATGATGGAGCGGCAACTGCAACTAACAGCGGCAAAAAGACGCTCCCCGAATACGCGTTCCGCGTCTCGGGGCAGGCTATCATGGGATATATATCGAGTTCGCTTTTATGCGCGAGGTCGAAGATGGCGCAGGATGCGACACGCACCACGACTTCTTTCTGGCGGTCTATGAAAATGCGCCGCGCGGGGAGCTTGACAAATTGATTTGTGACCCTGAATTAGCTAAAATGTTGCAGAGTTACTGAGGGAAGGAATCTTTCGGATGCAGAAGACACAGCAGTTCACCGCGGTCATTGAACGCGAAGAGGACATGTACGTTGCCCTCTGCCCTGAGTTGGACATTGCCAGTCAGGGTGAGACCGTAGAGAAGGCTCGGGAGAATCTCAAGGAGGCTATCGAATTGTTCTTCGAGACCGCGTCCCAGCAGGAGATTCGAGAGCGACTACACGATGAGGTCTTTGTGACACGACTAGAGATTGCAGTTGGGTAAACTGCGGATCCTCTCAGGGAAAGAGGTCTGCCACATTCTCTCGCTACACGGGTTTCAGGAGGTTAGACAACGCGGGAGTCATATCATATCATAATGCAGAAGAAGACTGGGGATTCGACCATTACGGTCCCAATCCCGGACCACAAAGAGATCAAGATGGGTACATTAAAAGCTATAATCAGGCAGTCTCAGCTTTCCGCCAAGGAATTCGAATCGTGAAGGCGCTGCTGCGAGGACAAGACACCCGCGCGGCGCACTTCACATAACAGGAGCATGAACCACGCCCTCGATTATTATATGCTTTCGAACTCGCTTCATTGCTTTCGCCCGCGACTTCGATGCTTCGCAACTTTTATGACGGACGAAAGCAACGACTTTTTGCCGCCATGCGTTATGCGCCATGCGCCAGAGAGGAGGCTCCAAAATGTATAGGATCAGAACACTGATTGTTCTTGTACCCCTCTTGATTCTTGCGAGAAACGCCAATGCACAAAATGCTAACATGTCGACCGAGACCGTTCCCGTTTCAACACAATGGGTTCTCGATGCTGTTGGTAGCGCGGGCCGTTCTGCTGTGGCATCAGTCTATATGGTCACTTGCCCAAGAACTGGCTTGAAAGGAACAGGTTTTCTCATCCGCTCCGGCCAAATAATTACCTGTGATCATGTCATTGAAGGCAACCAGCCAGCAGACATCCAAGCAACATCCTCCTTTGGCAGGAACGTCCACTTTGCAAAAGTAATCGCCGATCCCAACAAAGATTTGGCAATCTTAATACCAACAGAAAAGCTCAAAGGAGGACTGGAACTCGGTTCTGACGATTCGCTTGCCGTAGGAACCGCTGTTGATACTTGGGGGTTCCCATATAGTTACAACGGGCCATCACCGCTACTTTCAGTGGGCTATCTTTCAGGGTTCGCCGCATATTATGGAGACTCGACCCGCACTACCATCGTCAAACATCTTGTCGTCAATGGAGCGTTTAACCCCGGCAACTCCGGCGGCCCTCTCTTTGCATCCAATAAGGATATAGTTATCGGAATAGTGGTGAGCAAATTAGCTCCCATTACCCCGTTCCAACTTTCCGCCATAAAAGTCTTGGCCGAAAATCATTCTGGCGTCACTTTTACCGCTACTGATGGACAGGGTCATCAGAAGGTGCTTGTAGAGTCGCAGATCGTCGCTGACATGTTACAATACTTCCACGACTTGACCCAAGTCATGATTGGCGAAGCAATATCAGTCTCTGAACTGAGGGCATTTCTCGCGGCGAATGGGATCAAACAATGAACCTTTCTGGCGCACGGGCGCACAACAGGACCAAAGGCGCTCCCCGAAGACGCGTTTCGGGGCAGGCTGTCATTTGTATATATCGAACTCGCCCGCCTTCGCTACCGCTCTGGCGGGTCTGCGATCCGTCTCTACCGAGCCGGACCTCGGGCCACGTCTTTCTGGGCGAGCCGGGTCTACGGCTCCGTCGCTATCGCGACGGATCTTCGACTTCATGGCGCGAAGTCGAAGATGGCGCAGGACGCGACACGCGTCACGACTTTTTGCCATGACACGTTGTGCGCAAGCACTTGAAAATAAGAGGCGAGCAAAGTCTGATTTAATTGGTAGATGCCAATGAAGGTTTTGGACATGTTCCCGTTGATAATTGTCGTTGCGGTTCTCATTCTCATCATAGGCCTTTATGTTCGTATTTGCATTCGCTTGAGAAAAGGTGGTGGGAGCCTTACAACTATAGGGCTTGGTACGACCTATGAATTTATGACCAAGGACCGAAGGAAAGCGAGCGAGACAATCCTGAACATGAATGCGGGAAAGAAGCATAAAGACCCACATATCAAAAACTCGAAATGAGGAAGGGTAGCTGTTTACCGCGATGGGTGCCTGCGCCTAACAGGAGCAAATCACGACGCGTCCCGTCCATATCACATATATGCCGGGATGCCGCGAGGTGGCATCGGGACAGACTATCATGGATCGCTTCATGCAACGATGATTGGAAGAACGTGGATGCGCGCCTTAACTTTTTTCTGGCGGACGTAGGGCGCTTTAAGGATTTCGGGTTGTGAGCCAACATGAAATATATTTCGGTAATTTCCTTTCTAGTTCTATTAGTACAGTCGGTGAGTGGTCAGGAAGCCGGGGTGCATCGCCGGCCCGGTCAAGTCTATCTCGAGGATTCTACACACGTCTTCTGGGATTCCTGGCCGAACCCGTTTTCTCGACCGACCGCGAGGGATTCGACGAAAGGATTGATCTGTGGCTCTCTTACTTTCTACTGCGATTTGGCCGATAGCGTTCAGCTCCATTATACTTCATGAAAACGCCAAGGTAGAACGTGTCGGAAGTGTTCTTCCTGGCTGTCTCCACATATGCGGGTAGTAAGTCATCAACGATCTGGGCGGCAGTCCTGCAAATATCTTCCCAGATTTTCACAGTCAAGAAAACAGGTCTCTTTATGCTAACCCGATTCAATACCATTTCATGTAATGGCTCGACCTCGCAGCTCTTCTTTTCGATGCGAACTTTCACCGACATTATGACATCTGAATTTTCAATCCTTCTTTGAACGAAATGAGTAGTACTTGACTTGTCCCCAGTTTATGTACCAATGCGAATTGCCTTGTACTAAACCCGGAGAGCAATTGGCTCCGCAGGTGAGAATGAATTCAAATCTTTGTCGGACGGGCAGCCAATCGCTGGTTATACCGCAAACAGCTATCCGTGTGGATTCTTAAGGCCGAATCTCTTCATCCTTCGCCAGAGGGTCGTCGTGCTTATGCCCAGTTTGGCCGCCGCAAGACTGTTGCTCCACCCTGTTTCCTCCAATGCCTTTAGGATCAAGATCTTCTCCATTTCGGAGATGGAGCTTGCCGAATCGGTTTCCGAGCGCTCACTCAATTCACCTAGATCTCGATCTTCAATCGTGTCCGACTTACATAAAATGACGGCCCGCTTAATGGTGTTCTCTAGCTCTCTAACGTTGCCTGGCCAGTGGTACCTCTCCAATTTCTTCAGCGTCTCTTGCCGGATCCCTTTGATGTCTCGCCGGTATTGATCGGCGAACCGTTTGACGAAATAGTCGACGAGCAAAGGCAAGTCGCTTATTCGATCTCGCAAGGTCGGTAATGTTATTCTTATGACATTCAATCGGAAATAGAGGTCGTCGCGGAACCTGCTCGCTTTAATGAGACTTGACAGATCCTCTTTTGTGGAGGCGATGACCCTGGTATCGACGCGCGATACCGCGCTACCTCCGACACGCCTCACTTCACCGTCCTCGAGTATACGGAGTAGCTTAGCCTGTGCACTGAGAGTCATCTCACCGATCTCGTCCAACAGAATGCTCCCCCCGTTAGCTTGTTCAAAAAGTCCAGCCTTGTGCTCCACAGCGCCCGTAAATGCCCCCTTGACATGACCGAATAGCTCGCTATCCTGCAAACTATCGGGCAGGGTTGCGCAATTTATCGCAACGAATGGTTTATCCCATCTCAAGCTCTGCTGGTGGATCGATCTGGCAACAAGCTCTTTCCCAGTGCCACTTTCACCAAGTATTAGTACAGGGACATTGACTCGGGATACCTCTCTTATCAGCTTTGTTACCTCGTGCATGGAGTCGTGCTCGCCAACTAGCTCTATGCCCACGTCCTCCTTGTTTGGTCGTTTGGCTGCCTTGCCAATCGTCCCGTTGCCGTCCGCAAGTATCTTGTTCACTACATTCAGAATCTTGCCCTTATGAACAGGCTTGGTCAGGTAGTCGTACGCCCCCATCTTCATCGCTTTGACAGTTGAACTTATGCTCCCGAACGCTGTCATTATTATCACCTTCGCTTCCGGAGATAGCTCGCGAATAACGGAGAGGACCTTGATCCCGTCTACGTCTCCTAACTTCAGATCTGTAATTATAATGTCGAATTCGTTACGCTGAACCTGTTCAAGCGCCGACTCTCCTGAGAGCACTGTCGTAACGCTGTGTCCCTCATTCGTGAGGATGGTTCCAAGCGTGACACATGTATTCTCATGGTCGTCGGCGACGAGGATTCTGCACATCAACATTCCTCCGTCTCGAGCGGTACAGTAATTACAACGTCTGTCCCTTTTGATTCCTTGCTTTCGATCCTTATATCCCAGCCGTGCTCATCCACTATCCGTTTAACCACTGCTAGGCCGAGTCCTGTACCTTTGTCCTTGGTTGTGAAAAATGGCTTGAACAGATAGGGCAGCGAACCTTTAGGGATGCCGCAACCGCTATCAGAAATCTGCACAAGTACACTCTTATCCCCCCTACGAACCGTCACTGTGATCTTTCCGCCACCATTGATCGCTTCTGTCGAATTAAGAAGTAAGTTCAGGAACAATTGTTTGGTAGCGTTTGCATCAAGACTGACTGGGGGGACAGACTCTTGAATGTCGACTTTAAAATCGATTCTTTCCATCAAAGATCTGTCCGATTCAAGCAAAGACATCACTTGCTCGATAATCGATCGGAGGTCCCACAATACGAACTGCGGCTCGGGGGGTCTAGCCCTTTGAAGGTGTGAACTCAATATATCGTTGAGACTTTTGGTCTCCTCTTTCAACACTTTTAGCAATTTGGTCTGCACGCCGCTCACGTTGGCGTCCGTTTCTAAAAGATCCGCCGCTTGTGTCATTGCATTCAACGGATTCCGGATTTCGTGAGCTATGAAAGACGCAAGCTCCCCAAGAGCATTCAAACGCTGCAGTGTTTCGATCTCCTGCTTCGATTTCTCTAGCTGAGCCTGCGATCGCATTCCGGCCGTTACGTCATCGATTACGATGAGAACCTTGGCGCGCAATCTCGCCCCGTCCAGGACCGGTGCGGTTATTAGTAAGAAATACCTGTCGTTTTCCCCTTTAATAAGTTCGCGTCTCATGACACCGTCGTTCAGTGTGGCCTTTACCAAATCGTCCTTTACTTTTGATGAGTTCGAGCCGAATAGATCAAGAAATGATCCACCATTAAGAGGCGACACACCCCATCTCTGAACGGCTTCATTTGCCCATCTCACCCTTAGATCCCTGTCCACTATCATGAGGCCTTGACCCATCGAAGAGACAATCTCCTGGAGCTGTGTATAGCTGCGATTTAGCTCCGAATACAGTCTTGAATTATTGATAGCCACGCCAATTCTGTCTGCAAGAAGCTCAATTGCATTTGTATCATCCTGATCAAAGTAAAGTGACTCCCCGTGTTCGATATTAAGGACGCCGATTACCTGCTTGTCTACGTGTATCGGCACACAAAGTTCTGCCTCGGTGGTAATTAAATCTGGCGTCCAGTTTAGGAAGAAAGGATTCTTGTGGACATTGTTTGAGAGGAGCGTTTTATCGTGTGTAACTACCCAGCTCACAATCCCTTGGCCTAGGGGTATGGTTTGGTTGCGGGGAATGACCTTCCCGAACTTCCCAGCCAATGCTTTAAGAACGAAGACTCCCCCTTCTCTGTCGAGGGAATAAATGGCCACATGATCGTATTGGAAATGGCGTTGAATCGAGGCTACTATGTGCTTGTAGAGTTGTTTCTCCTCTACCAAGACATCTATGCTCCGAATTATTCTGTTGATTACGCTCAAGCGGGAAGATCGCATCCTTTCCCTATTTACTAATTCGGCAGACGAGATGAGCGCAGCTATGCTGAGTAACCAGGACCTGAGCGATTCGAATACTTGTCTGGATGGCACCTCCGCTTCCTCTCTTAGAACTACGATGGCCCCTTTCACTTCTTTCTCGATCTTCATAGGAAGGACCAGAGTGTGGAAGTTCGGCCGCGCTTTGAAGAAACTCCGTACGATCAGCTCATTGTCGAAAAGGGCATCTTGTTCTAATTGCTTCTGAACCTGCAAGTAAGAAACCTTGCCGACAAATTGACAGCTCTCACAATTTCCATGGGACATCAAAAAGGAAAGATGGCCCCTTTGCAATCCGTAAAGTGCAACCTGATGGGAGGGAAGTCTCTCGTTGAAGTGATCGAGGAAGCCCTCCATCAGATCAGAGATCGCAGGCCCGAGTCCTCCCCTAAAATAGTCGTTATCCCCGATCTTGATCCTGCTTGGGTTCCCTTTTATCGATGTTGCGACGGTTCTGCGCTTCGGAAATTGCGCGTCTGTTTGTCTCAATCGTATTCCCTTGTTTAATCTTGATCGGGAAAGAGAGGGGTACGCTGGGACTTTCGTTTGCCCCGTGCCCCAGCCCGCTTTGATTTTAAACAAAGTGACTTCCAAAGTCAAGCAGATCCAATTCTCTGGATTATCAATGAGCATTGTTTAAAGCAAGGTCAAAAGCTATCGAAAGGTGGGAACCGCCTTGTTCGGGTTAGCCTGTATTCCTTTCGAGCGGAAAGAGTGATTCCATGAATGCAGACAGGGCGACATGTATATACTAATGTGGAACCCACATCACGAAATGGTTGTACTCAGGGGATTGTCCATTTCAGCACTGCAATCTCGTATTTCAATTTGAAATCGTGCGAATGATTGTTCATCTTTTCTCCGCGCACAACGACATTCTGCAAAGGTTTGAACGTGTGATCATGCGGCATCTTACTTGCAATACTTAGCCAGTGGTCAATAGGCTAGAGACGCACCATAACCGAGTCACATGTGCGGTCAAAGTCTCCCACTTTCGAAAACAATGCAGGAGGGTCTGCCAGTTGGAGTTGCTGTCGAATATGTTTCCACCTTGACTTCTGCGCAACGGCCATAGTAATGCAAGGTGAAACAACAGACAAGGGCAGGTTCAAGTAAAACAAAAACGCGAAAGGGCCAGGAATCATGAACAAAAGGTCGACTATTTACGTAATTGCCGCTATGCTGACAATCGTAGGTGTCAGCCGCGCTCAGCAGCCGTGCCATTCTCAGACTGCAGATTCGGTGCGGTCAGCTCTTCCGGGCTGGGCGGCTTACAAGACGGTCTGTTTCTACCAAGAGGGGGACAGTCTTTACGTCGGTATCACGTTTGCGGGTCCAATAAGCAGTCGTCCGGCACTTCACGCTGGCAACAGCTTTTTCATAGATTTCGACGATGATCCTGCAACGGGCCAGCAAGGAGGTGGACGAGTCGGGTCCGAAACCAACCTCACATTCAATGACTGGGCAGGAATCGGACATTGGATGATGGAGGTATTCGGACTATGGAATGATGCAAGTCAAGGATTCAGGTTTACCGCCACCACACCCGCCTACATTACAGGAGATACCACTCTTTGGTACAAGATGAGTCTGGTGGGATTGGGTCTTACAGATGTCTCTTACGATGCGAATGGATATTGGCTTGACGGCTATATTTGGTCTGCCCCTTACAATCCGGGTGACGGCATTGACAGCGTGGGCCTCTATTCGTTCGACCCCTCCCAGGTGACACCACTCGATACAATTCAGGGTACATTGAGCAAGCTTAAGATCCCCGACCCATACAAATCGACTGCCGACTCTCTCAACATAATAGGGACGCTCGACAACATTGTGGCTCTGGTCAGAGCTAATCTGGGCCAGATAAGTGAAGATGTCAAATACACAGTGGCATACAATCCTTTCACAGATTACCCGGTTTTCACTTTCATCGGCGCCCCGAACAATACCTTCACAACGTACATTCCAGGCGACCAATGGACTACGAGCCCAAACTACTGGGCTATGTTGCAGGGAGCAGTATTCCAGACAGTTTCAGAGCTGAACGCAGGCTACAGGATCCTGTTTGAAACTCAACCGGCGACGGCCCGCCCCATCCCCGGGACCAATCAAACTTGGTATGACACTACCTACGACTACAATCACGGGCTGCTTTGGGCCATCAACCATCAACAAACGTTCAAGGCGCTGATAGGGAACGCGTACCTCAATCTCCTTACTGCATATCTGGGATCACAGTCAAGCGACCCTGCACTCCAGGCTGCGGCAAGTGCGGAAATAACAAAGGCTCAATCCGCTTATGCTTCGTTCGGAGGGAATGCTTTCGATCTGACTCCGACTATCATGACCGGGTTCCTTCTGAGTAAGCTCGGTTCCGACTTGAGTTGGACAATGAAGATGTGGAAGACCTTGCCGACGACTTATAAAATGCCGACGGATACCTCAAGCGGCGATGAGCTCGGTACTCTGGTCAAGCCGCTCCTTGTCGATGGAATTAGCTGGAACTCATCCGACAGCACGCGCCAGTACTGGTATCAAAACATAGCTGGCGTGCAGGCCGGCGCTATCGATGCAGTAACCGGCAAAGATATCTTCACTGCACTTAAGGCGATCACTGATTATCCGACCGTGGATTCCGTTTATAACCAGTCCAAGTCGGTCTTTTCGGGTCTTGTCAGCGTCAACGGGCCGACACCAACGGTCCCGCGGAAATTTGAAGTGGAACAGAACTATCCTAATCCGTTTAATCCGAGCACTCTGATCAAATTCTACCTGCCGGACAAGATGCACGTCAAAATCGAGATATTTGACATGCTTGGAAGGCATGTTCAGACGTTGCTGGATGGGACTCTAACTGCCGGAACTCATCAATTGAAGTGGGACGGCTCCAGGTTGGCCAGCGGGATGTACCTGTACAGGGTTACCGCGGGGCAGAACTCTGTGGTCAGGAAAGCTATTCTCCTGAAGTAGGGTGCCCTACGGGAGAGTTGCTTCTCCCTCTGGTGGGAATCGGCGTGGGCGGAATTCTGTTCGTCCGCCCACCGTTTCCACCAAAGCGTTGGCTACCGGATTCTCGCGGCGTTCTGTCAAGCAGTGATTGTCTCGCCGGTAGCAGCGCAGTCCAGAGCCTTTTGGGAGTGATTGATCTAATGAAGGATAAACCGATGGTACGAAAACCTAAAAGCGTAATGAATCTCATGTTGATCGCATTGATGCTCGGATTAACTGCGGGCGAGGTTCAGGCCGGAGTTTACGGTAGAATCCGGGGGGCTGTGACGGACAAGAAGACAAATCAGCCGCTGGTTGGCGTTACCGTCCTCGTTGAAGGGACCAGTTTGGGTTCCACGACTGATTTGAACGGTCAGTACGTCATCATCAAGGTGCCGCCTGGCGTCTATACCATGAGGTTTAGCTACGTCGGTTATTCCGCTACCGAAGTCAGAGACGTTGCCGTTGTCCAGGACAATACGACGCAGATCGATGTAGCTCTCGAAGAGAAAACGCTGAACCTTAAAGGGGTTGTGGTCGAAGTAGCCAGGAATCCCCTGGTACGCCAGGACGTTTCTGCATCCCAGGTAACGGTTTCATCTGGAGATATCCAAAATCGGCCGATCGAGTCTATCCGTTCTGTGTTGAGTACGCTGCCTGGAATCACATCATACAATGGGCAATTGTACGTGCGCGGCAGCAGGGCCACGGATATCCGCTATTTCATGGATGGGGTGCCGGTTACGAATCCCATCAATAATTCCTTGATGACGGATTTCAACAAGGACGCCGTTCAGGACGTGGTCGTCCAAACGGGGGGATTTTCTGCCGAGTATGGGAATGCTCTCGGAGGGATTGTGAATCTGACCACCAGAGATGGAGGCCCGAATCTCTCGGGTTCACTGCGGTATGAGACTGATAGACCGCTGGCCTCGTCCGAATTCTATAATAACAGTAACATATGGGATGCAACCTTTGGAGGTCCTCTGTTCGGTCAAGCTCGCTTCTTCCTCGCAGGCTACCTCAACACGCAGGACATGAGCGCTGGTAGGCGGGTCATTACTCCAACCGGAGTGAATCTGGGAAGACGCCCCCATGACGGTAGCCAGAACTACAGAGCGAACGCGAAACTGACTTTTCCTATCGGCGGCGGTATCGAGCTTCACCTGTTGGGCTCGATCAACAGAGATCAATCACAAAATTACAGCCCTTACTGGCAATTTGGTTCAGACTCTCATCAGCTTGACCGTTTGGGTGCAAGATTCGACAAGACTACATCTGTGGCAGTGTCAGTTGACCATTCGGTTAACGAGAAGACGTTCTATACACTGACCGTCGGTTATCTTGACTATCAGTATATTCAAGGGCAGCTTGATAGAAGTCAATGGTCGGGTGATCAGGTTGGCATACAGACTTCCTGGTGGCAAGATTTCAAATTCCGGACGCCATTTCTCAATACCGATTATCATATCCCCGGAAATCCGAACACTTACTCCAAGTGGCAGCTAATTGACAGCCGTGGGATATCCGACGTGTTTGCGGCTCGAAGTGGAGACTCGGTATCCGTTAATAATCCATATGGTGTTCCCGGAGGGATTCTGAATACGGTTGACGCAAATTACTTCCAGAACTTCGTATACGCGGGGGACAACGATTATTACGAGCACGACCGGAACAGACAGCTTTCAATTCGTCTGGACCTGACTACTCAACCTTCGACTAACAATGAATTTAAGATGGGATTTCAGGCTGTTCAGTACTGGGTAGGCAGATTTGCGATAGGTGGAATGGGAACGTTTAACGGCGTCGGGATAAGCTATCCCGTGATTGACTTCTATCAGAAGTCGCCAAGTGACAGCGGGCTCTCAGTTACTAACGGCAATGATCTTGGCCCTGGCTACACACCGATCACTATCGGGGCATATGTCCAGGATCAACTCCATTTCAAAGGCATGTACATAAACCTTGGACTCAGGTATGATTACTATAACACGCAAACCCAATACCGGCCCAACCCTATCGACCCCAAGCAAGGAAACCCTTTCCTGCAGACAAGAGCTAACTCCAAGCCTCAATCACAGCTTAGTCCGCGCGTTGGGATTTCCTTTCCAATCACAGAGCGGACAGTTCTGAGATTTAATTACGGCATGTTTTTCGAGCGGCCTTCCATGACCAGCATGTTCAGCTACCTCTGGAACAATTTCAACCAGGCGGATGTGGATCAAGGAAATCCAAACATAGCCGCCCAGAGGACTACGGCTTACGAGTTGGGATTGTCCCAACTCCTGACGTCAGATCTGGCCCTCAATGTTACTGCGTTCAACAAGAACATGTTCAACCTGGAAGGATACAGGATGGTTCTCGGACCAAATCTTAGGTGGTTCTTCCAGGATCAAAACAAGGAATATGGAAATTCTTATGGCGTCGAAGTGTCGCTTACCAAGCGCTATGGGAATTGGATATCTGGGACCCTTGGCTACACATTATCATTTGCCAACGGCACATCTTCGGATGTTTCGGAGATGTCGAGGTACCCCATAACGGCGGCAACATTCGCAAAATCCCTCGGTTACCAACCCCTGTACCCGCAAGACACCAGGCCGATGGATTTCGACCGACGCAATATCGTGAACTTAGTATTTAATTTTGCCATCCCTATAGGGGAGGGGCCAGAGATATTTGGAACGAAACCATTGTCGGGTTTCGGGTTCAATCTGACCGGCAATTACCAAAGCGGTACTCCGTATACACCGCTTACGTCCTTCTTCGTCACTTTGACGAGCGACCAGTTCAATTCCGCTGATTATCCTTCTACGGCGAATTTCGACCTGAGCATCTATAAGGAGTTCAAAGCTTGGGGGGGCGTAAGAGTCAGGTTCTACGCAGACATCTACAATGTGTTCAATCTCAACATGCCGTTTACTGTCTTCCGAGGATCGGGAAATGCTTCCACGCCAATGTATTTGGTGACCCCGGGATCCATTTCTCCCGCTTCTTATCCGGCAACAAGTCCCCTGTATTCGAAGGTTGCGGATACGAATCATGACGGCGTGCTTTCGGCGCAGGAAAGATTTGCCGCGTACGAGACGCTGCAACAGGATATGCTCGCTCTTATGCCGAACTACCCGTTGCCGCGTAGAGCCTTGTTCGGGATCCAACTGAGTTTTTGACATGGAAAAAGAATCATTGACAAATGAAGATGGATGGCGGGTAATATGAAAAAGTGCTGTTCAAACTGGGTTGGTTTATTTTTGGCTGTCATCGTCTTTGCCGCAGCGACTCAGCCTTGCGTGGGCGGCGTCAAGGGACATAATCGTGATCGGGTATCCATATACTCCATGCGATATGTCTACGGAAAATACGAAATGCCGATAACTAACGATGGACGTTTCGGATACGATCCTGCCTACAACGTCCCGGGTGGAGCGAGGTGGCCTCAGGGCACCAAATGTGGCTACATTTTTGGTGGTGGGATCTGGATCGGCGGCCTGGTGGACGGTGTGAAGACTGTTTCGGTCGGGTATAATCCGACCAACGTACAGACCGAGTTAGTCCCTGGGGCGCCGCCAAACGAACCGGGTTACACCGACCCGACAAAGAGAGTATATATCAGCAGCGATTACCCTAGTTCGAGTTTGCCTCCTTGGCCGCTCGGGTACAACTCAGATGGGACACCCAAAGCAGTCTCGCAGATGGACTCGTGGTCCCAGGCTAACGACCTGGACAGTACTCATCAGTTTGAAGGCGGTTTGCCCTTAGGGGCTCTCGTCACTACTCGGACCTACTCTTGGAGCAGCACGTTTCGCGACGCACAGGATATTGTTTTCTTCGATTATACAATAAAGAACATCCGACCGGACCACAAGACTTGGCATAATGCTTACATCGGTATCGCAGTCGATGCGGATATCGGAGATCCAACAAACGATTTCTGCAGTGCGTTTCCCAATCTAAATCTCGGGTTTATGTACAGTGCATCCCAGCTTTCTACTTATGAACAGTCTCTGCCATACCCTCCGGGACTGATAGGCGTGCAAATGCTCAAGGGTCCAGTTGAAGATACAACGACGGAGGAAGCCAAGTTGTCCGCCTTTGTGAGATGGGCGAGTGAGTTAAATCCCAATAATGACGATCAGAGATACGACCTGCTGGCCTCCGGAGAAATGGACACGGTCGACAACGAGCCCGGTGACAAGCGCATGCTGCTGAGTAATGGGCCCTTTGATCTGGCATACGGTGATTCGGTGGAATTCGTAATGGCGATTTGCTTTGCGGAGCCGGATTGGTATTTCGATTCATCGCTCAAGGGGAAATACGCGGTGTACCCTGAGCACTTGAAGCAGGTTGCGAGTAATGCCGTGTATATATTCGACCATCAATTCCTGTTTCCACAACCCCCAAGTATCCCGCACCTTACCTTAGTGCCGTTGGATCAAAAGATGGTAATTAAATGGGATGCATCCAGTGAGAGCAGCGTGGAGCCGGTAACGGCTTTGCCCAATACCGACCCTCACAACTTTGAAGGCTATCGTCTGTACAAGAGCACGACAGGTCTGCCGGGCACGTTCCAGTTGCTGGGAGACTGGGACCTGGTTGATTTCGACGATCTGGGCAATCCGATCGGTCAGAACACGGGTTTGGTGCATTCGTATGTGGACCAGGGGCTGACAGACGGTAAGACATACTTCTACGCAGTGACTTCCTATGCCAGAGGGGAGTATCCTCCCGGGCATTATGGGGATAGTGTCTATGAAGTTGTTCCTTCGCTGGAGACCGGGACGGTTTTTGGTGTAAACTTAAACGCGGCAGTGCCGGAACCTCCTGCCAGCAACTACGGCCCACCGGGTCTGGCTGATTATACCGTGTCATCAAAGGATTCTGATGGAATGAGATTGACCGTGACACCGAAGTACCTGGTTGTCGACAGCGTAAAAAGCGGGAAGTACAAGCTTGAATTTCAAAGTCCGTCGGACGTAAGAATCGACATCGGGACGACTGTGGAAGGCCCCAACATCTATGTTGTCGACGTCGCGGCAGGAGACACGGTTTCAACGACAACTAACTTCCCAATTACGGATCCTCCCACGAGTGTTTACTCCGACTTGTTCAATGGTATGCAGCTGATGTTCACGGGTCCAAATATGGCTGGCAACGCAATTGACACCGCCTACTTCACGAAACCAAGGCCGCAAGTCGAGTTCATGCAAGCCACGGACTTCTCCGGAGACTACATGACTGCACAAACCGCCGTCATCCGGAAACCGCCGCTCTCATTCTTCTTTCTGCCGCATAAATACCTCATATACTTCGTGACCCCAACGGTAGTCAATGTGTTTGATGAGACGACAGGTGAAGAACTCAAGTTCTCTTTGCGAACTTTAGGTCACGATTATGGCATCGCGAACTATGTCGGAACACCGTCTGTCGATTCTCAGACGGGGGACACCACCTGGACATGGTCCAACAGCCCTCCCGACTTCAGGCGCTACCCGGATGCGTCGGCAAATGGCTTCAAGTTTTATCTGCCCGGGGTGTTCCTCTTTGTCGAGGACGTACATCACACAATACAGGCGGGCGACTCTCTCATTGTCGACCTCTCGGGTCAATCGTCTCCACGCTCGGGTGACATCGTCAGTTTCAGCGTGACCGGGAGCAAGGTCAATTATAATTCGGATCTATCCGTGATAAAGGTCGTGCCAAATCCGTACATCGTCCGAGCTGCCTGGGACCTGGACAACGACTATCAGAAGATCGCTTTCATCAACCTTCCGACTCGATGTACCATTAGGATCTACACTGTTGCAGGTGATCTGGTACAGACCATAGAGCACTCTCAACCGTACGCACAGGGATTCACGAGCCAGTCGGCCGGTACCGCCTATTGGAATCTCGAGACGAGAAACAACCAGAAGATATCCACGGGAGTATACATCTATTATGTTAGTTCGCCGTTTGGATCAACAGTGGGCCGCTTTGCGGTCATTCGATGATGAGGCCTCAAATGGGAAAAGCTAACAGAACATCGACCACAGACATATGTGTGGAATCCGCCGTCCACCCGCGACGGCGTATGATCTCTTCCGGGCCGCGGCAGATTCTAGTCGCCAACATCGTGGGTCTGTTGTTGCTCTCACTTTTCTTCCCGCTGAATGCCTCGGCACAAATCAGCAATAACGTCGGGACCTCGGGCTTCCAATTCCTGAAGATTGGAGTCGGTGCCAGCGAGACAGCGTTGGCGGGAGCGGGGACGGCTATTGCAAACGGACCCGACGCCCTTTTCTGGAACGTGGCAGGTATTACGAGATCGGAGCGGACGAGTGTGATGTTCTTCTACGATCCCTGGATTGCCTCGATCAAACAGGACTATGTGGCCGCTTCTGTTCCTGTCGGCACGGATGACTACATCGGGTTAAGTGCAAACTATGTTTCATTGGGTCAAATGGACGAAACTACCATTGACCAGCCACAAGGGACGGGCCGTTCCTTTACAGCGGGAGATTTTGCGGTCGGCTTCTCATATGCGCGCCGAATCAGCCAGTGGGTAAGCGCAGGTCTCACCGCAAAGTATGTGAATGAACGAATATGGGATATGGTATCCGACGGCTGGGCCTTCGATTTAGGATTGTCTTACGAGAATGGCAGCTTCCACCTGGGAATGGTCATTAAAGACTTCGGCACAAAGAAAGACATATCGGGTTCCAATCTGGAGTCTCTGCAACAAATCTATCCTGACTGGCAAACGTCATCGGTCCGCGTCGGTCTGGTTCCCAGACCTGTCTCCTTGCCGACATCCTTTGCTGCTGGTGTAGCCTACGACTTCCTGAAATCAGATTTCAACCGGCTGTCAATTCTCGGTAACCTTGCCTATTTCAATGATATAGGCCAGACGTTCAACGTGGGTGGGGAATATTCCTTTCTCGGAATGTATTCGCTGAGGATGGGGTATAAGTTCGACACGGACATTTATGGAATGACTTTCGGAGCTGGTATAAAGGCTCCGATAGCAGGCACCGAAACAGGATTTGATTTGGCTGCGATTCAGATGAAAGACTTCGGATATAGAACACAATTTGACGTTTCGATTGCCTTTTGACAACGATCTTAGAAGACTGGAGAACTTACAGATATGATGCAACGGATTGCGATTTCCGGAACGGAATTTCCGTTCAAACCACTGAAAAATCTACTTGATGTTGCAACCCAACTTGAGGTTAAGTTTCTCGAACTATGGATGCCACACAACTTTGTTTTCGAAGATCTCTCGATAGTCGAGAAGGAACTGACTCGACGAAATTTACAGGCTGTGGTCATTTCAACATGGACACAGTTGAATCTGCCCGGTGATGTTACTGCACGTCAAGAGCTTATTAAGCAAAGCATTTTTGTTGCGAAACGTCTTGGGGCTGTCTCAGTAAACACCTATTTCGGCGCGAATCCATCGAGGTCTGCTGATGAAGCGGTTCAACGCTACCAACAGAATATACTTCCCTGTCTTGAGGAAGCTGAAAAGGCGGGAATCTACATAACTCTCGAGAATGAATTTGAGATAACCGGCAATGACCCTACAAGGCATGCCCGCGTAGTGTTGAACATCGCTGAGACTGTGGGCTCACCCTATTTCAAGCTTAATTACGATCCGTGCAATTTCTATTTCGCAGGGGAAGAGGGGTATCCGTATGCTTACAACCTCCTCAAGAAGCATATCGGATACATACATCTGAAGAACGGGACAAAGTACAACCGCAGAATCCATTCCCTGCCTCCGGAAGATTACCTGTGGAGAGACAAATCTGGTGACTATGTATGTTGCTCCCTTGGCGAAGGTGCTATCAACATTGAGAACCTTCTTCGGGATCTTTCGATGGATGGCTATGAAGGTTACGTTTGTTTGGAACCGCACGTGCCCGCCGAGATTCTGGTGGACACCTTCCGAGACAGCCTCGACTATGTTAAAAGCCATTTCCTACAGCGAAACGAATGGAGGTTGAGATGAAAGCAGCAGTCGTAGATTCCCCTGGTTCACTGCACATAAGAAATGTGCCTGAGCCGAAGTGTTCTCCCGATGAAGTGATCTTGAAAGTGAAGTACTCATCGATTTGCAATGCCACCGATGTCCATATTTGGGAAGGTAAGTTTCCACCAGACGTGTGCCCACCATATCCGCATATCTTGGGCCATGAATGTTCAGGAACTATTGTGGAGATCGGCAAGGAAGTAGAGGGTTGGAAAACGGGGGATCGTGTATCCTTCTGGGTCAAGATGACCGGCGCTTTCGCGGAGTACAATGCCGTCAAGATCAACAAACTGGCGGCGGTTAAACTCAGAGACGGCTTCGACGATCAAGTTGCGCCGGTAATGGAAATAGTGGGTGGCACGTTGCGATGTACCTACAACAACGGGATGCAGATAGGAGATGTGGTGGTCGTCTTTGGGCAAGGGCCTACCGGACTCATGCTCATGCAGGAGGCGAAACTCTTCGGTGCGGCGGTGGTTGCCTCGGTCGACGTCTTTGATTTCAGGCTGCAGAAATCGTTGGAGTTGGGAGCCGATTACGCATTCAATTTGGAGGGAAAGAGTCAAGACGAAGCGTTCCGAGAAATAAGAAACGTACTTGGGCAGGTTGATTTTGTCATCGACGCGATGGGGAATCACAGATGGAGGAAGGGCAACGCGATTGATCTCGGGTTGTCGCTCCTCAAGCGTGGCGGGACCTATCAGGTCTTTGGCCACCCCACAGAAGACCAGCCGTTTAACATAAGGAGGCTGAGCAACGAGAATATCACAATGAAAGGATTTGAACCCGGATACCACGTATCGAGGCGATTGATCAGATACGGCGAAGAGCTTGTTTCTTCCGGCAAACTAAAAGTGAAGGAGATGATAACTCACAACTTTCCGTTAGACGAACTTGAGCAGGGGCTCAAGATGTGCAGGGATCATCATAACGAGGCCATAAAAGTAGTGATCGCAGTGGGAGCTTGAATGAATTCCACGCGGAGTGCGAAATTAGGTAAATGAATAGCAGCGACTTCGGAAAGCGCCTCTACGACCAAGCGGGAAAGATCGCTCTGGTTGATACTCATGAGCATATGGAACGAACATCGAGGGAGGAGTATCCCAGAGCTGATTTGTTCGACATAATTCAGCACACGTTCTATCTTTGGTCGGACCTCGTATCATCAGGGATGCCTGCCGTCCCGTGGCCGGATGAGGAAGACGACGACGGCAAGAAATGGGAAATTCTCAAGAAGTACCTCCCCAACGTGATCAATACCGGATATTGGAGAGGAATTTTCACCGGGTTACGTTCGATTTATGGTGTTGAAGCAGAGACCTTGGACGATTCTAACTGGCGCGAGTTGAATGACGCAATCAAAAGAGCGTATACTGATCCTTCCTGGCCGGAGAAGATACTGAGGGATAGGACGAACATCCAAATGGCCGTAAATGATGTTGATGGCTTTAATATGAATCGATCCCTGTTCATTCCCTCTATGAAGTTTGATTACCTTCTTTTCGGGGCCTCCAAGGCCGGACGGGAGAAGATCCAAGCTGTCGACGGTATCCGGTTGAACGATTTCGACCAGTACAAAGATTTTGTGAGTTCCAGGATAAAAGAATTCAAGGCCCGTGGAGCTGTTGCACTGAAGACGGTGACGCCGTACTACAGGGGATTTGACTACGAAGAAGTGCCGGAGAAGGAAGCGAGAAAGGCTTTCGAATCGAAAAAAGACCCGGGGCCGGCAGAACAGAAAAAGGTCGAAGACTTCATGTTTCATCTCGTCGTCAATAAGGCGATAGAGCTTGATCTGCCGATCCAGATCCATACGGGCCTTCTAGCCTGGAACACCGTGGTTCTGGAGAATTGCAATCCGGCCGCCCTCAACCGAATCTTCATCCGGTATCCTTCATGCAAGTTCATTCTCTTTCATGGGGGGTATCCCTTCGCAGACGAGACCGGAGTCCTTGCCAAAACATTTCCGAACGTCTTTCTGGACTTCTGCTGGTTGCCGTGGATATCGTTCAATCTGACCAAACGTTTCCTTCATGGCTGGCTGGATATTGTTCCGAACAACAAATTCATGTGGGGGGGAGATGCTCACAGAGCCGAGTGCGTACACGGACACTGGTTGATAGCAAAGCGGGCCGTCACGGAAGTTCTTAGCGAGAAAATCGCAGACGGACAACTGAGTTACAATGATGCCGAACGCATTCTCCATGGTATATTTCGAAACAACGCCATCCGTATCCTCAAGCTTGATCTAAAGGAATTGTGATACTTACCCGACGCGACAGCGGTCGGTTCAGTTGAAATCACCAGTTCTCGTTCCGCGCAATTGTTGAACATTACAGATTGGATTCATTATGAAACATGGAATTAGTTTAGGTCTAGTACCTTTGCTCGGTTGCATGGCCCTTACCCTGGTCAGCTCTTTTTGCGAAGCCCGGGTCACGAACGTGCCGCAACAAAATGCTGCGATTCAAACGAGGGAGTGGACATCCATTGTATCAGCATCTGCACGACAGGATGGGCCTTTAGTTACTCTTCAGTTGACAACTGCAGCTGTGATTCCTCACTCAACCGCTACTCAATGTGCTTTTCGATTTGTGCTGCAGCCAGTTCATCGCGGGATCAGCAGCGGCCGCTCTGAAGAACTCCTCCCCAAACGGGCCATTCAATTCGACCTGTCAAATTGGGACGGATCACCGTGGTTTGCCACCAGCGTGTATACTTACTCCGGAGGAGCTGCGAATCCTCCGGACACGTCCCGGATGTTTGACTGGAGGTTAACATCTGATACTCTGAAGGTTCGCTTTTCATTGGATGGCTTGAGTTGGACCGGAGTAAGCTGGTACGCCGAGATTACATATGGCGGCAAGAGTGCCAGCAGATTTCCGATTACAGGTTTTCAAAAATTGGAGATAGACTCTGCCTTTGTGCATCCTCTTAAGAGCGTGGCGGGGTCACATTCAAGTTTTACTTTCCCTTCACCTTTCGAAGCCGTCATGAAACGGGAATCTGTCGCGACTGTTGTAAGTCGTGCTTACGAATACGAAAGAGCACTCACCGAAATAATGCCGGTTTGCGGAGATACGGCCAGCTACGTCTTTAACAGGTATTATGATGGTGCCGCAATTGAGGGAAAGCCAATAGGCATGGGGCCGGGGATGTGGGGCCGACAAGCGCCCTGGTTTGTTTACTTTCACGAGATGGGTCACGATTACTGCAATGCTTCCGCAAGGTTTCGGCAGCTTTATCCACTGACAATGGGCCTTCCGCGCGGCCCCCTTCCTGCAAACATCCTCTTCTATGAAGGCTGGGCATCGCTACCTGCTATGTATGCTTTTGCCATGATCGTCGGCGATAGCGCATCACAGGGACTCAGCCCTCAGGTATACGAGAGTGTGAAGAAAGGTTGGACGGAGATCCAAAAACGTTTCACCGCCGAGTGGAAGAAATATCAGGAACACCCCGCCCTCGACAAGGTAAATCCCGACATTGTTGATGGCCTCTTCTTAGAGCTGCAACGCGAGCACGGGTGGCAGTTCTTCAAGAGATTCTATGCTCTTATGCGGCCCCAGGACAAGACACTGTCCCTTTTTGACGATCGGGTGACAAATGACTCCACCGATCTCCGTCTCACCCGATGGACTTTGACAGCGGCCATTTTCAGTGCCCTGGCTCATAAGGACCTCAGGGAAGACTTCAAGCGGTGGGACTTCCCGGTCGATACCAGGTTGTTCGACAATACCTATCATGAATTGTTGAACTACCTCGAAAAGGAAAGGATCTGAAATGAAAAGACGACCCTTCTCAGTAGTTGGCACGACAGTACCTTGCACCATAGCGATCGACCGTTTGCTGCCGGTACTAATCCTTTGGGCGATTGTCGTTCTGTCTGCGGCGAACACGTTCGCCGGCGTCCAAGCCTCGATCCAGTACAAGATCTCGGTATCGAATCCCTCCGCGAAGGTAATTGATGTCAGCTGTCGGGTCGCTCACCATCCCGAGAAAGCGTTGGAATTGAACTGGGCCGCATGGACCCCCGGATACGCAACAGTCTGGAACTACGGCCAGTTTGTCAACGATCTCACGGCTCGAGATGGTTCGGGCCGTCACTTGGCTGTCCGTAAGCATTCCGTCAATCAATGGATTATTGAATCAAATAATTCGGGCGTAGTGACATTCAGGTACAAGGTAAAGGCAATCGATCCGGCTGCGAACCTGGGCTTCGCGCAGGCATATCTCGACTCAGTGACCGGCTGGTTCAACGGGGCTGCCCTCTTTCCTCAGATCGAGGGACTTCGTTATGAGAGACAATCATTGAATTTCTCCCTACCGACAGGCTGGAAAGTTGCGACCGCTATGGAGCGTGATGCTACGGGTGATACCTATGAGGTTCCCAGTTATGATGTACTCGTAGACAGCCCGGTTCAACTGGGGCGCTTCCTGAGGCGCGATATCGAAGTAAATGGGACAAAGATAGGCGTGGTAGTTGCGGGGTGCGACAGTGTCGATATGGACAGGCTAGCCGGAATGGTGGGAAAGATAGTGAAATGCGAATTCGAGTTAATGCATGGGTCACCTATAGATAGGTATCTATTCATCTATCACGCTGCCTCAAGGGGGGCGGGAGGGTTAGAACATCTCAATGCCACGACAATATCCGCGCCGGTTGCAGAGTTCTTCAAGGATGACTCCTGGCTGAAGGCCGCTACTTCTCATGAGTTCTTCCACGTCTGGAACGCGAAACGAATCCACCCTGCAGTTTTTGATGTGTATGACTACTCCAAACCCGTTCACACAAAAACAGTCTGGTTCTCCGAGGGATTAACTGCTTACTATGCTGACGTCGTCCTTTACAGGTGCGGGCTGATGACGAAACAAGCGCTCTATGGCGACTTGGCGCATATAATAGACCTGTACGAAAATAACCCGGCCCACCACTGGTTGAGTTGGCAGGACATAAGCTGGAACGTCTGGGATCCTGAGGTTCAACAAGGATTAAGCGTCTGGCTGATCCCGGGTTGGATGATAGATCTTAAGATGCGGGAAGTCACAGATAATCGATTTTCACTTGATGACGTCATGCGATTTATGAACATATGGTGCGGCGATGGCGGGAAAGGGTTCGGCGAGGACCAGATCGGCATGATTTGCGGTGCAGTCGCTCAAAATGATTTCAGGCCATTCTTCCATGAATACTTAGATAAGGCGAACTCGTTCCCGTACGACTCCATTCTGTCGGCAGCCGGCCTGAAATGGCAAGTTGATAGCATCAGCAGTCCGGACCTTGGGTGCAAATTGTGGTGGACGACTGCCACCAGACCGACCTGGACCACAGCTGGGGAGGTCAAAATCATCGGAATCATAAACCAGGGCGTGGCGTGCAGGGCTGGACTGCGAGATGGGGATAAGGTCCTGAGCATCAACGGGGAGAAATTTGTGACCCGAAGGGCATTGGCCGAATTTGAGCGTTCGTTGAAACCCGGCGACAGGATGGACTTCAGATTATCCAGGAAGGGAAAAGAGATGCGGTTCCGTTTGGTCGTGGGCAGTCGTAAGATTATCCACTCGACGATAACGGAGGTCGAGTCGGCTACGGAGAAGCAGGTTGAGATAAGGAACGGCCTTCTCGAAGGCCGGACCAAATAACCAGAGAAACGACATGCCGAGCCCGGACTGAGATTGTGAGGATGCCTTGACAGAACCTAATAGAGAGGAACGCTTAAGTAACCTGACGTCAGCCGCAACTGAGTTCAAGCGTGAACTGGGTTTGTGGGATACTGTGATGGTGCTGATAGGGAACGTTATTGGAAGCGGGATCTTTATCGCTCCCGCCGTGATTGCTGCCACGCTCGTTCCGCAAACAGGTGGACTTGTTCTTTTGGTTTGGGTTATCGGCGGTGTCATGATGTTCACGGGCGCGTTATCGTACAGTGAGCTTGGAGCGCTTATGCCGCGCGCCGGAGGGCATTATGTCTTCCTAAAAGAGGGACTTGGGGATCTGGCTGCTTTTCTCTATGGGTGGACTATCCTTCTGGTGATCGCGTCGGGGTCGATTGCGTTCGTCTCAATCACCTTTGTGACGTATCTCGGCTTTTTCATACCTATGGCACCGGCTCTCATCAAGGCAGTTGCAGTAATTACAATCTTACTGTTGACTTATGTGAACTATGTTGGAATTAAGCCCGGCAGTATTCTGCTGAACCTCTTCACAGCGCTGAAAGTCATCGCGTTGTTCCTTCTCATACTATTCGGCTTGATCCTGAGTCCGCCCAACAGGCAGAATTTCTTGCCCCTTATCACCCAAAACTCCACGGTCAATTTCACTTTTGCCAGTACTCTTCTGCTCGCGTTGGTTTCAGCGCTGTTTACTTATGGAGGTTGGTACAATGTGGGCTTCGTTGCGGGGGAGATTAAGAATCCAAGGAAGAACCTGCCTCTTGCCATATTCCTGGGAACCGTTGTAGTGATCTTCATCTACGTCCTGACGAACTATGTCTACGTGAACGTATTGTCGGTTCCTTCGATGGGGCAGTCCAAATTTGTTGCCTCGGATGCCATGGTCAAAATTATGGGGCACACGGGAGGCGCATTGGTCGCTATACTTATCATTATCTCTTCTTTTGGGATAACGAACGCGATTATTATGGTCTCTCCCAGAGTCTACTATGCGATGTCCCATGACGGCCTTTTCATTCGAGCCCTGGCGAAAGTACATCCCAAATACAAAACACCGGGGACGTCGCTAATCTTACAAGCTGTCTGGTCTTCGGTGATAGTCTTGTTAAGCGACACTTTTCAACAGATTATGAACTACGTAGTGTTCATGGACTGGTTTTTCCTGGCTCTTGCAATCTATTGTCTGTTCATCCTGCGAAGGAAATACCCGGATGCGGTAAGGAGTTACAAAGTCCCCGGCTACCCGGTTACCCCAATTGTCTTCATACTAATGTCTGCCGTAGTTGTCGCCAATACTCTGGTTCGTGCGCCCCTAGAGTCCGGCATCGGGATTGCAATTGTCCTCACCGGAGCACCCGTTTATTTCTTTTGGAAAAGGCATCTGCAAAGACAAGAAGGGGCCGCCCCACTCAAAACTTCTGACTAATTAAAAGGATCAAGCGATGAAATTCTTCGATGAGCCCGAGATCGGTGAACTTACTTCGAGCCCTGTTATCAAGCGATTTGAGAAGAACCCGGTTCTCAAAGCGAGTGACGTACCGTACAAGAGCGACCTGGTATGCAATGCGGGCGTAACCAAATTCAATGGCAGATACGTAATGGTGTTCCGGAATGATATCCGCGTGGATGAGTACACCGTGCAGGAAGGTGTGTCCTTGGGGATAGCTTTCAGCGATGATGGACTCAAGTGGGCGATTCAACCTAAACCCTGCCTCGATGTGCACTCTGTCGGAGAAAGCGGAGAGTTCTTGAACACCTACGATGCCAGGCTGACCGTGATCGACGGCAGATGCTACATGACCTTCGGAGTAGACACACGACACGGAGTCCGATGCGGAATCGCCGTGACGGATGATTTCGAGAGGTTTAAAGTTCTCTCAATATGCACGCCCGACAACAGGAATTTCGTCCTTTTCCCCGAGAAGATCGGTGGTAACTACGTTCGTCTTGAGCGGCCGTTTCCCATATACGGACGGCCTGGATACCCAGAAAGGTTCGATATTTGGATGTCAGATTCACCCGATCTGGTCTACTGGGGAAATCCGCATCTGCTGCTGGGCGTCGAAGACGTCCCTTTCTCAAATCAGAAAATTGGTGCTGGACCTCCGCCAATAAAGACTTCCAAAGGTTGGCTGACTGTCTTCCACGCCAGCGACTTCAGCGCATCAAGGGGGCGGGACGGGTATGAGCGATCCTGGAAGAAGAGGTACTCCGCCGGCGTCATGTTGCTTGACTTGGCTGATCCGCGGAAGGTAATCGGAATGAGCAAGAAGCCACTGTTATCGCCAGAGGTCCCTTATGAGACGGCCGGAGGGTATAGGAACAAAGTGGTCTTCCCAACGGGGATGATTTTGGAGGAAGGCGGAGAAGTCCGGATCTATTATGGGGCTGCCGATACCTATGTCTGCCTAGCAACCGCCCAGTTGGAGGACCTGCTCGGACTCTGCATCAGCCCCAGAGTTTCCAAATGAGAATCTGGAATTCACTTCGAGGTATTTCTTGGCGGCTGTTACTTGCTACAATCCCGGTCGAGAAGACAGAGCTTGGCGTGGGTGTTCGGGAGAAGGATATCTGAATTGACGACATGCGGATCAAGGAGAAGTCCATAATGGTTTTGCACGGCACTCATGAGCGTTTAAAGGAACGGCCGCTCTAATATGAGAGGAGTACGTGGGAGATTCGTGACAGTGTTTTTCTGCGCGGCTATCTTGATTGTGCTGCGCTCATCTTTCGGGCTTTGCCAGGATTCAAATTTCAGCTACAGCCCTTACTTATTTGGGGCTCGGCATACTCTTTCAGTGAATGTCCAGTCGATCGACACCGCGAGCGGGGTGGTCCAACTGGGTGGAGTTGATCTGCAAGGCCCGCTGACGCCTTTCACGTGGAAATGGGGTGACGGGATCGTGACATCAGGCTTCTTCCCGCAAAGTCATAAGTACGGTGACAGATCACGCAATTATATCGTGACGGTAGTTGCTCACTACTCATCGGGCAATACGGATTCCTCCAGGGTTCTGGTGCGTCTTGTGCTGCCTGTAATCGATCCGGTTTCTCTGCCGGGCCTGACCGCGGTGACCATACCTTCTGGCAAAGTAACACTTCAAAGCCATTGGCCAGCGTACTCGGCTCCCGACCTGTCATTCTTTGGAGACAACTACTTCACCACGATTTCCAGGGCTGATGTGGAATATATCCTTTCCGCTGCGGCTTCCATAGAGATGGACTTCGTCAACGACGACGTTTATCTCCCGGGCGGCAACTTCAGGCAGGTTGTGCTCAGAGATTCTTCCGTCGGCGGGGCCTACTCAATCTGGTATTCGACTCCCGTAGCCTTAGGTATGAGCAATTCCATGTTCGAAGGCAATCCCAGCTATTCGTCTTTGTTCCATGAAATGGGACACAATTTCACCCTGAACTTCCCGGCGAGCCTTCCGTACGGTGGCAGAATTGATGGGGACGCGAACGCGATCTATTCTGAAAGTATGGCCCAGATATTCCAACATGCTGCGGGATACGAACTCGTAAATAATGCCGCTTCCTACGGACTGGATTCAGACCTGGTACTCGACATTGAACAGAGTCTGATTGCATCGATTCAGATCGTCCGGAATGCTTACGATGACTATGTCTCACATGGATGTCCATTTGCGAGTTGGAATGACCCTTCGACTCCACCGGATGAGACATTCGATACCTTCATGACAATCGCTTACGAATTCTGTGCTGAGGCGGAATCGCTCGGGACAGGATTTCGAGAACCGGTGAAACGAATGACAAGAGCATTGGCGAAATTCAGTACCGGGATGATGCAGGCTTATGATCCGTCACACAACTCCGCTGCGGCTGATTCATTTCGAGCGACTCTCATGGTTTCTGCGCTGTCTTATGCATTCGACAAGGATCTTCGTCCACAATTCAAGGCGCTCAAGTTCCCAATTGATGACACCTGGTATGATCAGCTTGTGACCTATGTGAATCAAAGCCGCCCTGATGGGCCTAGCGGTTTGCGACTCTTACAGAACTATCCGAACCCGTTCAATCCTGCAACGGTGATTGGTTTTGATCTCAAGGAAAGTGCCACTGTACGCATAGAGATTTTCGACATTCTTGGCCAAAGGGTTTTGGAGCTTCGGTTAGGCCGTATGAGTCCGGGTCCCCACGATCGGACGGTCAATATGTCGCGTTTTTCAAGCGGGATCTATTTCTATAGGATCAGAGCTGATCGCGCTCGCGGTGAAACCGTCGCTTCGACAAAGAGTATGATGCTAATCAAGTAATAATGCTGAATTCATAACGGCCCGACTGCTGGCCGGGATAAGGCGGGAGTATTAACATGAAACACATCGTTTACAGCTTGACATTCTTGTTTGGCCTTGGACTGACGGCAGCATATTCCCAGACACAGCACACGACTAACAATCCGGGATTCACTGGGACCGAGACAATGGATGTTCAATGGCAAGCAATAGGTCCACATGCTATTCCTCTGAGCTCACGGCCGCCCGCTGCGGGAAAGACGCAAGCCTTTGCGGTTGATTTCGCCAACCCGAATCTCATGTATGCAGGAGGCGGCGCCGGACCAGGGAACTCAGGTCCATATTCGGAGTCCGGTGTTTTCAAATCGGTTGACGGTGGCAACAGCTGGGTGGCTGTTAACGCGGGTCTTACAGATCCGATGGTTGATGTCCTTTGGCTCGATCAGGCAAATCCCAACATTGTTCTGGCCGGCACCTGGTTCGACGGCATTTTCAGAACCACTGACGGGGGCTCGAATTGGACCCTTCAGGCATCCCTGGGCTCAACCACAAGCATCCTTCAGATTGGAAATACACTATATGCTGCCACAGCTCACGGGATTGCTGAATCTGCCGACAGCGGTGTTACTTGGACTGTGACGAAAACTATAAATGTACCAGTTCGTGTGCTGACTGCAAGCGGAACCGCTCTATATGCCGGTCTGGATAACGGCGAGGTATTATATCGAGCTTCACCCGATTCCTCTTGGAGAAAAATCATGTTCGAGCCAGGCCATACTGTATGGTCTATAGCCACTGATCCGACGTCCATGCAAACCCTATACGTTGTACAGTGGTACAATTACTACCCTGACGTTTCTGTTTCGCACGATGCTGGCGGCACGTGGGCGCCTCTGTACCCAGAAGACAGCAGCAACGCACAGTTTCATAATGCTGCTCAAGTGATTACAGTGGATGATTCAGGAACGATCTATGTTGGTTTCGATGGGAGCCTTTACTTGTCAAACGATCATGGAGTAAACTGGACCTCTGTGCCTGAAACCAACTGGGATATTCGGTTCATTATGGCGTGGCCCGGACAGGCAGGACGGATCGTTCTGGGAACGGACCAGGGGCTATATACAACTACTGACAAAGGGAATTCTTTCACCGGTCTGAATGGTCACATGAAGTCATCTCTCCTTACGGGAGTAGCTGTGCACGATTCTACGATCTTTACGGCTGTTCAGGACTTCAGCCCCATCTACACTTTTAACGGTGGAAAAGATTGGGAAATTGCCAGCACCGGATTACCAGCAGGTGAAGATGGAATCGTTCGCATCAATCCCGGGGATGCAGACTACTGCTACGTTTACACTATTGCCGGGTTACAATTGTCGACAGACGGAGGCCGAACGTTTAAGTCGGTGCCGAATATCCAGTTCACCTTTGCCGGGGGACGGAATTTGATCGGAGCCGACTTATTGTACCCGAACCAAGTTTACGTTGCGGCGCAAGGTGGAGTCTACGGCAGCGTTGATTGGGGAATGACCTGGTCGAAGTTAAGTTGGCCGTTTACAGACCCATCTCTGGTTGTCGTCAATCCACTCGACGACAATACTATTTTTGTCGGCACACAGAGCAACGGCTTGTATGTCACCCATGACGCAGGTTCCACCTGGAAACAATGCAATCTCAGTAGTGCAGCGGGCCATCCATACACGTTAGATATTGATCCTTCCGATACCGGAATTGTGGAAGTGGGGATGACTGCCGCCCCTGGAGCCGGCGGGGGTGTTCTGTTGAGCAACGATGGCGGGGCCACATTTAAATCATACAATGCCGGTCTACCTAGCTCCGCGGCATCACTTACGTCGAACTTCGCCTGCACCCTAGGCTTTAACCCGAACTCAAGCGATGGGGAATCCGCACTCGCGACGTCCAACGGAATATATCTGTCTAAATCACCCGGTTCAGCCTGGATTGACATAAGTGGTAATATAGTTCCAAAGGACTTTAGGGATTTAGAGTGGGCTGGAGGTAGTCTCTATGCAGCAACCTATGGAGAAGGTGTAGTTGTAACAAATTCGTCAATCACTGCCATTCGAAACGGGGTTGGCGAAACTCCTACCGGAGTTCGACCCTTGCAGAACTTTCCGAACCCCTTCAATCCAAGCACGTCCGTAAGGTTCGATCTGAACCATGCTTCGAGGGTGACTCTAAGTGTTTTCAATATCTTGGGCCAGAAAGTCCTCGAAGAGAACTACGGCGTAATGAGTGCTGGAACATATGACATAAACATTGACATGAAAGACTTTGCAAGCGGCATGTATTTCTATACAATCGTAGCGGGCACGCTTTCCCGTACTGGCAGGATGATTTTGCTGAAATAGGTGCTGTAGGCTTCTGAAAGACAAGCAGGAGTATTCACAATTGTCCCAAGAGGCCTTTTTCAGTTGTTGCTTGTGTCGAGTTGCGTTTGCTTGATATGAGTTCTGCGCTTGTAATATATCGGACCTTGACGGACAATTTCTAATTTACTTTAATAGAGACTTTAGCACCTCGTAAGGTGTCCTTCCCTTTAAGGCACCGTGGGGGCGATTGAAATTGTAGAACTGCTCCCAATGCTTAAGCTTCCTTTCCAAATCTAAACCAATCTCCAGGCCAGTTACGAGTTCATCCTCCCCAATCACTGTGGATGATATTAAGAGGTTGGAAAGAGAAGGGCGGACAATTAACCCTCATGATGCTGAATTGATGGATGATTCCGAAATAGACTTTATTATGCGCAAAAGTTCTGTCTCAGTCGATGGTCCATGCCCTTGTGGTAGCGGAAAGAAGCTCAAGGATTGTCATTTTGACCAAATGAGGAAATCGTAGAACGCCGCCGACGCCTCGGTGATATATGATTTGCCTCGGGTTGTGCTCCGCTACTGGTTCATCCGGAACGGGCCGCAGTCCTTGTTACTCGCGACGCGTTAGCTCCTTACAACTTGCCTCCAAGTGTTGCATCAGCCATAAGTTGGTGATGGGACCAGGCATTAGCAAAAGGGACGGGATAGAATGCTCTTGGAGTCGGACGTCTGTAACAAAGTGAACCGTGGGGTCTCAGGGTGTTACAATGTTTCCAGCGGGTTTCAGCAACGATCGTTGCATCCGTATTAGATGTTTCTCTACAAAGTGATCCATATCTGAACTTTCGATCAGGGGGTCATTGAGTAGTCTGGTTGCAGTTTCGAGGATTTTCCGGTGCCTCTCCTGGGGCAACAACTTGTGTTTCACTGACGAACTGAGTTGATCGCGACTGGATGCCGCCCTGTCATAGAAAGGGGGGCACCCGACTCAAGCGCGGGGAATAACTTGGTTAATTCATCCCAACCGTTTAAATTTATCGAGCGGCTCTTGCACAAATCTCGCACAAATTTCAAAAAGCTGCGGAAACAATGATTGCCCGGTGGTGTAATTGGCAACACGCCTGACTCTGGATCAGGAAAGTCTAGGTTCGAGCCCTAGCCGGGCAGCTTTCTCGGAATTTTAAATTCTGAATTTTCAATTTTGAATTGGGCCTGGGCTTCCTTTGGGGCGAATTAAGAATTCAAAATTCAAAATTAAGAATTCTTACCTCAATCGGCGCTATCGTCTAGTGGCCTAGGACGTCGCCCTCTCAAGGCGAAAACACGGGTTCGACTCCCGTTAGCGCTACGTTCCAAAGTCAAAAGTCAAACCTGCCCTGACGACAGGTCAGGAGCTCAAAGCTCAAATCTACAGGTCAAAAGTCAAAACAGACCGCACAAACTCCCTGCGGATAGATGACTTTTGAGTTTTGAGCTGTAGTTTTGACTTTTGCGCTTTGATCTTTGACTTCTCAGTCGAGGTGCTTCTTCACCGTCGATTCGAAGAACGCCCTGTCTCTTACCCCTATCCACTTCTCGACTATCTGCCCGTCCTTGTTCACCAGGAACGAGGTAGGTATGGCGTTGATGTTTCCGTACGCGTTGGCGATGTCGTCGTTGTCTACCACGATCTGGTATGTGAGTCCGTTTTTGGAAGCGAAGTCCGAGACATTATCGAGTATTCCGTCACCCCGGTCCTCGGAGACTCCAATTACGACGAGCCCCTTCGAAGCGTATTCCTTGCTGATCGACTCGATGTCGGGGAGTTCCGCTTTGCACGGCCCGCACCATGTAGCCCAGAAATTTATCAGCACCGTCTTGCCCTTGAGGTCGGTTAGCGATACGGGGTCTCCCTTGCTGTCGTACCAGGAGAAGTCGGAGGCGGCTTTCTCGGCCGCGGAACTCACGTGCGAAACGAGCGATACATTATTCTTGTGGCTTGTCGCTGCGGCGGCTTGGGCCGTGGATGCCTGTTGAGCCTGCTTCTGCGCAGGCTTGCTGCACGAGGCGAGGGTTACGAACATTAGTGCGATAAGTATTCTGCTCATCATTGCACCGTCCTGTCCGATGTTTTTAAGTAATTGACGAGATCCTTCTTCTCGAGGTTGGCAGTCGCGACGCATACGTGGTCGTCGGAACGCCATACCGCCTGTGTGTCGCCGTTCTGGTCCATCCCCCAATACCACTGATTCTTCTGAATGGCCTCCGTGCAGCCGGTGGGAAGGGAGATATCCTTCGAAGCCACGGCGTCCCGGGGAAAACTGTAGATATAAATGTACCCTTCGCCGATCTTGTATACGATGTGGGTCACCTTACTGCCGTCTGTGCTCGTAACGCTCCCACCGACCCAGTCCGCGCTCGGCACCGCCGGAAGAGGAAGATCGTAGCCGGCGTTCTGCGTCAGAAACGTCGATACATCTGAAGTCGTGACCGCGGTAATCTGCGGCCTGAACTTGCCGCTGAGTACCTCCTGGAAGTTGTTCATCGCGACAATCAGAACGTTTTGCGCGGAAGCTTGAATGACCCCTGCGGATTCATCCCGCGATACGGGCATGATGAGGTTAGGCTTGTTGGCAAAGAAAAGGGCTATCCCGATGATCGCGACTACGGCGACGGCCATCACGGGCTGGAACAAACTGTTCGAGAATATCCTCGAGAGCCGTCCGCCCCCGGCCTCGGCAGGTCTTTCAGGGGTGAGTTGTGCCAGGATCGCCTTCTCGAGGTCGAAGGGGACCTCGACCAGCGTGATCTTCCTTTTGATGTAGGCCTTGGTCAGCCTCTCGAGTTCGTACTCATCCTTGCAGCTGCCGCATATCTCTATGTGTTTATAGAAGACCTGCGATTCATTCTTCCTGAGCTCGTCGTCGACGGCTCCGCTCATCAGCTCGCGTGACTCCCTGCAATCCACCTTCACCGACTCCTTCCACATTCAATCTTCGTTCGTCTCAACATCTACATCCTTGAATCCGCGCCTTAGTGCATAGTCTCTCAACATTGAACGTAGCATCTTTCTGCCGCGGTGGAGGCGCGATCTGACAGTCCCGATAGGGATCTCGATGAAATCGGCAATCTCTTCGTAGGTATATCCTTCGATGTCGCATAGAATGACGACTGTCCTGAAATCCTCGGGGAGTTCCTGTAATGCTTTCGCAACCTCGTCTTCAAACAAGTTACCGAATATCTTTTCCTGCAGATCGTTCGAGTCGACCGCTGAGTCTCTGACGCTCGCGTAAAAATCCTTGATGTCGTCATAATCTATCTTGTCGGGTTCTTTGGATTCCTTGCGATACCTGTTGATGTACGAATTCTTCATTATCCGGAACAACCATGCTTTTGCATTCGTTCCCTGGGCGTACTTGTCGAAGAATCGGTAGGCTTTCATGTAGGTCTCCTGCACGAGGTCCTTGGCATCGTCCGGGTCCCCGGTCATCCTGAGGGCGAAATTGTAGAGAGCGGCCATATGAGGCAGCATCTCGTTTTGGAAGCTCTTGTGCTTCGCAGGAGTCTGTTCTATCTTCATAAAAGGAAGTGAGCGAGTCGTTTCAATTCAGAATACTTTTTTAGTATAACACTCGATAGAAATTAAGGCAAGGATGGCAGCCGCTGGCTTTCATGGATCCGAAACGATAAATTTGCATCAAAGATACAAAGCCCTATGACGCGCCTGCTCGAGTATATTGCTGTAATCCTTGCCTTTGCGATAATCGGTGCCGTCCTTCCGTTCATCAGGAAGTGGAAGTCGGAGATGCTCCACCTTTTCGTGGCGTTCGGCGCCGGGGTTTTTCTCGGTGCCGTCTTCTTCCACCTCCTGCCGGACGTCAAGGCGTCGAAGGACGCCTTCGAATACGTTCTCACGGGGTTTCTTTTCGTCTTGCTGTTCGAGCAGCTTAGCGCGAAACACCATGACGAAGACTGCGGTCCAGACTGTCCCCACAGGCATGACGTTGTCGGGATGGCTGCTTTCGTGGGTCTTGTCGTCCATAGTCTCACTGCCGGATTTGCGCTCGGTGTCGGCGCACTTGCCGATGAGAGGCTTGGATTCATCATGTTTTTCGCGATTATAGCTCACAAGGCGGTCGGTGCATTTTCCCTTGCGACCGTCCTGCGACTTTCGAGCTTCTCGATTCGTAAGTCAGCCGGACTCCTCTTTGCATTTTCGCTAATGACTCCTCTCGGCGCCGTCATCGCGTACTTTCTGATGTCCGGGCTCAGCCCAACCTCGATACAGATGCCTACCGCCCTTGCTGCCGGAACATTTCTTTACGTCGCTACCATGGACCTTCTTCCCGAGGCCTTTCACACGAAGGTGAGACGGACGGGCTCCGTACTGTCCATGCTCCTGGGACTGGCGGTAATGTTCGGGGTTTCTTTCATAGGCGCATAACCCTCCACTTCATCGCCGCGACGGATAACCTCTCTTTCTGGTTATATTATTTATGAATGAATCAAACGGAATGAAAGAGGGAATCTGATGCAAAAGAGAAAACTAGGAACGAACGGACCTGAACTGACAGTGGTCGGATTCGGCGCATGGGCGATAGGCGGCCCGTGGGAATTCGGCTGGGGAGCAGTCGACGACAGCGCCTCCATCAAAGCAATTCATAAAGCTCTCGATCTCGGCATAAACTGGATCGATACCGCCGCAGTCTACGGGCTGGGACACTCGGAAGAGGTGGTCGCGAAGGCGATCGCCGGAAACCGGGACAAGGTCTTCCTGGCCACGAAATGCGGGATGGTATGGGACGACAACCGGAAAGTAAGGACCCATCTCGGCCCGTCGAGTATTCGGAAGGAAATAGAGAACAGCCTTCGCAGACTGAAGACGGATCATGTGGACTTGTACCAGTTTCACTGGCCGGATCCCCAGATCGCCGTCGAGGATTCGTGGCAGGTAATGATCGACCTGAAGAAAGAGGGGAAAGTCAGGTATATCGGCGTCTGCAACTTCGATGTCCAACTGCTGGAGAGGTGCTCTTTGCTCGCGCCCGTGCAGTCGCTCCAACCCCCTTACAGTCTGCTGAAGCAGGAAGTCGGGGCCGAGATACTCCCGTACTGCCGCAAGAACGGGATAGGGGTCGTCTCATACAGCCCGATGTTGTCAGGCCTGCTTACGGGGAAGTTCGATATGAAGCGCCTTGCTCCCGACGACTGGCGAAGAAAGGACTGGAAGTTTCAGGAACCGCTTCTTTCGAAAGAGCTGGCCTTTGTCGAGAGACTTCGTCCGATCGCTTCCAAATACGGGAAAACCGTCGGTCAGCTGGCGGTCGCGTGGGTGAACATGAACCCGGCGGTCACCTCTTCCATAGTGGGTGCGCGGACGGATTTTCAGGTCGAAGAGAACGTTAAGAGTGATTTCGTCATCGAAGATGCGGACGTGGCTGAAATAGACAAAGCGCTGGCCGAGACTGTCGGCTGATCCCGCTCTCGACAAGTGCCAGGTTTATCGGCGGTGAATGACGCGTGCTGTCTGACTGTGTTTCGAGTCTTTGTTGACAAAATGGCGCTTTAGAGGCAGAAAGAATTCTCTTTATGTCTCTGTTATTGTTAGATTTGTCCATGCCGGCGAACGTATCTGCGGCAGCATATCGTTCCCCGCGCGATTTCGAACCTTTTTTGTCGGCACGCCTGTTGAACAATAGGTGGAGTGGAAACAAAAAAGGAGGAAATAAAAATGGCAATAGCAAGATGGAAACCGGAACGGGAAGTCGCGGCATGGACGCCGTTCAGAGACCTTGTCAACATGCAAAAAGAAATCGGGCGGGTGTTCGACAGCCTGTTCACCGATTACGACACAGAGAGTTCTTTTGTCGCGCAGTGGGCTCCGCGCGTTGATGTGATGGAACATAAAGACGCCTTCGTGATCAAAGCGGAACTGCCCGGCGTCGAGAAGAACAATGTCAAGATTACACTACAGGAGAATCTTCTGACCATCAGGGGCGAGAAGAAGCAGGAGAAGGAAGAGAAAGATATGAACGTACACCGCGTGGAGCGTGCGTATGGAGCCTTCGAGAGATCGTTCTCGCTTCCGACTACTGTCAAGAGCGATAAGATCGACGCCTCGTTCAGGGACGGAGTCCTTACAGTGACGCTGCCGAAGGTTGAAGAGGCGAAACCGAAAGAGATCGAAGTTAAGGTCTCTTAAGCCGAGACTTTGAGCCGGGGCTTCCGGGTACGGAAGCCCCGTCGTATCGGCACACAGGAGGAGAAAATGCTACAGAAAACGGCGGCAGGAAAATCCCATCAGAGATTATCAATTCTCGACCACCTTTCCGCGGGTTTCCCGCAAAAGAGAGAGCTTGAAAAAGACCTGGATTACCTGAAGAGTGACTATTCGGCCCTGCTCGAAACCGCAGCCAATCTTTCTTCGCACTCCCGATGGATACCCTATCATTTCCTTATCGACAGGCTGAAGAAGATCGCCGACGAAGTCCGGTCCCAGGCCGAGCTCGTCAGGATGAAAATTGTGGAGCTGGGGGGCAACGTCCCGCAGGTGAACATCGACACCCGCGAGGAAGTCGAGTTCAGGCAGAACGTCAGGAGGCTGGTCGGCGACATGGAGGAGCACGCCGCGGTGAGCGAGGCACTGGTACATCAGAAGAACAATATAAATGACCCCGGTATACTTCAGCTTGTAGTGGTGATTGCGTCGCGGATGCAGGGGCAGCGAGACGAGCTGATGGATACCGTAATGAGGTTGTCATAAACACTAAGCATCCCTACGGGGAGGAGAAAATTATGTCTGAGAAGGAAGTTGAGAGAGACGAACAAATAGTGATGGAGGATCCGGGCAAGCTTTACAACCAGGAAATACTCCCCGTAATGCCGCTGAGGAATTCCGTTTTTTATCCTCGCCAGATGATGCCGCTTACCGTGGGAAGGAAGAGTACGATCCAGCTCGTCGACGACGCGTTCAGGGATGACCTGCCGGTGCTGATCGTTGCCCAGAAAGACGCGAACACGGAACGCCCAGCCTCCGACGATATCTACAAGCTGGGAACCGTCGCGCGGATATTGAAAGTTTATAATATGCCCGACGGATCGAAAAGCGTCTTCGTGCAGGGATTGTACAGGGCACAGATATTCAGCCTTGTCCAGCAAGACCCCTACCTGAAAGGCTTCGTCCAGAGAATCGAGGAACAGAAAGCGGAAGGGATCGAGGCGGAAGCGCTGACGTCGGCGATCAAGAACAGCTTCCGCAAGGCGATTGACCTCGCGCCCGATCTTACACCGGAGCATCTTGGACTTCTTCTCAACACCGAAGACCCCGGACATGTCGCGGACATGGCGATGTGGCTTATCAACATACCGGTAAAGGAGAAACAGGAAGTCCTCGAGGAGCTCGATGTCAAAGAAAGACTCAGGAAATCGAACGTGTTCCTGAGCAAGCTCGTGCAGCGCCTCGAACTCGGCAACAAGATTCAGTCCGAAGTTCAGGACGAAATCAACAAGAGTCAGCGCGATTATTTCCTTCGCGAACAGATGAAGGCGATCAAACACGAGCTCGGGGAAGACGACGAGAACGTGGAGATAAACGAGCTCCGCAAGAGAATCGAAGAAAGCAATTACCCGGAAGAAGTGAAGAAGACCGCATCGAAAGAACTGGACAGGCTCCAGAGGATGCACCCTTCGAGCGCCGAGTACACCGTGGCCCGGACGTATCTCGATTGGCTCCTCGACCTTCCGTGGAGTGTTTCGACGGAGGACAACCTGGACATAAAACAGGCGCAGAACTCTCTCGAAACCGACCACTACGGCCTGGAGAAGGTGAAGAAAAGAATCCTCGAATATCTCGCCGTCAGGAAACTGAAGGACGACATGCGCGGTCCGATACTCTGCTTCGTCGGCCCTCCGGGAGTCGGTAAGACCAGCCTTGGGAAGTCGATAGCAAAGGCCCTGGGAAGGAAGTTCGTTCGGATGTCGCTCGGAGGCGTCCACGACGAAGCCGAAATCCGCGGGCACAGAAGAACATATATAGGAGCGCTCCCCGGAAGAATCATACAGGGCATAAAAAAGGCGGGCTCGAACAACCCGGTCTTCATGCTCGACGAGGTCGACAAGATCGGCATGGATTTCAGGGGAGATCCCGCGAGCGCTCTCCTCGAAGTGCTCGACCCGGAACAAAATTTCTCGTTCAGCGACCATTACCTTGAGATACCCTTCGACCTCTCGAAGGTGATGTTCATCGCGACCGGGAACATGATGGAGCCGATACCGCCTGCGCTGAGGGACAGGATGGAAATCATCGAGATCCCGAGCTACGTAGAGGACGAGAAGCTGCATATCGCCAGGAGCTTCCTGGTGCCGAAGCAGGTACAAGAGCACGGCCTCAAGGAGGAACAGATAGAGTTTACGAACGAAGCCCTCCACTTCATGATATCGGGATACACGAAAGAAGCGGGTGTGCGCAATCTCGAGAGGAAGATAGCCGATGTCTGCCGCGGCGTCGCTATGGAGGTCGCGGCCGGGGCTAAGAAGAAATTTACTATCGGACGTGAAGAGGTGGTTAAATATCTCGGCAATCGGAAATTCCACCAGGAAGTCTCGGAGCGGCTGAACAAGCCGGGTATCGCGACGGGCCTGGCATGGACCCCCGTAGGCGGAGATATACTGTTTATCGAAGCTTCCAAAATGAAAGGCAAGGGGAACCTCATCCTCACCGGACAACTGGGCGACGTGATGAAGGAGTCCGCGCAGGCCGCCCTCAGCTTCATAGGGGCCAACGCGGAGACCCTCGGGATAGAGCCCGACTTCAGGGAGAAGTATGACATCCATGTCCACGTCCCGGCGGGTGCGGTGCCAAAAGACGGCCCGTCTGCAGGAGTGACGATGCTGACCGCGCTCGTGTCGCTTCTTACGGGGAGGCTCGTCAGGAATGATCTTGCGATGACCGGCGAAATCACGCTGCGCGGTGCGGTCCTGCCGATAGGCGGAGTTAAGGAAAAGGTCATCGCCGCCGTGCGGTCCGGAATAAAGACCGTCATCCTTCCCAAGAAGAACGAGCTTGATCTTGACGAGGTGCCGGCTCACGTCCGCGACCAGCTGAAGTTCAAGTTCGTGGGTGAGATGCAGGAAGTCCTGGGATTTGCCCTTCGCCCGAACAGGAAGGAAGACAAGCCTCCTGCTCGCGCCGAGGCACCGATCGCAAACTGAACATCGCGACAAAAAAATCCGGTTGATGAGAAATCGGCAGCCCTACAAGGCTGCCGTTCTTTTTCCTGATGCTCCTAAGCCTTCCGCACCGGGACGGTTTGTTTTCCTTTGCCGGCTTGATTAATTTGATGATGTATTTGGCCCTTCGAGGACCGGGCCGCATGATGAATGGTGAGTGAACTTTCCCTTCCGAGAAATGATGGAGTCAAGCACTAAATGCATGAAGCAAGCCTCAATATAAAGAAACCGAAAACGTTTTGCGGAATTGTGGGTGTCTACGGGGCAAAGAACGCGTCGAATTTCATATACTACGGGCTCAACGCGCTCCAGCACCGCGGGCAGGAAGCTGCCGGAGTAGTCACGCGCGAGCGGACGCAGGGAAAGACATTCTTCAATGTTCACAAGGGGACGGGGTTGATTGCCGATGTGTTCAAAGACGAGAGGATACTTACCGACGTCCTCCGCGGCGATGCCGGTATCGGCCACAACAGGTATTCTACTACGGGCGCGGCCGAGAGCCGGAAGAATGTTCAGCCCATCGTTGTGAACTACCGGAAGGGCAACCTCGCAATTGCCCATAACGGCAACCTCACCAATTCCCACAGGCTGCGTGCTGAGCTTACCGAAACCGGGACGCTGTTCCAGACGACGACCGACACGGAGATTATTCTCCATCTCATTTCGCGGAGCCAGAAGGAGACCGTCATCGAGCAAGTCTACGACGCCCTGCAGCTGATCAAGGGTGCGTTCTCGCTTGTAATCCTGTCCGACAATCAGCTCATCGTAGCCAGGGACCCTTTCGGGTTCCGTCCCCTCGCGTTGGGAAGGATAGGAAAGGCGTTTATCGCTGCGTCCGAAACCTGTGCCTTCGATCTCCTCGGAGCGGAGTATATCAGGGATATAGAGCCGGGTGAGATCGTAATCATCGACGACGAGGCGATCGCAGCCGGGGAAGTTCGCTCGATATTTCTGCCCGATATCCCGAAGCAATCACGCCACTGCATTTTTGAGTACATATATTTCTCCCGGCCGGACAGCAAGATATTCGGCGAGAGTGTGGACAAGGTAAGGCGGAAAATAGGGAAAGGCCTCGCGGAAGAATCTCCCGTCGAGAACGACGAGGACGAGAAACTGGTCGTGATAAGCGTCCCCGACTCTTCGAACACGGCGACTCTCGGCTATGTCTCTCAGAGCATGAAGATGGGAATAAAGGCGAAATTTGAAATTGGACTCATCAGAAGTCATTATATCGGCCGAACATTTATTCAGCCGAACCAGTATTCGCGAGACCTTAAAGTCAAAATCAAGTTCAACACCGTCAAGGGTGTCCTGAAGGGGAGGAAGGTTGTAATCGTGGACGACTCGATCGTCCGCGGCACTACGAGCAAGCAGCTCGTGAAGCTCATCCGGGAGGCGGAGCCGGCCGAGGTACATTTCCGGGTTAGTTCCCCTCCGATAATGCATCCCTGTTACTACGGGATGGATTTTCCCTCGGAAAAGGAGCTCTTTGCGAACCAGTTTGAAGGGAACATAGAGGCGATGCGGAAGGAGCTCAACGTCGATTCGCTAGCCTACCTCTCACTGGAGAAATTGATCGATTCGGTCCCGGCGGACGAGCGAAGAAACTACTGCACGGCATGTTTCAGCGGCGAATATCCCACAGATGTCGAGGGAAACACGAAAGAGGAGTTCGAAGCCAATATAAATGAGTTCAGGTGGTAGTTGCGCGATAGCATTTTGCCCTGCGGCTGGGATTCATGAGATAACTGACAACTTTTCCGGAAATTGGGAGTGAACCTCGGTTGACCGAAGCGTCTCGCGTTAATGAAACACTGAAGGTTGAGAGAAAGTGGACGATCTCAAATATCCTCAGCCTGAGCCGCGTCTTTCTTCTGGTACCGATCGTCGTCTTGATTCTCAAGCCGGGTAACGAATACCGGATCACGGTCCTCGTGATAATGCTTGTGGCAGCGTCGACGGATTTCTTCGACGGGCTCCTGGCGAGGGCGCTGAACCAGGTGACCGATTTCGGGCGGCTGCTCGACCCGGTGGCGGACAAGATATGCCTCATAACCATATCGGCGGCCCTGGTGATCACGGGCGACGTGCCTTTGTGGTTTGCGGGGTTCGTGGCCCTCCGGGACATATTGATAGTCGTGGGAAGCTCTTTCATAATCAGCCGCCGCAAGATCGTGGTACAGTCCGTGTGGGCCGGTAAATGGACGGTGACCTTCATAGCGGCGTATTTGATACTCGCCACGATCAGAGTCGATTCGATGGCTTTGATAAAAATGTTCTTTCTCTACCTGAGTACAGCGTCGCTTTTTATTTCGCTCGGCGTATATATAAGGGTTTATCGGAAATACATGGCGGCCAATGGTTAACGCGGGTCTCAGGATTCACGTGGTCCCGAAGCTTAACGAAGGAATTTATTTCTGATGGGATTGCTCGATCGGTTCAAAAAGGTTAAGGACGGTCTGTCAAGGACGCGCTCAACTTTCGTCGACAGGATAACGAAAGTCATCGCCCGTAAGACGAAGATCGACGACGAACTGATCGACGAGATCGAAGAGACGCTGCTCTCCAGCGACATCGGATTCGACGCAACCGGCAGGATTATTTCCGACATCAGGGCGCGGGTGAAGGCAGAAGGCTACGAGGATTCTTCAATGCTCAGGGGTCTTCTCAAGGAGGAGATAGCGAAATACCTGATCGAGCCGAATGGCACTGCCGGTCTCTCGGCAAAGCCGAAAGTTATCATGATCGTCGGCGTGAACGGCGTCGGCAAAACGACGACCGTAGGTAAACTCTCTTATAATTTCAAGAGCGAGGGCAAGAATGTGCTGATCGCCGCCGCCGACACTTTCCGGGCGGCTGCCAACGAGCAGCTCAAGGTGTGGGCCGACCGCGCCGGCGTGGAGATAATCCAGCAGGCACCCGGGACCGATCCGGGTGCCGTCGCTTACGATGCCGTGAGCGCGGCGAAGGCCCGCAACGTCGATGTCGTACTGATCGATACGGCCGGACGCCTCCATACGAAAACTAATCTGATGGAAGAACTGAAAAAGATAACGCGGGTGATCCGGAAGGTCATGCCGGACGCCCCTCATGAAGTGTACCTCGTACTCGACGCGGTCACCGGGCAGAACGGGCTTATGCAGGCGCGGCAGTTCCTGGACGCCGCCGGAGTCACCGCAATAGTACTGACAAAGCTCGACGGCACGGCCAAGGGAGGCATCGTGATTGCTATCAGTCAGGAGCTTAAATTACCTGTGAAATATATAGGCGTCGGCGAGGGGATAGACGACCTGCAGCCGTTCGACCGAACGACTTTTGTCGACGCACTGTTCTCTGAGGCTGAAGAGGAGAATAACATCCAGGGATCCGCAGCAAAGGAAGCTTAATGGCCAAAATCCGAGTCCTTTCCGAAGAAATAGCCAGCAAGATTGCCGCAGGGGAAGTGGTGCAGCGCCCCGAGTCGGTCGCCAAAGAACTCATCGAGAACTCCATAGACGCCGGTGCCAGGGCAATCGACATCGAGGTGAAGGACGCGGGCAAGAGCTTCATAAGGGTTACGGACAACGGCGCAGGTATGACTGAAGAAGACGCCCTCCTGGCCTTCGAGCGACACGCTACCAGCAAAATAGAAACCTACCAGGACCTCGAGAATGTTGCGACACTCGGTTTCCGCGGGGAAGCGCTTTACTCGATTGCCGCGGTGTCCCAGGTCGAAGTAAAGACCAAAACTGCCGACGAGGATGCCGCAGTTTACCTCAGACTTGAAGGGGGACGCCGGGACGACGTTTCGAGGACCGCCCACGCGACCGGGACGACGATCATTGTGAAGAATCTCTTCTACAATACGCCGGCCCGAAGAAACTTCATGAAGGCAAACCCGACCGAGTTTCGGCACGTGTATCAGACCATCTCGAGATACGCGATAGCATTCCCGGAAATTGAGTTCACGCTCCAGTCCGGTGATGAGACCGTGCTGCGCGCGCGTTCAGACACAGTGCGCGGAAGACTGGATGAAATATTCGGCGAACGTTTCACCGATTCGCTCGTGGCCTTCGAAGAAGATTACGACCATCTCAAGGTAAGCGGCTTCCTCGGGAAACCTGAATACACCAAGCGCACTCGCGGCGAGCAGTTTCTCTTCCTGAACAAGAGGTACGTGATCAACAAGGCGATTAACCACGCGGCTTTCTCGGCATATGAAAATCTCATCGACAAAGGCGATTTCCCGTTCTTCGCCATTTTCATAGAGATGCCGCCGAACGAAGTCGACGTCAACGTGCATCCCTCCAAATTGGAAGTGAAATTCAGGGACGAGAGGAGTATCTACGGCGCGATCCGTTCGGCGACGCGGAGCGCGCTCGTCAAGAGCGACCTCGTGCCGGAAATGGCGATCGCTCCCGATACCGGACGCTTTGTCAGCCGTGCTACGACCGAATCGTCGCGCGGCGGGATAGTGCCCGTATCTTTCAACTCGAAACCTGCCCAGCGTTATATCGAAGACGAGCGCATAGCGGATGCAGTCGACCCGTTGTTCTCGCTGAGGTTTCCCCAGAGCAGGTCCTCCTCAGCCGAGACTTCCGGCGCAGAATCCGATTCGCTGGAAGACGCCGGCGGCATCATATACCAGCTCCACAACAAGTATATCATTTCGCAGATCTCGACCGGACTCCTCGTGATCGACCAGCATGCCGCGCACGAGCGGGTGATTTACGAGCGGACCCTCAAGAGATTCAACGAACAGGGACAGAATACGCAGCAGCTCCTTTTCCCGATAAGCCTGAACCTCGATCCCGCCGACCTCACCATCGTCGAGGAAACCATGCCTGACCTTAACCTGATGGGCTTCAGCCTGAAGATGTTCAGCGGCTCGACCGTCGTTCTGGACGGAGTACCGGTCGACCTCAAGCCCGGGAGAGAAAGCACGATACTCACGGAGATAATCGAAGACTACAAGCGTGACAACGACCTGCGCCTCACGCCGCGCGAAAAGCTTTGCAAGACATACGCCTGCAAAGCCGCAGTCAAGGCAGGAGATTATCTTACGATAGAGGAGATGGAGTCTCTTATCGATCAGCTTTTTGAAGCGGAAGTTCCGTACGTTTGTCCTCACGGCAGGCCCGTCCTGGTGAAGATCCCACTCCTCGAGCTGGACAAGAAATTCGGAAGAATCTGAGAGACCCTTCACCCGCGCCGAATCCCCCCAAATCCGCAGTGTCCTAATCTGAAAGCAGTCTATTCCAACGTCTTGTTTACATACCTGATAAACGACGGAATTGTCGAGGTTGTCCCAAAACAAGGAAAATGTCATTCTGAAGGAGCGGAGCGACTGAAGAATCCACTTATTCGTTCTGAAAAATGGATGCTTCACTTCGTTCAGCATGACAGACAAGACTTTCTGGACAGCCTCCCAGTCTTTCGCGAGTCTGGATTCCCGCGTACGCGGGAATGACAGTCGAGAACTCTCATCGCATCATGGCGTGAAACTAGGACAGTACCCCCAAATCCGCCATTTTGAAACTGGTTTTCCCCTTTCTTATATTGAATTTTACGATTTTCAACTAATGAACTGATGTAAAGTATGTCCGAGACAGTATCCTTACGCGGTAAGAAGAGAACTCATACATGTGGTGAGCTTAGAGCCAAGAATATCAATGATGTCGTCACTTTGAACGGCTGGGTAGACGGCCGGCGGGACCTCGGCGGGGTTATATTCATCGACCTCCGCGACAGGTACGGGAAGACTCAGGTCGTCTTCGCCCCCCAACATAACGAATCGGTTTATCAGATTGCGAAGCAGCTGAGAAGCGAGGATGTAATCGCAGTGGTGGGAAAGGTGGAACACCGGCCTGAGGGGACCGACAACAAGAGCCTGCTGACCGGAGAAATAGAAGTCCTGGGCGACGATCTCGTGATCCTGAACGAGTCCGAGACTCCGCCGTTCCCCATCGAAGACGTCATAGACACATCCGAGGACTTGCGGTTGAAGTACCGCTACCTCGATCTGAGAAGGCACCAGATGCAAAGCAACCTGCTTGTCCGGCACAGGATGGCGCAGGCGGTTCGCCGTTATCTCGACTCGCTCAATTTTCTCGAGATCGAGACACCTTTTCTCATGAAGAGCACTCCTGAAGGTGCACGAGACTACCTCGTTCCGAGCCGGATACACCACGGGAAGTTCTACGCACTGCCGCAGTCCCCTCAGACATACAAGCAGATACTTATGGTGTCGGGTTACGACAGGTACTTCCAGATCGTGAAATGTTTTCGCGATGAAGACCTGCGCGCCGACCGTCAGCCCGAGTTCACACAGATAGACATCGAAATGTCGTTTGTGCTGGAGGAGGATATCTATCCGATGGCGGAAGGCCTGGTCAAAGCCCTCTTCAAAGAAGTCAAGGGAGTCGATATAGAAACACCCCTCCCGCGGATGAGTTACCAGGAAGCGATCACGAGATACGGCAGTGACAAACCGGACCTGCGCTTCGGGCTCGAAATCGAAAACGTGACCGAGGTCCTGAGCGGGTCGCAGTTCAAAGTGTTCGAGACGGGTATTCAGGCCGGAAACCTGGTATGCGGTATCAACCTGAAAGGCCAGGCCGGGCTCAGCAGGAAGCAGGTAGACGAGCTTACGGATCTCGCGAAATCATGCGGAGCCGCCGGACTTGTCTATTTCAAGGTGACCGAGAATTCGCTGGATTCAGCCACCGCAAAATTCTTTTCGCCCGAGCAGCTGAAAAACCTGCGCGCTAGATTCGCCGCCCAGACGGGAGACCTGATTCTTCTTGTCACGCAACCCGCGCAGCAAATCTACGGCACCCTCGGACAATTCCGTATCGAGGTGGCGAGGAAATTTGGCCTGGTGGACCAGAACAAGAATTCTCTCCTCTGGGTCACCGAGTTCCCGCTGTTCGAGTGGGCGGAGGACGAGCACAGGTTCGCCGCGATGCATCACCCGTTCACTTCCCCGAAGGAGGATGACGTTGCCATACTTGACGAAGGACTCGCGGAGCACAAGAAGAGGAAGAGGTGGACGTCCGAGAATCCGGTCGGAAGGACGCGTGCCAGGGCGTACGACCTCGTCTGGAACGGCAACGAAATCGCGGGCGGCAGCATAAGGATTTTTCAACCCGGATTACAGCAGAAGATGTTCAACTGCCTCGGAATTTCGGAAGATGAAGCGCAAAAGAAGTTCGGCTTCCTTCTTGAAGCGTTCAAGTACGGTGCGCCCCCGCACGGAGGGATTGCCTTCGGCTTCGACAGGCTGGTGATGCTGTTCACCGGTAGCAAATCGATCCGCGACGTCATAGCCTTCCCCAAGACCGCCAGCGCGATGTCCCTCATGGACGAGGCCCCGAGCGAGGTCAGCAGGGAACAACTGATGGAGCTCCATTTAAAGGTGATCTGACATGCTTATTTACGGCTTAATTCTGCTGCTCGGCACCCACACGGGACTTAACAACAACAAAACAGACGATATGAAAGCACTTGGTAAGTTTACGAACGTTGAAAAGACGCAGTATGAAGTGATTGCAAACTATGAGGCGGGGAAAGTAAAGTTCCAGATTCTCAAGCCGGGCATTTTCCATTTTACACTCGAGCGTGGCAACAGCGAGAGGAAGTCCTTTGCCGTTGTCGAAGCACCAGAGAAACTCTCCGAGTCCGGGATCGAGATCAATAAGGAAAGAATAGCCGCGGACTTCCCGGATGGATTCGTTCAATACTCGCCTGAGTCGGGCGGTCTGAGGCTCCTTTCGAAAGACGGTGCCGACCTTCTTGACCTCGACTCTTTTCAGCTCAGCGATACCGGGTTGACGGCAGGATTCGACATCCACAACGCGAGGAATTTTTACGGACTCGGAGAAAAGACCCTTCCATACAACAGGTACGGGAGCCGGTGGACAATGTGGAACTCCGATTTCCCGGCGTACGGAATTAAGTTCGATCCTTTATACGAGACCGTTCCGTTCATCCTTAAAGCGGATACCGGCGGCGCATACGGTCTCTTCTTCGATAATCCCTCCCGAACAGTCTTCGACGTCGGTGCGACGCAGGCAGACAAATTGATCTACAGCGCAGGAGCGGGGAATTTCGATCTGTACATAATCACAGGGAAGAACGCAGCGGACGTCGTCCGAAAATTAGCCGACCTCACCGGTAAAATGCATATGCCTCCGCTGTGGTCGCTCGGCTACCAGCAATCGAGGTGGAGCTATTACCCGGAATCGAAAGTACTTGACATAGCACGGGGCTTCCGGGAGAACAAAATCCCCTGTGACGTGATCTACCTCGACATCGATTACATGGACGGGTACAGATGCTTCACATGGAGCCCGAAAAACTTCCCCACACCGAAGAAGATGCTCGACACTCTCCACGGCATGGGGTTTAAAGTCGTAACGATAATCGACCCGGGCATAAAGGAAAACAAAGGTTATCGGGCCTACGACAGCGGGGTGAAGAAAGACGTTTTTGTCAAGACGCCGGGCGGGAAGTACTTCGTCGGCAGGGTGTGGCCCGGGAACTGCGTGTTCCCCGATTTCTTCAACGCAAAGACGAGGGAGTGGTGGGGTGAGCAGTACAAATACCTTATCGATTCAGGTGTCGACGGCTTCTGGAACGATATGAACGAACCGAGTGTATTCAACACTCCCAACAAGACCTTCCCACCCGATGTAATGCACACGCTCGATGACGGCACCGCCATGCACTACGAGGTTCACAACGCCTACGGGATGCAGATGGCACGCGGGACCCGCGAAGGACTCGAGAAACTAGAGCCGGACAAGAGGCCCTTCGTGCTTACGCGGTCGAACTATGCGGGCGGACAGCGGTATGCGGCCATGTGGACCGGCGACAATTTCGCAAGCTTCGCCCACCTGAAACTGGCCCTCGCAATGTTTCTCAACATCGGCGTCAGCGGACAGCCGTTTGTCGGAAGTGATGTCGGAGGATTCGTCGGTAATCCGAGTCCCGAGCTGTTCACGCGGTGGCTCGAACTCGGGACGTTCACGCCATTCTTCAGGACTCACAGCACGAACGACTCGAAGCCTCGCGAACCCTGGGTGTTCGGCCCGGGATATACGGCGATCAACCGCGAGATAATCGACAGGAGATACGAGATGCTCCCGGAGATTTACACAGCGTTCAGGGTTTCACATGAAACCGGTCTCCCGATAATGAGACCGCTCTATCTCGATTTCCCGCAGGACCCTGAGACGTATAAGATCTACAACGAGTTTCTATTCGGATCGCGGCTTCTCGTGGCACCGGTCCTTGATTCGGGAGTCGTCAAGAGAGATGTCTATTTTCCAACAGGGAACTGGGCAAGTGTCTATGACGGAACGGTAATTCCCGGAGGCTGGCATGAGGTGGTCGCCCCGCTCGGGATGACGCCGGTGTTCGTGAAGGAGGGGACCATCCTCTTCACGCAGAGTCTGACTCAATCCACAAGCGAGCAGCTGGACACTCTCTACCTGCGTGTATATGGCCGGGACGTGGCGGAAGGCGACGTCTATTTCGACGATGGAGAATCTCTTGCCTACCGCGGCGGAGACTACCTGCAGGTCAAGGTTGCCTTCAAGACGGAAGGACCGGCAGCTGAGTTTCAATTCGCTTCTGAGGGGAAGTTCAAACCGGGTTACAAGGAGTTGACGTTGCGGTTCTCGGTCGCGTCCTCTCAGACTTTTCACACTGCTGTTGCATTCACGGCCGACGGAAATAAAATGAACGGTACGATTACATCCCTCGGTCAGGGCCTGTTGCAGGTTACATTCCCGTTCGATGTATCGATTCGGACGATCCGTCTCGAATGAGCAACGGCTTCTCGCTCTCTCCAGTTTTGTGCTGACTCCACCCGTTGAAGAGGACTAATTACCGTCCCGCTTTTTTTCGCGATACGTCGCTGTCTTGAATAAAACTCCCCCTCATTCAGGCGAGGCCGTGCGGCAGCCTTCACGCTCTGCCAGTCGTCTCCAGGATTCTTGGTGACTCGACGAAGGGCCGCGGCAGGAAGGGGCTGTTTCGGCTTGGTATCAGGCGCAAGTGCTGAATCCTCAAAGCGTTACATTCAGTTCAGGGTTTGTTACCTTTCCGTAATCCCCTCTTTTTCCCGCACGACAGATCTGCTGTTTTGCCAGGAAAAGGATGTTCCCTCCGGCACGCCGGTTGCCCCTTACCATAGTGACGATGAAAAACGAGTTTTACATATGGACTTCAAGAACTTCTGCCGGTGAGGCGGAAGGAAGACGCACTTTACAAAACAACACATTCTACAGGAGGCGCACAATGAAGAAGCTAATGTTAATCGCAGCGATGGTTCTCGGCTTTGCCGGCATGTCCTTCGCGCAGATGAGCGGATCTCAGGTCATCAACGTCGACGTGAGCATACTGCACGCGCTCACAATAACGACTTACTCCAACGCAAATTTCGGAACGACCTACGCCGGTGTGGGCTCGGACACGTTGAATCCTGTCAGTCCGGCAACCGGTCAGACCGCCGGCACGTTCGTAGTCAACGGTGAGCCGGGACACGCCATCAACGTAAGCTATACATCTACAAGCCCGTCAGTGACCGGTGCGACTGTGACGTATGCGCCATCGCTTGTCGGTTTGAATGCAAACACGCAGGCATCCGCGGGCACGCTTGGTGCCAGCGTCAATCTTGACGGCTCGACCGGCAACTTCTACTTCTGGGTCGGCGGCGTCCTGAACGGTATTACCTCCGGCGCGGTAAGCGGGACCTATAGCGGCACTTTCACTCTTTCCGTCGCTTACTAGTGAGGTCTGAGGTGTTTTTCCGGTGATCCGTTTTTCATATAACAATTCGGCGGAGGGAGAAGGCTTAGCAAGAGTGCTGAGCCTTCTGTTTGTTAGCGGCTCCGCGAGCGCCCGTGCGCAGCGCTCAACGGAGCGGGCGGTGAAGGTTGTACGTGAACTTAAAGTCAGATAATAACATGCAGATGAATGACCTGCACAACATATCGACAACTTATGCGGTCTCCCGCGGAACGCGTGGCGGTCCGGGACGTCGGCACCGTGGGTTTCCGCCGGCTTTCGTCCTTGCGTTCTGTGTCGTGCTTAACTCGAGGCTTCTCGCGCAATCGAACGTCGCCCAAACTCGCTCCGGTTCTTTCGGTGTTGCGGTAGGGATATCACTGTGTCTGACAAGGACAATGAATTTCGGCATAATTGTTCCCGGGAGCGGAGTCCATTCCGTAGGCTTGACTGACACCTCGGCGGCTAAACTTACGATATCGGGACGATGGAACAGTACCGTCTCTGTCACACTTGTTCCGCCGCCGGCGCTCGTGAACGGAGGATATGCTATGTCCTACGCAGCGGGGGCGGCTTTTAACAATTCGGCGGATGACCCGGCGGAAGCGACCGCTTGGGCCTCTCCGGGCGGAACACAGGCGCGTTTCAAACTTCACGCAGCCCGAATCGGCCAGTCGGCGCGGGCTTTCATATATCTATTTGGGTCCATAGATGTTGCGGCTCTGCCTCCAGGAACATACAGCGGTACCTATGTTGTAAGCGTATCATATTGAGAAGGAAATTATTAATGAATCTTGTTTCACGATTTAGTAAGTTCACTCTGAGGTATTATTAATGAAGAAACATCTTCGGATGGTAATATCGTTGTTCTTGATGCTTTTCGGTGCAGATCAAGCTGTGGCCCAGTATTCTACTATCACGGTCACGCAGGGGCTTTCGTTCGGCACAAACATAACAGGTACGACTACCCTTGCTTATACCAGCCCGGGTGCGGCGGCATTTCAGGTGGCTTTTCCGAATTACAGCCAGGCGGCAACGCTGTCGCTGACTTTCATCCTTCCGAGTAATCTGACCGATGCGGCGGGCGATAACCTGCCCATTTCTTTCGCGACTAATTCCGCCGCTTACCACGTCAACGTGAACAGCACTGCCGGTGCAACGGCTTTCAATCCGAATAACGGGCTTAACGGGACGCTGGGCCAGACCGCCCACGTCGATTATTTCTGGCTCGGAGGGACCGTCACACCCGGCAACAACTACATCGCTTCGGATTATTCCGGCACGATTACCATCGTGTCCGACATCGTGGTCGGCACCCAGCACTATACGTCGACGGAGACGATTACCGTTACGGCAACCTTGCTCGGAAATATTTCAATCTCCGCGACAGGGGCGCTGGATTTCGGTCTGGTGGTGGCGGGAACGACGCCTCCCTCCCTGAGTGCCCTGGCGGGCGGCGCGCCGCAGTTTATCGCCACCGGCGTAAGGAACAACAGGAGTATCGTCACATTTTCGAGTACCTCGACTTTGAACGACGGGTACGGCAATACGCTGACTTTCACTCCGAGCCTGTACGGTTCTGCGACGAATAGTCAGGCCGGATCGCAGCCGATTACGTCCGGCACGACTCTGAGCCCCGGCCGCCGGAATACCAATTACTACTTCTGGCTGGGCGGGTCCCTGGCTCCGGTGCCAACCGGCCAGCCTCCGGGTTCTTACAGCGGCGTCTTCATTCTCACAGTGGTACGCTAAGAGATTGGGATGGAACTTTAGATTAGTTAAATTACGGCCATGAGAAAAACACTAACCGCGTTGCTGATCCTGTTGTCCGTAACAGTGGCTCGGGCGCAGGTCATTGTTGCACCGACGATCCTCTTCATGAGCGATCAGTCGCGTTTCGGCACTTTCATAGTCATGAATCGGTCGAACACGCCGCAGGAAATTACGATATCTTTCAGGTTTGGATTTCCTGAGTCGGACTCCCTTGGGAACATCAGGATGCAGTACGACGACAGCCTGATGGCGAGCGCTCGCTCGTGCGAACCCTGGTTGAAGGGCTTCCCGCAGAAGTTCATAGTCAACCCGGGACAACAGCAGGTGGTTCGCCTGTTCGTGTCTGCTCCGGCAAACATACCCGACGGCGAGTACTGGACAAGGCTTGTCACGAGTTCGACCCCGCAGGCGAAAACGATCGACACTGTCAGGACGGGCATTACTGCAAACATCACGTTTGTCCTTCAACAGGTTACCACCGTTATTTACAAAAAGGGCTACGTGAACGCGAGCGCGGAGATTCCGGAAATACGCGCTGTCCCCGACTCATCGTCGATAAACCTCCTCGTGCATGTTTCTCACGGCGGCAATTCGCCGTTCTTCGGAAAGATGTCGGCAGATGTCAAGGACCGCGCCGGAAACAGCGTGTACTCGGGACAGGAAGTCCTCGCGATTTACCCGAGCAGCATGGTCGTGAAGTTTGCGGTGCCGTTGTTGAAACTCCGCAGCGGCAAGTATACGGCGGAGCTGACCCTTGATTCCGATCGGAGCGACATCCCCGGAGAAGATCTCCTGAAGATACCGACGATCGAGAAGACGTTCTCTTTCGACGTTCCGTGACCGGTCTTCGAAATCCTGGTCGGTAGAGTTCTTAAAATATCCGTATTGAGTCTGTAGAAAGAAACACGCGGGAGTAACAAATCTGCGCACAAAGGTATTTCTGGGGAGGACTTTTAATTGCGTTGTTAGCCGTGTCCGGCAGAACGGCCGCGCAGGGAGTCCCGCCGAACTCCGAAACACAGGACATATACCTCTCCTTTAGTTACAGCGGGCTGGTAAACACGGTAGTGACCTCGCTTTACTACCGTGACTCTGTCTACATTCCCATAAGTGCCGTCTTCAAACAGCTGAGGGTCGACCAGACCGTCGACATGAGTTCGAAAACGCTCAGTGGTTTTTACATAAAACCTTCGGACAAGTACGAAATCAATTTCGAATCGGGCGTGGCGCATATCCGTGGGGAGGAGATCGACTTCGACACCTCAGCGGTGATCATAGGGCAGCTGGACTTCTATGTCCTCCCATCCTTCTTCGACAAAGTGTTCGGCCTCAACCTCAACGTCGATTTCAACTCGCTGTCATTAGTGCTCAATACCGACCAGATGCTTCCGATTGTTCAGGATTACGATAGATCCATGCGCAGAAACTACGCTTTGGTTTCTCCGGACCAGAACATCATTCAAGCCCCGCTCGGTTATCCGCGGCATCGCTCCTTGTTGAACGGGGGAATACTGGATTACTCCCTCTCCGCATACAGCGGGGGGGGCCAGTTGGCCTACAACTACGGATTCACCGGAGGTGCCGAAATCCTCGGCGGGGAAACCGAAGGGTCTCTTCTTGGGTCGGTCGCGCGGGGCGGAGCAAGCATCAACTCCAGCACTATCTCATGGAAGTACGCTTTTGATTCGACCGGCTACATCACATACGCGGGGCTCGGGAACCTCTACTCAAACGGTTTGAACCAGTACGGTTTTCGAGGTGCTCAGGTGACGAACGAGCCGCTCACCGTCAGGACTCTCTTCGGGAAGTATCAAATACAGGCGAGTACAAATCCCGGATGGGACGTCGAACTCTATCTCAACGGCCAGCTTGTCGGCTACAGGAAAGCCGATGCCAGGGGGCGCGCCGAATTTTCCATTCCGCTGGTTTATGGGACTTCATTTATCCAGCTGAAATATTACGGACCGAACGGCGAGTTTTACGAGAGCGACCGGAGGCTGCAGATCCCGTTCACGTTCGTGCCGGCCGGGGAGGTGAATTACACATTCAGCGCGGGGAAGGTCAGCAATACCGACTACAATTTCCTTTCCGGAAACGTCGTTTTCGGCCTTTCCGACTGGATGAGCGACAAGATCGGAATGGATTACGTGGAGAGCCCGTTCTTTTCCAGGCCTCTCTATTACAATTCGCTTTACCTTCGCTTCGGACCGGAGTACATGCTGAGCATCGACGCCGCGCCTTCCGCATTTTACAGGTCGACGTTCAATGCGTTGTATGCCTCGCAGGCCGCTTTCGACGTGTCGTACTCCCGGTACAGAGAGAATCTGCTCTACAATCCAAGTCTTAAACTCCAGGAACTACAGGCCGACGCCTACATGCCATTCGATGTCGGCGGGAACGCCTTTAACTTCAGGCTGGCAGGCGGCGGTCAGGAATATACCAGCGGACAGAAATCGTACAGCTACTCCGGTTACCTTTCGGCCAGCCTCTTGCAGCTCAACGCTTCGATTGGCTATCTGAGATCGATAATAGACTATGGGGGAGGAGGAAAAATCCAGAGCTACAGCTTCACAGGTACGTTACTCTACTCTCTCTTCTTTCAGCAGGGGGCATTTGATTTTCTGAACGGCACGCTGATAAATGCGACAGGGAGATACGGCGTCCTCAAGAATTCTCTGGATGATATATTGCTCCAACTTTCCAAGAACGTGCAACGATACATCCGAGTGGCAGTCTCGGCCGAGCGGGATTTCATCAACAGGTCGACGAATTTCAACCTGCAAATAATAGCCGATCTGCCGTTCGCACGCTCGACCACAAACGCGCAGCTCCAGAACGGCGCCGGGTGGTACACGGAAAACGTCAGCGGGTCGATAGGCTTCGACGACAACTACGGACGTTTTCTCTTCAACAATCTTCAGTGGGTCGGACACTCTGCCGCATCAATGCGGATGTTCATCGATGCCAACGGAGACGGGAAATACGATGACGGGGAGGAAGTGGTCAAGAGTGGTGACATCACTCTGAGACAGGCCGTCGCGTCCGAAACATCGAGTGACGGCATTATAAGAGAATGGAATCTTCTTCCCTATACTCAATACAGCGCCGACGTGGACCTGAGCTCGATCAGGAACCCACTGTGGATTCCAAAGCGGAAGGCGTTCTCCTTCATCACCGACCCGGACTCCTACAAGCAGATTGACGTTCCCTTCTTTGTCGGCGGTGTTGTGGAGGGGTCCGTGCTGCGGCAGCAGGGCAGCAACCTCAGCGCAATAGCAGGTCTTACCCTGGATATCAGATCCGTCACTGACAGCCTTAGAGCAACAGTGGCAATATTCAACGACGGCAGCTTCTACTATATGGGTCTGCCGCCGGGGCAATACAAAGCAAGTGTCGATTCGGCACAGCTTGCAATCCTCGGAGTTTATTCCGATCCCTCGGTCCTTGACTTCACTGTGAAGCCGACTAAGAACGGCGACTTCGTGGAAGGGCTGAAAATTGTTTTGAAGAACAAGGGGCAAGTAGCGACTCCGGAGGTGCAACGACCAAAGGTTGTTCCGCCGCCTGTTGCCGGGCCTGAGAGGTTCGTTGTCCAACTAGGTGCCTTCACCACACCGGACCGGGCAGCGAAGCTGGCAAAATGGGCACGGATCACCACCGGCCAAATCTTGGTGTCGAGATTCAACCCGAGGTCCCACCTATACGTGGTCCAGACCGATACATTTGACACGAAGGCCACTGCGTTGTACAGGCTGGATATCTTCATGAACAGGTTCGGATTCTTTGATGCGTTTGTGTGCTCGACTCTCGACACTGCATCACATTATCTCTTCTCCGTCCAGCTTGCGGCTTTTCAATCTGTGGGGAAAGCGAGGGCCTTCACAGCGAGGTTGGAAGCAAAAACGGGAGTGTCCTCCGCCGTCCAATTCAAGCGATCTACACGGCTCTTCTCGGTAATGGCGGGTCCGTTCAAGTCCGAGCCGGAAGCTCAGAATCTTATGGACCGGCTGAAAAAGAGGTGGGATTGCCGCAACGCATTCGTCGTTATAAACGGTGAGGGCGATCTCCCTCGCATGTATGTGATCAATCTTGGAGCCTTCAGGAATGAATATCAGGCGACTTGGCTGGCGAATTCATTCCGCTGGCGCACCGGAATCATCGCTTTCGTCGGTTTCGATAGCGAAACAATGGAATTCAGGGTGTTCACTTCAAGCTTCAGGACGAGCCAGGAGGCTGAGTCGACTATGGAGAAGATCAAATCGTTCGGGACTTATAGCTCTGCCAGACTGATCTCAATTCCGTGATCCCACCCCCCTAAAACGACCGGGAATAGCCGTTTCTGGTCCCCAAACTTAAGTACTTCTTTCCTTAAAATCGGTAATTATTACCGCGTCTTGTCTCTTTCTCGGTTTGTCGGCGTGATCGGGTGTCAGTGTAAGCCGCGCTTCCACGGCATATTACGCGGATTCACTAAAAAGTTTCCGTCGTGATGATTTGTGGCATTGCCTTCGCAAGTAAGGTTGGTGAAGGCAATGAAAAGAACAAAGAACATATTACTCCTCTTTCCGTTCATCGGAATCATGTCTCTCGCACCGACGACTCAAGCCCAGGTCACGGCGACGGCAAGAGTCGTTCTCACCGTTGTACCGGCCCCCGGCATGAACTTCGCCCCCACACCCAAGCAGGCGAGTCAGCCTTTCGCCGCCGGGCAGATGAAAGCAACCGAGAGGAACGGAGTCGTGTTCCAGAGCACAGGGAATGTCATGGTCCAGTTGAACTCTACCGACGCCCGGAGCTCCAGGTTCAATTTTCAGCAAGGGGAGAGCCGCACCTTCACTTCCAATGACCTCAAGAACGTCACCAGCGTCGAGATAGTTTATCTCGGAAGCTGATCCCCAGAACCGGGTTGCAGGGGCACAACCAGGCGTGAAAATTCTGTAATTTGATCTTACCCGAATGTAACGGCTACGCAATCGTAACTGTCGAAATCCCGTGAATCTGACCGGTTTTGCAAGAAACGACCGGCACGAATCATGCTAGATATAGTTCGATGGATGAATTTGTGATGACATCGGACTTTTTCAGGGTTTTCGAGACCGTCAGGATCCCTCTCGTGATAACCGATTCCAATCTCCTTCTCGTGTATGCCAACCCGTTTGCGCGGGAAGTCCTGCCCCTCAGGTTGGAGAGAGGAAGAAAACTCGAAGTGGACGGTTTCTTGCAGCATGAAGACTCGATCGCTTTCGAGCACATGGTCGGTGAATGCAGGGAGCGTGGCGAAAGTCTCGGCACTCTGAAGCAGAGGGGGATAGACAAGTATTACAAAGTGAAAGCCTACTGTCTCAAGAACCGGGATGGCGAGATGGTTTTCCATTTTGAGGATGTTTCCCAGTCCCGCATACTTGAGAACCAGTTGTACGAGCACCTCGTAGATCTTTACAGTCAGCTCGAGACGCAGGAACGAGAGATAGCCGACCTTAAGGCTATACTTCTACGTTCGAGAGAATACTAACCTAACTGTTCTTCCCTAACGAACTCGTCGGAACTACTTCCGGAGCGCGGCACAGGCTGCGCCGGCCCACCGAACTGCACACCGATTACCCGCCCTGCCTCAACTCCCGACTTAACATGTTGAACCGGGACGTTCGCTGGTGTCTTCCGGGTCAGGGGTAGGTCTATGGTTCCCGCGACCGCGAGAGCGAAATAACGGCTCCCGCGGAATCGGGTGAGACGACTCTTCAACTAGTGAGCGCCGTTCTTGATCTTCTCTATCGCCTCGACGGCGCAGACCGCGGCGATGTTCACGATGGCGTTCACATCGCAGCCCTGTTGCAGCACGTGCACGGGCTTCTTCATGCCCATCAGTATCGGGCCGAGCAGGGCAGCTTCCCCGATCTTTCCCATGAGCTTGTACGCGATGTTGCCCGCATTCAGGTCCGGGAATATGAGCGTATTGGCCCCGTTCTTCAGGGAAGAGAATGGGTACACTTCTTCGAGCACGTCCGGCGATAGTGCGACGTCTGCCTGTACTTCTCCGTCTATCATGAGCGATGGATCCAGTTTGCGCGCGAGTGCTACTGCTTGCTGGACTTTGATCGACTGTGGAAGCCGCGTGTTGCCGAAGTTGCTGAAGGAAAGCATGGCAACCCTCGGGACAATGTTGAAACGCTTCACGACCTCGGCGGTCATAATGGCGATCTCGGCAAGGTCCTCGGCGGTCGGGTCGATGTTTACGGTCGTATCTGCGAAGAAATACGTATCGCGCTTCGTCATCACGAGGTAGAGGCCTGCAACGCGGGTCCTCTTCTCCGCCATGCCGATCACCTGGAGCGCCGGACGGATCGTGTTCGGATAGGATTGTGTCAGACCTGAGACCAGCCCGTCGGCATCGCCCATGTGTACCATCATTGCGCCCAAATAGTTGGAGCGCTCGACGTATCGTGCGGCCTCCGCGCGGGTGATCCCTTTCCGCTGACGCATTCTGAAGAGCTCGTCGATGTATTCTTCGCGCTTCTCGAACTTCGACGGGTCGATTACCTCGATCCCGTTCATGTCGATCTTCATCTCGTGCGCCTTCATCTCGATCTGCGCTTTCTTGCCGAGGAGGACGGGCCTGGCGATCTCCTCGTCGATGATTATCTGGGCCGCGTGGAGGATCTTGGCTTCCTCGCCCTCCGGGAAGACGATCCTCATGCCGCTCCCCTGAGACTTGGTTATCGCGGTCCTTACTACGCTCCGGGTGATGCCCATCCTCTCTTCGAGCTGGAATACATATTTGTCCCAATCGTCGATCTGGACGCGTGCGGTTTTCGTTTCGATCGCGGCTTTTGCAACCGCCGGCGCCACCCACGTGATCACGCGGGGATCGAAAGGCTTCGGTATGATATACTCTCTCCCGAACTCCAGGTCAACGCCACCGTAAGCGACCTTGACGGAATCAGGGACGGGCTCCTTTGCAAGGTGGGCCAGTGCATTGACGGCCGCTATTTTCATCTCGTCGTTGATATTGCGGGCGCGCACATCCAGCGCCCCCCTGAATATAAAGGGAAAACCGAGCACGTTGTTGACCTGGTTAGGATAGTCGCTGCGGCCCGTTGCCATTATCACATCCTTCCGCGCGTCCACGGCGTCTTCGTACGCTATCTCGGGATCGGGATTTGCCATCGCGAAGACTATCGGGTTGGACTGCATCGAGCGAACCATATCCTTCGTCACGACGTTCGCAACGGACAGTCCGACGAACACGTCTGCCCCCGCCATCGCCTGGCCGAGCGTGCGGAACTTGGTGTCCTGCGCAAATTGCTCCTTGTAAGGATTCATGTCGTTTGGCCGCCCTTTGTAGATTACCCCTTTTGAGTCGCACATTATCACGTTCTCGATCTTCGCCCCGAGTTTGATGTAAAGTTTCGTGCATGCGATTGCCGCGGCTCCCGCGCCGTTGACCACGATCCTTACCTTTGAAATGTCTTTGCCGGCAACTTCGAGTGCGTTAAGAAGCGCCGCCGAGCTGATGATGGCGGTTCCGTGCTGGTCGTCATGGAACACCGGGATATTCATCGCCTCCTTCAGCGTTTCTTCGACCTTGAAACAGTCCGGCGCCTTTATGTCTTCCAGGTTGATTCCGCCGAACGTCGGCTCGAGAGCTTTCGCAACCGCTATAATTTCCTCGGGCGTCTTCGCGTTGATTTCGATATCGAACACGTCGATGTCCGCGAATCTTTTGAACAGAACTCCTTTCCCTTCCATGACGGGTTTCCCGGCGAGCGGCCCGATGTTTCCAAGCCCCAGGACTGCGGTGCCGTTGGATAATACCGCGACAAGATTCCCCTTGGATGTGTATTCATAGGCCGCATCCGGATTCTTGTCGATAACCCTGCAAACTTCGGCGACTCCCGGCGTGTACGCCAGGGAGAGGTCGCGTTGCGTCACACAAGGTTTTGTGGGCACAACTTCAACTTTTCCTCTTCTGCCAGATGAGTGGTATTGAAGAGCATCTTCTACACGGATTTTCATTTGATACTCCTTGTTTAGAACTCGTCCAAAGGACCCCGACTTGCGTCGGGACATGCCCGGACGTCTCGCTTTTGGCGGGGCGCTCGTGAATTGGTTTTTTGTCCTGCAAAAAGTTAGTCAGTAGAAACTGAAAGTTCAAAGCAGACGTTTGAACGCGCGGGGTAGGAAAAGAAGCGGGCTAGGGCGAAAAGAAGAGTCCCGCTTTGAGGCGGGACCCTTCAATTCCGGAATTTCTTAAACAGCATGATCACTTCATGAGAATCATCTTCTTAACCTCGATTATCCCCGGCGCTGTCAAGCGGTAGAAGTAAACGCCGCTCGGAAGTTTACTCGCATCGAACACCACACTGTGGTAACCTGCCGATTGATCTTCGCTGATCAGGGTCTTTACTTCCCTCCCTAGGACATCATAGACCTGGTTGGTGCTGTCAACAACTTCAGCAACGGGTCGATTCGCTATTGTTCCAAGAAGTCTTCCTGTATTCTCATCGAAGATCCCAAGAGAGAAAGAGCCATTCGCCTTCTGGAATAACTTGCCTTGCTTGATCGTTCTGACTGAACATTGGAGTCTTAATGTATCGATGTCGATTGAGGCAGCAAAAGGTTGTGTACTCCCATAGTTCAAAATCTCTTGGGGACTAATAACTACCGAATCTGGCGGAGCGCTGACAAATGGAATCAGCGAAACAGTTCCGTCTTCGTAGAGAATCTTCGGTTGTCGCATCTCCACCGAAATGCTTGCTCCAGATGCGGCGTCTATGAAATTCAACTCACGCGAGTAATCAAACGCCAACGGAGCCAACTTGTTTAGAGTCTCTGTTCCGATGCTGATGGTGTAGGGACTTGAAGTTCCTGCCGTCCACAGGTATTTCGCATTACTCGATCCGACAGATAGCTGGGCATAATTGCCGGACGAAACGTATGTCGGGCTACCCCAAATCCATGAGCCGCCGCTAAGGTAGTAATGAAGTTTCGAGAATCCGCCGCTGGACGAGTTCTGAAAAACCATCCATGCGTTATCGGAAGTAACACCTGTAATTGACGGATTATTTGCAGATTGGTATTGGATCACTGTATACTGGCTCCCGAAGTTCCCCGATGACCCTTTTCTGTAGACGAGCACAGGTGTTGGGGGTGCCATCAGAGTAGCTTCCCAGGCAACATGAGCAGTGGTGTATGAACTCGTTGACGCGGCAAGACAGGGGTCCTTATGTTCCCGATAGCTGGTCGGCAAAACACTCGAAAGGTCGGTGGCGCCGGACCATGAATTCGATTCAAAAGAAAAATATCTATAATACAGGCACGAATAATATCCGACGCTGCTCGAGTAAGCCAGGTTGGATTTGTCTGTGGGCGGGCTGAAAACCGGATAGAAGGCTGTCGAAGGGGCGTTGTAATTGCCATCTGTATTGGGCACCGTGGTTGGGCCGCTCCATGATGCCATATTACTTGTAGAATAAACATATCTCAACCCGGAGGATGTCCTGTACACGACGACCGCCGATCCGGTGTTCATATTTGCTGAGACAGAAGGCAGGGGACCGGGACTGGCGCATGGGAAATTCGACTGAATAGTTGAAATTCCACTCCAATTACTGCCGCCACTTGTGCTCCTGGAACACACGACGTTGTAATTTGAACCATTAGTCTGCTGCCATGCAGCGATGACAGTTGGACCGGGGCCAACCGTAATGCATGGGGCGAGACTTGTCGCCGTGCCGTCGCTGAGTCGTGTCGTCACGTTCCATGTTGCACCGTTGTCCGTAGAATTGCGATAGAATATCTCTCCTCCGGTTATCGTTCCGCTTGCAAAGACCTCGTGCAGCTTGCCGGACGGTTCTCTGTAACACTTCCGCTGACCGTTGAAAGCTGTCGACTGGCTAGAGAAGGATTTGTTATCGTAGGCAAGCCGAAGGCCGCTGTTGTAAATTCCATCGTAAATATTGACATCAGAACCCGACCTGAAATCCATCCATATTGGCCACACAGTCCGATTCGGAATTGATGTAGCGCCGATGTAATCGCTTGTCCAACTCCCAATGCTTGGATTTCCGCTGCTTGATGTCACCTTAATGTCTGAGCCGTAAAAAGACTGACCGTTGTTGTAAGATTCAGCTTCGTACACGTCTGCCGATGTAGATGTACCCTGGTAATAGTCGAGAGAAAGAACACCCGATGAGTTGACAGTCAGCCAGGGCATGAATTGCAGTCCAGATGTAGTCTGTGTAGCAGTTGCAGGTGAGCTCCAAGATCCTCCCTTGTCCGTGGAACGGGTAGAGTAAATGTTGTAATCGCCGTTGTCATATTGGGTATAAGCGACATAAACATTTCCCGAAGATGGGTCAACCGCAACTGTTGGGATTGTGGAAACTCTGAGCGCCCCCACAAGATTCCAGCCAAAAACGACGGTGGTGTTTGCAACGGCGGAGGGTTGAGTGAAGGTACTGCCACCATCGGTGGACTTGACTATTTTTATTGTCCCTGAACTCCCGGTCCCCCCAGTGGTTGAGAGGAAAGTGACGTAAACCGTGCCGTCTGGGCCGACTGCCGGGGTCGCAAACTGGACAGTTGTACCGCTCACCGAACCCGGGCTCTCAGTTACTCTGAGTGACGAATAGTGAGCCGCTGCCCCAGGAATATTGGAGTAAGATTGGAAGGTATTCGGGGCTGACCATGTGGAACCTTGATTCGTTGAGTAAGCAAACCTAATCGCGCTTCCTGAAGTAAAGTCCGTCCATGCGACATAAAGCCTCCCATCATAAGATCCGCCGGTATTGTCAACAGCCATATATGGTTTGTCTTCATTGGTCAATCCGGTACTGACCTGACTGGCGGTCCAAGGCGGACCGTTGTTAGTCGTCTTTGAGATATAAATAATCGTGGGGCTCACGCCGCTTGTTGTTGCGATGTACGTATAATAGGCGTTGCCGTATCTGTCAAATGCACACGACGGATCGACACCGTAATGAAGTGCGGTCGAAGAAGAATCAATTACACCGACAGACCAGCTATTCCCTCCGTCGGTTGAAAATGCGAATCCCGGTTTCGAATATGTGCCGTTGTTGAAGTCATTCCAAGTGGCCATCAGGTGATTAGAGTTATTCGGATCAACACTAATCGCGGTCTCACTTTGGTCACCTGAATATGTATCGACCGGTATGTTTGTTGGCTGGTACTGCTGCGAGTAAGCTCCAATAGAGAGCAACGCAATAGCAACCATCGGTGCAAAAATGTGTTTTAGCGTATTCATTTTGCTGCTCCTTTGTGTTTTTAGTTTTGAAAGTCATTTTGTTTATCGCTATTTTCAAATAGAGAAAGCCCTCCAAGGCTTTCTGCCTTCGGTTCAATGTTGGCATGTTGATCCCTTTGCGTGGAAGTCTCGAGGGCTTCTCTGTTTATAACGGGTGGAGGGCGTTCTTCACATGCAAAGTTCATTTCAACAACTCCATCTTTTTCGTGGAAACAAATCTCTTACCGTCGGTGCCGACGGCTTCAATTCTGTAGAAGTAAACTCCGCTGGAAAATTTCGAGGCGTCAAACGGAACAACGTAGTTTCCCGCTTGCTGAACGCCGTTAACAACAGTTGTTACTTCTCTTCCTAGGATATCGTAGACCTTTAGTATCACACGGCTCAAAGTCAAGAGGCGATACTTAATCAACGTGCTCAGATTAAATGGATTTGGAAAATTCTGGAATAATTCAAAACTCTTCGACACTATAGGTTGTTCTCCGACAACCGCGTCGAGTGTGTTCTTCAACACCAGCACTCCTTGGTCAGCTATCCCCAGTAAAACTACACCGTTCGATACGGCGACCGGACCGAATGCATAAATGTCAAGACTATCTGCGTTCTCCAAATCCACAATCCTCCCGCTGTCGGGGTTCGAGATGTCCAAGATAATAAAGTCCTGATTGTTTGATAGGTAAGCAAAATTCTTGTTGACCCCGATCTCGGCGTTGCCTAATGAACCACCAGGAACGCTCAAACTGTATCTCTTTGTTGGACTAAGCGGATCATTAATTTCATATTCGGAGAATATTGCGACATCGGTCACCAGTAGCTTGTTATCCGCTATGCACAGTCCCCTTAGCGGGTTAATCCTGACAAATCCACTTTCTCTTAACTCCGCTGGATAAGAGATGTCAAAAATCTGGATGCCTGTATCCGAATTAGCGACGTAAAGATAATGATCATATTGGGAGATAGCGATGGGATTACTTCTGGTAGGATAAACTCCACTGATTTGCGGTCGAGACGGATCTGTTACGTCAATTGCGTATAGTTTATCTGAACTCCTTGCGGTATATAACGTTGAGCCAGAGAGTCTCATACATCCAGAAGCCGTGTCTGGAAACTCGAGCCTTCCGATGAGCTTAGGGGTTGCCAAAGTGGAGACGTCAAGAATCAAGAGGTTCCTGTCACACAGGAGATATGCCTTGTTGTTTGCTGCGGAAACGTCTCTTACAGCTTCGTCTGGGGTATATTGCCCAAGTATTTGAGGTAATGACGGATTCGAGTAGTCAAGAATTTTCAGTCCGGCAGAGAGCTCCGCAAGAAAGGCGTGATTTGAAGAATCCGTTGATATCTTTACTGCCTCCAACGCAGTCGAAAAAAAAGTTTCGGACATTAATGATGGAAGCTTGCCGATATTAACGATCCACAGACCCTTCTCAGTTGCAAGGTAAGCGTTAGTTGAAGTGATACTCTGGTTCATCGGTAAGGCTTTTATGGAATCCCCGCTCTGAGAATCATAATAGCCATATATGTCTGCTATCATGTGGATATTTCCTGTATCGGCAACATCGACCACCGCAAACCCTGCATCACGAACCGATAAATAAGCGATCGTATCCACTACAGAGATAGCGGCAGGAGGTTGATTGAAGTTCAAGCCGGTAACGTACCGCGGATTGTAAGAGTCACTTATATCGTAGATTTGGAAACGCGGAATGGCGGTGGTTCCCAAATAGAGATATTTTCCCTGCACAGCAAGCGCGAAACCAGGATCGCCGTAAAAAAGATGACTTACACTGACCGGCTTCGTAGGGTCAGAAACGTCAAAGACATCTAATGTGAGTCCATCATAATTTACGGCGTACAGGTATTTGCCCGATATCACTATCGAGGTGGCCAACTTGCCGCTCAGGATAATGCTCGCTGGCGGATTCACTACCTTTGGCTGCAAAGGATCTGACACGTCTATTATGAAAACAATTCCAGAGAAATTTCCCACGTAAGCATAACTTCCTTGTACGGTTATGGTCATCAAAGGAACCGAAGAGGGCAGAAATGTGCTCACCAAGGTGGGGGATGTCGGGTTGGAGATATCAATGATACGAAATGGGGACAAAGTGTAAGCGTAATTTCCTGAAATCACCACCCTTGTTATCGGGCCATGTGTAAGCAATTGCCCGACTGGCTGAGGGCTGTTTGGGGTGCTTGTGTCGAGAACTTGAAGCAGAGCGCCATTACCGATGAAAGCATAGTTACCTTTGACAGCGACGGTGTAACATGGTCCCCAACCCCATTGACCGACTTTGGTCAGGACAGAGTTGGAATCCATTGATCCGGAGATGCTTTTGCGCCACACTTCGTGCTTATACTGGTCCATCATGGCATAGTAGGATTGAGCAAGAACAGTCGGTGCAGCCAGCACACTTGCAATAAAAACCGCACATAGCGCGACTTTTCTTGCCTTGACTTCATAACTCATTATTTTTTCACCTTTCAATTTGGTTCCCTAGTTCGACTAACTTGCGTTGGCAGCCCAGATAAATTTGTAATGTGTCCATGTCGGGAAACAGGCGTTTGGTCCAGACGCCGGATTAAAGCCCAATGTGTCGAGCAACGTGTCGGGATGCTCAAGTCTTACAAAGACATAATTGAAAGTGTTAAAGGAAATGTAACAAACCGGACCCGATGCAGGAAACCACATGTCTTCAATCTTGAATTGACTTTCTGCAAACCAATTTGCAAGACTATCGGCACGGGTAGGAGACAGCGCGAGCCCCCATTTTACTTCTACATTCAAGTAAAGACTTCCCGAGTCAGATTGTGTTTGAAACTGATTGTACGTTACTGTATCAACCTGAATTGTTGCCTTTTGAATTGCACTAGATCCTGCTGTAGGACTCTGACAAGATTCAAGCTGGATTGCAGAAGTGACCATAATAACAGCCGCTTCACATGCGATACGTAGTTTTGTCTTTCTCATAGAATCGCGACTTCCTTTCAAAGACATTACTTTTCTTTATCTTATTAGGACCATTTTCTTTGTTTCAACAAAATCTCCAGAAATCAGTCGATAAAAATAAACTCCGCTTGATAATCGCGAACCATCAAACTGGAATGTGTAGCTTCCAGATTGTCTCCAGCGATCAACGAGCACTTCTATTTGTCGTCCAAGTATGTCGTACACCGATATTTCGACTTGAGAATATCTTGGTACATCATACATGATATTGGTAGAAGGATTGAAAGGATTTGGAAAATTCTGGGCCAGCGAGGAGTCTGCTACGGGCCGAAAGGGTTGACCAATACCCGCAATCATTTCCATCACTCCTTCTGTTGAGTTCCGGGAACAGCTGGCGACAGCAGACGATGGCTCACGATTAGCACCCTGTCGGTAGGAAACTTGGCGTTATTCTGCCGCTTGCCATTCCCAACCGGGCTTCTCTTAAAACGCGGTAACCTACCGCGAAGCATCGACGGAAGTAATTTAGGGAGCCCGTTTATCCCGCGCAATCAGTGGATCCACTGATTCTGCATTTTGGTTCTGATTCCCGCTCGGCATGCAGAAAAATCGGTCAGCAGAACACGTTCGTCAAGCCTGGCGGCAAGTGAGGGCAAAGCCACTTTGCAACCGCCTGAGCCTCAGTCTTCGCTTTAAGCTTGCGGTACACACTTGTCAGATGCGTGTTCACAGTATGAACACTGATATTTAGATTGTCCGCAATCTCTTCACGTGTCATCCCCTTCGCAACAAACTCAAGGATTTTCATTTCCTTAGCTGTTAGTCCATGCTCGTCCCGGCGGAGCATGCTCGTCCCATCCGATTGCGATTTCATAAGACCTCTCCTTACCCTTCTCACTTTTGGAACGATTAATCTTCATTTCCCATTCATCAAAAGCAGCTATTCGTGATGTGATGTGAAGTCCCGCTGACATGGAACCTTAGGGAGTCTTAGCTAAAAAGTCAAGCCGGTTTGGAGGTGTTGAAAAGGCACGTTGACGGGACAGCGTTCCCTCAACCTCTTAGCAGAATCACGCTTTCTGGTTCCGGGCGGTCTGCCAGCTTCTTTCCCGGAACACAACGAAAACTTTCGGTATGTCCTATTTTCTCGCCTGCTCTTCGGGGGACAACATTTTTCCTCGACCGTGAAATCAAACAGGTAACATTCGGAACAAACAACCTTGCAACGGAGCCGCGTCTCTTCGATCTGAGCTATCCTTGTTTAACCCTATATACTCTGCTATATTTTTTCTGGATTAATCCCAGTTATTTTTCTCATCAGCCGGAGACAGTTTTGAAGGATTTTGACGAAATAGAAGAAGTCGAAGACGTAAAGAGCCTTGAAGACATACCGACCCGTCTTCCCGTGCTCCCGCTGAGGGATTCGCTCATCCTTCCTTATATGCTCTTCCCGATCCTGGTGGGCCGCGAACAGTCGGTCGAGGCGGTCGAACTTGCGGCCAAAGCGAACAAATTCATCCTGCTGGTTGCCCAAAAGGACAGCACGGTCGAAGACCCGACAAAGGATGAGCTTTATCATGTCGGCACGGTCGCCAGAATCCTGCAGGTGCTCAAGCTGCCGAACGGGCTTCTGAAAGTCCTTGTCGACGGGGTGGCACAGGCCTTCGTGAAGAAATACTACGACGACAAGGGCATCCTTCACGCGGAACAAAGCCCGAACATGAAGTCGATGAAGAAGGAGACTGCGCTCGACGCCCACGTCAAGCATGCCGCGCAGTTGTTCCGGGACTATGTCAGGAACAGCAGGGACATACCGCCCGAGACGATTATGTCGTTCGAGAACATGAGCGAGCCCGACCGCAAATTCTATTATATACTCGCCAATCTCGACCTGTCGATCCCGGACAAGATCGGGATCTTCAGCCTGAAGAGCCTGCGGGATCAGTACGAGGCCCTGATTAAGATTCTCATGAACGAAATAAACATCCTGAAGATCGAGCAGGAGATCGACGACAAGGTACAGGACAGCATACAGAAGAACCAGCGGAAGTATTACCTGCAGGAGCAGGTGAGAATAATGCAGGACGAGCTCGGTGACGAAAGCCCGACGGGGGAGGTCGCCCAGCTGAAGGAGAAGATCGAGAAGGCGAAAATGCCCGAATCCGCCAAGGCCAAAGCCCTCGACGAGCTTGACAAGCTGAAACGGACCCAGGCATTCTCGCCGGAGGCTACCGTGATCCGGAACTACCTCGACTGGCTCATCGATGTCCCCTGGTTCAAGAAGACCAGGGATAACCTGGACATCGGACACGTAAAGGAGATACTCGACGAGGACCACTACGGGCTTGAGAAACCGAAGGAACGGATCGTCGAACAGATGGCCGTCCTGAATCTCGTGAAGGAGATGCGGTCGCAGATCATCTGCTTCGTCGGGCCTCCGGGCGTCGGGAAAACGTCGCTTGCAAAATCGATCGCGCGCGCACTCGGGAGGAATTTCGTCAGGCTATCGCTCGGTGGAATAAGGGATGAAGCCGAAATCAGGGGACACAGGCGCACGTATGTCGGATCGATGCCGGGGCGGATCGTTCAGGCGATGAAGAAAGCCGGCGTTATCAACCCGGTCATGCTCCTCGACGAAGTCGATAAGCTGGCATTTGATTTTCACGGCGATCCTGCCGCGGCCCTTCTTGAAGTGCTCGATCCCGAACAGAACCACAGCTTCCAGGACCATTACCTGGAGGTGGAGTACGATCTTTCGAAGGTTTTGTTCATTACCACCGCGAACATGCGCGAGAATATACCTGAGCCGCTGGAGGACAGGATGGAAGTTATCGAGCTGCCCGGTTATCTCGATTATGACAAAATAGAGATTGCCAGGCGGCATATCATACCCAAACTGCTCAAGGCGCACGGGATCGAGGATCGTTACACGAAATGCGATGACGCGGCGCTTATGAAGATTATACGGGAATATACCTGGGAAGCGGGGGTCAGGAACCTCGAACGCTCAATCGCGGGTGTCTGCAGGAAGATCGCGAGGGAGATTGTCATACAGCACAACGGCAAGAAGAAAAAGATCAGCCCGATCTTCGTCGACGAAAAGAAGATCGAGGAATTCCTCGGCGTACCGAAGTTTCACTCGAAACAGATCGGAAAGAAAAACCGTCTGGGTGTTGCTCTGGGACTTGCGTGGACAAGTGGAGGTGGCGATATTCTAAACGTCGAAGCAATACTAGTGGAAGGGCCGGACAGATTGCAATTGACAGGACGGTTAGGAAACGTTATGCAGGAGTCTGCGCGGGCTGCGCTCACATACGTGCGGGCAAATGCGAGTCGTCTCGGGATACCCAGAAATTTTTACAAGGGAAAAGAAGTTCATATTCACGTCCCTGAAGGGGCGACTCCTAAGGATGGGCCCTCAGCCGGGATAACGATGTCGGTCGCGCTGATCTCTGCAGCAGGAAAGAGGCCGGTCCGGACGGACGTCGCGATGACGGGAGAGATCAACCTCAACGGGGAAGTGCTCCCGATCGGCGGCTTGATGGAGAAGCTGCTTGCGGCAAAGAGATACGGGATAAAGAAGGTCCTGATCCCGAAGGAGAACCTGAAAGACTTGACCGAGATTCCCGAGAAACTGAAGGAAGGAATAACGGTAGTACCGATAGAGAGGATAGCCGACGCCATGGAGCACGTTTTCGACGGAGAACGGAAGGCGCGGAGGACTGCCCGGAAGAAAAGATGAGCTATCTCGTAACCGCGCGCAAATGGCGCCCAATGAGGTTCGACGAGGTGACTGCCCAGGAGCAGGTCACGGTCACGATGAAGAACGCGATCGTCCGAAACAGGATCGCGCACGCATACCTGTTCAGCGGTCCGAGCGGCGTCGGCAAGACGACAACGGCCCGCATATTTGCGAAGGCGATTAACTGCGGGAATGTCAAGGACGGTGAACCGTGCAACGATTGCGACGTCTGCAGGGAGATCACGGAAGGGAGAAGCCTGGACGTGATCGAAATAGACGGCGCATCGAACCGCGGCATAGACGAGATCAGAGACCTGCGGGAATCCGTCCGCTATTCCCCGTCCGGGCTGAAGTATAAAGTTTACATCATAGACGAAGTGCATATGCTGACGAAGGAGGCTTTCAACGCTCTTCTTAAGACCCTCGAGGAACCGCCGGCATATGCGATATTCGTTCTCGCGACGACCGAGCCGCACAAGGTTATCCCGACAATTCTCACACGCTGCCAGAGATTCGACTTCAAGAGGATCGAGATCGAAAAGATTATCGAGCGGCTTCGCTTCATCGCTAAAGAGGAAAAGGTTGCCGTCGACGAGGAGTCGTTCGTTACGATTGCCAAGAAGGGCGACGGATCGATGCGGGACGCGATGAGCATTTTCGACCAGGTCGCCGCGTTCTGCGGCAACGATATCAGGCACGAGGTCGTCGTTAATGCGCTGAGCCTGGTCGACAGTGAATTGTTTTTCAGGACCACGGACTTGATACAGAACAACGACTCGAAAGGAGCCGTCGAGCTCGCGGCTCAGATCATGTCGCGCGGATATGACTCGGTAGACTTCCTGGAAGGGCTGTCCGAACACATAAGGGACCTTCTTATCGTGTCGACGACAGGCAAGGCCGATCTCGTCGAGGCGTCCCTTGACTACCGGAAGAGATACCTCGAGACGGCCGGGAAATTCGATGAGCTCGACCTGCTCCGGCTCCTGAAGCTGACGAGCGAGGCGGTCCAGCAGATAAAGTACGTCTCCCAGCCGAGAATCAAGCTGGAGATGACGCTTCTGCAGCTCGTGAATATGGAGCGCGCAGTGAGGCTGCGTGACCTCCTTCAGCAGGTGGACGAGTTAAAAAAAAACTTAACCAACCATAGGCCCTCATTTGTAAATACCCCGGGCCCGTCTCCGACTGTAAACCAGGGGCCGCCGAACACCTCGGTCAAAGAGAGCCGGCCGGCGTACTCCGAGCGTAAGGTTCCTTCGGTCGCGGCGCCGAGCAGGCCCGTCCCACGCCCTTCGGGCAGGAATTCGGAAGAGCACCCCGCGCACGTCGTCAGCGAGTCCGCCTTCCAGGAGATCAACATTCGCTGGGATGAGTTTCTCCTGGCTGTCCGCAAAGAGAGAATAGGGGTCTGGTCACAGTTGATAAATCTCAAACCGCTGGGCATTCAGAACGGCTGGCTCATGCTGGGCGCGCCCAATGAGGTGGTCATAGGCATGACGAAGCCGTATAAGACATATATACAAGACGCTATCCTCAAGACGCTTGGAGCGCGGGTCGCGATCGATTTCTCAATCGTCAACACCGAGCAGCCTGTCGATACCGACAGCAACGATCCGCTTGTTAAATATTTGAAAGACGAATTCGGGGCTGAGCCGCTTGAGTCTTAAGAGATTTCTTCTACTGATAGTCCCGGTCCTCACGGTCTTTGAACTGGTGCATCCGGCTCGTTTGCAGGCGCAGGGGCTGACTCTCGGGAAATACGAGAACGATTTTCTTGCGATTGGCGTGGGTGGCAGAGCCCTCGGCATGGGGAGCGCTTACACTTCAGTAGCAAACGACGTCACCGCCGGCTACTGGAATCCCGCGGGTCTGTCGAGGATCAAGTACCCGGAGATCATGCTCATGCACGATCAGCGGTATGCAGACGCGGTGAGCTACAATTACGGAGCCGGGGCAATGTCGCTTTCGAAAACCGAGACCGTCGGGCTCAGCGTCATAGTGCTTAACGTGAGCGGAATCCCGAACACGCAGGGAGCAGGAGTCGACGCGAACGGGAATCCGATCCCCCCGACCGATATATACTCGGGCGGTCTGAGCCGTCTCGACTATTCGAAGATAACCTTCTTCAGCGCAACGGACGTTGCCGTGATCGGCAGTTATGCCAGGCGAGCGAGCGATAATTTTTCGTACGGCGCGAACGTGAAATTCATACGGCGAAGCCTGGGCTCGGCTTATGGAACGGGGATCGGTTTCGACGTCGGCGCGCTGTACACCCCCTTCAGGAATTTCAACCTCGGCGCGAACCTGCAGAATGCCACGACGACGGTGCTGGCATGGACGACCGGAACTACTGAAGTCGCTCCTCCCACACTCGCCACCGGCGCGAGTTACACGCTCGACATCGGCCCTGCCGCGGTCACACCTGCGCTGGATCTCCTCTTCAACGCCGACAACATGGGCGCGTCGTCTACCGTGCACCTCGGGCCGCTGAGTGCTGATGTCCGCGGCGGTGTGGAAGTAAGTTACAAGAACGTGATTGCGGTGCGTGCGGGGTACGATGAAGTGAAGCAGTTCACGGTGGGGGCAGGCATTAATCTTCCTAAACTTGAAATAGACTATTCGTTTGCACGTTTCGCCTACTCAGGATCGCTCGGTGATACCCACCGCATATCGCTCGAACTCGTTCTCGAGAACGACAACTAGAGCCGCTTTTCCCCTTCTCCTCGTCCTTGCAGCGAGTTTTGTATCGTGCTCGGGCAACTACAGGCGGTTGAGCTTCAATGCCGCCGAGAAACGAGCCTACATCGATCAGCTGGAAAGCTCCCGGGAACGCAAGGACGCCTTTTTTCGATCGGACGTCTCCTCACCGCTGACAAAGGAACAGAGAACTGAGTTCCGTCATCTCAACTATTACCCACCGAACCTCGACCTCATATTCGCAGTGAAGCTTATTAAGGAGAAATCGCCGGAAAAAGTGGGCATACAAGCGACGGGGGGCGAGACGAGACCGGCCATCAGGTACGGCTGGTTCGAATTCAAAATCGACGGGAAGAAACTAAGGCTTTACGCATACAAGATGACCGGAGACAACTCCGGCGAACTTTTCATACCGTTTACCGATGAGACTAACGGAGAGGGATCGTATTCGGGCGGGAGATACATTGACCTGGAGGAGAAGTCATCGGGTGAGTACACGCTGGATTTCAATTATGCCTACAGTCCGTATTGCGCTTGCAATCACAATTACAGCTGCCCGATAGTGCCGTCAGAAAATCATCTTGATGTTCGTGTCGGGGCCGGCGAGATGAAATACTGAAGAAGGGTTCGTTCCGGGCGAAGCTTCGCGTATTGTGAATTCAAGGACGCAGGCGAAAGGGTTGCGAACAGGGCGAGCAGCGGTAGTATGAAGTTTCCGGCTTCCATTCCTCGCTGTAGAGGCGCAGAGTTCCTCTCGTGCTGTTGTAACAAAAGATTGCAGAATGCGAATAGTAGAATTAGATTAAGAGCACATGCGACTCAACTTCAGAAATAGCCTGTATTTCGTGGCGGCGGGTTCTATTGCGACGTTACTCCTCGTTTATGACTGGATCAGAATATCGATCAACCTGGAAGATCCGGTTTTGAACGGGTTCAGGAGCCTGTTCACCATAGCGGCATTCGCATTCCTGTATGCGGCGATGAGGATTTTCCGGACCAAGAAGTCTGCCAAACCTCTCGAGATTCTCCGCAAGCTTGTGGCGTACGGTTTTTTCTCGGCGGCAATCATATCTACATGGGGCATAATGCTCGAAAACAGAGGCGCCTCCTCCGGGAACTTCATGCCTTCAAACATCATGCAGCTCCTTGCAACGACTGCCTTCGCATTCGGAATCGCCGCCTTCGTCATATTCCTGCTCATGACGATGAGCGACATCATCTACATCAAACCGGACCGCAAGGTCAGGAGAAGATTCGAGCTTTTCATAATCTTCGCACTGGCGGCGTCGTTTCTCAGCGTGTTCGATGGTTCCTCGTTTCTCTCGGTATTGCGCGACATAGCGTTCGGCGTCTCCGTGTTCATCGCCCTCCTTCACATCGTGAGCATGAATTGGATAGTCTTCCTGACGAAGAAGGAAAAATACAAATCGCTGGTTCATTCGTTTGTGCTGATGGTTCTGTTCGGATACTCCTATGCGTCGATCGGCCCCGCGAACCTGGCCGGGGGTGTCCTGGGCTTCTACAGTCCGCCGATGAGCGAGTTTGCCAAAATAGCTTTTCTTTTCCTGACGATATATTTCTCCCTCGCCTTCATCGTGACGATATTCCACATCCCCACAAGCGGCGTATTCGAGAAGAAGAAGCGGGAGCTCGATTCCTATCAGAACCTGAGCAAGGTCATTACGAACGTGATGGATACGTCGGAGGTGCTGAACAACACCGTCGCGGTCGTCGGTGCGGTAACCCAGGCGAACAAGGTCTGGATCGAGCTGAGGTATGAGGACGACGGAACTTCGACGGAGGAATACAGGATATCGGCCACCCATAGGACGAGCCAGTACGAGCTATCGACGTTCGATTTCGGCGAGGTCCGGAAGGCCGTCCGGTCCGAGAAGCGCGTGATCGTTCAGGATGCTGACGAGTTTGTGAAGTTCAACTTAAAGAACTTTCCCGCGAAATCGCTCCTTGCCGTCCCGCTGACGGCCCACGACGACTATATCGGCGTTCTCTATGCGGCGCACGAGATGCCGTACGCTTTCGACGACGAGGAAATCTCGACGGTAAGTGCGTTCGCGGATACGGCCGCGGTTGCGATACAGAATTCGCTCCTCTTCACCAAGTCCATCGAGAACGAACGCCTCCAGCACGAACTGCGCATAGCACACGAGATGCAGCTGAAGCTTCTTCCGACCTCGCTTCCCAGTTCCGACAGGTTCGAGACCGATTTTCTCTCTTTCCCTGCATTCGAGGTCGGCAGTGACTATATTGACTGTTCCCGGATCGACGGGAGGAGATACGCATTTGTCGTCGGCGACGTATCCGGCAAGGGAACATCGGCGGCGTTTTACATGGCTTATATGAAGGGAGTCTTCCAGTCCCTTTCTGCCTCGGCCAGGTCGCCGCTGGAGTTCATGATGGCGGCGAACGAAGCGGTCGGCAGCACGCTTCAGAAGAATTTTTTCATTACGCTGATATACGTGATGCTAGACGGCGAGACGGGTGAAGCCTCCGTTGTCCGGGCAGGCCACACCCCCGGTGTGCTGATTAGTCCCGACGGCGAGGCGGGCGAAATGAATTGCCGGCTTATACGGCCCGCCGGCGCGGGTCTCGGGCTGGAGCAATCCGATGACTTCGGACGGCACCTTGGCGAGGAGAAATTTGTTCTTAGACACAACGACACTCTGGTCCTTTACACCGACGGGATTACGGATCAGCGCAATCCCGGGGGAGAAGATTTCGGAGAGCAGCGTTTTTATGACTTACTGAAAGAGCTGAGCGACGGGTCACCCACGGAAATCAAGGGAGGCATCATCCGCGCGCTGGCTGAATTTTCACAGGGCACAGACGCGGTCGACGACACGACCGTACTGATCTTGAAATGGAGATAACTTTGAAAGACGATTGTCGGTTCTCGGTCCCCTACGGCGAGGCTTCCGGACGGGGCCATTCGATCAAAGGTGGAGGCGGTAATGAATGAGTTTAAAGTGCTGACTCGAGACTCGGGCAATGCGGTCATCATGGAGCTTCACGGCTTCCTGGATGCCCATACCGCTCCTGATCTTGAAAAAACCTTTTCAGAACTCATGGCGAAGGGCAAGTACAACATCGTCGTCAACTTCAACAGCCTCAGCTACATCTCGAGCGCCGGGCTCGGAGTGTTCATGGCCTACATAGATGAGGTAAGAAACAACCGTGGCGACATCAAACTTGCCGGGATGCAGCAAAAGGTGTTCAATGTATTCGATCTGCTGGGATTTCCGTTTCTCTATGAGATCTATAAGGATCAGGACGAGGCGTTGAAGAAGTTCAACAATATTTGACAGATTGATCGAATCATTCTTAAGGCACTGTGAAAAGGTCTGAGAAAATAGAAGACTCAAAAGTTTTCAAGAGTACGACAGGCGCTCTCGCCGACGTGCGGGAGTTTGTGAACGAGCGCGCGGTCTCTTTCGGGTTCGGCGACAAAGAGGTGTCGGAAATCACCCTTGCCGTCGACGAGGCCTGCACGAATGTCATCAAGCATGCATACAAGGGGAATCCGAATGCCGAGTTCGAGTTGAGGATACTGGCGAGCGGGACCGAATTCCAGATCGTGGTCCGCGACTGGGGCGCAAGCTTCAGACCGGAAGAAGTGCCCGTTCCCAACATAAAGGATAAATTCAAGAAGCATAAGGCCGGTGGGCTCGGCATCTTCCTGATGCGAAAACTTATGGACACAGTGGAATACCAGGGCAGGGATGCCTCTAACGAAGTGAGGCTGGTTCGTTACCTTAGAAATGAGCAAAAATCCTAAATCTACCCCCCGTAAACGGGTCAAGGGGAGGGGAAGCGACCAGATAGTCGAACTCACGTCGCTGATTGAGACCGCCAAGATTCTCAATTCATCCCTCGACTACAAATTTATCCTCAACCATATCATGCTCGCGTCGATGGGGAAGCTGGCGGTCTCGAAGACGTGTGCCGTGGTGCGATCGCCTTCTGCGCAGGGCCGCGGCACCGAGGAGTTTATCAAGATCGGCAAGGGCATCGTTCTGACCGACGACATTGTCTCGCAACTCTTTTCTCTCGACCTCGAAGGCTGTGCCTCGCCTCGCGATGTCGGCGATTCGCTCGGCACCAGACTCGCCGGGGCCGGTATCAGCAGGCTCTTTACGATCCGGACTTCTCACCGGCTGTTCGGTTACCTTTTCATAGGCAAGAAACTCCTGGGCGACGATTTTGTCCAGAACGAAGTGGAGTTTGTTTCCACGCTCTGCAATATCGCCTCAGCGGCGATCGAAAACGCGTTTGTCTTCCAGGCATATAAGGATTCCAACTTCGAGCTGCAGAGCCGCGTACAGGAGCTCCAGACTCTGTTCGAACTCAGCAAGGAGTTCAACCTGCTGATCGACGAGGCCCGCGCCATCCGGACGCTCGAATTCGCGGTTATGGGACAGACCGGAGCCAGGAAGTACGCCATCTGCCTGGTACATGATTCAAAGGGACGCATCGTCGTTAACCGTATCCCGGGGATCGAGGAGGCGGACCTTCATCCTCTCTGTTCTTCCGAGACTCCGATGAGGCTCGCTGAACTTGCGGCCGGAATGCCCGCAGCGGCGCATCTCCTTGAGAAAGGAGCGGAGGTCGTAGTGCCTTTCCAGCTGCAGGGCAAGACGGACGGCCTGCTGATCCTCGGAGAGAGATTATCGAAGGCAAAATATACCGATTCGGAAATAAGCTTCATCTCGTCGCTCTGCAACCTGGCGGCGATGGCGGTCGACAACGCGAGGCTTTTCCAGGAGTCCCTCGCCAAGCAGAGGCTCGAGGAAGAACTGAGCCTGGCACACGCGATCCAGGAAAAGCTCCTCCCGAGGGAAATGCCAAACTTCGCCGGCTGTGTCGTCGGCACATTCCATATTCCGACCAAACAGGTCGGCGGCGATTATTTCGACGTGATCAAGTTGAGCGAGGAAAGGATATGCGTTGCGATAGCAGATGTGTCCGGCAAAGGATTCCCCGCCGCCCTTCTCATGGCGAATCTCCAGTCCGCATTCAGGGCACTGATGGCGACCGATTTGAAACTTGACGAGATAACAGAGCGGCTCAACAATATCGTCTACGATAACACAGACTTCGACCGGTTCATCACGTTCTTTGCGGCGCTCTACGATTCTTCCGAGAAGTCCATCACTTATATAAACGCGGGGCATAACTATCCGTTTCTGATGAAATCTGATGGGAGGGAAATCAGGCTTGAGAAAGGAGGGCTCATGCTCGGCGTACTTCCGAACGTCCGGTATCAGACGGGCCGCGAAGACATAGACGATGGCGACTTCCTGTACATGTTTACGGATGGAGTCAACGAGGCTCTCAACAGCCAGGGGGACCAGTTCACCGAGGAGAGGATCAGCGACTTGCTGAAACTGAACGCGGGTCTGAGAGCCGATGAGATCCTCGACACTATCAGGAGGGAGGTCGCAGCCTTCGTCGGCGACGCTCCTCAGAGCGACGACATAACGCAGGTCTGCGTCAGGTTCCAGTAGCCCCGGTCGGCGGCGGTCGCAACCCGTCGTCTGGAATCATACAGGCAAAACGGTCCCAACATTCTCCCTCGACCTTCTTCGAAACCTAAGTCACAAGGTTGATCCTTTCAGACTCCCCGTTAGCAACCGGAACAACAAGCTTCATTTGTGAATATTACTGCGGATCCTAATCGCAGATTGTCCGTAACCACTGTCTTATTCGAATCTTAGCAAAACGTTCATCTTAATTTCATATTGCGCGGATAAATTTTACACAGTTGATTTCCTTAAACTTTCAAGCCGGCAGCATCATCGAAATGAAAGTAATCAAATCGGGCAGTTCGGAAGAAGGGAACAGAGGAGGAGTCCACTATCGCGGGTTTCGCAGTTACTTCGAGGGGCACCAAAGGGAACCGTTGCAAATGGACAGAGAGACAGAGTTCAGGAGATTTTTCCAGTTCACGAGTTTGGTAACGGATGTCTTCCCCCGGCGCGGCGCGCGCGTTCTTGACCTCGCGGTCAAAGGATTGTTGGGGAATATTCTGGTGCTTAAGGCCGTTGAGAGCCAAACCAGGAGACAGCTGAGAAAGGTCCACAGGGTCAGGCGTCTGCTTATAGCTGCGGATCTCAATATCGGCGACGCGATCATTGCGCAGCCTGCGGTGTCGGCTGCCCGGGAGATTTTCCCGAGCGCCGTGATCGACTGTGTCATAAAGAAATCCGCCCGGAATCTTATCGAAGGCAGCCCCAAGATATCTAGGCTGTATCCTCTATACGAAGGAGCACCCCATCCTACTGAAAGCGACCTTGCAGGATTGTCGCGTATCTCCGCTGCAGGGAACTACGACCTCGTGATAAACTTCAGTCCGATGGTAGATGACGGCACCTTCGGACGAACCCGCGTTGTCAACTATTCATTGATGGCGGCGGAACTCATACGTAACGAGGGCCGCAGGAGTGATGTCCCGAACAATATCGTCTGCCGGTCTCACGGTTTTATGGGTGAAATATTCCGCGGCATTCTTCCTCCTGGTTTCGGAAGGAATTTCAGAGGCGCCGACATGTATCTTCCGGAAGAGGCGATTCAGAACGCGAGAGCTTTTCTTTTAGCGGGGGGAGTATCCCAGGAAGAGCCCATCGTAATGGTCAACCCTGATGCGTCGGCAAGATTCACGCGCATGCCGTTCGATTTCCAGCTGAAGCTGCTCAGGAAATTGGCAGGGATGGGATGCTCGGTGCTCCTGGGATCAGGACACGTGGAGAAGTTTATCGAGCATGAACTGTTTTACTCGCTCGCTCCCGAACACAGGAGGAAGGTCACAATAGTACCGTCTTCAACCGCGCTCGATGTGTACACTGCGCTCATAGACCAATCGGATGTATTCATAAGCGGCGATACGGGCCCGCTCCACCTTGCAGCGGCAAGGAAGTTTGCCAGGGAATCGGGCACAAGCCTCAGAAACGCGACTGCCGTTCTTGCCGTCTTCGGCAGTACACCGTCACACATATACGGCTACGATTCGCAAGTTCCGGGATTCTTCCCGGCCAATCAGGATGCCCCATCAAGAACCTTTGTCGGGGCGGTACAATGCAGGAATATCACGTGCATTAATAAGGTCGCAAAGACGTGCAAGGAGGTACGCTGCTTCCAATCCCTCGATCCGGACGATGTCGCCCTCGAAGCCTCGATTCACATAGAGAATGCGCGCAGGAAAATTTACGCCGAGCGGTTGCGGATTCTTGTGAAGTAATGCCCTATATTAATCGGACAAGATTTACAACAGCATATAGGAGTGATGGACACTTTCCTGTTCTTGCTTATCACTTATGTCCTGGGCTTTCTCACGGCGATCCCGATAGGCGCGACGCAAATCGAGATCGCGAAGCGTTCGCTCAACAATCATCTCAGAGCCGCTCACATGGTGGCGGTTGGGTCCGTAAGTTCGGATGTAATGTACGGTGCGATCGCACTCTTCGGAGTCGCTCCCTTCCTCAAGAAAGAAATCGTCCTGGCCGTCTTCGGCATCGTCGCGACGGTAATACTCTGGCTCCTTGCGTTCATCACGTTCCGCGACGGGAAGAAGGCCAATATGCTTGAGTTGAACCACGCGACGCTGAAGAGCAAGAGACTTTCATACGTAACCGGCTTCTCCCTTGCCGTGACCAATCCGATGATGATCGTCTGGTGGCTCATCGGTGTGAGAATCATAAAAGATCTCGGTCTGGTAACGGATTTTGATTTCAACGCTTCCCTGATGTTCCTCGCCGCGGGAGCGGTCGGCCTGGCCAGTTACCTGATCACTCTCGCAAATACACTTCACTGGGCAAAGAAATTCATATCGAACGAATTGATGAAGAAGGTCAATTTCGGCCTTGGGGTCGTCCTCGTGCTCCTTTCGTTCTATTTCCTTGCAACGTCCATAAAGGTGTTTGCGCACTTTTAGTCTTTTCCCACCCCCGATTATCCTCTAAGACTCATGTACCCCTGATTTTCCTCCGGGCGTAGTTCGGAGGGAACTGGTTATATTTTGTGTAGCGGGAGCCTTCCCGCCCCCCAACTTTTTCAGGGCATCAGGAGTCGAAATACATGAAAACGAAAAAAAGACATGAAAAAGAGGGACATTTGCCTGCCAGCGAGTCGGTAGTGGCCAGCGTGAGCGACAGGGAGCTGATAGTGGACGCCCAGAGAGGAGACGTGGGGGCGTTCGAAGAACTTGTCGAGAGATATGATCGGCATGTTCTGTCTCTGGCCTTCTCGTACGCAAGAAACTCGGACGACGCCAAGGATATCTACCAGGAAACGCTTATCCGCGCATACAGGTCGATAGGGAAATTTGAGATGAGAAGCGAGTTCTCGACGTGGCTGTACAGGATTGCGACGAATGTCTGTATCAGTTTCAAGTCCAGTCAGAGAAGGTATTCGGAGATTTTCGCAGGAAGTAATTCACAGCTTTCCCGGACAGGATCGGCTGAAGTTCGGCGGGATCCCCCTTCGAGCGTGTCGACCGAGGGAGAATTCATGCGGGCGGAGCTCGGTCGGGAAATTGAACGTGCCCTCGACGCTCTATCTCCGATGCAAAGGCTCGTTTTCACAATGAAGCACTATGAAGGTTACAAGTTGCGCGAAATAGCTTCGATAACGAAATGCGCGGAAGGGACTGTAAAAAAACATCTGTTCGAAGCGATACGACGTTTGCAGAAAGAACTCGAAGAAGTCTTCGGATAGAGGAGGTTGAATTCATGGGACACAAGAAATATGAAGGCCTGATCATCCTGTCGTACTACGACGAGGTAGCGCCCGACGAAAAAGAGGCGCTGGAAAAGCATCTGTCGTCGTGCCCCCGTTGTAATGCGTACAGGGAGAAACTGAACGCGCTCCTTCCGTGGAGGAAACCCGCTACCGGAACGGTCCAGGAGAAGGATTTGGTCGAGGCGAGAAGGGAGTTCCGGCAGGCTGTCTCCGCCGAAGAGGAGAACTTCGGAGGGAGACAGAAGGTCATCCGTTTCCAGGCGCGGCGCGGATGGCAAGCCGGCTTTGTCCCGGCATATGCGGCAGCAGCTGCTGCATTCGTGATGTTGCTGGCGGGCGCCGGTTCCGGCTATTTCATCTGGGGCCAGAAGGCCGGCAACGGATTGGGCACCGTGCTCTCCGAAGTTTCCTCGAAAAACTCCGCCGACGTTGCCATCAGCGATGTCCGGTTCCAGCCTTCCGAAAAGAAATCGGACGAGGTGACGTTTTCCTTCAACCTCGTAAGGTGCTACCAGATGAAGGGATCTCTCGATGACCAGCAGGTGCAGAAAGTCCTCGCGTACGCGCTCGTGAACTCGGACAACCCCGGCGTTCGTCTCAGGACGATCGGCATGCTGGACGCTTCTCCCAAACCTGACAGGGAAGTCGTAAATGCCCTGGTGAAAGCCGTCAGGACAGACGACAATGTCGGCGTTCGTCGCGAAGCTTTGTTCTCGCTTGAGAAATTCCCGTTTGACAACACGATAAAGGAGGCGCTCCTCGGTGTTCTGCAGCACGACCAGAATCCGGGCATGCGCGTAGCAGCGATAAACATTTTGTCGGGCAAAGAACTGAACGGAGGCAGAGGCGCGGGCAATGCGAATGCGGTCGATCCGAACGTGCTGAAGGTCCTCAAGGAAAGATCCGCTTCGGATCAAAACAGATATGTCAGACTAAAAGCAGCAGACATGCTGAAAGAATTCAAGGAGCTCTAAAATGAAAAAGATCATTTCGATTTCTGTCTCGCTAATCCTGCTCACGGCATTCGCGGCTGCCGCGACGGAGACGGTCTCCTCCGACGTGCAGAAGAACTTCAACGTCACGAAAGGCGGACGCCTCGTGGTGGCGGTCAGCGGCGGTGATATCCGTGTGAACGTCTGGGACAAAATGCAGGTCCAGATGACCGCCAAGAATATCGGCGATGACGCCGACCTTCTCACCGCGGAGCAGCAGGGGAACACCGTTACGGTTGAGTTCAAGTCTCATGACGGCTGGACAAACTCGCACAGGGATCTCAGGTTTGACTTCTATGTACCGAAAGATTTCAATGTTGATCTTAACACGTCGGGTGGTGACGTCAGGATTGACGGCGATTTGCAGGGAGACGCCGCGATGCACACTTCCGGCGGCGACCTGGTCCTTAACGGGGTCAGCGGAAAGGTGAACGGGAAGACTTCCGGAGGCGACATTACCGTAAAGGATATCGGCGGCGACGCTAACCTCTCGACTGCTGGCGGCGACATCCAGGTCTCCCACGCCGGAAAAAACCTGGACGTGGCGACTTCCGGAGGCGACATCTCCGTGGGAACGGTCGATGGCAGCCTCGGTGCCTCCACATCAGGCGGGGATATGAGCATAAGTAAGGTCGGTGGCAACCTGTCGGCGTCGACATCGAGCGGAGATGTGTCGGTCGGGGATGTGAACGGCAGCGTAACGCTCTCCACCTCCGGCGGCGACGTGACTCTCAAGACCGGAAAAGGAAGAATATCGGCGAAGACTGCCGGCGGCGACATCAGTATTTCCAATGTAGTGGGTTCTGCCGTCGTATCATCCGCGGGCGGGACCGTAAAAGTCGGGCTTAATCCGAAAGGGAACCAGGACAGCAGGATAGAGTCAAGCGGGGGAGACGTCTACCTGTATCTTCCTGCCGATGCCAAGGCCACGATAAAAGCAGTAGTCTCCGGGGGCGATGAGGACAGCATCATCAGCGATTTCCCGATCACCCTTCAGCCTTCGGGCAAATACAGCAACCGCAGGATGGAGTTTACCATAAACGGTGGCGGGCAGGAAATATACCTCCGCACCTCGTCCGGAAACATTTATATCAGGCAGCAGTCATCTTCGGCGAAGTAATGGTGAAGGAGAATAAGATGAACACCATCAGGATGCTCGCGACCGTAATTGTAATGTTTGTAATCGCCGCCGGGACAGCTTCCCCGGCGGTGAAAGCAGGAGCTTCAACCGAAACTTTCCAGAAGTCATATCCCCTGCGACCCGACGGTACCGTCAGCCTCGAAAATATTAACGGCGACGTGACTATCAAGACGTGGGATAAGAACGAAGTCCTGGTCGAGGCGGTGAAGCATGCCGATGACGGCGATGCGCTCGCCGATCTGAGAATTGAAGTCGATGCGTCAGGTGACAGAGTTGCCGTTCATACGAGGTATCCGAGCGAGAGGGGCAGTCGTCACGACCGCGGATCGGCGGTCGACTATTCTCTCACTATTCCCAAGGGTGCCAAACTCGACAGAGTGGAGATCGTCAACGGAGAGATTAACATCTCCGGACCGGCGGGAGTAGCGTCCGCCTCTACAGTGAACGGGACGATACATGCTGAGGGCCTCACGCAGGGATGCGCCCTTGAGAGCGTAAACGGCAGGGTCGAGGCAAGCTTCAGTGAGCTTCCGGGACATGCGCAAGCGGAACTGAGATCGGTAAACGGTTCCCTGGCTCTCCATTTGCCGGAGAGTCCTGATGCCGACGTCAGGGCCAGGACGACGATGGGACGTATCTCGAACGAGTTCGGGATGGAATCCAGTGAGCACGGCGGCAGGGACAGGTGCTTCAGGATCGGCGATTCTCTCCTCGGCAAGCTCGGTAAAGGCGGAGCATCGGTAACGCTGGAGACGGTAAACGGCAGCATCAGTATATTGAAAACCGATCGCCGGTAATGAAGACAAGCCTCTGGCTTCTCGGTGTCCTGGGCCTCCAGCTCGTCGGTTTCGCGGCACCCAGCCGGCCGGAGGTTGACGGTCTGAAACCCGGGGTATCATTAGAGGCCGTGAGATCTGTTGGAGAAATCAAGGTCGACGGCACACTTTCGGAGGTTGTCTGGCACCGTCCAGGGTTCGATTCGTTTACAGAGCGCGACCCGAACGAGGGAACTAAACCGAGTGAGCGAACGGAAATATGGGTGGCGTACGACCAGGAAGCGCTATACGTGGCTGCCAGAATGTTCGATTCTTCTCCGGATTCCATCGTCGCCCGGCTCGCGAGACGCGATACGAAGATTTCGTCCGACTACTTCGTCTTCTATGTCGACTCGTATCATGACAAGAGGTCGGGCTACTACTTTGAGGTGAACGCAGCGGGGACTATCGCCGACGGTGTGCTTTATAACGACGACTGGAGCGACGGCACCTGGGACGGCGTTTGGGAAGGGAAAGCGCGAGTAGACTCACTCGGGTGGACGGTTGAGATGAGGATCCCGTTTTCGCAGCTTCGCTTCCAGCGTGACAGTTCTTATGTATGGGGCGTCAACTTTGAAAGATTCATTAGCCGTAAGAACGAGGACGACTATGTCGTATTCACTCCGAAAAATTCCAGTGGGTTCGTTTCGAGATTCCCGAATCTCACCGGCATAACGGAGGTGGATGCGGCACGCCCGATCGAACTGCTCCCTTATTTCGTATCAAAAGCCCAATACATGAACGTGGACGGGAATAATCCGTTCAATGACGGTTCGGAATATAGTTTTGGGCTCGGGGGCGATTTCAAGGCCGGAATAGGAAACAATCTGACCCTGGACGGGACGCTCAATCCTGACTTCGGACAAGTCGAGGTCGACCCGGCTGTCGTCAATTTGAGTGACCTTCAGACATACTACACCGAGAAGAGGCCGTTCTTCATCGAAGGCGCCGACATATTCACAAACTTCGGTTACGGCGGTTCAAACAGCTTCTGGGGATTCAATTTCTCCACTCCAGATTTCTTCTACAGCCGTCGAATCGGTCGCCCGCCGCAGGGGAGTATCCCGGATGCCGACTATGTCGACGTCCCGACCGGGACGACGATCATCAGCGCAGGCAAACTTACCGGGAGAATCGGAGACGGATGGACAATCGGCACGCTCCACGCCATTACCTCCCGCGAGACTGCGATGGTAGATACATCCGGAAGCGTGTATTCCGTCCCGGTCGAACCGCTGACGTATTATGGTGTCGCGCGTGTCCGCAAGGAATTTGCCGCAGGGGATCAGGGACTCGGGTTTATAGCGACTCTGTCTGAGCGTGACTTCAAAGAAGCCGCCCTCCGTGATCAGCTAAACAGCAGCGAATTCGTTTTTGGAATCGACGGGTGGACATACCTTGACGCGAACAAGACCTGGGTGCTTACCGGTTGGAGCGGAATGAGCCAGGTCCGCGGCGGCCGGAACAGGATGATTTCTCTCCAGGAATCCGCTCCTCATTACCTGCAGAGACCCGACGTGAGCTATCTGCATTTCGACAGTTCCGCGACATCGTTGACCGGCTATGCGGGGCGCCTTGCTCTCAACAAACAAAAGGGAAACATCTACGTGAACGCGGCGCTGGGTTTCATGGATCCGAGATTCGACGTCAACGATCTGGGCTTCATGTGGCGGGGCGACGTTGTCAGCGGTCACGTTGTCGGAGGTTATCTCTGGACAGAACCGGGACGATTCGCCAGGTCGGGTTCGGTGTTCTTCGCCCTTTTTCGGAGCTACGACTTCGGCGGAGACATGATTTGGTCGGGGGTCTACACTCAAGAGCGTGTCACTCTGTTGAACTACTATTCGATCGACGGATGGTTTGCCTACAACCCTCAAAGCGTCAGTGACTACTCCACTCGCGGCGGTCCGAAGATGCTGAACCTTCCCGGGTTTGAGACCGAGTTGATGGTAAGTACCGACGACAGGAAGGCCTGGGTCGCCAATGCCGGCGTCCATCATATGGAGTACAAGACCGGCGACCGTGACGTGACTTATTATGCCGGGATACAGTGGAACCCGGATCCGAACATGAAGCTGACGGTCTCCCCTTCGTACGAACAGTCCAACTGGGATGCGCAGTGGGTAGGGGTCTTCGACGACCCGGCGGCAGTCCCGACTTACGGCAAACGATATGTATTTGCCACTCTGAGGCAGAAGACTATTTCGGCGGACATACGACTCGACTGGGCATTCACTCCGCAATTGAGTCTCCAGCTCTACGCACAGCCGCTGATCTCGGCAGGAAACTACAGCAACTATAAAGAATTCGCGAGACCGAGGTCCTACGATTTCGACTTCTACGGAAGGAATGGCTCCAAGATAACGGAAGCAGGCGGCAGCTACTTTGTCAGCCCCGGTGGTGCAGGTGCACCATTTAGTTTTTCGGACCCCGATTTTAACTTCAAGTCGCTTCGCGGTGACGTGATACTGAGATGGGAATACGCCCCCGGTTCGACGATATATCTTGTCTGGACGCAGGACAGGACTGACGACAGGTACCCCGGGTTCATGCAGCTGAATCGTGACTTCAGGAGCCTTGTCTCTGCCTCCCCAAACAATATCTTCCTCATTAAATTGACTTATTGGTTCAACACTTGAAGCTCTGATTCCTCTACGCTCCCTATCCCTGCCGCATGTGCCGGGTTTCGCCCGGCAGTCTCTCGTTGATTTTTCGCGTGTCACCTGATAGATTCTCCTCGAAGAAATGTTGTGGCGGTCGGCCGGTGGAGGGCAGGGAGACTATCACTCAACCGGTCGGCAGTGGTTGAACCGAAGACGGATACACCCGGTCGGTATTTGGCAATAGGAGGAGGCATGGCATGAAGTTGATGGAAAACGCTCTCAACTGGTTCGAGATCCCGGTCCATCAGATCGACAGGGCACGCGGGTTCTACGAGCAAGTCTTCGCAATCCAGATGCAACCGATGGTCGTCGGGAACAACCTTAAGATGGCCCTCTTCCCTGTGAGTCCTGGCTCGGTCGGCGGGGCCCTGTGTGAGCACAGCGGTTTCTACAAACCGAGCCACGAGGGAACGCTGGTCTATCTGAACGGCAACCCCGACCTTCAGGAAATGCTTGACAAGGTCGAGGACTTTGGAGGCAGGGTAATAATCGGCAAGACCCAGATCTCTCCCGTGTACGGGTACATGGCGGTCTTTGAAGATACAGAGGGGAACAGAGTAGCTCTGAGATCGATGAGCTGACGCGGCGCGATCCGTTAAGCATAGACGAAAGGCCTCAAGCATGAACTTTGAGCGGACATTTTCGAAAGCACCATGGGAATCGGAAGTGGGATACTGCCGCGCGATAAGAGCGGGGAACAACATCTACGTGACGGGGACCGCTGCGGTCGATGACGAGGGGAAGCCGTTTGCCCCGGGGGATGCGTACGCGCAGGCCGGCAGATGTCTCGAACTCATCGAGCGTGCCTTGCACAAACTCGGTGCGGACAAGACCTGCGTCGTCAGGACAAGGATGTTCGTCACGGATATCTCACGCTGGAAGGAGTACGGACGTGCCCACGGCGAGTTTTTCGCCGGAAATCCACCGGCTACAAGCATGGTGGAGGTTAAGGCACTGATTGACCCGGCCATGCTCATCGAGATCGAAGCCGATGCCGTTTGCCCTTCCGGGTGAAAATGGGCCCGGGAATGGCCGTCAACACCTCTGAACGGAGCGTTTTGGGCTTTGATTTTGTGGCTCGCGACGACTATATTTTATGCCGCTACGCTAAGTAGATGGCGTGTGGCGGATCTTTCGAAAACCCTATTGGGGCGTAGCCAAGTGGTAAGGCAGCGGCCTTTGGAGCCGCCACTCGTAGGTTCGAATCCTGCCGCCCCAGCGCAGATGAACTTCTATGTGTATGTATTGAGAAGTCTGAAGGTCGAGAGGTATTATATCGGCCAGACCGAGGATCTTGCAGACAGACTCAGGAGACACAATGGAGGGAGAGTAAGATCGACGAAGGCGTACAGGCCGTGGTCGATAGTGTACTTTGAGAAATATGAAACGAGAGCGGCTGCTGTGAGGCGGGAGCAGGAATTAAAAGACCTCAAGGGCACCGCAAGGTTTCTGAAGCTGATTGGCGTAGCCAAGTGGTAAGGCGTCCCGACTGCATACCATGCAGTCGGGACACTCGTAGGTTCTCCCGACAAAGCTTGACCTTTGTCGGGATGCCGCCCCAGCTTAGATGAGCAGCAGCGGAGCTATATAAAGGCACTGCGCCGGTGTAAGGCCGGCAGGAATACTCCGACTGCGTGTAAGCTTTGACATATCCCGACAAATGCCGATTGGCAAGGTATCCCTTTCGAGGGACATCCAAATCCGCCTCCCGCGGAGGATCCTTGCGTACCGGCGAAAACTAAAAGTGACTGATGGACGGAATCAAGATATTTTCTGGTAGAAGCAATCTTGCTCTGGCGGAGAAGATTGCCCATGAGATCGGCGAGCCTCTCGGCGAAAGAGAGATCGTTAATTTCAGCGACGGTGAAATCTGGGTAAAGTACTCGGATAATATCAGAGGTGCGGACGTCTTCATAATTCAGAGCACGTTCCCGCCTGCCGAGAATCTCATGGAGCTGCTTATCATGATCGATGCGGCGAAGAGAGCATCGGCCTCGCGCATAACCGCAGTCATGCCGTATTTCGGTTATGCCCGGCAAGACAGGAAAGATCAACCGCGCGTCGCGATCTCCTCGAAGCTGGTGGCGAACCTTCTGACGAAGGCCGGTGCTGACAGGATATTGACGATGGACCTTCACGCCGCACAGATCCAGGGGTTTTTCGACATACCCGTCGACCACCTGTACTCCTCAGCGGTCTTTGTAAGACGGATCAAAGAGTTGAAGATACCTAACCTTGTGGTGGTCTCGCCCGACGTCGGAGGGATAAAATTTGCGCGCGCGTATGCGACGCGCTTGGAGGCGGACCTTGTCCTGATTGACAAGCGGCGGCCCAAAGCGAACGTGGCCGAAGTCGTCAACATTATTGGTGACGTGAAAGGAAAGAATGTCCTGATCGTCGACGACCTCATAGACACGGCCGGTACTTTCGTCGCTGCCGTGAACGCGCTGAAGGCGGCCGGCGTCAACGACATTTACGGTGCGTGCACTCATCCCGTATTCAGCGGAAGCGCGTTCGAAAGAGTGGAGGCAAGCGCGTTGAAGAGGCTCATAGTCAGCGACAGCGTCCCGCTCAGGAGAGAATCGGACAAGATAGAGGTGGAATCGGTGGCGAGGCTGTTCGGCGAGGCCATCCGGAGAACCTACCAGAACGAATCAATAAGTTCATTATTCGAAATTAAGTAAGAGGATAAAATGGAAGACGTTGTTCTTAATGTTGAGAAAAGGACATTGACTGGCAAGAAGGCGAAGAGACTATATGGCGAGAAGAAAATACCGGGTGTGTTCTATCTTGGAAATGAGAATGTCACGCTCCAGGCGGATGAGGCACCCGTCCGGAAACTGGCCGGTTCGCATGCTACCCACGTCCTCAAAGTGAAATTCGAAGATGGCACGGAACGCCGGGCGATTCTCAATGAAGTACAGTATGATCCCGTGGCCGGGAATATTCTCCACTTCGATCTTCAGGGCGTCAGGGAAGGGCAAAAGATCACTCTGCAGGTGCCGGTCCAGATAACCGGAAGTGCAAAGGGTATAAAAGACGGTGGAATTCTCCAGCATTCCATTCACAGGATCAGGATACAGTGCGACCCCGATAATGTCCCCGGACACGTGACCGTCGACGTGACGGAACTCGGAATCGCCGACTCGGTCCACATAAAGGATATCAAGCTCGAGGGAGTCAAGATACTTGACAATCCCGAAGCCGCGATTGTGACGGTCGTGCCGCCTCCGACAATCAAGGAGGAGACTCCCGAGGCTGCTGCACTCGCCGAGGCTGAGCAGCCCGCCGAGCCCGAGGTCATCGGAAAGACGAAGAAGGCCGAGGAGGAAGGCGAAGCTGCCCCTGCCGAAGAGAAGGGGAAGAAGTAAGCTTGCCGGGTTTCTGCCGAAATTGAAGACCTTCCTGAAGGGCCCCCTGGATTGGGCAAGAAGATGATCGTCGGCCTGGGAAACGTGGGACGAGACTACGAAGACACGCGTCACAACGTCGGCTTCATGGTTGTCGATCTCGTGGCGTCGAAGACCAAGAAGACTTTCCGGGCGGGGAAGGGAGAATATTTCTTTTCGGAGATGCGTCACGCCGGGGAGGATGTCGTTCTGCTTAAGCCGACCACATTCATGAACAACAGCGGCATCGCCGTCAAGGACGCCGTGGAAAGATTCGCCGTCGATCCGGCCGACCTGCTTGTCGTCTACGACGATTTCAATATACCGCTCGGCAAGCTCCGACTTCGCAAGGGGGGGAGCGACGGCGGGCATAACGGAGTTTATTCCGTCATCTATCATCTTAACGATGACTGTTTCCCGAGGCTGCGCTGCGGCATCGGGACGGCCGAAGTCGTGCCGGGAAGAGACATGGCCGATTTTGTGCTTTCAAAGTTTGAGGCCGCCGAAAACGCCGATATGGAGAAGATGGTGGCGGACGCCGCGGATGCGGTGTTTGTCTTTATCAACTCCGGGATCCAGGCTGCCATGAACAGATTCAACTGAACAAGAACCGCGCAGGACGAGCTCTCGTCAGGCGCAAAACTGCTGACCGTTCTCACCAACGGGCAGCCAAATTGACCGAAGGAGGTGAATTAAACTGAACATCGTTCAGCGAGAGTACGAGACCACATTCATTATCAATTCCAACCTGGAAGACGGCCAGATCGAGACCATAATCACACGCTACCAGGAATTCATCACGAAGAACGGCGGCGAAGTGACCACGGCCGACCGTTGGGGGAGAAGGCGCCTCGCATATACAATCAGGAAGAAGAACGCGGGGTTCTACACGCAGCTGCTCCACAAGTCTCCGACCGACATCGTTACGAAACTCGAACAGGCGTTCAAGCTTGACGAGGACGTGATCCGTCACCTTACAGTTGTTGTCGATAAGAACATGCAAAAAGCCCGTGCCGGCGTGAAGAAGCGCCGCCATCAGCGTGTTTCGAGAACCGAACCGGCTGAGCCATCCGGTCAGTCGGACGAACAGCGTCCGTCCGGCGGGAGGAGCAGCGCCGTGCCAAGTAGAGACCATGACGAGAAGTGAATAACTGTTAGTAAGGTTAATCTATTGATGGAGGACTTATGGCTGACCTAAAGATGCCCGAAATGAACTGTGTCGTAATCGCCGGCAACCTCACAAAGGATCCGGTGTTTCGACAGACTACGAACGGTACCCCCGTCGTCAACTTCACGGTGGCATCGAACAGGAAATTCCGGGACAGCGGAAACCAGTGGCAGGAAGACGTGTGCTACGTAGGCGTGGTTGCCTGGAACAAGCTGGCGGACAGCTGCCGCGACCGACTCAAGAAGGGAAGCGCCGTTCTGGTCGACGGCGAGCTCCAGAGTCGGAACTGGAAAACAGACGACGGCCACAACCGTTCGATCGTCGAGATAAAGGCGAGACGAATCCAGTTCCTCAACAAGCGCGGGCGGCCGGCGGATGTCGCCGCCGAACAGGTCGCGGATGACGAGCCATCGACCTTCATGGATGAATCGTTCGACAGGTTCCTTACGAACGAGGAGTCCGATCTTCTTAAAAATAACGGACACAAAATCAGCGAGTAAATGAATTGTTACCAGTCAAAGAAATAAAAAAGAGAAAAGTCTGCAGGTTCTGCGAGAGCGGCGACGTCTACATCGACTACAGGGATGAGAAGCGTCTCATTAAATTCACGTCGGAACAGGGGAAGATTATCCCGCGCCGCGTGACCGGGACCTGCGCGAAACACCAGCGCCAGCTCGCGCTTGCTATAAAGCGTGCGCGTCACCTGGCTCTGCTGCCTTTTGTCTCGGACATAATTAGATAGAAATCAGTAAGTAGTAGTTGGTAGGTAGTAGCCGGCAGTAACGACAGGTCCAAACCTATGGGCGCTGTTTACTACATACTCCTTACTAATTACTGCTTTTGACAAGGAGTTTACATGAAAGTAATACTAAGAAAGAATTACGAGGGCCTGGGCGAGATCGGCAAGGTCGTGGATGTCCGCGACGGCTATGCCAGGAACTTCCTTATCCCTCAGAAGCTGGCGTACCCCTATGCACCGGGCTACATCAAAATGATGGAGAATGAGAAGCGCGCTTACCAGGCGAAGATGAACCGCGAGATCCAGGACGCCGAAACGCTGGCACAGAAGCTCAACGGTGTGGAGCTTACAATGGAAGTCCAGGCTGGCGAGGAGGACAAGTTGTTCGGCTCCGTCACTTCTCAGATGATCGCCGACAAGCTCGCGGAGAAGGGCCTCGAAGTGGACCGGCGCCGTATCGAACTTGCCGAGCCGATAAAGGCTCTCGGAAACTACAAGGTGCCGGTGAAGCTTCACCAGCAAGTTACCGCCGAGATCAGCGTCTCGGTCGTGCGCCAACCGGAATGACAGAGGCTGCCGACGAGGCGGCCAACCCAACAGGCTCTCAATCCGATCGCGACCGGCACGTCATGCGCACGGACGGATTGAGGAGAGACAGCTGGCGCCAGCGTGTTGACCCATGTATCGGTTGAGGCTTCTCGTCCACGATCAGGGAGAAGATGCCCCGCTGGGGGAAAGCGGGCTCTTCAGAGTGCAGAATCAATCGTTGAAAGCGGAACCCTTCGGCACGTTATTTTCATCTCATCTGTGCTGTCTCGCCTTGTTTAGACGGCGTTTCTGAGTTATTTTTTCTGGAGATAGCGGTGGAAAACGTAAGTATATTGACGGCTTTTCTCTTCGGGATTATATCCTTTGTCTCGCCGTGTGTCCTGCCAATTGTTCCCGGGTACCTCTCCTTCATCAGCGGCTACAGTTTCGACGAGCTCGTCAGCAGCTCCCGCTCCGACCTCTTCAAGAGAGTCACCCTCAACTCAGTGCTTTTCATACTCGGATTCTCCGTCATATTCGTGGCTTTAGGCGCCTCCGCCACCGCCGTCGGACAATTCATGGTACAGAAGCTGGACCTCTTTGCCAAGATTGCAGGGGTCATCATCATCGTGTTCGGGCTTCACATGACGGGGATATTCAAGATCAAGTTTCTCAATTACGAAAAGAAGTTTCATACCGACAAGAAGATAGGGCCACTCGGGTCGTTCGTGGCGGGTCTGGCCTTCGCCTTCGGATGGACTCCCTGCATCGGCCCGGTTCTGGCGGCCATCCTCACCATCGCGGCTCAGCAGAACACGATCGGGAAGGGGATAATACTTCTTTCGGTCTATTCTCTCGGTCTCGGGATACCGTTTCTCGCAACGAGCCTGAGTATCAACGCGTTCTTATCTTTCTTCAGGAGGTTCAGTAAGTATATCAGATGGGTGGAGGTGACAGGAGGAGTTCTGCTAATCATCGTAGGGATATTGATCATGACGAACAATTTAACCGTGCTTTCAGGTTACTTTGCGAAGTGGTTCCCGTTCCTTAACCAACTGTCATGAAAGCAACTAATCAGAGGAAATATGAATGAGTAAGACGATTGAAACCTTGGATGATGTGGTGATACGATTCGCCGGCGATTCGGGTGACGGAATGCAGCTTACCGGCATGCAGTTCACCAACACGACGGCCATGGTCGGCAACGACTTGAGCACTCTTCCGGACTACCCCGCGGAGATAAGGGCTCCTGCCGGAACACTGTTCGGAGTATCAAGCTTTCAGCTGCACTTTTCGAGCTGGGACATCCTGACGCCGGGAGATCATCCCGACGTGCTGGTGGCGATGAACCCGGCCGCGTTGAAAGTGCACCTGAAGGACTTGAAGAAGGGCGGCGTGATCATCGCGAATATAGATTCGTTCGACGACAAGAATCTGAACCTTGCGGGTTATCAGGCGAGTCCGTTAACGGACAACTCCCTCGGCAATTATCAGGTCATCGAAGTACCGATCACGAAGCTGACACTGAACGCGCTTCAGGGGAGCGGCCTCTCGCAGAAAGAGATGGTACGCTGCAAGAATTTCTTCGCTCTCGGCCTTATGTACTGGATGTATTCCCGCCCACTCGAAACCACAGAGGAGTGGATAAAGGAAAAATTCGGAAAAGAGCCCCAGATCGCGGAAGCAAACGACAAGGCTTTGAAAGCAGGGTATTACTACGGCGAGTCCACCGAGGCTTTTGCCGCGCGTTTCGAAGTGAAGCCCGCACAGCTCAAGCCAGGCCTTTACAGGAACATTACCGGAAACGAAGCTACGGCACTCGGTGTCGTCGCGGCCGCGCACAAAGCCGGCATCCCGCTCTACTACGCAAGTTATCCCATTACCCCTGCAAGCGAGATACTTCACAATCTTTCGGCCTACAAGAACTTCAACGTGAAGACTTATCAGGCCGAGGACGAGATTGCGGCAGCGGGCGCCGCAGTAGGCGCTTCCTACGCGGGCAACCTTGCGGTCACCGGAACGAGCGGCCCCGGTGCTGCTCTGAAATCCGAGACCATAAGCCTCGCGGTGATGCTCGAGCTTCCGCTCGTTATAGTGGATGTCCAGCGCGGAGGTCCGTCCACGGGTCTGCCGACAAAGACGGAACAGTCCGACCTCTTGTTCGTCACGTACGGACGTCACGGCGAGGCACCGGCGCCGGTTATTGCCGCCGCGACTCCCGCGGACTGCTTCCAGATGGCGTACGAAGCTGCAAGAATAGCGATCAAGTATATGACTCCGGTCTATCTCCTGACCGACGGCTACCTCGGGAACGGAAGCGAGCCGTGGCTCGTCACCGATGCCAAGGATCTGCCGCCGATCCCGGTCCACTTCAGGACCGACCCGGAGAACTTCCATCCTTACTCGAGGAACGAAAACAACGTGCGTCCGTGGGCGCTACCCGGGACGCCCGGTCTGGAACACCGGATCGGCGGCCTCGAAAAGGCCAACATCACGGGAAACGTCAGTTATGATCCGGACAACCACGACTTCATGGTACACCTGAGGGCCGAAAAGGTGAAGGGTATCGAAAAGGATATTCCTCTCCAGGAAGTTTACGGCGAACAGAGCGGCGATCTTCTCGTCGTGAGCTGGGGCGGTACCTTCGGAGCGGTAAGGTCTACGGTCGAGAGAATGCGCAAGAACGGATATAAGATATCCCACGCGCACCTTCGCTACCTTAACCCGTTCCCGCGAAACCTCGGCGATGTCCTGAAGAACTTCAAGACGATCTTCGTGCCGGAGATCAACCTCGGCCAGCTCTCGAAGCTTCTGAGAACCGAATTCCTTATCCCCGTGGTCCAGTACAACAAGGTCAGAGGTCTCCCTATCAGGTCGGCCGAGCTTGAACAGGCAATCAAAGATGCGCTAGGAGGTGTTAAGTAATGTCTACTTCAAATGGAAATGGTGGAGTAACTGTTAAGAAATACACGGCTAAGGATTTTCAGTCTGACCAGGATGTGAGATGGTGTCCGGGTTGCGGCGATTACTCGATACTCGCGCAGGTACAGAGGATCCTTCCCGAACTCGACACGCCGAAGGAGAAACACGTGTTCATATCGGGCATCGGATGTTCGAGCCGTTTTCCGTACTACATGGACGCGTACGGCGTCCACGGTATTCACGGTCGCGCCCCGGCCATGGCCAGCGGCGTCAAGACGGCCAATCCCGACCTCACCGTGTGGGTTGCTTCCGGCGACGGCGATGCGCTGTCGATAGGCGGTAACCACATCATCCACTCGCTGCGGCGCAACATCGGGCTGAAGATACTGATGTTTAACAACCGTATCTACGGCCTGACAAAAGGGCAATACTCGCCTACCTCGGAACTCGGCAAGAAGACCAAGTCGACGCCGTTCGGCACGATCGACTACCCGTTCAACCCGGTCCAGCTCGCGCTCGGAGCGGAAGGGACTTTCGTAGCCCGGTGTCTCGACCGGGATCCGAAGCATCTCCAGCAGGTTCTCCTGCGGGCGGCGAAGCATAAGGGAACCGCGTTCATAGAGATCTACCAGAACTGCAACGTTTTCAACGACGGTGCATTTCTCCTTCTGACGGAAAAAGACACGAAGCCGGACAACGTGCTGTATCTGGAGCACGGCAAACCTCTCGTGTTCGGAAAGGAGAACGACAAGGGGATCAGGCTGAACGGCTTCACGCCCGAAGTCGTTTCGTTGAAGGACGGCAAGTTCAGCATCAACGACCTCGTTGTTTACGATGAGAAGTCGTTCGATATGGCTGTCCTGCTCGCCACGTTCAGCGATCGTGCAGGGTTCCCGACCCCGATTGGTGTTTTCTTCGCCGTCGAAAGGAAGGCGTACGAAGACATGATGACGGCGCAGATACAGGAAGTGACGAAGAAACGAGGCACGGGCGATCTCGACCAGCTTCTCAAGTCGGGAAACACCTGGGTCGTTTCGGCAAATTAAGTCAATCCGAAGTTCCTTCGGGAACAGGGGCGGTCGGGAGGCCGCCCCTTTCTTTTAAACGCCGGTTCCGGTTGGGATCGGCCTGAACCTGCATACAGGAGGAGGTATCAATGGAGCATCCTGAACTTACCGGAATTTTCCGGGAGTTGGTCGATGCAAACAAAAAGTTCGTTCTGACGACGCACGTTAACCCCGACGGAGACGGGCTCGGATCGGAGCTCGCCCTAAACAGGTTTCTGAACAAACTGGGGAAACAGTCGGTTATCCTCAATCACAGCGAGACCCCCTCCAATCACACATTCCTTGATTACGATAATGAGATAAGGACGTTCGACCCCGGCAAGGATGCCGGCCTTATCCTCGAAGCGGATGTGCTGATCGCGCTCGACATGAATAATCCCGGCCGACTGAGGAGCCTTGAGAAATATTTTCTCGAGAGTCGTGCGAAGAAAGTGATCATAGATCATCATCTCGAGGCGGACGATTTTGTCGATTATCAACTGATCGACCTCGATTCGCCGGCAACCGCCGAAATCGTCTACAGGTGCATCCTGGCTTACGGCCCGCACTTGCTTGACAAAAGGATTGCAGAGGGGCTCTACACGGGGATCATGACGGACACCGGCTCGTTCCGTTTTCCGCGGACAGACGGGGAGGTCCATCGCATCACCGGGCATCTCCTCGACCTCGGTGTCGATCCGTTTTATATTTACCACAACATCTACGAGGAAAACTCTCTCGGCAGGACCAGGCTCCTTGGCGAGATGCTTTCGAACGTCGGTCTGGCATACGACGGTCGCGTCTCGCATGCCGTCATCACGCTGGAGCAGCTCAAGAGGAACGATGTCGTGCCGGATGATGTCGACAACTTCATAAATCAAGCGGGCGCGATTGCGGGCGTGGTAGTCACGCTCTTCTTTCTGGAGCTGGAGGATGGCGTCAAGATAAGCTTCCGGTCCAAGGGCGATATCCCTGTAAATGAGCTCGCCAAATTGTACGGAGGAGGGGGACATAAGAACGCCTCCGGCGCGAGACTGACAGGCGTGAAGCTTGATGAGACTGTCCGAAAGGTGCTTGCCGAGACCGGTAGGATTTTGCCGAAATAATTCGATACAATGGAGGACAGATGAAAGTCGATTTTGTACAGAAACGTTTCTCCGCTGTGAAAGCCGACGCTCTCGTGTTGGTTCTGACGAAGGAGGACGTTGGAGCGGGCAATAAGTCTGCCGGAAGGAGCAGGCTCATTTCGAGCTTCCCCGGCGATACGTCGCAGCTGGAACGCGCTCTTGCCGGAAGCGGTTTCACCGGGGACAAGGACAAGCACATAACCGTATATTCGCTGGCGAAGTTCGGCGTCGCATTCCTCGTGGGTGCAGGAGACGAATCGGATCTGTCCAATGAAAGACTCAGAAGAGCCGCCGGCGTCGGCATCCGGGAGGCGCAGCTGGTCAAGGCGACCTCAGTCGTCGTCGCAACACTGGATTCGGTGCTCGATGAGACGAGCCACTACGAGGTCGTGCACTCTCTTCTCGAGGGGGCCATCCTTGGAGCGTACAAATTCGACAAGTACTTCACGTTGAACGGGAAAAATCCAAAGATCGCTTCCATCACGGCCGCGTTCGCTCCGGTCGAAGCTTCGATCGGGAAGAAGGCGGCGAAGGACGCTGAACTTATCGGGGAAGCGGTCTACCTGACGCGCGATCTTTGCAACGCTCCTGCGAACGAAGTCTACCCGGAAGCCCTTGCGGATGTGGCGGTAAAGATGGCCAGGAAATTTCACGTCCACGCGAGGATCCTCGACGAGAAGCAGATTCGCAAGTTGAAGATGGGAGGACTTCTGGCGGTTAATTCCGGAAGCGCAAGACCTCCCCGTTTCATTACGCTCGAGTATAAAGGCGACCCGCGCAGCAGGGACTGGTATGCCATCGTGGGAAAAGGAATAACCTTCGACAGCGGCGGCATCTCCCTGAAGCCGTCCACAGGAATGGGTGAGATGAAGATGGACATGTCCGGCGCGGCCGCGGTGATAGGTACTATCCAGGCTCTCGCGTCGCTGAAGATTCCCGTGAACGTGGTCGGAATAGCGCCTTCGACCGAGAATCTCCCGGGAGGGCGTGCATACAAGCCCGGCGACGTCGTAACCACGATGTCCGGAATAACTATAGAGGTGGACAACACCGACGCGGAGGGGAGGATCATTCTCTCCGATGCCCTCCATTACGCCAAGCGCTACAGACCGAAGGCGATAATCGACCTAGCCACTCTCACCGGCGCATGCGTCGTCGCGCTGGGTCACCACGCCACCGGGATGTTCGGCACCAGCGAAGACACGATGGCGCAGCTGAAGGATGCCGGCGAAAAAACGTTCGAGCGCGTCTGGCAGATGCCCATTTACGAGGAATACGAGAAGCAGATTAAGAGCGACATAGCCGATGTGAAGAACGTCGGCGGACGATGGGGCGGCGCGATAACGGCGGCGCTCTTCCTTAAGAAATTCGTCGGCGACTACCCCTGGGTTCACCTCGACATAGCGGGAACGGCCATGCTCGAGGAGGAGACCGATTATTCGCAGAAGGGCAGCTCCGGCGTTGGGGTAAGGCTCCTAACACAGTTTTTCAAGCACATCGCGTCACAGAGGTAGATTTTGAAATTCTTCATCCGGAAACGGAAACCAATTCCCTCATCCGTCATCTAACCAACAGAACGAAAGGAAATCAAGATGGCCAACATAAAAGATGCTACGACAGGAACTTTCGAGACCGAAGTCCTCAATTCGGCGGAGCCGGTACTTGTCGATTTTTGGGCCCCCTGGTGCGGTCCGTGCAGGATGGTTGCTCCGGTGGTCGAAGAGATCGCGAAAGAATATGACGGCAAGGTGAAAGTATTGAAGCTGAACACCGACGAAAACATGGATATCGCTATCAAGTACAACATCCTCAGCATTCCGACGCTCGGATTCTTCAAGGGCGGTCAGATGGTGGACAGGATCATCGGCGCGGTTCCGAAAAAGGTTATCGTGGAAAAGATCGGGAAGGCTTTTGCCGAAGGGTCGGCTGCAAAACCAAACTAAGGAAGACAGATGGCATTCATTCAGGAATCGGACAAGGCAGAGATCAAGGCGCAGATAGGCGAGCTCACGAATGAAGTGAAAATCTTACTCTTCACGCAGAGCGAAAATTGCCAGTATTGCGGCGAGGTTCAGACGATACTGGAGGAGTTCTCCGGGATAATCGAGAACGTCAGGCTCGAGAAATACGATATCGAGTCGGACGGAGAGCTCGCGAAGAAATACGACGTGAAGCGCACGCCAGCGATAGTCATCATGGGCGAGAAGGACCATGGGATACGTTACTACGGTCTCCCCGCCGGATACGAGTTCGTCGCTTTGATGAACGCCGTCAGGATGGTCGGCTCGGACAACCACGAGCTCGCCCCGGAGACGGTCGAAGCACTTTCGAAGCTGACGAAACCCGTTCACATACAGGTCTTCGTTACGCCTTCGTGTCCCTATTGCCCGAATGCCGTCACACTCTCCCACCAGTTCGCGCTGGCCAACGACCTCGTCACTGCGGACGCAGTCGAAGCGACGGAGTTCCCTGAACTCGCGATGCAGTACAACGTCCGCGGCGTGCCGAGAATAGTTGTCAACGAAGATCACCACTTCGAGGGCGCTATGCCGGAACAGTGGTTCGTCGAAGAAGTCCTCAAGGCGGTCAACTGATCTTGGACTTCGATCCCAACCACCCGCTGCGCAGCCAGAGGTGCAGGAGATGCGGCGCAGCGATGAGACCGCAAATGGGATGTTGCGGAAGCGTCTTTTATTTCAACTGCGATGACTGCGGCAATCTCATGGCACTGACCGACAAGATGGTTGCCGCGATGGTGGATAAATACGAAAAATTGAAAGCAGGAAATGCACAGACATAGATTTGAAGCTAAACACCACAAGCGGCTCGACTCCGCCTACAGACGAAGAATTCTTCCCCCCTCAACTACCCTCAAAAGGTTCGGCCTGAAGAGGGGGATGGTATTTGCAGACATAGGCTCCGGCTCCGGGTATTTTCTGATTCCGGGAGCACGCATCGTCGGAAAGGATGCCGCAGCCTATGCCGTCGATGCATCCAGGGAGATGCTTGCGCTGCTCGCAGGAAAGAGGCCGCCCTCCAACGTCGTATCGGTTCACACGAAGGACGGCTACAAGTTCAAGATAGAAAAGCGCTCGATCGATTTCGTGATTGCCAGCGCTATACTCCATGAAAACGAGCCGGTAAGGTTTCTGAAGGAGATCCGCAGGATAATGAAGCCGAACGCGAAGCTTCTCATAATCGACTGGAGAAAAGAATCCATGCGCTACGGCCCGCCGATGGAGGAAAGACTAACACAGCCCGAAGTGAAGACTTTCCTTGCGAAGAGCGGGTTGAAGACGGTCAAATCGGTCGTGTTGAATTCGCGCTACTATGCCGTCGTGGCAAAGAAGGGCTGAGCGTAGTGTGGACGTTAGAAATCTTACATCGAAGAAAAATATGACGAAACTCCTCTTCGTGGCGGTCGGCGCGGCAGCTGGCTTTGCCTATTATCATTTTATCGGGTGCTCCACCGGGACATGCCCGATCTCGAGCAACCCCTACATCAGCACGATGTATGGCGGACTCATGGGTTTCACTCTCGGAATGGTTAAAGAGGATTGATCATGTTGATAGTAGTTTACATCCTCCTCGGAATTTTCATTGCCTTCATGGGAATGCAGTACTTGATGGTTTTGCGGAGCAAGAGGAACAAGGGGAAGCGCGTCGGTCAGGTCGGCGGCAAGATCGGCAGGGCAATCGCCTCGGGCGGAAAAGCGATGGTTTATTTCTATTCGCCATCATGCAGGGCCTGCAAATACCAGACGCCCGTCATCGACAGGCTGATCTCGGACGGCCACAAGATTCACAAGGTGGATATCTCTCGCGACATGGCGACGGCCAGGAAGTTCGGCGTAATGGCGACTCCGACAACGGTTGTCCTCAGCGGCGACGAGATCGTCGAATTCCTCGTCGGCGCGAAGACCGAAGAGAAGCTCCGTCAGTTCCTGAATTAGAAATTACAAATTTGGAGAAGACCGAAGTAATGAATCCGGCATATGTGACAGAGAGTAGCAGGGGATTCGATGACCTAGTTGATGATGTCCAGAAGAAGGTTGCCGAGAACGGTTTCAAAGTCCTCTATGTCCACGACGTCCGGAAGACCCTGAACGACAAAGGGTTCACATTTCCGGGCTACAAGATAATCGAGTTGTGCAACGCCAAGCTGGCGCACGCGGTCCTCCAGGCCGACAGGAATATCGGCCTGATGATGCCGTGTAAAATAAATGTCTACGAACGGGATGGTAAGAGATATCTCGCCGGCATGCTGCCGACGCTGATCTCCGAGTTCTTCCCGAACGTCTCCCCGGGTGATGCGCCTGAAGAGGTGGAAAAAGTCATAAAGAAAATAATCGACGAGGTGAAGTGAAATGGCTCGCAAAGCAAAACAGAGAAGTTTCCTCGAGAAGAACATTCACTATATCGTTATCGTTGCCGTGGCTCTCATCGTCGGCGCGGTTTACCTGAACAAGCCCAAAGACAGTGGCACGGCTTCCTCACAGGAGGTGCCGGCCGAAAACGCCGTGATGGAGACTCCGGGCGACGGTAAGCTTGCTCCCGATTTCGCGCTCACCTCCACCGACGGGAAGACGATCAGGCTTTCCGATTACAGGGGGAAGGTCGTCGTCCTCGATTTCTGGGCTACATGGTGTCCGCCGTGCAAAGCGGAAATTCCCGATTTCATCAGGCTGTATTCGCAGTACCAGAAGGACGGCTTCCAGATGCTCGGCATCTCTCTCGATCAGGGCGGCCTCAGCGATGTGAAACCCTTCATGAAGGATTACGGCATAAATTATCCCATCATGCTGGGAGACAACCAGGTCGTAGCCGCGTACGGCGGGATCCGCGGAATACCGACCACGTTCGTGATAGACAAGAAAGGATACGTCAGGGCGGCATTCGAAGGCTACAGGTCCGCGTCAGTATTCGAGAAGTTGATCCTGGAGCTCACGAAGGAACAGTGACGGAAGTCGCGGTGACGGGAGGCATGGGATTCCACATGTACGTGAAGCTATGAGCGCGTACCTTCTTGCAGCGATCGGAGGGATCGGCGGCGGAGTTGCGGGATATTTCATAGGGAGATTCTTCGAATCGAAAACCTTCGGTGCATGTCCGATCTTGTGCAATCCGAAAATCAGTACGGTTTTTTTCGCGGTGCTCGGAATTATGCTGGCCACCGGCGGAAAATAAAAAGGAGTTGAAGTCTTAAATGAAGATAGAGTTAAAGCAGGTCCAGGGAAATACGTATGTAGGGAAAGGACAATCAAACCACTGGGTGCCTGTCGACGCGTCGGTGAACGACGACGGCAGCGCGGCCGGAACCGGGCCGATGGAACTTGTCCTGATAGCGCTCGCCGGCTGCACGGCGATGGATGTTGAATCGGTCCTGAAGAAGAAGCGCGCCGACATGCGTAAGCTTGAACTCGAAGTTAACGGCGAGCGCGCCGCCGAACACCCGAAAGTCTTCACAAGTATTCACATCGTCTACATCATACACGGCAATGTCAAACAGACGGATGCGGAACACGCAGTTGCCCTGTCGCATGAGAAGTACTGCTCCGTTGCGGCGTCGCTGAAGGCGAAGATCACCTACGAGATAAAGATCGTGGATTAGGTCGCCGATTCACCTGGTGGGTCACACGCAGGGGGGTGTGAGTTTCCCGCGCCCTGCCATTTCTTCTAATCACAAAGGATACAAGCTTGCGTCGGACAAATAGTCCGCTACGAGGCCTCTGTCCGGTCTTCCGTGGATCCTGGTTTCCGACGAGAGAAAGAAGCGGGTGCTATAATTTCAGTTTGAACTTCCCGTTCCACTCGATGCGCATCATTTCCAGGTACTGGTGGTGAGTGAGGTCGAAGTGTATCGGCGTCACTGAAACGTAGCCCGACTTCAGCGCTATCTGGTCGACATCCTCGTCGCGGTCGAGGATATGCATCTTTCCCGCCAGCCAGTAATAATCTTTGTTCTTCGGATCTTTTCTCTGGTAGAACTCGTCGTCCCAGCGTGACCGTCCCTGCCGCGTGTACTTGATCCCTTTGATCTTGTTCGCGGAAATCGCGGGGACATTGACGTTCAGTATGGTGTCTTCGGGAAGTCCGTACTGCAGGACAAACTTCGCGAAGGTAACGGCGACTTTCGCGGCTGTCTCGAAGTTCGGCTCCCGCGTGTATTCGAGCGAGACTGAAATAGACGGTATGCCGAGTATCGTGCCTTCGGTCGCGGCGCTTACAGTGCCGGAGTAGATCACGTTGACGGCCGTGTTGAGTCCGTCGTTGATGCCGGACATGACTAAGGCGGGCTTTTCCTTTAGAAGTGTTCTTATCCCGAGCTTAACGCAGTCAGCCGGTGTCCCGTCGACCGCGTAGCCGAAAAGTGTGCCGTTCCTGTGGAACTTGTAGGCGCGAAGGGGGGTCCTGACCGTTATGGCGTGCCCTATGGCGCTTTGCTGAATACTCGGTGCAACGACAGCGACTCGGGCGATTCTCTTGAGTGACTTGACCATCATGTGCAGTCCGGGGGCGTCAATGCCGTCGTCATTTGAGACAAGGATTAGGGGTTTCTTTTTCATGCTTCAATTTAGCGAAAATGGGCTCAATTTTAATGAAAATTGTTAACCCCACCCGTAAAATTCTCCGCCAGGGTCGTAATGCCGGGGGAGGCGAAAAACATTTGTTAGTTGAACGGAAATTGTTTATCATTGGCGTAAGGATTGACGATGAGATCAGTCGAAATGCGCCCTTCGAGTGGTGCAAAGTTGCATGAGCGGATTCAACCCTCTTGAGTCCTATTCGCGCAGACCTCCACATGGCTGGTCATTCTCATAACTCTTCAGCCCCCATCACTTCCAATCGGACGCATGGAAGAGTCAATTTATCATTTAACAACTTTTAGGAGTCAAGATGAACATCTACATCGGCAACATCTCAAGAGACCTGAGTGAGGATGAGCTGCGCGAGGCTTTCGCCGGTTTCGGACAGGTTTCGAGCGTCAACATAATAAAGGACAAGTTCACGGGGGAATACCGGGGCTTTGCCTTTGTTGAGATGCCAGTCAAGGAGGAAGCGGAAGCTGCTATTTCGGCGTTGAACGGGAAGGAACTCAAAGGGAGAGCTCTCAACGTCAACGAAGCGCGTCCCCGTACCGATGACCGGCGCGGCGGTGGAAGAGGCGGTCCGCGGCGAGGTGGTGACGGCGGCGGCTTCGGTGGTGGCGGGCGCCGAAGGTTCTAAGTTTCGACGACAGGCAGTCCTGTCAGCAGGACTGCCTGTCGTATCTGTCTTCCGAGGTTTCACCCTTTCCGTATGCGCTTCACGGCCCGGGATCTGGACCATCATTTTTTCGGTGTGGGTAGGGATCGGCCCGTTCGCGGGAATGATAGCGCTCCTCGTCCACACGATTGCATCCAACGCGAAGCTCTACTCGGAGGCCATCGAAAGTATTGAACAGGGGCCGGTCGAGGCGATCTCCGCCACGGGCGCGAACAAAGTCCAGGTCGTCTGGCATGCCGTCGTCCCTCAGATTGTACTCCCTTTCCTGTCGTTCACGATTTACAGGTGGGATATCAACGTGAGGATGGCGACCATAATAAGGCTCGTCGGCGGTGGTGGTATCGGCAACTTACTCATGCAATATCAGGGACTCGCGAGGTGGCGCGAGGTCGGACTGATCGTAATCATGATAGCTTTCGTCGTGTGAGTGATGGACTACATGAGTGCCAAGATCAGGGAAGCGATCTACTGACGGCCCGACTTCTTGGACGGACGGGGCCTCTTGATAAACGCTACTCTCCTTGAATTTACGCGTCGTGCCGGATAAATTCGTTCGTCATCAGGGCATAGATTCTCGCAGCACCTTCATTCCGAACCAGGGTACTCTTCCACCGCCCTCAAATCACACGTATTCCTGTAACTGCATCGGATGAAAGGGAAAAACTATGAAATCCGCTCTACTCGTTTCAGCGAGCCTATTCGTCCTGTTTGCGACAGCGGCTCCTTCAACTGCGCAGAACACTCCAGCCTGGCTGCCGTCGGCATCATCGGCCGTCATATCGGATCTCAACCCACGACTTACTCCGGAACACCAGGCCCGGCTGGCGCGCGGGATAACACAGGTCGGGCGGTTCTGGAGGGAAGAGGACGGGGACTCGACCGTCTTCGCGGAGTTTGTGAAGACGAATTTCGCCCGCGACCAGGAGGCGCTGGACGCTATGTTCGAGCGATATGAATATCTGCTCGAACAATTGGGCGGTCATATGGTGGAGATAATGCGCGAGTTCAGGACTCAGACGGACCTTGACAGGGGGACGATATATCCGTTCGACGCCGCGTTCGCGGCTTATGATCCGGCCGCTCACCTTGCGGATGACTTCTTCAATAACAAACTCGCCTTCGTGGCACTCCTCAATTTCCCGCTCACAACGCTTGAGGAGCGGGTTACCGACGGAGGGTTGTGGACGAGGCGGCAATGGGCTGAGGCGCGCCTCGCCCAGGGTTTCGCCTATCGCGTCCCCGCGGATGTCAATCTCTCCATTTCCGCAGCTGCCGCGAAGGCGGAGCAATATATCTCCGGGTATAATATCTGGATGCACCATCTGGTGGATGACAAGAGGCTGTCCAGAAAGTCTTGTCTGTCATGCTGAACGAAGTGAAGCATCCATTTTTCAGAACGAATAAGTGGATTCTTCAGTCGCTCCGCTCCTTCAGAATGACATTTTCCTTGTTTTGGGACAACCTCGCCAAGCTGCGGCTCCTTTCACACTGGAACCTACGCGATGAAATAAAGGCAGATTATGGCGACGGCGTTCACGGGCTTGAGAAACAAAGGATGATACAGCGGGTCATGGAGCATATTGTGAGGCAAACGATCCCATCGGCCGTCATCGATAATCCGGGAGTCGACTGGAACCCGTTCGCAAACGTGGTCACCGCGTCAGCCGAGATGGACGCGGACAAATCTGCGATCAAAGACGTGAATGTCTCCGCCGACCGGGAACCGGATACGAGATACGAGATGCTTCTCGAAACGTTCCGGGCCTCGCGTCTGGCGGATCCGTATTTTCCGACGGCGCCCACACTCATGGCGCGCCGCTTCGATGAGGGAAGAGAAATTCCGGAGAGCGAGGTGAAAGCCATGCTCGAGCAGGTCGTCTCCTCTCCTCTTGTGAAGAGAGTGGCCGCGCTGATCGAGAAGCGACTCGGGCGTCCCCTGGAGCCTTTCGATATCTGGTACAACGGCTTCAGGCAGCAGGGTGTGTACAGCCAGGCTAAACTCGACTCGGTGGTAGCTGCGAAGTATCCGACTGCCCAGGCTTATAAGGACAGCATACCGTCCAACCTCGAGAAACTGGGGTTCAGCAGGGAGCGCGCGCTTGTGCTTGCAGACAATATCATAGTCGATCCCGCGCGCGGCTCCGGACATGCCTGGGGTGCCGCCATGCGGTCGGCGAAGGCTCACCTGAGGACGCGCGTCGAGCAGACCGGCATGAATTATAAAGGTTACAACATTGCAGTCCATGAGATGGGACACAACATCGAACAGACCCTCTCTCTCAATTATATGGATCACACACTTCTCCAGGGAGTTCCGAACACTGCTTTCACCGAAGCATTTGCTTTCGTGTTTCAGGGACATGATATGGAGTTGCTCGGCTTGAAGAGCAGCGACCCCGAGGCGGAAGCCATGAAGGTGCTCAACGATTTCTGGGGCACTTATGAAATTTCCGGGGTCGCTCTTGTCGACATGGCGGTGTGGCACTGGATGTACGATCATCCGGAGGCGGGCCCCGCCGACCTTAAGGAAGCGACCCTCCGCATAGCCCGCGATACCTGGAACAAGTTCTATGCGCCGGTCTTCGGCGTGAGGGATGTGGTCCTGCTCGCCGTCTACTCACATATGATAGACGGCTTCCTCTATCTGCCGGATTACCCGGTCGGACATATCATCGCGTACCAGATAGAGGCCCAGATGGAGAAGGCGGGAAATATCGGATCGGAATTCGAGAGGATGGCAACGTTCGGCAGAGTCGCGCCCGACGTCTGGATGAAGCACGCTACCGGCTCGGCCGTGAGTCCGGAGGCGCTGCTGGCGGGAACCGAGAAGGCGCTCGACAGGGTTGCCAAAGAATAGCAGCGTGCCGGGGCCGAGCCGCCGCCCCTCCACGGGACGGAGTTCGAACGCGCTGTACCCGTGAAGGGCGGTGTGCTCCCGCGGCTCGACGGACATCACTAGTATAAGGTTGGAGATGATCCCCGGTCGAGCTATTTTACCGGAGAGCGTCAGGCGGTTTGTCGACATGTTAGACTAGATGGATGTGGAGGTGCGTATATGGCCCTGGATTTCAGTGAAATCATACTAAGCATCGAAGAGCGGGAGCACGAGAGGCTGGCTGCCATGAAGGAACAGGACGTCAGCGCACCGCTTTCGGCGGGCAAGTGGAGCAGGAAGGAGATACTCGGCCATCTCATTGACTCCGCGAGCAACAATCATCAGCGGTTCGTGCGCGCGCAACTGGCCGCCGAGCTCGCCTTTCCTCCTTACGTACAGAACGAGTGGGCCGAAGTACAGAACTATGCCGACGAAAGCTGGCGGCTGCTCGTGGATTTGTGGAGCGCATATAACCTCCACCTGGCTCACGTGATTGCCAACATTCCGCCCGAAAAATTCAAGATACCTTGCAGAATTGGGGACAAGGATCCGATGGCCCTGGATGAGCTGATCGCAGACTACGTGCGCCATATGGAACACCATCTCAAGCAGCTCAATGGATTCGAAGAGTGAAGGGGCCTGGGGGCCCCGCATGTGGCGACCGCCGGGTCCTGGCGATGGGCCTCACCCCTCGGAGCTTCCCGCATGGCCCGTCACGCAGAGAAGACGGCTCGTAAGCCGGCCTGGACGCCGTTGCCTGCCCGTCGTAAATTGATTTTCACCCCCCCGGTTGATATATTAAGTGCGGTTTTGCCGGTCATTTCACCTCCTGTGATGCCCGGCTTCCCGGACATCCATCGCGGGATTTTCAAATTTCAAACTTCGGAGGAATTTTTTGCGAAAGAATCGCTTTAGGATCATCCTTATTGTTGCTGCTATCGCTTTATCGGCATACTACTTATATCCAACTTACGAAAGCGGGACTTACCAGAAGAAATTGAGCGAGCTGTCGGGGCAGGCCAAGCTCGACGCTTACCTTCAATCACATCCGCTTCCACAAGTGGCCGACTCGGTCAAGCAGTCATATATCGACAGTCTCAATCAAGCTTTCTCTGCCGACAGCGTCAAGTATTACGATGCCAACGCAAAGGAGATCACGGACGCAAGGCTCAAGCGTATCAAGCTCGGGCTGGATTTACAGGGAGGAATGCACATTGTTCTGCAGGTCAACGTGTTGAAGATGCTCGACGACATGGCCAAGAACAAAGACCAGACGTTTGCGGACATCATGAAACAGGTCAGTGCACAGGTGAAGCAGTCCGACGTCGATCCGCTCACTGCGCTCGATCAGGTGTTTACGCAGCGAGGGATCAGGCTCAGCCGGTACTACGGCGACATACGGGACGACAACAGCAAGGTTATGTCCTACCTGTCGGACCAGACGAAAACGGCGGTCGACCGTGCGATGGAGATTGTAAGGAACCGCGTCGACCAGTACGGGGTCTCCGAACCTTCGATCCAGAAGCAGGGAAGCACGAGATTCATAGTAGAGCTTCCCGGCGTGAGCAACGAGGCGGAAGTCAGAGAGCTTCTGCAGGGAACGGCCCTCCTGGAGTTCAAGCTCCTCAAGCCGGAGGACGTGGTAGTGAAGGTCTTCCAGGCGATAGATAATGTCATGGCCGGGAAACCCGACTCGCTCTCGAGTACGGATACAACATCTTCGTCCGACACCACAATGACAGCCGCGGAATTTGCCAGGAAGCATCCGTTTTTTACCATCGTCAGGGTCAACTCTCAAACCGGCGATGCTTACGTTGCCGAGAGCGACAGGGACCAGTTCCAGAGGATCATCAACCGGGACGATGTGAAATGCGTCATCCCATCCGACTTCGAGTTCCTTTTCAGTGCAAAGCCGCTCGTGACGGCGCAGGCAGAAAAATACTACGGCTTGTACGTGGTGAACAGAACGGCCGAGTTAACGGGCAGCGTGGTCACTGATGCACAGGCGCAGATCGATCCGACGACTAATTCACCCATAGTCACGATGAAGATGAATTCGGAGGGCTCGCGCGATTGGGGCCGGATCACCGGCGCGAACATCGGGAAGAGGGTGGCTATCGTACTTGACAACGCCGTCTATTCGGCTCCCGTTGTCCGCTCCAAAATCACCGGTGGAAGTTCTCAGATCGAGGGCATGGCGAACATGGACGAGGCGAACCTTCTGGCAATCGTCCTGCGTGCCGGCGCACTCCCAGCACCGGTCGACATAGTCGAAGAGCGGAATGTCGGCCCGTCGCTCGGAGAGGACTCCATCAGGAACGGCGTCACGTCCGGGATGATCGGCCTGGCACTGATCGTGCTTTTCATGGGATTCTACTACCGCACCGGCGGCCTGATGGCGGATTTCGCGCTCCTTATCAACATATTCTTCATACTCGGCGTGCTGGCGGCCTTTCACGGTACACTCACGCTGCCGGGTATAGCAGGTATGATATTGACTATTGCGGTGGCCGTGGATGCGAACGTGCTTATATATGAACGCATTCGCGAGGAGACGGCAACCGGGAAGACACTGAGGGCTTCGATCGACCAGGGTTATTCCAAGGCGTTCACTGCGATCTTCGACGCCAACATCATCTCCCTTTTCACTGGAGCGATATTGTACCAGTTCGGAACTGGCCCGGTGCAGGGATTTGCCCTGACCCTTATGATCGGTATCGTGGCCTCGCTCTTCAGCGCCATTATTATCACGCGCGTAATCTTCGACATAATGATCGAGCGCGGCGCGGCGAGCATTAACTTTGGATGAACAACGATTTTGAATTCTGAATGCCAAATTCAGGATTCAAAATCTAAAATTTAAAATTAGGAAAACAGATGCGTTTCTTCCCAAGGACTAACGTCGACTTCATCGGCAAGCGCCACAAATGGTACACGGTTTCCGCGAGCCTCATTCTCATAGGCCTGGTCACGATGGCGATCCGGGGATTGAACTACGGTATCGATTTCAAGGGCGGCACGGAACTTACGCTCAGCTTCACTCCGGCAGTCAGTGTCGGTGAGGTGCGCTCATCCATGAACAAGATCGGGCACGGCGATGCCGAGATAAAGACGTTCGGCTCGACGAACCAGCTTCTCATCCGCGTGAAGGCATCCGAGCAGGAGGAGAATACAAGCCAGCAGATCATGAATCAGCTGAAGCAGAGCTTCCCGGACACCCGGATCGTCCTGCTGCAGGACAACAAGATCGGCCCGCAGATCGGGCAGGAGCTGAGGCGGGATGCCGTCATAGCTATCTTTTACAGCCTGATCGCGATCCTGATATACGTTTCGTTGAGGTTCCAGTTTATCTATGCGGTGGGCGCGGTCGTCGCACTGTTTCACGACGTGCTCATTACACTCGGGGCGGTCGCGATTTGCGGCTGGCTGATCCCGTGGCTCAATCTCCAGATAGACCAGACCATGGTTGCAGCATTTCTTACGCTGGTCGGTTACTCGATGAACGACACCGTCGTTATCTTCGACAGGATCAGGGAAAACCTGAAGATATATAAGGGCGAGAATCTGATCCGGGTAATGAACAGAAGCATCAACGACACGCTCAGCCGCACGATTATCACATCGGGTACCGCGTTTGCCGTTCTGCTTGTGCTGCTGATATTCGGCGGCGAAGTCACGAGAGGATTTGCGTTTGCAATGTTGGTCGGTGTCATCACAGGAACCTACTCTTCCATTTACGTCGCCTCTGCTATCGTGGTGGACTACAACGTGTATGTCAAGAAGGCAGACCTCAAGTTGGGAGAGAAGCAGTCACCAGTGCTCGAAATCGAGAGGCCTTATGAAGTTGCAGCAAAAAGAGCTTGACGGCGGCATAATACTCTTCGAAATAGAAGGGAATATCGTCGGCGGTCCGGACGCGATGAGCCTCAACGACGAAGTGCGGAGGCTTATCGAGGGGGGCAAGAAGAAGTTCATCATCGACATGGGGTCTGTCGAGCACATCAACAGCAGCGGACTCGGCATTCTGATAGCCAGCCTGAACGTGGTGCGTCAGGCAGGCGGAGACCTGAAAGTCGCAAACGTCAGCCCGCGAGTCCTGGATTTGCTGAAGATCACGAAGCTTAACCAGATATTCGAATCATACAAGTCGATCGACGAGGCTCTGAAGAACCTCACGTAGTTTCAATTCCCGACGCCTATCCTGAGAACGGGACAGGTTTGAATTCTTGATTCTCAGCTTTCCCTGGGCAAGCCTGCGGACGAGATATATAATTCGAAATTCAACATTTAAAATTCAAAATTCTTAATTCCAATGCCGGTTAAAGTAATTGTCGGTGCGCAGTGGGGCGACGAGGGCAAGGGCAAAATCGTCGACCTGCTCAGCGAGAACGTCGATATAGTCGCCCGCTATCAGGGCGGAGCGAACGCGGGGCATACGGTTGTGGTCGGGGGCAAGACTTACGTCCTCCACCTCATACCGTCGGGGATCCTTCATCCCGATGTCGTATGCGTCATAGGTAACGGGGTTGTCCTCGATCCGCAGGCTTTCCTCGACGAGGTCGCCTTTCTCGAGTCCCTCAACATCAAAGTTAGAGGGAGGGTCCGTATCTCTCACAACGCCCATCTGATAATGCCCTATCACAAGCTCATAGACTCTCTGAAAGAGCAGGGGGCATCTAAGATCGGAACCACCGGGCGAGGGATTGGCCCGGCCTACATAGACAAGTTTGCCCGTGTCGGCGTTAAGATAGTCGACCTGCTCCACCGCGACGTGCTCGTTAAGAAAATCCGGTCGAATATCGACGACAAGAACCAGCTGCTCAGCAAGATTTATCACTCGTCGGAAATGAATGTCGACGAGATAGTGGAGCAATACCTGCAGTTCGACAAGCAGCTCGACGAGTTCATTACCGATACTTCGCTGTACCTCGGCAGGGCGTTGAAAGAAGGGAAGAAAGTCCTCGCGGAAGGTGCCCAGGGAGCGATGCTCGATGTGGACTTCGGGACGTACCCTTACGTGACTTCGTCAAACCCGACAAGCGGCGGCGCGTGCACAGGGTTGGGAATCCCGCCGACGGCGGTCGACTCGATCACGGGTGTCGCGAAGGCGTACACCACGAGAGTCGGAAACGGCCCCTTTCCAACCGAGCAAATCAACGAGACGGGCGAAACGCTCAGGAAAGTTGGAGGCGAGTACGGGGCAACCACCGGCAGGCCGAGAAGGTGCGGCTGGCTCGACCTCTTCAGCCTGAAATACTCCGTTATGATCAACGGCATCGAAGAGCTGGCACTGACCAAACTGGATGTCCTCGACGGCTTCGATAACATAAAGGTATGCGTCGGCTACAAGTATCAGGACAAACCGCTGAAATCTTTCCCGCTTGATCTGTGCACTATCGAGGATATCGAACCGGTCTATGAAACGCTCCCTGGATGGAAATCAGGGATTGCCGGTGCGAAGAGTTATGCGGAACTCCCCGCGAACTGCAAGTCGTATATAGAGTTTATTGAGAAATACCTGGAAGCGCCCGTTAAGCTTGTGTCAGTGGGAGCTACCCGGAACCAGACTATATTGAGATAAGTCATCGGTTCCAATTGCCGGGCGGTCAGGCACTGCCCGGAGATGCGCTGGGGGCAATAAAAAACTGCGGCAACTTGGGGTTTTCATTCCCGACGTGCCGCAGTCTTTCCGAAATCACCTATTAAGCTGCCCGATTAAAGTAACCGGGCTTGACAGCTAGTCCTGCCTGAATATCTTCGACCGGTTATCTTCGATCGACGCCGTCTCCTTCAGATGTTGGAGCCAGTCGTTGACAATCCGCGCCTTCTCTCTCTGCATCAGCTGCTGCATGAGAGTCAGCCGCTGGATTTTGAAGGCGGTCGTGTCGAACGGCGTCTTGCTCAGAAGCTGCATGACATACACTCCCGAGTTGCCCTCGAACGCGGGTGAAACCTGCCCGGGCTTCAGTCTAGTTGCCTCGGCCAGGAACGCGTAATCTCTCCCGACGCCGGCCACATAGCCGGAATACCTGAAATCTCCCGTCACGCTGTAGTTCAGCCGTGAGTCGAGCCGGGCCAAAGCACTCAGGCTGTCGCCCGCGGGTAGTTTCTTCTTGAGCTGCTCGGCGTAAGAGAGTGCCTTGTCGAACTGCTTCTGCCTTATAATCTTCGATTTTATCTGGGCGGATACCTTGTCGAAGGGGGTGACCGATGCGTCCTTGATATCGCTGATCATGAAAACGCCGTATCCCTGCGGGAGTGTCGTTATGTCGCTGATGTCGCCGAGCGATCCATCGAACGTCCAGTCGGCGAGCACCTTGTTGCTCCCGATCGAAGGTATGAAATCTCCCTTTGTGAACGGAGGGGTCTGATTAATCTGGGCTCCGATCGTGTTGGCAGCCGTGGCGAACCCGTCCTGCTTTGCTATGTAGATAAAATCTTCGGCATGCTGCTTCAAAACGTCCTTGGTCTGCTGGGAAGCCTTTATGCTCATCTCGATATCGGCGACCTTGAGCTCGCGCGAGTCCTTTCCGAGGACCTTTATTATGTGAAGGCCGAACTGCGTTCTCACCGGACCGATGACCTGTCCAACTCTCCCGCGGAATGCCGCATCCTCGAAGGGTTTCACCATAGCGCCTTTCCCGAACCATCCGAGGTCACCGCCGTTCCTTGCAGAGCCCGGGTCCTGCGAGTATTCCCTGGCAAGCGCAGCGAAGTCGCCGCCTGACCTGGCTTCCTTCAGTATCTTGTCGGCCAGCTTGTAAGCAGAGACGGAATCGGGTCCCGGTGGGACCTGCAGAAGGATGTGCGCGGCGTTCACGTACTCGTTCTTGCCGTTTTGCTGGTCGATTACTTTTATCAGGTGGTATCCGTCCTGGCCGAGGAAAGGCCCAACCACTTCGCCCTTCTTCGCGTCGAATGCCTTAGTCTCCACGATCGGGTCGAGCTGGCCATGGCTGACAAACTTATCGTTGTAGGGGGTCTCGGAGTATTCTTTCACGAGGTCCAGGAAGTTTGTCCCGCCGTGCGCCAGCACCGCGGCCTGGTCCATCTCATTCTTTACCTGGGTGCTGTCGTCTTGTGAGGGCCTGATCGGGAACAGCACGTATTTCAGACTCCTGGTTGCCTGTGTTCTGAAATCATCCTGGTGGGAAGAATAATAATCTCTCATTTCCGATTCGGATACCTGGATCGATGAATCGGGGAAGAGAACTGCCGGCGGGAACATGACGTACCCGGCATTGAGCTTCTGGCTCTGCTCGGCGAACTGCATGCGTAACTGTTCTTCCGGGATCCTTACGGCGCCGAACAACCTGGCAGTAAGTTTGTCCTGCAACCGCTGGGCCTTCAGGTAGGTTTGTATGTTCGACCAGAACTGCTGCACTTCGGGACGGTTTGAAGCAAGAGCTTCCTGCAGTATCTGCCGGTTGAGGTGCCCGGTTGAATCCTCGAAGTTTCTTTTTACGACATCCGGTAAACTCTCGGGATTTTGCGTGACCCAGTTTACGATTTCCTGGTCGGTGACGAAGACTCCGAGCCTGCGAGCGGCCTGATCGACGAGGATCTGGTTGACAAGCCCATCCCAGACCTGGTCGCGGAGTTGAGCCATCGTCTTGTCGTCCGGATCCTGCTTTGTCGCAGACTTGTACTGGTCGATTGAGTTCTGGAGGTCCTTCTCAAATTCCTGGTAGGTTATTTCCTGCCCGTTGACCTTTCCGACTATGTTACCCGTGTACTGTCGTCCCTGACGGCCGGTAATGTCCATGCCCCACTCGAACACGATCATTGCGATAAAAAGAATAGCAAGACCAATCAAGATCGCGGGCATATTGTCCCGCATTCTAGTCATTATTGGCATATTAGGAAATCTTCCTCTCGAACAAAGTTTCCCCGAAAAAGTGTTCCTTCGTCGGGTTTGGTTGAAGACTGTTCAGCAGTAAAGCTTCGATTCGCCTCCGCGGGCGAGGCCGGCGTCAGGTCAGGTATCTCTCTACACGGCCGGGTGTCGCATGTGCCGGAGATTCAATGGCTTTGCCGCTTTGGAACAAAAATATAACCGCAAGGCGCCTGAAAATCAATTTACGCGATTTTCTGGGGGCGGTAGGCAGCCGTGGGACGTTAGATCTTCCGACTTGCTTTCTCGACCCGGGTTGATTACATTTCGATAGTTGACGAAATGAAGGATTAAGGAAATGAACAGGCAAGTCGTAAAGTTGTTCAAGGCGCTCGGGGATCCTAACCGCATACGGATCATCAAGATGCTGGAGGAACGAGATCTCTGCGTCTGCGAGGTGAGGGAAATCCTCGACCTTTCCAATTCGACCGTCTCGAAACATCTGTCTATCCTTCACGACGCAGGACTCATTACTCAGACGAAAGAGGGGAAATGGGTGAATTACGGCCTGAACTCAAAGTCGGATATCGATATGGTCCGGTCCGTAATCTCCATGCTCAAGTCTTCTCTTCTTGACGACGATGTGATCCGAAAGGATTCTGAATTCGTGAAGAAGGTGGACCGGAACGACATATGTCAGGTCTGACGTCGCCGTGCCTCGGCTGCGAGGCGGCGGCTCTTCAATGCTAACATCATTCAAACAAAGAGCTGAAAAATGATTATCAAAGTCTTAGGGTCGGGATGTCCCAACTGCAAAACCCTGGAGCGTCGCGCCATGCAGGCGGTTGAGGAGTTGAACGTCCGGGCCGAAATCGCTGAGGTGAGGGATTTCAAGGAAATTGCGTCGTACGGGGTAATGCATACTCCTGGGCTCGTCATAAACGAAAAAGTCGTCTCAGCCGGACACGTCCCAAAAGTTGAAGAGATAAAATCCCTTATCATGCAAAACATGGAAACGGCCTGATGCTGAAATCGAAATCGCGGTGGCAGGCTCTTGGCTTTGTCGCGGGGCTATTGGCCCTGTATTGGTTCCTTCAACCGTTCGTTGACCTTATCCTGTCTTTGTTCCCACTTGAAAACGGGAGCCGCCTGGCGGATGCCGTTCGCTTCTTCGTGTTCGAGGCTCCCAAGGTGCTCCTGCTTCTTGCAATAGTGGTCTTCGTTGTCGGGATAGTGAGGAGCTATTTCTCTCCGGAAAGGACGAGGCGGCTGCTGGCAAACAGGTCTTCGCTTGTCGGTAATTTCATGGGAAGCACACTCGGGATCGTCACCCCATTCTGCTCCTGTTCGGCCGTGCCGCTTTTTATAGGCTTCGTCGAAGCGGGTGTCCCGCTCGGAGCAACGTTCTCTTTTCTCATCGCCGCACCGATGATAAACGAAGTCGCAGCAGTGCTCCTGCTCGGCCTCTTCGGGTGGGAAACAACTCTCTTATACATTTCCACGGGACTCTCCATCGCGATCCTCGCAGGCTTCATTATCGGGAAGCTCAGACTGGAGCGTTATGTGGAAGAATGGGTGTACTCGGCAAAAGGGCCCGTGTCAGTTCCGGAAAGCAGGATGGATTTCGACGGCAGGATTCACTATGCCTTCGTTGCAGTCAGAGACATCGTCGGAAAGGTCTGGCCATATGTCGTGGCAGGAATAGCGGTAGGTGCCGGAATTCATGGCTATGTTCCTGGTGATTTCATGTCCGGCATAATGGGCAAGTCCGCCTGGTGGGCCGTCCCCGTGTCTGTCGTCATAGGAGTCCCGTTGTATTCAAATGCCGCAGGCATTATCCCGATAATGCAGGCGCTGCTCGAGAAGGGTGTATCGCTGGGTACTGCGCTCGCCTTCATGATGTCCGTTATTGGACTATCTTTCCCGGAGACTATTATCCTGCGCAAGGTGCTCAAACTCCGATTGATCGCGGTTTTCGTCGGGGTCGTTGCTGCTGGGATAATGACTGTAGGATATCTTTTCAATTTCATCTACTGACTCATGCGCGTCCGAAGGCAATCATGAAAAAGCGAATCCTTGTGCTCTGCACAGGCAATTCATGCCGCAGCCAAATGGCTGAAGGGATTCTAAAATCGTTCGATGATGAGCTGGAAGTGTTCTCGGCGGGAACGGCGCCGGCATTCCGCGTTCACCCGAAAGCCGTAGCGGTGATGAAGGAAATAGGAATCGACATCTCGCGGAACAGCACGAAGAACGTTTCGGAGTTCCTCTCTCAGCCGTTCGATTACGTCATTACCGTATGCGACAATGCCAGGGAGACCTGTCCGTTCTTCACAGGGAAGGTAGGCAGGCGCCTGCATATGGGATTTGAGGACCCGGCCGGAGCCATCGGTACGGAAGAAAAAATACTCACGATGTTCAGGAAGGTCCGTGACGAAATCAGAGAAGAGTTCCATGATTTCTACCTCGCTGAACTGAAAGGATAGCGCAGTGAAGGAAGCGATACAGATTGCTGCAGGGCATAATGAGCCGGTGATAGGTCAGGTCCTCAACGGCCTCCAGGAAAGGCGGTGAGCTAACCGTGCAAGCGCTGCCTAAGAAGCTCTCCTTTTTTGACCGATACCTGACCCTCTGGATTTTCCTGACTATGTTTCTCGGTGTCGCCGTGGGGTCGGTGTTCCCGCGTATTGCCGGCTTCTGGGACTCGATGACTTCCGGAACGACAAACATACCGATAGCGATCGGATTGATATTGATGATGTATCCGCCTCTCGCGAAAGTCAGGTACGAAGAACTCCCGAAGGTGTTCAGGAATGTCAGACTCCTCCTCCTATCTCTCCTTCAAAATTGGATAGTCGGGCCGCTTGTGATGTTTTTCCTTGCCGTCGTTCTTCTCCCCGATAAGCCGGACCTGGCGGTCGGCGTTATACTCGTCGGGCTGGCCCGGTGTATCGCCATGGTCCTGGTATGGAACGATCTTGCAAAGGGAGACTCCGAGCTGGCGGCAGGACTGGTGGCGTTCAACGCGATCTTCCAGGTGTTCTTCTACTCCTTTTACGCTTACGTCTTCATAACGGTTCTTCCTCCAATAGTGGGAATGAAAGGAATGGTTGTGAAGGTATCGGTACCGGAAATCGCGGGGACCGTCCTTGTTTACCTCGGCATCCCTTTCGCGGCCGGAATCCTGACGCGGTGGATCATGGTGAAACTGAGGGGGAAGGAATGGTACCACATGAAATTCGTGCCGAGGCTTTCCGTTCTGACTCCGGTTGCCCTTCTTTTCACGATCTTCGTGATGTTTTCGCTGAAGGGAGAAAAAATCGTTGAACTCCCGCTCGACGTTATTCGCGTCGCGATCCCGTACTCATTTTACTTTGCTATTATGTTTTTTGTGACGTTCTTCCTCGTCAGAAGGATGGGGGGATCGTACGAGAAGTCGGCGACGATGGCGTTCACTGCGGGCAGTAACGACTTCGAACTCGCAATCGCGGTTGCAGTCGCGGTGTTCGGGATAAACTCCCCGGCCGCATTTGCCACGGTAATCGGTCCGCTGGTCGAGGTGCCGGTGCTCATAAGCCTTGTCGACGTTTCGCTATGGTTCAGGAAGAGATTCTTTCCCGAAGCCTCGGAAGCGGATTAGGATACTTCGGGAAATAACGTGTTTGCAGTGCGGCCCATGCTGTTCTCTGGGCACCTCTCAACGCCCGGCGAAATTGCTTCCCTTCCGCCGACACCCTGACCATAGTGAGGCGGTGGATCGAAACACGACTTTCCCTGACTTTGCATCGGACTGCAGCGCCATATCGATCCCAGCGTCCCCCCGTGGGTTTTTCCGAAAGTGAGTTGAATGACGCGGACGAAGGACTCATTGGCAGGAAGGAGACTCAGAACTCTGCTTTCGTTATAACTCTCTGTAATATCTACCCTATTGACTGTTAAGACTGTACGACCCGAAAGCCCAGGCGGCTCACCCTGCGTCGGATTTCGGGTAGTGTCCTAGTCTATTTATTATCCTGAATCCAAAACCTTCCTCTGTATTTCGCGTCCCGCCCCGCGAAACGCGTGGTAAATTCAAGCGTGGTGAAGCGCCGTACCATCCACGCATCTGCCTCTTTGCATCCAACCATCAAACACGTCATTCTGAACCTCGCGAAGCGAGGTGAAGAATCCAGTCCCAGGGAAACTTGTTGATCCTACTGTTCTGGATTCTTCAGTCGTCCGTCCCACTTCACGGGACGGACTCCTTCAGAATGACATTTTGTTTTTCAAAATAAGCGCATGTGAGCATTCATTTGGCCAAAATAGGCGGCATTCAAACTAGAACGCTAGCCTTCTCTTGATACCTCCTCCGAATCAGTTCTTAACCTCTCGAATCCGAGATTCGAGATTAGGACACTACCGGATTTCGGGTTAGCTTGCTTTACTTTCGGTGCGGTATTAACTTTTGCGGACAAAACCGAACACTGTTTTTAGAATCCACATCCGGCATCCGCGAGGGATTGGGATGTGGATTCTTCTGAAGGAGCAAAATATAAATGAAGCAAGAACCTAAATTCAAATCTTCCGATTGGGCGCTGATCCTCGGTGCGTCGAGCGGCTTCGGGGGCGCGACGGCTGTGGAACTGGCGAAAGCCGGTATGAGTATTTTCGGCGTACACCTGGATCGGGCAGGCACCATGCCCATCGTACAGCAGATCATCAAGGACATCAAGCATCACGGCAGCCAGGCAGCCTTTTTCAACATAAATGCGGCCGATCCCATCAAGCAGGACGAGGTACTCGACGAAATCGCGGAACAGTTTTCGAAAGAGACCGGATCGACGGTGCGCGTGCTTGTACACTCGCTGGCTTTCGGCACTCTGAAGAGGTTCATCGGAAAAACCGCCGAGGAATGTGTAAGCAAGGCGCAGATGGAAATGACCCTCGACGTCATGGCTCATAGTCTGGTGTACTGGACGCAGGGTCTGATGACGAGGAACCTGATGAAGAAAGGCGGAAGGATTTTCGCGATGACAAGCTCGGGCGGACACACGGCCATCCCGTACTACGGGGCTGTCTCGGCCGCGAAGGCTGCTCTCGAATCGCACATAAGGCAGCTTGCTGTGGAACTTGGTCCGCTCGGCATCACCGCGAACGCGATCATGGCGGGCGTGACGGACACTCCGGCGCTGAGAAAGATACCCGGCAACCAGGAGATGCTGCACGTCGCAAAGTCCAAGAACCCCGGAGGCAGGTTGACAACTCCGGAGGACGTCGCCAAGTCGATTGCGCTCCTGTGCGACGAGAATGCCTCCTGGATTTCCGGCGGTGTCATAGGAGCCGACGGCGGCGAAGACATCGTCAGCTATGTCGGTCAGAAACCTGGATCTTAGTACCTTCCAATAAGGGCTGTTCCTCCTAGCGGGCTTCACGGGCAATTCTTATGAAAGGAGTGGGTATGTTCGACTTCGAGTTTACCGAAGAACAAAAAATGTTGCGGGAAACAGTCCGCGATTTTGTCAAATCCGAATTAAAACCGCGCGCAAGCGAGATCGACCGGCAGGAAACGATCCCGGTCGAAATCATCAACAAGCTCAAAGAGCTAGGATTTCTGGGAGTAGCCTTCCCCGCCGAATATGGCGGGAGCGGGTTCGGTGAGGTTGGGTACTGCGTTCTCCAGGAAGAAATTGGAAGAGGCTGCCTGTCGACGGCCACTTTCGTCGGTGCTCACCAATCTATCGGGTCCAACGCGATCTTCATCGGCGGAAGCGAGGAACTGAAGAAGAAGTATCTCGTGCCTCTAGCCGAGGGGAAGAAGATCGCCGCGTTCGCCCTCACGGAAGTTCTCGCCGGTTCGGACTCGTTCAACCTGAGAACGCGGGCCGAGCAGGACGGGACCGACTGGGTGCTGAACGGCGAGAAGATGTGGATCACCAACGGCTCGATAGCCGACGTGGTTTCGCTTTTTGCCCGGACCGAACGAGGTATCACCGGGTTTGTCGTAGAAACCGGAATGAAAGGGTTCCATGCCGGCCCGCCGGAAAAGAAGATGGGAATACGCGGGAGCGCGACTGCACCGATTACGCTCGAAAACGTCCGCGTCCCGGCAGAGAACATGATCGGGCAGGATGGGCGTGGGTTCCTGGTGGCCATGAAAACGCTCGACGCAGGGAGGCTCGGTCTGGGCGCGGCATGTCTCGGAGCCGCGAAAGAACTCCTCGAACTATCCACAAAGTACGCCAAAGAGCGGAGGCAGTTCGATTCGGCCATCGCCAATTTCGAAGCGATACAGTGGATGCTTGCCGACATGGCGACCCGGATTTACTGCATGGAATCGATCGTCTACAGGACCGCCGCCGCCTACCAGGAGGGCAAGGCCATCTCCAGGCAGTCGGCAATGGTGAAGCTCGTATGCTCGGAAGGGCTCGATTTCGTAGCCGATTGTGCCGTGCAGATCCACGGAGGAATGGGATATTCACGCGAGATGCCGATCGAAAGGTTCTACCGCGATTCACGTATCAACCGGATCTTCGAAGGAACGAACGAAATCCAGAGACTCGTGATAGCCAAGGACGTAATCAAGAAAAACGGGTTGACTTAGCCCGAAGCCAGGATCGGTTCAAACTTCAAACGCAACAATCCCTTAACGCGGCTTCCTTTTTTGCGGGAGCAGGTGCGAATCGTCTGTCTTTCAGCGGTGGGTCAAACATCATATATTTATGGTATGAAGAACCGACTTTCGATAAAATTGTTTCCCTTTGTGTCTTCAGTCATTCTCCTCTTATCCTGTTCGAGAAGTGACGCGCAGACTCTAAACGTAAATTTCGACTTCGCCACTTTTCGGTACGATTCACTGAGATCGTACATGGAGTTCTACTACAGCTTCGACATGAGAGCGATGAAGCTTGCAAAGGCAGACTCGTCGTATGTGGACACTCTCCTGTTCCAGGTCGGGATGCAGCGTACCGGGACGGACAGCACAAGATACTCCGAATTGTGGGCGGTGCCGGTCGATGTGCGGGACACAACGGGGGAGCAGCTGAAGCATACTCTCATCGGGCAGATCGGGGTCGCGGTGCCGCCCGGCAATTATTCCATGCATATCGCCGCCGTCGACAGGAACGATACGACGAGGGTCGATACGGTTCAAAGCAGCGTCATGATCCCGCATTATTCCTTCCGGAAACTCGAGATCAGCGACGTAGAACTCTGTTCCCAGATCACCCAAGCAGAGTCCGCGACGCACGGGGTATTTTACAAGAATACATATGACGTCATCCCGAATCCGAAGGGTGTGTACGGTGCCGGGCTGCCGATCATTTATTATTATGCGGAGGTGTACAACATCCCCGACTCGACGCGGGACAGCACTTTCAAAGTCGAATACCAGGTGCGCGATAGTTACGGACAGGTGAGAAAGACCCGTGAGACCACGAAGAAGAAATTTGGAGATACCAGTGTAGAGGTCGGGACGATAAACGGTTCAGACCTTAAGACAGGCGTGTATACACTCCTTTTCAGCGTGATAGACTCGGCGGCGAACGTCTCCGCTGCCTCATCCAGGCGTTTCTTCATCTATAATCCCGGCCTCGGCGCTCCGGGAGGTGCGGGAAACAGCCTCGCCGGCATGTCGGTTCTGTCGAGCGTCTTCGCCACGATGGACGACGAACAGATTACGAAGGAATTCGAAGAGGCGCGATACATCGCCACGGCCGGAGAAATCCAGCAGTTCGAAGGGATCCAGAGCCTTCCCGCCAAGCGCCAGTTCTTATACGATTTCTGGCAGAAGAGGAATCCGAATCCGGCGCTCAACTCGAATCCCTACCGCATCGAATACCTTCAGAGAGTCGCATACACGAACGATCATTTCAGGGTCGGAAGTACCCCCGGATGGCGTACCGACAGGGGAAGAGTCTACATAGTTTATGGAAAGCCGGACCAGATCGACAGGCATCCGAACGAGGGCAACTCAAAGCCTTATGAGATCTGGTATTACAATTCGGTGCAGGGCGGTGTTAGTTTCGACTTCGTGGACAGGACGGGGTTTGGAGACTACACGCTCGTGAACTCGACTGCGAGAAACGAAATCCACAACGACAACTGGCAGCAGTATCTCGGCACGAGCTACTGACAATTCCGACCCGGCAGACAGACCCTCGCACCGGAACCGCGCCTTCGCCCCCGACGTTAATTAAGTGCTCAGCGAGGAGGAAAATTGCCAGACCAGAAGGTCAGCGGGAGAAGCTCGGGGTTCAATCCGCAAAACAGGTTCGAGGAAATAACGGTCGTCCCGTCGGACGACGACAACCGCTTCTTCCCCGATGAAGGCCGTGAGCAGAGGAAGGTCGAGACGAAGTTCTTCGTCGACACATCCAGGACCGTCCTCGCAAAGAACGACAGTCCGGATGTTCCCTTCACCTACAGCCTGAATCCCTACCGGGGATGCGAACACGGCTGCATCTACTGCTACGCCAGGCCATCGCATGAGTACCTCGGCTTCTCTTCGGGTCTCGATTTCGAAACGAAGATAATGGTCAAGCAGGACGCCCCCCGGCTGCTGTGCGAGATCTTCATGAAGAAAAGCTGGAAGCCCCAGGTTGTCGCGCTGGCCGGCAACACCGACTGTTACCAGCCCGCGGAGAGAAAACTAAGACTGACACGAGAGTGCCTCGATGTCTTCCTGGAATTCAGAAATCCGGTCGGGATCGTCACGAAGAATTTCCTGATTACCCGGGACTTGGATATTCTTGCTGAGCTGGCACAGCTCAACCTCGTCAGCGTGATCCTTTCCGTAACCAGCCTCAGCCAGGACCTCACACGGAAGATGGAGCCGAGGACTTCTTCCCCTGCGAAGAAGCTGGAAGCGATAGAGATGTTGTCGAAAAGCTCCATCCCCGTGGGCGTGCTTGTCGCTCCGGTAATCCCCGGACTGACAGACGAGGAGATACCTGCGATTCTGCGGGAGACTTCTTCGAGGGGAGCGAGGTTCGCGAGCATGCAGATGATGAGGCTGCCGTTCGCGGTGAAAGACCTGTTTGTCGACTGGCTGCGGAGGGAATATCCTGACCGGGAGAACAGGGTGGTCAGCAGATTGAAGCAGGTGCAGCGCGGCAAGTTAAGCAGCTATGAGTTCGGTGAAAGGATGAAGGGGAGCGGCGAGACTGCGAAGGCGATACACCAGCTCTTTCGTGCGAGCTGCAGGAAGTATCATCTCAATGAAGAAGAGGTAGAGCTGTCGACTGAGATGTTTCGCAGGCCCTCCGGAGCACAGATCGAAATCTTCTGAGAAAGCTCTCGGATGTGATTTACGGAAAGAAAAGGGAGATTTTACAGAGCGACAAAAAGGTGTGAATAAGATGCTGGGCCGGGCACATTCAATTGTCATTTCGAGAGGTTGTCCCAAAACAAGGAAAATGTCATTCTGAAGGAGCGGAGCGACTGAAGAATCCACTTATTCGTTCTGAAAAATGGATGCTTCACTTCGTTCAGCATGACAGACAAGACTTTCTGGACAGCCTCGAGAGATCTTCTACGGAAGTCATCACGCTTTTTAGGCATGCTTTCGGCACCTGCCCGCTGACTGTTGGGAGATCCTCGCCGGTCTCTTAAAATTCCTCGCATGGACTCCGGAGAAGCTGGCCTGTAATCGGGAATAAGCAGCCTATACTTTGGAAACGCTTGCGGGAAGTTGGGAAAGACTTGCGGGAACTCGGAGAATGTTCGCAGGAGCTTCTTTATCATTTGCGGGGAATTCCCGGATGTTTGAAGGAGACTGGAAAAAGCTCGCGGGAAGTTCCCAAACAGTCGCGGGTAATCCCGAAACACCCACGGGAATCTTTGAAAGGCTCAACGGAACTGCGGAAAGAGCTGCGGGAGGCCCGGAAGTGCTTGCCGGAAGGTTAGAAAAGCATTTTTGCTGCAGAAAAGCGATTATCTGGCTGGGTAATGGGAACGGACAGAGCTCCGACAGGCATTTTGGCTCGCTTGATGAGATAAAGTCTCACAATTGGATTTCATGATATTCCCTAAGGGACTTGAGGAAGTGCCTTCTAATCTCAGCGTCCTCCCCCTTCCTCGGTATGCCAAGCACTGAAACACACCTAGCAAAAGCCCAAAGCAATTACGAGTTTCTCAAATTCATAAACAAGAGCAAGTGGGCAAAATCTAATTCCCCCGACTGGTACATAACCGTGATGTTCTATATTTCCGTGCAAGAAGAATATCTAGACACTACTCTCGGTGTCGATAATCTAACCGTCACTTCACATAAAGAGCTGGCTAGGCTCTCTCGTATTGCGCGATATATATCGAAGCCCGGAGAGATAACTGCAGCGTAAGTGTTGGGTCAAGACATCAAAGATGCCGAGGGGGCATTTACGGAAATAAGAAGATTTTGCAAAGCGGAATGTGGCAGAGACTTAAAATGACGCGATGCCGTCCCCGAAACACTTAGGCTGCTTTTCTCTCTTCAAAATCTACCATCAAAAACTCTTCCCAACTAATAAGATGCTTACTGGGCGGAAAATCCAGATGTTGCGCGTCACAGCGCGTTCCTGATGGATTTGATGCCTCGCGCGAAGAACTTATTATCCATTAGCAAATCTGGAGGTGTTTATGAAGTACAAATTTCTACTGATTTCCACTTTTTTCCTGTTCGTCCTTTCAAAGAGTTCGTCGGCACAGATATCTAACCTGATGGTCAACGGCTCTTCCACAAGCTTCACGATGACATCCGGCGATACTCTTTCCTGGTCGTACAATCTTCCGACCGGCTCGACCGCAACCGTCGAAGTCTGGTATGACGTAAACGGGAACGGGACAATAGAACCGGCAACAGACATCGTATGGGATAGTTTCACCCAGACGGACGGCAACGCGATTGGAAACAACGGGCCGCCGGATATGGATGGACAGGCAAACGGCGCGATATCTTTCAAGGAGCCGGTCGGCATTGCACCCGGGAAGTATGTAATGAAATTTTCCCAGGGCGGGTCGAGCGCGACGATCGCCGGTACCGTCAGTCCGCTCCCATCACCGGCACACACGATCTCCGGGACGATTACCGTACCTGCCGGCGCGAGTGCCGCAAACATATTTGTCGAAGCGAGCAGGGATGGACAGTATCAGCCCAGCTTCTGGGACGGCGTGACCGATGCGAGCGGGAATTACTCCATCCAGATGACTGCCGATACTGCCGGTGGCCCATGGCGGGTCAGAATCGTGAACAACCCCTTGCCCGGCAGCATAGTCACGCCGCCGGAGAGGGATATTTATGTCTCGGGTAACCCCAGCGGCATCGACTTCTCGGTATCGGCCGCGGCTGCCAAAGTAGTCGGCTATTTGAAAGATGAAGGCGGTAACCCGATAGCAAACAACAAGGTCTCGATTTCACGGCTCGACTCGATAAACACGCTGTCGATGGTCCAGTATTACGGCAAGACCGATGCTAACGGTTGGTTTGCGCTCGGCATTGCAGACTCGGACCTGATCGCCGGCAGGACATGGCGTCTCTTTGCGAACCTCGGGAATGGCGACACAACGGGCGCGCAGCTGGCAGCGGTAAACGAGATGACGGTGAATAAGGGCGACAGTCTCTTCAGGAACCTGGTCATCTATAACGCGAACTCGACCATTCAGGGTACGGTCAAAATCGACGGCGCCGTGCCGGGCATCTCGATAGAAGTCATCGCTGACAACAACGACAGCGCACAGGCAGCGACGATGGTCGACAGCGCCACCGGCAACTTCACGCTCCATGTTACTGACAAGATTTTCAACTACTACGTCTTTCCCGTATTCGTGCCCTCCAACTATTCTATTCCTCAGACTACGGCGCATCCGGGCGATTCGGGGGTAATGTTGAACATAACTTCTACCGCCGTGCGGACAACGGTGAACTCTCTCCCGAAGAAGTTCGCACTCGGCCAGAACTATCCGAATCCCTTCAACCCGACGACGACAATAACCTACGACGTCAGCTCGACAAGCCTGGTGACCATTACGGTCTATAACATCCTCGGGCAGAAAGTTGCGGTTCTCGTCGACGGGATGAGATCGCCGGGGGCATACAAGGTTACATTTAACGGAAGCAGACTGGCCAGCGGGCTTTACCTGTACCGCATGTCTGCGGGCGGGTTCAGTTCCGTGAGGAAACTGGTATTGATGAAGTAGGAGAAGCACAGGTCGCAAGAAGGGGCACTTCCGGCGGACGGCGGTGCCCCTTTTCTTTTCGGATTCGCACTTCCGGGTAATTTTGTTCACGGGAGAGGGCACCATTCAAGCCGTGCCGGGCGGGGCACCCCGGTAGTGTCCTAATTTGGAATAGGGGCTAAGTTCCAGTGACTAGCAGCAGCCTCCGGTGTTTCTTTATGTACTCAAGGACCCACCGCTCGATCATCCACTCAATGGTTGATGAAAAGGGATCACTGGGATCACCCTGTGTGCCCCATTGTTGGATCAGTCCCTTCTTTTCAAGCCCGGCAACAACATTACCCCCGTCAGTGAACTTTAAGCGGGCAGGGAATATTCCCAATCCAGTTATCCTATTGAGGAAGAATTTCTCCTCGTTTGTCAGCTTCCTGAACAATCTTCTCACAAACCACTCTGAAAGGAGATAATCGAATGATACTAGCAAGCTTAAGTAGCATAATTGCCCTACTAGCATATATGTTTCAGGCAGGGCAAATCGGACGCAAACTGAACCTGATAGTGACGCCCCCAGGTATAGCAGAGTTCCTACTATCGTATGTTCTATCAATTGTCCTGGTGTTAGCAATAGCCGTTTTCCTAAATCAAACCTTTTCATTGCCAATTCCCCTTTACTGAGATGGCTATCTCGACACCGAAACTTCTATCGGCGCGATGCCCTGTTGGTTCCAATCCAGTGTTCGCCGGATACTGCCTACGTCAACCTCGGCGTTTATTGTCTCGGTCTGAATCTGTTTCAAGCATTGCAAAGTCTGTTGCTGGCATTGGTACATTTTTCCCAACTGATATTGCTGGTAAAGAACTACTAGGAGCAATACAAGCAAGAAAATGCCTTTTAGGTGGCAAACAAGCCACGCGCCCACCTTCTGAACACGACCCATTTTTCCCTCCAATGATTTTTTATTGTGATCTAAAGTTAACTGAACGAAAACCCTAGAGAAAGGACATGGAAATGGCTATTCGCAGGAAACCGGCAGAACCCACGAGTGACAGGGAACTCATAACAGGGTTCCTTAACTCCCTCTCTAATCCCTATGTCGGAAAGTTTGCAAAGAATTACTCTTTCTTCTTGATCCTAGAAAGACTTGCAAAAAAACACAACCTCCATATTACCGCCGGGGGCACGGTCACGTTTAATTTATTCCCCCCAACAGCCAAACAAAAGCCCTAACATGTCAAGCTTGAATCCGTCGCACTTCGTGGCTATTCTTAATCATAGATGGGCAAAAAAGTCGATTCCCCTGAAGAGAAATTGCGGAAAGAGGCCCGCAAGTTCCTCGATAAAACCTTCAAGCAATTGCCGAGCGATCCTAATTTCGCTGCCGCCGACCTTTGTGACATACTGGAATATATAGTCATGGAAAAATGGATAAACGCCATCATTGAAAAACAGGACGCACAGAAGGTTGCTCTAACGCTCTTCCAAGAAAACATCGCTCTCAGCCTGCGGCATAGGGCACGCACCGGCAAAAAGATCACCCGGCAACGATGGGTAATATACCTCGAAATCAAGAAGAAGGTGAAGGAGCTGGGGGTCAATAACCGCAGTGCCGCAGTTGATGAGGTTCTCAAGAATCACCCAGGGCTTGATAAGAAGAAGCTCTACGATGCTTTCATTAAGCTCGATAACAAAGGCAGGTTTGACAATGTGGATTTTAGCTAAAATCCTTTTCTGGTGGACTAATCTAAAATCGGTGGAACCGATGGGCGACAATGACTAAGCTAACAAAAGAAAAGGCGATCCTTCGACCGCCTTAACTGATGCAAAAACTTAACCGAAGATGAGCCAACATCTTCAGAAAGGAGCGGATGATGTCCATTCGGTTTTTCTCTGGCTTTAACCGAAAAGCCAGATCGATAATAACTTTGCCCGCTTCTTAGCGGGCTTCATAGGTGCGCTAACACCTACAAAGCCCTAAACCACTGCCCGCACGAACGGACAATGACCTAGACAAATATAACGTTCATTGCGGGACAGTGCAATCCTTAAACCGAAAGGAAACCGCAATGAATAGACTATCCAGAGAAACAAGAGCAATGATCTTATCTCAACTTGTTGAAGGCTCGTCAGTCCGATCCATCGAACGGGTCACCGGTGTCCACCGTGACTCAATCATCCGCTTGCTAGTTGAAGCCGGACAGACCGCAAAGCAACTCATGGATTCCCAAATGATGAACCTGCATTGTCAGTTCGTCCAGGTGGACGAGATTTGGAGTTATGTTGGCAAGAAACAAAAGCAATGCACCGACGAGGAAAAGCGGGCTGGAGAGCTCGGGGATCAATACGTTTTTGTAGCTATTGACTCGGAAACAAAGCTCGTTCCGGTGTTCAGTGTCGGCAAGCGGACAGGAGATAACGCTTATACCTTCATGCGTGAACTGAAAATGAGGATTGCTAACCGTTTTCAGCTTTCGACAGATGCTTTCGTCCCCTATTTCGATTGCGTTGATGAAGTTTTCCACGATAATATTGATTACGGGCAGATTATCAAACAGTACAAAGAGGACGGAAAAGCCGAAAAGCGTTATTCTCCGGCTCAGATAATACGTGTCGAAATAACCCCTATGATTGGAAGCCCGAAGAGATCCCGGATTTCGACAAGTCACATTGAACGGCAAAACCTGACAATGAGAATGCAGATGAGAAGGTTTACAAGGCTAACAAATGGCTTCTCCAAGAAGCTCCATAACCTTGAATGCGCGGTGGCGTTGCATTTCTACCATTATAATTTTATGCGGATTCACCAGACGTTAAGGGTAACTCCGGCAATGGAAGCGAAGGTCACGAACAGAATTTGGGACTGGAACGACCTTCTAGATTTTAGTTCCCAAAGAATAGCAGCATGAAAACTGAAATTAGGACACTACCGGCACCCCGGATTCTTTGATTTTCCTTGGCCGAAGGGTTATATTTTTCACTTGGAAACGAAAAAGCCGCTCAAATGAGACTTACTCCGATTCAAATTCGAAAACAGGAATTTTCAAAAAAGGTCCGCGGATTCGACCCTGAAGAAGTAGATGCATTTCTGGCGACAGCTGCGGCGGATTTCGAGGAGCTGCTGAGGGAAAACATGGAGCTCCGCGCGCAGAAATCCGCGATAATGGAGGAGCTCCAGAACTACAAGAAGCTGGAGGATTCACTCCGCTCGCTCGTCGACCAGGCCGAAAGGACCGCCGCGGAATCGAGCGAGTCGCTCAAGAAGACTGCAGACATCGTAAAACGCGAAGCGCAGATGACTGCCGACCAGATCTTGAAAGAAGCGCGCCAGGAAATGGAGAGGGCTAAGGTCAGGCTCGCGGAAGTGAAGAATCTCAGAGAGACGATAGTCAAAACCATACGTACGATACTTACCGCACAACTCGATATGCTTGGTTCGCTCGAGAACGAACTCCTGAAACAGGAGCCGCCAACGGAGGTGCTCGATATAAAGGCCATCATAGAATCAATTGAGAAATCGAGAGCTGAAGACAAATGAGTGAACTCAAGACGAAAATCCAGGAAGCGGTTGACTTTATCCGTACGAAAGTGAAGTCGCAGCCTACTATAGGTATAATCCTTGGGACGGGACTCGGCGCGCTCGCCGACGATATCAAGAACAAGTCGGTCATCGACTACGGAGACATACCGCATTTTCCGCTCTCTACCGTTGAATCGCATCACGGGAAGCTGATCTTCGGAACTCTCGGCGGTAAAGACGTCGTCGCGATGCAGGGACGGTTCCACTTCTACGAGGGCTATTCGATGGAGCAGATCACGCTGCCGGTCAGGGTGATGAAATTCCTCGGTGCGAACACACTGATAGTATCGAACGCCGCCGGCGGGCTGAACCCGAATTTCCGCAGGGGCGATATCATGATTATCGTCGATCATATTAACCTCCTCGGCGGGAATCCTCTCATCGGCCCGAACGACGAATCCATCGGCCCGAGGTTTCCCGACATGAGCGAGCCGTATTCCAAAGAGTTAATAGGTGTCGCCATGCAGGCCGCCCTCGACAGCGGCATCAGGGTTGAGCGCGGCGTGTTCGCGGCGATGACAGGCCCGAGCCTTGAGACTCGCGCCGAGTACAGGTTCCTCCGCATGATCGGAGCGGATGCCGTAGGGATGTCGACCGTGCCGGAAGATATCGTCGCGGTTCATATGGGAATGAAGGTGTGCGGGTTCTCGGTCATCACCGACGAATGCTTCCCCGATTCGCTCGTCCCCGCGGATGTCCAGGAGATAATCCGGGTCGCAAACGGGGCCCAGCCGAAGCTGACGAAATTGATGAAATCGGTGATCGAGAGAATCTAGACGAGTGTTTTCTTGGAAATCTGGAATAATGGAATTATGGAATGATGTTGCCGGTGAGTCAGTCACCGATGACGTGTGTGCAGGGCTCAGTGAGTACGCTGTGTCTTTGGAATGAAGAATGGAAGGCGTTCAGGGATTCGGAAAGACGCTGGTAGTAGTCGGCGTCATAATAGTCGTTGTCGGCCTTCTGTTCATGCTGTCGGAAAAAGTAAACTTTCCCTTCATCGGCAAGCTTCCGGGAGATATCCATATAAAGGGGAAGAATTTCCAGCTTTATTTCCCGATAGTCACGAGCATCGTTCTGTCCGTACTGCTGACGCTCGTGCTTTATGCCATCTCATACTTTTCAAGGAAATGAGGAAGGGAAGAGGTTAAAGGTCAAGGGTGAAAGGTAAAAGGGTTAATAGGTGAAAAGGTCAAGAGGTGAAGAGGCAAGGGCAGGAAGGCGAGCGATGAACGTGTTGCGGTTCCCGCGTCCCGTAGGGACGAAATATTTGTAGAATTGAAATCCAAAACAAAGAGCGCCCCGTAGGGGCGAAATATTGACAGGATGACCAAGTTCAAAGAAATAAGCGACAAGCTGAAATACTCCGAGCTCGAGCACGAGGTGCTGGAGTTCTGGAAAAAGAACAAGATATTCGAAAAAAGCGTTAGCGAGCGGGAAGGGAAGCCCAATTTTACCTTCTACGAAGGCCCGCCGACAGCGAACGGCCGCCCCGGCATCCACCATGTGATGGCGCGTACGCTGAAAGACCTCGTCTGCCGGTACAAGACAATGCGCGGATACCAGGTTCACCGCAAGGCGGGCTGGGATACTCACGGCCTCCCAGTCGAGATTGAAGTTGAGAAAAAGCTCGGCATCAAACATAAGGACGAGATCGTCGACTTCGGAGTGGAGAAGTTCAATGCGTTGTGCAAACAGTCGGTCTTCGAATACAAGGACGACTGGGAAACGATGACGGAACGGATCGGCTACTGGGTCGACCTGAACGACGCGTATATCACGTGCGAGAACTATTACATCGAGTCTGTATGGTGGGCGCTCAAGAGGCTCTTCGACGCCGGTCTGATATATAAAGGGTACAAGAGTCAGCCGTACTGCCCGCGGTGCGAAACCTCGCTGTCGTCGCATGAAGTCGCCCTCGGCTACCAGGACGTGAAGGACACTTCGATCTATATTAAGCTGAAGGTGAAGGGGGAGGAAAATACTTACTTCCTGGTTTGGACCACGACTCCCTGGACGCTTCCTTCCAACGTCGCGATAGCCATAAACAAGAATGAGACTTATGTCAAGGTCGAGAACAAGGGCCAGATACTGATCCTCGCGAGAAGCAGGGTTGAGGTCCTCGACGGCGATTACGCGATCGTTTCTGAATTCAAGGGAAGCGAGCTCCTGAACAAGGAGTACGAAAGACTCTTCGATTACAAGCCGGTGACGAAGAAGGGATTCTACGCGACACACGGCGACTTCGTCACGATGGACGACGGTACCGGCATCGTGCATATCGCCCCTGCTTTCGGCGAAGACGACTACCAGACCGGCAGGGCGTATGACCTGCCGTTCCTGCAGCTCGTCGACAAGAGCGGAAACATGACGCCGGAGGTCACCGACTTCGCCGGCAAGTTTGTCAAGGAGGCGGACCCGCTCATCATCGACAATCTCAAGCGCCGAGGGCTTCTCTACAAGAAGGAGACCGTCACTCACAGCTACCCGCACTGCTGGCGCTGCAGGACCCCGCTGCTCTACTACGCCCGCACATCGTGGTATATCGCGACGATGAAATTCGCGCCGAAGATGGTCGAGTTGAACAAGACCATCAACTGGGTGCCGCCGGAGGTCGGGGTCGGGAGGTTCGGGAACTGGCTGGAAGAGAACAAGGACTGGGCTCTGTCTCGCGACCGCTTCTGGGGGACGCCACTCAACATCTGGGTTTGCGGGAACGAGAAATGCGGCCACACTCAGTCCATTGGAAGCGTGGAGGAGTTGAGAAAGAATGGATTGCTGGAAAAATGGAATAATGGAACTGCGAACCGTGTGAGTGTGCCGGATGATTTGGATTTGCACAAGCCATTTGTCGATGAGGTTATCTTGAAGTGCGACAAGTGCGGCGGCGAGATGAAGCGCACGCCGGAGCTCATAGATGTTTGGTTCGACTCTGGGTCCATGCCTTTCGCGCAGTATCATTATCCCTTCGAAAATAAAGAGTGGTTCGAGACTCATTTCCCGGCGGATTATATCTCCGAAGGGATCGACCAGACGCGCGGCTGGTTCTATTCGATGCACGCCATAGGAACGTTTCTTTTCGACAGCCCGGCGTACAAGACGGTCATCAGTCATGAGCTCATCCTCGACAAGGACGGGCAGAAGATGTCGAAATCGAAAGGCAACGTCGTCGACCCGTTCAAGGTCGTCGCGGATTACGGCGCCGATTCGGTGCGCTGGTATCTCATCGCGTCCAGCCCGCCGTACAAGCCGAAACTGTTCGATGAGGGCGGCCTTGTCGAGACTCAGAGGAAGTTCTTCAGCACGCTTCTCAACACATATGCGTTCTTCACTCTTTATGCGAACATAGACGGGTTTACCTATTCGGGACCGAGAATCCCTGTCGGAGAAAGGCTCGAGATCGATCGCTGGGTTATCTCGGTCATGAACTCTCTCGTCAAGGACTACGCGGCGTGGATGGACGCCTACGATGTCACGAAGGCGGCAAGGGCGGTGTCGGACTTCACCATCGATCAGCTGTCGAACTGGTACGTGCGCAGGAGCAGGCGCCGCTTCTGGAAAGGCGAGATGGCGAAAGACAAACTCTCGGCGTACCAGACGCTTTACGAATGCCTCGTGATCGTTGTGAAACTGATGTCCCCGTTCGCACCATTCCTTTCGGAGGAGCTCTACCGCAGCCTGAACGGCATAACGAAGCTGGAGCCGTTCGAGTCGGTGCACCTCTCCACCTATCCAGAAGTGAAGGAGAACGAGATCGACGCGGCGCTCGAAGAGAGGATGGCACTCGCGGAGAGGATAGTCTACCTGGCGAGAGCGATGCGGGCGAAGTCGAACATAAGAGTGAGGCAGCCGCTCCGCAGGATAATCATCCCGATCTCTTCGGCACACATGCGGGAAACCATTTCACAGGTCGAGAGCGTTATACTCGACGAGCTCAACGTGAAATCTGTCATGTACGTAGACGACGACTCGGAGTTTGTCAGCAAAGGGGCGAAACCCAACTTCAAGTCGATCGGTCCAAAGTTCGGCAAGGACGTCAAGGTTGTCGCCGAGCTTATAAAGTCGATGAATTCCAGGCAGATCAGAGAACTCGAGAAATTGGGAGTGATCGACCTCCGCACGGACAGCAAGGCTTTCCACATCGTCCTCGCCGACGTCGAGATATTCAGCCAGGAACTGTCGGGCTGGCTGGTCGAGTCGGACGGGACGCTGACGGTGGCGCTTGACACCGAGCTCGACGACGAGCTGAAACGGGAAGGGATTGCCCGTGAATTCGTCAACCGTATCCAGAACCTGAGGAAGAACGCCGGGTTCGAGGTGACCGACAGAATACGCGTCTCCATAGAATGCCCGGACGAGTTCGCTGAAGCCGTGAAGAACTTGTCCGATTATATAAGATCGGAGACCCTCGCGGTCGAACTTATGACTGTGAAGAAAATCGACGCCAAGGAGCACCCGGATGGGTATTCCGAGGCTGTTGAAATAGACAAACAGAAGTTTAACATTTCAGTCAGCAGGGCAAGCAAAGGAGCTTGAAAATGGCAAAGAAAGCAGCAGCGAAGTCCACCAGATCGGCGAAACCGAAACCGGCAAAGAAGGCCGCGGCGGCGAAGAGAAAACCGGCCGGCCGTGCCGCGAAGGCTGCGCCGAAGGCGGCCGTTAAAGCGGTGCCTTCGAAGAAAGGCTACAACAAGACCGAGCTCGATCACTTCCGCGGCATCATACTCGACAAGAGGAAACAGATAATCGAAGAGCTCGAGCTCATACATGAGACGCTCACCGACAACACCGGCGGCGACTATTTCGAGGAGAGCTCACCCTATTCGCTGCACATGGAACAGGGAACCGACACGATGGAGAAGGAGAAGAACTATCTCCTCGCCGCGCGGCAGAGGAAATTCCTCCAGTACCTCGACGACGCCATCAAGCGGATCGACCGCGGAGTATACGGTTTCTGCCAGGATTGCGGCAAGCTGATCGACAAGGCGAGACTCGAGGCCGTCCCCCACGCCCAGCTTTGCATTTCTTGCAAGCTGAAGAGGGGGCAGTGATTTGAAGGTGCTGTTCGTAACCCTCTCGGTCGTGGTGGCCGACCAGGTAACGAAGCTCCTCATAAGGGGCATCAGCATACCCGTGCTCGGGGTCAATTTTACCGGCATGCCCCTCTATTCTAGCAGGCAGATCATCGGCAACTTCCTGCGGTTTACGTACATCGAAAACCCCGGCATGGCTTTCGGGATCGACTTCGGGTGGAAATCCTTCTTTGCGATATTCTCCATCGTTGCCAGCGTGGCGATATTCCTTTACCTGTACAAGGTGCGGAGCGAGAGCAAAGTGGTGCGCTTCTCGCTCGCGCTTATACTTGGCGGGGCGATCGGCAACCTGATCGACCGCGTCTTCTACGGCCCGATCTTCGACGGTACAGCCTTCTTTCACGGCAGGGTCGTCGATTTCATAGATTTCAACTTTTTCAATTTCAGCCTCTTCGGATACAACTTCTCACGATTTCCGGTTTTCAATATCGCGGATGCTTCAGTGACGATCGGAGTCATCATGCTTCTCGTCTTCCACAGGCGGACCGTTGAACAAACCGACCTGCAGGTCGCAGTCGACGGGGAGACCGGTGGTGGCACATCGGTGCCTGAAGACCCGTCGTCTGCCGGCAGGGAAAGTCATACCGGCGAAACATCCGCCAAAGGCTGAATTTACCCTTCGTCATAACAAACATGCGGCGCATTGAAAGTCCTGTACGCTACTTTCTCCATCATAATTGCCGATCAGTTCACCAAGCTCCTGGTCAGGGGAATTCAGATTCCGCCGTTGGGAATAGATGTACCCGGAATGGTGCTCTATTCAAGCAGGGAAGTCCTCGGGCATGTGCTGCGGATAACGTACGTGAAAAATCCGGGCACCGCATTCGGGATAGGGCCGGCCTTCACCGAGATCTTCGCGCTGTTCTCTCTCCTGGCGAGCATAGCAATATTCATTTACCTCTATTCAGTCCGCGGGCAGAGTGCCGGGATACGTTTCTCATTCGCCGTCATACTGGGCGGCGCCGTCGGGAACATGATAGACAGAGTCTTCATGGGACCGATCTTCGACGGGACGGCACTCTTCCAGGGGAGAGTTGTGGATTTCATCGACGTCAACCTGTTCCATCTTCCATTCGTGTTCAACATAGCCGATGCGGCGATCACGATAGGCGTCGTATTGCTGATCCTCTTCCAGGGGACGAGGATTGGAGAGCCGGCGCAGCCGGAGATCGCGGGGGGCGGAGAGATCGGAAATGGCACCGAAACGGGTGAAGCATCCGACCGGCCGGACGGCACAGCCTGAACCCCGTCACTCCGTGCGTGCGGAGGAGGGGCACAAGAAAGTCGAGCTTGTCGTAACGGCGGGGCAAAAGAAGGAACGGATCGACAAGTTCCTCGCCGCTCAGCTTGAAAATTCCAGCCGCGCAAAGATCCAGAAATTCATAGACGACGACTGCGTCCTCGTCAACGGCGAGCCTGTCAGGTCGAGCTACAGGATCCTTCCGGGCGACAGGATCGAGGTAAGCATACCGACCACCGCACCGCCGGACAAAGCCGTTCCGGAGGATATCCCGCTTGACATAGTCTTCGAGGACGACTACCTGATCGTGGTGAACAAGCCGGCCGGCATGGTGACGCACCCGGGGCACGGCAACTGGACCGGCACGATGGCCAACGCGCTACTCTTCCACTGCAACAAGCTGTCGACGATCAACGATCCGTACGTCAGGCCCGGCATCGTTCACAGGCTTGACAAGGACACGAGCGGACTGATAGTATCGGCGAAAGACGACGCGACGCACGCCTCGCTGGCGAGACAGTTCTTCGACCACACGATCGACCGCGAATACTGGGCTCTGGTCTGGGGAAAGCTTTCGACCCCGCGCGGCATGATAGAGGCCGATCTCGGAAGAAGCAAGAGCGACAGGAAGAAGTTCGCAGTCGTGGAGGAGGGGAAGTTTGCCGCGACGGAATACGAGGTGCTCGAGGAATTCAAGTACCTTTCGCTTGTCAGGCTGAAGCTGCACACCGGGCGGACGCATCAGATCCGTGTTCACCTTTCTCACATAGGCCACCCGGTTTTCGGCGACCCGACGTACCACGGAAGGCGCATCAACTACGGGGAGTCTACGCCGAAGTTCAGGCAGGAAATCACTCATCTCCTGAAGATAATGAACAGGCAGGCACTCCACGCGAAGACGCTCGGTTTCATACATCCGGCGACGAAGGCGCATCTTCATTTTGACTCGGAGCTGCCGGAGGATTTCAAGGCGGTACTTGCGGAAATAGCGTAGCAGTTACTTCTGGCCTGAGGAGTAAGCTGTCTCCACCGGGATCGATTTGCAGTTTGTGATTCGAGCTTATAAATTTTCGGGCATGCGGAAGGCCGCTACGCAGAGGGAATAGCGACCTTGGTTCATCCGCTCGCGGATGAGCGGCGCCGTTGATCGGAATCCGTCGCCAAAGTACTCCCGGTTGAATATTTGAGGGTTCAGGAGGATTGAGTTATGGAATCGATGAAACAGCAGTGCTATCTCTGGAATGTGTGGCTCACCTGGATCGGGTTGCCGCTTCTGGCTGTCCTTGTCTGGGTCAAGATCGGTTTCCTGTCGACCGTGTTCGTATTCGTGGTTGGATTGTACGCCCTTCATTTATACAAAAGGATCTTCCCGAGAATATCAAAATATCTTGGGTACGGCTCCGTGAAGGACGTATCGCCGGGAAGCGCGCCGCGGTCGAAGTTGCCGTCAAAGGTTGTCCTGTACACGGCGAACGTATGCCCGTTCTGTCCGATCGTCAAGCGCCGCCTCCTCGAGATGCAGCGCGATTTTAGGTTTGACCTGACGGAGGTGGATGTTACCTTCCGTCCGGGTGTGATGAGAAGGAAGGGGCTCAAATCGGTTCCCGTCATTGAGATGGACGGTCGCTACTGGGTCGGCAATGCCACGAGTTCTCAGCTCGCGGAGTTCCTGGGCCGTTCGGCGTAGATGCGGATCGGGTCGTCCGCAAACGCAAGTCTCTTGCGTCGGACGTTACGATTGGATAAATTTTCGAAAAGGTGAAGCGGCTCGATTACCGGGAAGGACGAATCGGGGTCTTCCCATTTGAAGATTGCGGCGGACGATAACGTTCGATATTGAGCCGGGCAGAAGCACCAAATACGGAGTGATCTATGAGAAGCCTCCTCGTTGCAGCAGGTCTGGTGATCGTTCTGGGCGGGTGTAATCAAAGCGACAATTTAGTGTCCGCGTCGACATACACTGTCCAATATGACAGCCTCCAGTACACTCTGGCAACTCCGGCATCGTCGCTCGGCATACACGACACGCTCAAGGCGACCGTAACAGTTCACAACGCGTCAGCCGAGACGGACACTGTCGTCTGGGGCCTGAGCACCGTCAAATGGTCTTTGCAGGACTCCAATGGAAGGACGATCATGTTCGGCCCGACGGCTGTGAACTGGGCATTGATAATCCAGCCTCTGCACCCGGGCCAGTCCCAGGAGCTTTACGCCATCAATCAGGTTATAGCCGACACGTCCGGACAACCGGTTACACCGGGCACCTATGTTTTGAGGGTCCGCGAAGGCCCCGCCTCGCTTTCGTTGGGTCTGATCTTGCATTAGGAGGTCAAGCGTTCCTTGGATGATGCCCTATTATGTCGTGAAAGGAGAAGCACTATGAAAGTCTTTATGACGTTCGTCCTCCTGATTCTGGCCAGCACTCCCTTGTCCGCACAGCTGGTTTATTCAGTCTCGACGGACACCACCTCCTACGAATACAGCGACACCATTCATGTCACGATAACGGTGCATGACACCGGAAGCACGCCCGACACGCTGAGTCTTACGTTTTGCGACATTACTTATTTCGTCGACAGCACGAACGTTAAAGCACACACTCCCTGTCCGCTTGTCGTCATCGATTATCCGATTCAGCCGCATGATTCTATCACGTTCGGGGATTCGTTCCTTCCTCCTTTTCCCGTAACAGACACGTTGGCCGAAGGGAACCATGCCATCGTGGGCAAAGTCGGTAGTTATCTGATACCCGACACGGTCTGGATACGAGTCGGGCCTATTACCGTCGTGAGAGAACCGGGAGGAAATCCCGGGAGCTTTCTTCTCGAACAGAATTACCCGAACCCGTTTAATCCGAGTACGGTCATCGGCTATCAGCTTTCGGCGGTCAGCCACGTAACCTTGAAGGTGTACGATGTGCTTGGCAGAGAAGTGGCAACGTTGGTAGATGAAGTTCAGAAGATGGGAAGTTATGAAGTTGAGTTCGACGGATCGCGGCTGCCAAGCGGAGTGTATTTTTACAGGCTTCAGGCGGGGACATACAGCCGGACGAAGAAGCTTGTCCTGCTGAAATGACGGGACACCCTGTAGAATTGAACAACACAGAGACATAGGGCCCTATCTATGTGAGCTATGTGTCTATGTGATTGATAATGCTCAAGTGACGCGTGACGGCCTATGAAGGAGTGGGCGACTTCGTCCCTTGCGCTTCAAAGAGCTCCCCCATAGATTCTGGCAGTCAGAGGGCCCCGGCGGGCAGGGAAGATCTAATTAGCGTCAGGACGCCGGAACAGTATATCGCGGGTAATCGGCAAACGGGGCCATCCGGCTATAGGATTAATCAGGGATGATGGAGGTTGCGGTGGAACTCAACGCATTTGTCGGCGGCAGCCGGAAATTGGTGATTCCTTCCATTTTTATGGTATTCCTCGGGCTGTTTGCATTCCCCGGTGTGGCTGATGCCCAACTCCTCAGGAGTTATGGTCTAAAGCTGGCGCTGACATCCGCCAACCAGGACTTCCACTATACGACACCTGGCCCGTTTGAGACGAAGAGAAGGATTGGAGTCAATGCCGGTGCGTTTGCGGAATGGCTGAACATCCCCCTCTTATCCATCGTTACGCAGGTCGAGTATGCTCAGCGGGGAATGGGCGTTGAATTTGTCCTAACCGGGCCGACCAGTCTCGCTCCCATAGGCGCCGAGATGATATACTCCAGGGTGGATTACCTCTCGATTCCGGTCATGGCGAAACTCAGGTTTCAGGCCGGACTTTTTTCTCCATACATAATAGCCGGGCCGCGTGCCGACTTCATGCTGGGATATTCGTCCGACCGCAACAGCTCCAATGATGTATACGACGGTTTCAGGAAATCCATCCTTGGTGACACAGTGGGACTCGGAGTTGGAATGGCCGGCATTATTCCGGTGCGCTTTCTAACGGAGATCCGGTACAACTTCGATCTGCAGGATTCATTCAGTAACAGCGCGCTCACGGTCAGGAACAACGCGGTGGACATATGGCTTGGAGTGGAGCTGTGAAGGAAGAAAACGGAATGGGAAGAGCTGAATGCGAAGCAGTGATCTTGTGAGAGGAGAAATGAACGATATGTTCCCTCGTCTCGCCACAGTGGTGTTAGTGATGCTGCTGTCCAGCGGGTGTAATCACTCCACGCAGCCCGAACAACCCAGGCCGCTGTTCGCCATCGACCTGCAGACTAGATTCCTGCACGACTCCGTCCGCGTGGAGGTCAACAGCGTGCCGGTGTTTGACGACACCGTCACGACGCTCTATGCTGGAATAGTCGACCTCGCCTGCCGGATTACACCGAGTGTGAACGCAGGATATCACAGAGTCACAGTGTTCGTGTCAAACCTTGACCTGCGGGCGGATACGACGATAAGCGTGCAGGACACGACGCTGCTCGGAGTCATGCTCGACAGGACAACGAAACGTATCTCGTTCGAAGTCTTCCACGTATTGCTGCTTTATGACTAGGAGAAAAAAGTCAGGGCTGTTGAAGGGAGAGTAGAATGAAAGCATTAGTTTCTCTTCTAGCAGGTTGTTGAAAAACCCTTGCAGGAATAAATTGTTCGATAGGCGTCGGTAGAGGTGAATGATGTATTATATTTTTTGTGTTCATAAGAAATCATTCATCATCATGACTGGAGCGATAGAAGGATGCGCGGCACTCAAGATCAACAAGGAACAATGTTCAGTTACGTTTCT
>JAHECO010000024.1 GCA_024641705.1 Candidatus Kryptoniota bacterium
CTCAAACGTGATTTGATCGGCATTTGTGCGTGGTCGATCGGTACTATTTACGCTGCCAAAATGGCAAAACGGATGCTCATTTAGTTCGTCAGTGATGCTCATTTAATTCGCCCGCGTACAGTACAAATCACCCTGAGAAATTTAGTCCTATTGAAAAATTTTGTGGGTCGGATACTTGACTTTAATTTCCAGATTAGTATATTGAAGAAGTTCTTTTAAAGAGTTTATCGAATTCATCAAGAACCGCTCAGACATCGGATGATGTAACATGCGGTTTCCCGAACCTCCGGTTCGGGAAAGGGTGGAGGGAACAGGCCCAACGAAACCCTGGCAACCGCCCCGACAAATGTCGGGGGTCCGGTGCCAATTCCTGCCCGTACCCGTCTAAGGTTCATAGACGGGATGCACGGGAAAGATGAGCCAAGAATCGGAACCTCTTCTTGCCATCATTCTCAGTGCACGAAGAGGTTTTTTTTATCCCCGGCGGAAGAGCGGATCGCGACCGGGGCGGCTCGAAAGAGCGCATGACTGCGAACAGTTTTCTTATTGGCAATCTCAGAAAAAACAAAAGAGGAGAAATAGATGAGCACCAACGGCAAGGAGAGGAAATACCACTACGAGACTCTCCAACTTCATGCAGGTCAGAAACCCGACCCGACCACTAACGCGAGGGCGGTACCTATATACCAGACTACATCGTACGTATTCAACGACAGCGAACACGCGGCATCTCTCTTCGGGCTCCAGCAGTTCGGGAACATATACACCCGGATAATGAATCCGACCACGGACGTTTTCGAACAGAGGATCGCAGCACTCGAAGGAGGAGCCGCCGCGCTTGCCACGAGCAGCGGGCAGGCAGCCCAGCTGGTGGCGTTGACGACACTGGCCCAGGCGGGAGAGAACATCGTCTCGACTTCGAATCTCTACGGCGGCACTTACAACCAGTTCAAGGTTACGTTCAAACGCCTGGGCATAGACGTCAAGTTCGCAAAGGGCGACGACGTGAAGGAATTCGAGAGACTCATCGATGAGAAGACGAAGGCTGTCTATATCGAAACAATTGGAAATCCTAAACTGAACATCCCCGATATAGAGGCTATCGCAAAGATCGTACACGCGAAGGGGGTACCCCTCGTAGTCGACAACACTTTCGGTGCGGCAGGATATACTTGCAGGCCGATCGAATTCGGCGCCGACATCATCACCGCTTCCGCGACCAAGTGGATAGGCGGACACGGCACCTCCATCGGCGGCGTGATCGTGGATTCAGGCAAGTTCGACTGGGGGAACGGCAGGTTTCCCGTTTTCACCGAGCCCAGCCCCGGCTATCACGGGCTGAAGTTTTACGATGTATTCGGCCCGAACTCTCCGTTCGGCAACATCGCGTTCATTATCCGCGCGCGGGTCGAGGGGCTGCGCGACCTCGGTCCCTGCGTGAGCCCGTTCAACTCGTTCCTTTTCCTGCAGGGACTTGAGACTCTTTCGCTCCGTGTTGAGCGCCACTGCGAAAACGCGCTAAAGCTTGCGAAACACCTGAAGTCTCATCCGCTCGTCGACTGGGTAATCTATCCCGGGCTCGATGAGCATCCGGACCACGCCAGGGCAGTCCGGTACTTCCGAAAGGGACTTTTCGGTTCGATGGTCGTCTTCGGAATAAAGGGCGGTCTGGAAGCAGGAAAGGCCTTCATCAACAATCTCAAACTGACAAGCCTTCTCGCCAATGTCGGCGACGCTAAGACCCTCGTCATACACCCCGCATCTACGACTCACCAACAGCTTTCGGATGAGGAGCAATTATCGGCCGGCGTCACGCCCGACATGGTGCGCGTCTCGGTGGGCATCGAACACATCGACGATATCCTGCTCGATTTCGACGAGGCGCTCGATTCCGTCAAACAGATAGTCAAGGCATGATAGATACGCTGTCAAAGACAGTAGTGAAGACTCAGAAGGTTCGGCTTTATACAGAAGCCGAACCCTTTCACTTCGATTCCGGAGCAAGCATCGGTCCGATCGATGTCGCATTCGAGACTTATGGTGAGCTCAATTCCGAAAGAACCAACTGCATACTGGTGTGCCACGCGCTGACCGGCAGCGCGCATGCCGGTTTCTTCAATTCGGAAGACGACAAAATACCGGGCTGGTGGGACGGCATCATCGGCCCGGGAAAAGCGCTCGACACCGCGAAATACTTTGTTGTTTGTTCCAACATACTCTCGGGGTGTTACGGAACAACAGGTCCCGCTACTATGAACCCGGTTACGATGCGGGAGTACGGGACTTCGTTCCCGGTCACGACGATCAGGGACATGGTCCGGGTCCAGAAGCGTCTGCTCGACTGGCTCGGCGTGGAGAGACTGCAGCTGGTTATCGGCGGCTCGATGGGAGGAATGCAAGTGCTCGAATGGGCGGTGATGTATCCGGACTTTGTCGAGCGGGCTGTCCCGGTTGCCACCGGGGCGAGCCATACGGCCTGGGGCATCGGGCTCAACGAGGTAGCCCGGCAGGCCGTTTTCAACGATCCGGCATACATGAACGGCAATTACTACGCTTCAGGTCAGCCGTCCCGCGGGCTGGCGCTCGCCAGGATGATAGCGATGATCAGCTACAGAAGTCCCGAATCGTTCACGATGAGATTCCAGAGGGAGAGGATGCGTGACGGCGGTGGCATCGGTTATTTTGACCTGAAGAACATTTTTCAGGTGGAAAGCTACCTTCACTATCAGGGGGTGAAACTCGTTGAGCGATTCGACGCCAACACCTACGTATACATCACGAGGGCAATGGATTTGCACGACGTTGCGCGGGGCCGCGGGAAGCTCGGCGACGTGATGTCCTCAATAAGGGCGAAGACGCTTTGCGTTGGCATTAGTTCCGACGTTTTGTATCCGGCGGTGGAGCAGAGGGGACTGGCCGAGCTGATTCCCGGCGCAAGCTACGCGGAAATTCAATCGATTCACGGGCATGATGCGTTTCTCATCGAATTTGAGCAAATGAATCGACTATTGATATCCTTCATTGAAAGGACGGAGGAAAGGGAAAAATAGCGGAGGGTAACCGTTTGTGCAGAACGGAGCCGGGGGTAAACTTTTTGCGCGTGTGTCCCACTATCGTTGCAATTCTTGCGGCGTTATGTTAAAATATTTTTCGACACTTGCGTGAATAATGCACATCCTTCTGGTAGACGACGACCCCGAAAATAGTGTTGCCCTTGCCGACATTCTCAAAGCCGAGGGGTATTCGGTAGAGACAGCTTCCGACGGCTACGAGGCGCTCGACGTGATCCGTACGAACAAGTTCGATGCGGTCATCTCGGATGCCCTGATGCCCCGTATGGATGGATTCGTGCTCTGCCGGACGATCCGGTCTGAAGGCGCATACAAAGACCTGCCGGTCATCATTCTTACCGGAGAATACACCGGCCCGGCAGACGAACAATTCGCCGTGAGCGTCGGTGCCACGCGCGTATTAAGGAAGACCGGCAACGCGGACGAACTTCTCCACTCCATTCGCGACCTGGGGAACGGACAGACAGTGCAGAAGAAGGCTCCCCCAAGACCCTTCGCGCTCGAAGAGGGGGAATATCTAAAAGGGTACAATTCTATCCTGTTCCGAAGGCTCGAGTCGAAGATGGCCGAACTCGAAAATGTCAACAAGAAGCTGCTCGAGAGGAATGCCCAGCTCGAACACGAGCGCAGGAAGTACAGGCAATTGTTTGTCTCTGCGAACGACGGGATACTTCTTGTAAACCAGGTCACCCACGAGATTTCGGAATCGAATATACACGCGCGGAAGATTCTACATCTCACCGACAAAGCCATTTCTCAGAAGAAGATCCAGGAATTGAAACCGTTCGGCGAGCTGTTGCACGAGAAGATTACGCGCGGCGAGTCAGTCCAGTTTGAGAGCTCTTATGAATCCGGGAACTCCAGAACGATACTCGACATAAGCGGCTCGCCGGTGGGGACCGAAGATAGCCTGTACCTGATCATCATAAGGAACGTGACGAGACGCAAGGAGTGGCTGGAGCGCTTCATAGCTCTCGACAAGCTCCGCGCACTCGGCCGGCTTTCACACGGGCTCGTTCACGAGATAAGGAACCCGCTCAACGTCGTCTCGGTCAATCTCCAGTATCTTGACCGCAGCTTCGAAGAGGGGTCGGGCGAAAGGAAATTCACCAGACCCGCTCTCGACGGCGTCAACGCTATCGAGAAAGTAATAAGAGAGACCATGAACTTCGCCCAGCCGCAGGCCCCGGCGAAGACAAAGCTCAGGCTGGGAGGTATCCTCAACGAAATTGCCGGGTTGGCCAGGACATCGCTCCAAAAAGCGAAGATTACGCTCTCTGTCGAGCGGGCGGAGACAGACGATACGATCTTTGCCGACAAATCCCAGATACTCCACGCACTTCTCAACATAGTGGAGAATGCCATAGAGGCAATGACAAGCGGCGGGAAGCTGCTGTTCAGGCTGGAAGATTCGGCGGGCGGCAATGAGATCCTTCTCAAGGTTGTCGACACCGGCATAGGCATGGACGAAGACGTGTCCAAACTCGCGATCGAGCCTTTCTTCACGACCAAGGAAGGCGCGACCGGAATGGGCCTGTCTATCTCGAACCGCCTGTTCGAACTCAACGACGCAGTGCTGAGCTACGAGACAAAGGCCGGCGCCGGCACGACCGTCATGGTCCGTTTCCAGCGGGCGAGGTAGAAATGAGCAGCAAACTCCTGATCGTCGACGATGACGAGCTGCTGAATAACTCGTTGAATGCCGTCCTGACGAGGAGCGGATATGATGTCGTTTCGGTCATGATGGGTGAAGAGGCAATCCAGCAGATCACGGACTTCCAACCGGATATCGTGTTGCTCGACCTATTTCTCGGTTCCATGACGGGGCTCGATATCCTCCAGAAGCTGCGCGCCGAGAACAACGACACCCCCGTAATCCTGATCACCGCGTTTTCGGATGTGAGCAGTGCAGTCCGCGCGATAAAGCTCGGAGCCGAAGACTTCGTCCTCAAGCCGCTCGATCTCGAGCAGCTCGAGATCCTCATCAACAAGACTCTCAACAGGAAGAACCTGGAGAGGAGGTACGAGCTACTCAAAGACGAGATGCAGCAGAAATTCGGGCCGTATGCAATCGTCGGGAAGAGCGAGAATCTCAAGAAGGTTGTGCACACCGCCGAGAGGCTCGCTCATGCCGACACTACTGTCCTCATCATAGGTGAAAGCGGGTCGGGCAAGGAGCTCATAGCGCGCCTCATCCACGAGAAGAGCGAGCGGTTGGACGGACCGTTCATTTCGATAAACTGCGGCGCGATCCCTAAGGAGCTAGCCGAGAGCGAACTATTCGGCTACGAGAAAGGCGCTTTCACGGGCGCGATGGACAAGATGAGACAGGGGAAGTTCGAGCTCGCCAGCAGGGGAACGATCCTTCTCGATGAAGTCGGCGAACTTACACAGGAGCTGCAGGTCAAGCTTCTCAGAGTGCTGGAGACGAAAAGGTTCTACAGGCTCGGCGGGTCGAAGGAAATCTCCGTCGATGTAAGAATCATCGCTGCGACCAACAAGAACTTGAAGGCGGCGGTGGAGAAGGGAACTTTCAGGGAAGACCTGTTCTACCGTCTCAACATTGCTCAACTCCACGTACCATCTCTGAGAGAGAGGGTGGAAGACGTCGCTCTCCTGGCGAACACTTTCCTGGACGAATTCAACAAGAAGTTCGGAAAGTCGATCAAGGGTTTCACTCCGGATGCCGTCAAGGTGCTGGAGAAATACTCATGGCCCGGGAACGTGCGCGAGTTGAAGAACGCCGTGGAGCGCGTCGCCCTTCTGGAAACCGATACCGTCGTGAAGCCTGAGCACCTCGGCTTCCTCAGCTATCATCCGGGATTCAATTCCAACAAGACGCTGGAGGACAAGACCGTCGTCGCGGTGCCGAGTCGCGGGATAAAGATGGACGAAATAATGCGAGAGGCGATCATTCAAACTCTCGACCTTACGGGAGGCAACCAGATACAGGCTGCCAAGATACTCGGACTGACGAGGTCGCGCCTCCGCTACCGGATGCAGCAGTTGAAGATCAAGTACGAGCCAAAGAAGGAAGCGTCCGAAGGACATCAGGAATGACTTCCGGCACGGTCAGGGTGCGCTTCGCACCCAGCCCAACGGGGTTTCTACATGTGGGCGGGCTCAGGACGGCACTTTTCAATTTCCTCTTCGCAAGGAATACGGGCGGAAAGTTTATCCTTCGCATCGAGGACACCGATCGGGCGCGCTACGTAGAAGGGGCGGTTCAGAATTTAATAAACACGCTCAAGTGGTCGGGACTCGATTATGACGAGGGACCGGACGCCCCCGGAAACTACGGCCCCTATGTTCAGAGCGAGAGACTCGACATATACCGCAAGCACGTCGACGTCCTTTTAGAGAAGGGAACCGCTTATCGCTGCTTCTGCACGCCGGAGAGACTCGAGTCGATGAGGAAGGAGCAGGAGAAGAAGAAACTCCAGCCAAAGTACGACAGGACGTGCCTCCGGCTAAGTGCAAAAGAAATCGAAGACAATATTGCGGCGGGTAAACCTTTCGTCGTGAGGTTAAAAGTCCCCGACGGCGAGACCATCAGATTCTCCGACATCGTCCGGGGCGACGTCGAGTTCATGAGCGAGCGCGTCGACGACCAGGTGCTCCTGAAGTCCGACAGTTTCCCGACTTACCACCTTGCGAACGTTGTCGACGACCATCTTATGGAGATCTCACACGTCATCCGCGGAGAAGAATGGCTCTCCAGCACTCCCAAACATGTCCTCCTCTACGAGGCATTCGGCTGGAAGTTGCCGAAATTCGCCCATTTGCCGCTCCTTTTGAACCCTGACAAGTCGAAGCTCAGCAAGCGGCAGGGAGACGTCGCCGTTGAAGACTATCGCGACAAGGGCTACCTTAAGGAAGCGCTCGTCAATTTCATTGCGCTGCTGGGCTGGAACCCGGGGGACGACCGCGAGATTTTTTCGCTGGAAGAGCTTGGGAAGGGGTTTTCACTCGAGAAGGTCAACAAGTCGGGCGCGGTGTTCAACGTCGAGAAACTGAACTGGCTCAACTTCCAGCATCTCCGAAGAAAGCCCGACGGCAATGTCCTGTCAATGTTGAAGGATCATCTTGCGAAAACGGGCATAGGCTCGACCCGATACAGCGATGCCTACCTTCTCGAAGTGATTGCGGCGATGCGCGAGCGCGTCAGCTTCATCAAAGACTTCACCGAAAAGAGTCCGTATTTCTTCCTGCCGCCGAATGAGTACGACCCGGCCGTCGTGAAGAAGAGATGGAAACCGCAGTCGGCAGAGTATTTGAAAAAGCTGGGCGATGAGTTCTTGAAACTAGAGAATCCTCAGAAGCAGGATTACGAAAATGCGCTCCACAGGACCGCGGAGTCGTTGAATGTGGGAAATAGTGAGCTGATCCATCCGTTAAGACTCGCAGTTTCGGGAATGGGAGAAGGGCCCGGGCTTTTCGACATTGTATCCGTGATAGGAAAAGAAGAAACGATCACGAGGATTAATTCCGCGATCGAGAGAATTAAATAGTTCAAATGGAAGAGAATAAGAATAACACGATGGAACAGTCCACCCCGCAAGGCGGGGAGAAGAGGAATTTCATCCGCGATATCATCGACGATGACCTCAAGAACGGGAAATACGAAACGGTCCACACCCGCTTCCCTCCTGAGCCCAACGGCTACCTCCATATCGGCCACGCGAAATCGATCTGCCTCAATTTCGGCACGGCGAAAGACTACAAGGGCCTCTGCAACCTGCGGTTCGACGACACGAACCCGACCAAGGAGGACGTGGAATATGTCGAATCCATCCAGGAAGACATCCGGTGGCTGGGGTTCGACTGGGAAAACAGGTTGTACTACGCTTCCGATTATTTTGAGAGGCTGTACGAATACGCCATTATCCTGATAAAGAAAGGGAAGGCGTACGTCGACGATCTGAACGCCGATGAGATCCGGCAGCACAGGGGAACGCTGACGGAGCCCGGCAAAGACAGCCCATACCGGAACCGTTCCGTCGAAGAGAGCCTAGACCTGTTCGAAAGAATGAGGAAGGGCGAATTCCCTGACGGCTCGAAGACGCTTCGCGCTAAAGTCGACATGTCGTCCCCGAACATAAACATGCGCGACCCCGTTATGTACCGCATCCTTCACGCGACGCACCACCGCACCGCTGATAAGTGGTGCATTTATCCGATGTACGACTGGGCGCACGGGCAGTCGGATTCGATAGAGGGAATTACTCACTCCATCTGCACTTTGGAATTTGAGGATCATCGCCCGCTTTACAACTGGTTTGTGGAACAGCTGGAGATATTTCATCCTCGTCAGATCGAGTTCGCACGACTGAATCTGACCTACACGGTGATGAGCAAGCGGAGACTTCTCCAGCTCGTTCAGGAAGGGCACGTGGAAGGCTGGAACGATCCGAGGATGCCGAGTATTTCTGGACTCCGGAGGCGCGGATATACGCCGGAGTCGATCAGGCTTTTCGCCGACCGCATCGGAGTTTCGAAGGCCGACAGCGTGATAGATGTCTCGGTGTTGGAGGATTGCCTCAGAGCGGATCTGAACAAGCGCGCTCAGCGTGTCATGGCCGTGCTTCACCCGGTTAAGCTCGTCATCGAGAATTATCCTGACGGGCAGGTCGAGGAGCTCGAGGCGGTCAACAATCCGGAAGACGAGTCGATGGGAACCCGTAAGATCCCCTTTTCGAAGGTGCTCTACATCGAACAGGACGATTTCAGAGAAGATCCGCCAAAGAAGTATTTCAGGTTATCGCCGGGTGCGGAGGTGAGACTCCGTTACGCGTACATTATCAAGTGCACCGGTGTCGTCAAAGACCCGAAGACGGGAGCGATCACCGAGTTGAAGTGTACTTACGACCCCGACACGAAGAGCGGCTCGCCGGCGAGCCAGCGGAAGGTGAAGGGGACTATTCACTGGGTGTCAGCACAGCACGCGGTCGAGGCAGAGGCGAGAGTCTATGACAGACTTTTCAATGTCCCCGACCCGAGCGGCGAGAAGTGGAAGGAGTCGATCAACCCGAATTCTCTGGAAGTGGTAAAGGGTTGCAAGCTGGAACCGGGATTGGCAAGCGCCAAGCCGCAGGACCGTTTCCAGTTCGAGCGGCTCGGCTACTACTGCGTCGACGATGATTCCACCGAAGGTAATCTTGTCTTCAACCGGACGGTGACTCTCCGGGATACCTGGGCGAAGATAGAAAAAGGATAGCATCTCCGCCAGGATGGTTCACTCAGGCAGCCTATTCAAGGCCGAGGCTGTCCAGAAAGTCTTGTCTGTCATGCTGAACGAAGTGAAGCATCCATTTTTCAGAACGAATAAGTGGATTCTTCAGTCGCTCCGCTCCTTCAGAATGACATTTTCCTTGTTTTGGGACAACCTCGCCAGGATGGGGTCGGGTTTTTAGAAAGCCAGCTCTTCTAGGCTTGCTTCTAACCTCATCGGGGACGATTCCATCGATGGTGGCCTGCCCGAATTTCTTTCCTTTGTCTTATCCTTTGCTTAAAATATAGTGCAGACCGGGGCGGATAGCGTCCGGCGTGCCTGTAATAGTCGGAAACAAATGTCGGGGGGACATCATGCTTTCGCACGTTATAAGCGCGGCAACTTACGGCGTCAACGCGTTCATGGTTGAGATAGAGACGAACGTCGGCGGCGGGCTTTTTGCCTGGTGGATGGTCGGGCTGCCGGATAATGCGGTCAAGGAAAGCCGCGAGCGAGTCCTGACCGCCATAAAGAATTCTAACCTCAAATATCCCGGTCACCAGATCGTGATCAATCTCGCCCCCGCAGATATAAGGAAAGAAGGGAGCGCGTTCGACCTCCCGATTGCGGTGAGCATTCTCGCGGCCGCGGGGACGATCGACCAGACCGATCTCGGAAGATTCGTCGTTCTCGGAGAGCTCGCTCTCGACGGCTCGGTAAGGCCGGTACACGGCGTGCTGCCGATAGCGGTCGAGGCGAGAGACAGGGGAATCCCCGCAATGATAATCCCTAAGGGAAACGCGAGGGAGGCGGCGATGGTCGAAGGGGTCAGCGTTTACCCTGTAGAGACTCTTCTGGAGACTGTTCATCTTCTGGATGGGGAATACAAACTCCTCGAGCCGTTCAGAGTGGACAAGGAAGAATTGTTCGGTCAGACACAGGCATACCAGTTTGATTTCTCGGATGTAAAAGGTCAGGAGAACGTGAAGCGCGCGCTCGAGGTAGCTGCGGCGGGGGGACACAACGTAATCATGATCGGCCCGCCCGGTAGCGGGAAGACGATGCTTGCGAAGCGGCTGCCGACCATTTTGCCTGACATGACTTTCGACGAGGCCTTGGAAACGACTAAAATACATTCGGTAGCGGGCCTGTTGCCAGCCGATGCAGGGCTTGTCGCGACACGGCCGTTCCGGTCACCGCACCATACTATCTCGGACAGTGCGCTCGTCGGCGGAGGGACCATTCCTAAGCCGGGAGAAATCTCACTGGCACACCACGGCGTACTCTTCCTCGATGAACTTCCTGAATTTGACCGGAGCGTCCTGGAAGTTCTCAGGCAGCCGATGGAAGACGGACACGTGACAATAAGCCGGACCAAGCTCTCGATTGACTATCCGTCGATGTTCATGCTCCTTGCCGCGATGAATCCATGTCCCTGTGGAAATTACGGCAATCCGAACGCGACATGCAGCTGCAACCAGATGCAGATACAGAGGTACATGTCAAAGATCAGCGGCCCGCTGTTGGACAGGATAGACATACATGTCGAAGTGCCGGCGGTGAAGTACGCCGAGCTTTCGAGCAAGAAGTCCGGCGAGCCATCGTCTGCGGTGAGAGCGAGAGTGAAGAAAGCCAGAGAAATTCAGAGAGAAAGATTCAAAGGACGAAAGGGTCTCTTCAAGAACGCGGATATGCAGAGCAAGGAGATAAGAGAATTTTGTCAACCAGATAAAGGCGGAGAGGATTTGTTGAAGCAGGCTATAACAAAACTCGGATTGAGTGCGAGGGCATACGACAGGATACTCAAAGTTGCGAGAACAATTGCCGACCTTGCAGGCACGAGCGACATAATGCCGGAACATATAGCTGAGGCGATACAGTACAGAAGCTTGGACAGGCAGTTGTATCTGGAGGGATAGAGATGCATAAGGTTCTCAACAGAGGACTTGACAAAGCCTCACTTTCTTTCTAGCTTTCTGCGTTCAGGTGGTAAGGGGAAATGAAGACTTCGAAAAAAGTAGAATCATTGCAGCGAAGTAGTAGTAATTCACCTGTACAGGGAGGTGTGATGCACAATGAAAGCGGGAGCAGGACGTTCGTGCCGTAAATCATTCAAACTTAGTTGCGGGGAACTCAGAGTGCTGAGGATGCTCGTTAAAGGACTAAGACGCGGCGAAATTTCAGAACGTCTCAACATCAGTTCGCATACCGTGGATGCACATCTGGCGAAGGCATACCGAAAACTCGGGGTGCATAACGAGGCAGCTGCCGTCAGCAAGCTCCTTTCCGAGGGAGTCTTTGGGTTGGTTCACATCCGCACTGGCCGCGGCCTCGGCAAAGATGAAAAATCAATGGATCCATCTATTGTGCAGGTAGGGTGCTCGATGTAGATTGTGCATGTCGATGCTTCGCGAAAGACCTGTTGGAGACCTGCAACGTCGGACCATTATCGGCGCGTGGCCTGTTAGCTGCAAACGGCCGGAATAGAGGTAAGGTAATTTCTCGGGCTGAACCATTTGTCAGGAAGGAGACAACCATTTTGACTCTTAACTTTTCTGTCATTGGAGGAGCGTTATCGCGCAAGGTGAGTGCGAGGCAGGGTGTTGCGTTCGGCATTCTCTGTGCCTGGTTAAGCCTTGCATACAGTAGCTGCCAGCAGCCGACCAGTGTGAACCAGCCGGTTATTAGTGATTCAACTATTTACGTGATTGAAAGAGACCATCTCAATGTTTTTGCGGACCAGGCTCCCAGCGGCGTTTATTCCTTTCCTGTAGTCAATTTTCATGAAACATATCTGATCAACAATTCTACAGCGCCTGTGTCTTGTACTGTCGAGTCGCCTCTGCCGGATACGTTGAAGCGAGAGTCGATTCAATCCCCCCTTTTTGGAGGGTTTGCCTATATCCCTCTCGAGTATTCGGATTTTTTCGATCTTCCGAACGTGAATGATGATTCTTTGGCAGATAAACCAAACGTAACTACTGCGAACTCTTACATCTGGAAAGATATGAAGCTCGATCCGTCTGAGGGAATTCACCTTGCATACTCCAGCTATTATGGGGAAGAGAGCATGTTCATAAAGAACTTCGGAACGAACCATTTCCTCGATATGGATGTAGTATCCGACTACTCGATTCAGAAGGATTCTGTTAATCCCAACTGCGTTGATATTGAAATCAAACAGACACTGCAAAATACGAGCAGTGACTCGATTTATAGGATAGGGTTTCTTCTTTTCGTACCGAGAGAATTAGAAACAAAATTTGCTCCACCCAATGGATCGGAATGGACTACTTTATATGACTTGATATCCGACACTGTAATAAGCCCTAGCAGTAACAAATGTTATCTCTACAATACTTGGTTCCAGAATGAAGGATTTGGTTTCCCGGCCCGAGGCCAAGAGATGAATCCTTCTTGGTTTGTCTTACCGCCTTACCAATCTTTCCAATTTGTCTTCAAGATGACGATTCAACCATTGTTGGATAAGTTCGAGATTTATCCATCATATGCGGTGAATATGACGATTAAAGGGGATCCAATCTGGCCTTCAAGCGTAGTAACGGTTAACGGTAAGAAATATGATGGACAGGTCCACTATTTAAAACAATGCAGTCTGGGCATGCCGACTTACATTTTATTTTCAATTGATAACGGCACGCTCAAAGTGGTCAGCCCGAATGAAATAGTGCCGACTTTCATACCGCCTTATATCAAGCCAGAAGGAGACCATCTAAATGTCAGCGGCTAACATGGCGTGCTTCCAGACAATTAATCGCTCCATCGATTTAAGGGCCAACGAACGGGGTCGGTTCGCTATACAGGGGCAACCCGGACTGGATCCACATGATCTCGGCCAGCTTGGAGTTAGAAGCGGGATCGCATTGCTCAGGCGCTATTGGGAGTGTAAAACGTTAGGCCTTTCTTCGGAACGATTTCAGTTTGCAGATTTCGCGGCTGAGTCAGGCAAGCAACCCCTCTCCATTGCCAGAGTTCAGGCGCGACTCATTGTCCTCTTGCCTTCAAGCATGCCGTTCGCTCTCATGTTTCTCAGCTTACGGGCTATCCGGAACAAACGTAACGGGGTGAAAAATGGAGAATAGAAACAAAAAGATATACGCTCCTTTCGTCGCGATTTCCTTTGTGTTTGCTTCAATAGTCTCATGTCACAGCACAACCGCACCCGCCTCCAGACCACCCACAGCCAATGCCGGGCCTGATCAGGCCGTAAAGGTCGGCCAGTACGTGATCTTGGATGGCTCTGGGAGCAGACGGGGCGATGGGGATACTCTCACTTATCATTGGACGGCGGATTCGAGCAATCCTGCGGCTATTTGGTTTATGTATTGGGATCCTAAAATAACACTCGGATTCACGAAGGAAGGGACATACAGGTTTCGACTGATCGTCAACGATGGCCTGTCTGCGAGTCAACCTGATGAGGTTGTCGTCTCAGTAGCACCCAGAGATGTGGCCGTCTTTAAAGATCCGGCACTGGAAATCGAAGTGCGTCTCGCATTAGATAATCCGAGAGGCGAATTGACGGACCAACAGCTCTCCATGCTGGATACACTTGTTGCGGGCGGGGTATTTGGAAAGGTATCGTCACTAGAAGGAATCGGACGATGTTACAACTTGCAATGCCTCAATTTGTCGGGCCACAACCTTAGCGATATAACTCCAGTCGCCCAGCTTAAGAGTCTTACGGAACTGGAACTCGACCAAAACAGAATTCTCGCTGATATATCACCACTGGCAGGATTGACGGAGTTGCGCAAACTCAATTTACAGCTGAACATGGTCTCAAATATTAGTCCGCTCAGAAACCTGACCAAGTTGACATTTCTTAACTTGATGACAAATCCCATCACAGATATTACTGTACTGAAAGACATGACCGAGCTTGACGAACTCTGGCTTGATTCCTCACGAATCGTGAGCGCGTCGGTCATTGCAGGATTCACAAAACTAAGAATCTTGTGGATGACAGATTGCGATCTTACAGATGTCTCCTTTCTTGCCGATCTCACTGAATTACACCTGTTGCATTTGGGCGGCAATCATATAACGGATATTTCGCCTTTGGAAAATTGCAGACAGCTCGAACGGCTCTACCTTGACAGAAACAACATCGTGGACATATCGGCACTGGAGAAACTGACGAATCTAGAGGTTCTGGATCTTCAATGGAACGATATCAGCAACATTAAACCACTTGTGAACAACCAAGGCCTTGGTGAAGGTGACGGTGTGTTTTTAACACGAAATCCACTGGACAGCATCTCGGTCAATCAGTATATTCCCGAACTCAGGGCTCGGGGTGTGTTAGTCTTCTACTAGTATTAGAACGCTGAGTCTAAGACAAGCAGAAAAGGAGGCTTAGGGTAGCGAAACAACGGAAGGATGGTGCTTGCACACCATCCTTCCCAGAATGCAAACAAAACTTCAAGGCTGCTCACCTTGCGTGCCGTCTCGCATCTGCGGGCGCACCGTTTTCGTTTGCAGCTAAATATAACCAAACCCAAACAACGACTCAACAAGAATTGGAGGTCTGAAATGATTATCCGAGAAAGAAGTGTCCTCATACTTTTCTTGCTAACCCCATTGCTTCTGTGGGCGCCTGGAGCGTCGGCACAGGAGAGCGCCGATCACCTTGTAATAAGTCAGGTGTGCCTTGATAGCGGTCAAGCAACAAACAGTTGGATACAGGTGTACAATCCAACTGACGGACCGTTAACCCTTCAGAGGCTGAGGCTATCCGGTGTACGCACAATCAATGTTCTGCCTAAGGCCGTGCAAGATCAGGGTGGTATTCAAGTAGGACCGGGGGAATGCCTGATACTGTGTTCTAATGATAGCTCTTTCAACGCGATGTATTCCTCGCTAACGACCAAACGCATAGGTATTGATGCACTATCGCACCTCGGTCCGGGCGGTTTCTTTGCAATAACCACAGAAGGTGCGCCAGAGGCAAAAGGCGGCGTCGTCCGATATGGTGATCCAAAGAACTCTGAGCTCGTTTCGAAACTTGCGGGAGACCAAATTGTGGGCTTTTCGAAGGAAGGGAAAAGTTTCACACGTAAAATCACAAGATCGGCTGGTCTCTTTAATATCTCTGACTTCGTGGTGACAACGGCTTCTCCTGGGACTCCCGCGAACTAAGGATCAGCTAGAGTGCAAAAGTCACGCAAACAAAAGGAGAATTGAGATGATTAGAAATATCTTGCAAACGCTCGCATTGATGCTTTTGCTATCTTCGGTGGTATCCGCGCAGATTGGCCATTACGGGGTTTGTGTCGGAATAAATGACTACCCTGGGACGATTAACGATCTACAGTACTGCGTCAATGACGCCCAGCAAATCCTGTATAGACTCCGGGACTATCAAGGTTGGACTTCAGCCAATCTCGTTTTGAAGACTGACGCGCAAGCAACGAAAACGAATATCCTCAGTGCTGTTTCAGGGATGCCGCACAGTTCCAGCTACACCGATTTGTTCCACTACTCTGGTCACGGTGATTATTCCGGCATTTGGGTCGTGGACCAGACGGACCTTTCCCCATCGGATCTCCAAGGCGCGTTTGGCAGTGGCTACTATCAGTATGCGTCTTACCTTGACGCTTGCCACTCCGGGATATTCCCTCGGGACATGACACACGGAGTAATTTCCTCCGCTTGCACGGTCGATGAGTATTCCTATGAGACCGGTGCGCTTCAGCACGGTGTATTCAGCTATTATCTGATTCAAGGGCTGACGAACAATGCCGCCGCTGGGTCAGACGGAATTGTTACGGCCGAAGGACTTCACAACTACGCGGCCCCCAGGACAACCAGTTATGAGTCAGGTATGCACCCCCAACTCAAGGACAACTGGTCTGGAAACCTATCACTGGCATCTTTCAGTGTTGGCATGTCAGGACCTGTGGCTCTTTCTGTCGGACAACAAGGAACTTGGTCCGCATCAGCGGTCGGTGGGACTGGCAGTTACACCTACGCTTGGTATTTTAGGTCAAACGATACCGGTGGGCAGTGGTCCGGCCCGGTCAGCACTGGAACATCCTATTCAACGCAGATGTATAGCTACGACGGATATCTGGACATTCGGGTCGACGTGACAAGTGGCAGCCAACACATAACTGTAACGAAGCATGTCACTTGTCGTGACTGTTCAGGTGGCGGTGGCCAGCAGGCTCTGCAAGGTGTAGGGGACAGCGTACTAACCGAGGCGTCACCTGTGGACATGCAGGGCGACGTCATCATTGGGCAGAATTACCCGAATCCCTTTAACCCATCAACCGAGATTCGGTTCACACTCCTGAAGCCTCAGCACGTGAAGTTAGCAGTGTACGATATGCTAGGCAGAGAGGTGACCGTTTTGGCTGACGGGCAAATGTCCGCTGGGTATCACGCCGTCACATGGAACGCTAGCGGAAAAGCAAGCGGGGTCTATATTTACAGACTATCGGCGGGGAATACCGTACAGGTGAAGAGAATGATCCTAATGAAGTGATCCTTTTGTCCATGGTTCAATTGAAGCAGTCCCGCTCAGCGGGACTGCTTTTTGTTGCCGGAAAGACTCATGTTGTGAGTGCCGACATTCAGTCAATTTGTTGTGGAAGAATCTACCGGGTGATTTTAGTTTGGAATATAACCCAAGAATCCCATGATTTTGGACATCAAAGGAGGCAAGGGGACGGTCCTGTTCTTCTCCCAATTCCACACAGTTCCCTCATCGACCCCAAGTTCTTCCGCCACCTGTTTCTGCGTCAGCTTCATGTCCAGACGCCTTTTCCTCACGTGGTCGCCGATGGTCCTGAGTTCCTTCGGGTAAGCCTTCGGAAGTGGCCTTTTGGCGCATAATCGTACATCCAGAATGGCAACGCAGGGGTGTCCATGTGGGAATTACGGCAATCCTAACGCAACGTGCAGTTGCAACCAGACGCAGATTCAGAGATATATGTCAAAGATCAGCGGGCCGCTCTTGGACAGGATAGACATACATGTCGAAGTGCCTGCTGTGAAATACGCTGAGCTTTCAAGCAAGAAGTCTGGCGAGCCATCTTCTGCAGTAAGATCGAGAGTGAAGAAGGCGCGCGAGATTCAGAGGGAAAGATTCAAAGGAAGAAAAGGACTCTTCAAGAATGCGGACATGCAGAGCAAGGAGATAAGAGAGTTCTGTCAACCCGACAAAGCCGGAGAGGATTTGCTGAAGCAAGCGATAACGAAACTCGGTTTGAGTGCCAGAGCATACGACAGGATATTGAAAGTTGCGAGAACGATAGCGGACCTTTCCGGCAATGCCGACACTGACATCATGCCGGAACACATAGCGGAGGCGATACAGTATAGGAGCCTCGACAGGCAGTTGTATCTGGAAGCGTAGGAAGGCACACGAAAAGGCTGGTTCGAAATGGACTTTAGTTTGCAGGGAAGTGATCTTTCTGAAATTCCCGGTCATAGCACTTGACTCTCCACTGCAAACGGCTGATATTGCCGATGGTCGTGCTCAGGATGGGATACAGGTGGCGCTCTGTCCTGCCCGCAGTCTTGCAAAAAAATGTCAAGGAATATATTTGGCATGGGTATCTCGGCAACAGGCATGGCATCCCTTCCGACAGGCACTGTGATCAGCGGAATACCGGTATCTCATTGAAATCAGGAACGACTAATCGAAGACGGTCAGGAGAATCGGTGGATGGTTAAGTTTATGGTAGACGAATGGGTTAATGACAAGTGATTGCGCTCTCCGAGGAAATCAAATCGATTCAGGGCATAAGGTTAACTGGGGCTATGTTTGGGCAGCAGACATTAGCTGCCATCTCTGGAGTCCTCAATCATAGATCGGGGATATTCGCGCCAGCGCGTCTGCGTGTACGCTGTGGTGGTCGCTGAAAGAGAAACCGAAAAGGGGAGATAGCATGCTTATGAAACACCTCGTGCTCCAAGTGGTGACGCCTTTGATTGGGCGAGTCCGACTTAAACAACAATGCTCATTTTTTCGTTCCACTCTTGACATACAAAATTCGTGAGGGTATATTACGAAAGCGATTGCGAAATCGTTTAAGTTACGGATTTCATCAGTGTTTTGTGACTGAGGTGGCGAAGCTGTGGAGAAACAAGGGTGGGACTTTTTTTATGTTCACCGAATTTAAGACCGTTTCGCTGTACAACTGGAATGTGGGCGTTACATGGCGGTTTTGCGGGTTCTTGCAAAGGGAGCGATTTTGCGTTAACTTTACGAGAAGATATTGAGAGCGAGTTGTGAATATATGAGAGGGAATTCATGAAGCCTGCCAAGGGAGCAGGTGGCGGACAGCAGGGGAATGTTAGAAAAAGGCTGACTATAAAGGACATTGCAGATGTCTTGTCGGTCACACCTGCCACAGTCTCAAAGGCGTTGCGGGACGGAAGCGATATATCGCACGAGACCAAGGAGATGGTTAAAAAAGTTTCGCAGAAGTTGGGCTACAGGCCCAACTTCTTGGCTAGATCGCTTATAAATAATCGCAGTAGAATTATAGGCGTACTCGTACCTGACCTTCGCATTTCATTCTTTTCTGAGGCGGTAAGAGGAATGTATGAGGAGGCGAGCAAGAAAGGCTACCAGTGTCTCTTTCTCGTTCATGATGAACTTGAGGCCAGAGAGAAAGAGAAGCTAGAATTCCTGTACGATATCCGTGCCGACGGAATATTACTGAACGCTGCCGGGGGTAAGATGAACTATCCTCTTCTCGAGAAGATGAACCAGGAAGGGATACGGATAGTATGCTGGGATAGGAGCTTGGACGATTTTGGTTTTAGATCGGTTAAAATAGATGACTTTGAGGCGTCGTACAATTTGACATCCAAAATTATAAAAGAGGGAAGGAAGCATATAATGTTTCTGGGGCCGCACACGAAAGTATCTGTGCTGAAAGATCGCTTCAAGGGGTATAGATCCGCCCTCAAGGAAAATGGAGTGCGTTACCGTCCGGAACTCATCGTGCAATCTTTTAGAAATGTTGAAGACAGTTATAATAAGATACTGGAAGTTCTTCGCCAGAAAGTGCAGTTCGATGCAATTGTCAGTGTTGGTGGCTTGATTACTTACGGGGCGGGGAAAGCAATTCTTGAGTTCAAGAAGAGAGTCCCCGAGGACGTGATGATCGGTGAATTCGGAGACAACGACATAGTCTATAAACTCGGTGTACTATTTTACTCGGTGGTTCAGAATCCCCAGGAAATCGGTAAAGCTTCAACGGATCTTCTGATAAACATGATTGAATCCAGGAAACCGGATCAGGAATTCCTTAACATCGTTATCCACTCGGAAATTATGGAAAGGCGACCGATAGGTAAGTAAGGCATTTTTCTTTGCCCTCTTACTTAAACGTTTACTTAACCGCGATCCTGTTGGAATTGCCGTGATCTGGCCGGGAAAACGTGCGGGCTGCGCCCGGTTCCCTGCCGCGACTCATGTTCGTAAAACCTACGGGTTCCCTAAGGAGTTCGAGATACCGTTGAGCGGAGAGATTGTTGGGCTGCCGAGGATATGTTGTAGAACTTCTCTTATTTAAACTATATGTCATCACAAAATCAAATATAGATTGGCGAAATGAAACAACCTGTAATTAAGTTTGATCATGTAAATTATTTGTGGGACGAAACGGAAGCATCCAAATCAAAAGGCGACGAAGTCGCTCTTCTTGTTTATCGTTCGAACCTACTCGGCTCGGATCTTCGGATAACAAATTACGGCGGAGGCAATACGTCCTGCAAAACCGCCGGCCTAAACCCGTTGACCGGTCAGAAAACAGAAGTCATGTGGGTAAAGGGATCGGGTGGGGACCTTGGGACGATGAAGAAAAGCGGATTGGCGGCACTGTACGTTGATCGGCTCAGGAATCTGAGAAATATTTATCGCGGCATCGAACACGAAGATGAAATGGTGCAACTCTTCAATCACTGTATCTTTGATCTGAACTCAAAAGCTCCTTCGATTGATACTCCGCTGCATGGTTTTCTTCCCTTCAATCACATAGACCACATGCACCCGGATGCAGCTATTGCGATCGCCGCCTCAAAAGATGGCAAGAGAATTACGCAGGAGCTGTTCGGTGGATCTGTCGGCTGGATAGAATGGCAGCGTCCCGGTTTCGATCTGGCTCTGAAGCTAAGACAATATGTCGATGAGAATCCCGGCATTCGTGGAGTGATACTGGCGTCCCACGGCCTATTTACCTGGGGTGATTCATCATACGAGTGCTATGTTAATACTCTGGAGGTCATTGAAAGATGCGCCGGGTATATCGACGATAAGATAGCCGCAAAGCAGACAGTTTTCGGCGGGGCCAAAGTCAAGTCACTTTCGGGAGAAGAACGGTCGAAAAAAGCTGCACGGCTGGCGCCAGTCCTGCGTGGATACTGTTCTTCCCACGCGAGGATGGTCGGGCATTTCACGGATGAAGATAAAGTGCTTGAGTTTGTTAACTCGAAGGACCTCGACTGGCTGGCGAAGATGGGCACGAGCTGCCCCGATCATTTCCTGCGTACGAAGATAAGTCCCCTAGTCCTGAATTCAGAAGTTACCGACGCCATAGACGATGACAAGGCACTAAAGGCAAAAATCGGTCCGCAGTTCGAGGCTTACAGGAGAATGTATTCACAATATTACAATGAGTGCAGGCATCCCGACAGCCCTGCAATGCGCGACCCCAATCCGGTGGTAATACTTTACCCCGGAGTGGGCATGTTCACTTTTGCGAAGGACAAGCAGACTGCCAGAGTCGCTGCGGAGTTCTACATCAATGCAATCAACGTGATGAGAGGTGCGGAAGCTATCTCCGAATACGTTGCATTGCCGAGGCAGGAGGCTTTCAATATCGAGTACTGGCTTCTGGAAGAAGCAAAACTTGCAAGAAGGCCGAAGCCTACGGCCCTGAGCGGCAGAGTGGCTCTAGTGACCGGCGGCGCAGGCGGGATCGGGAAGGCTATTGCCGAGCGATTCGTGAGTGAAGGAGGCTGCGTGATCATCTGCGACAATGATGCCGATCGTTTGAAGGGCGCCGTTGAAGAGTTCGAAAGTAAGTACGGCAGAGATTCCTTCGCCGGCGTTGAGTTCGACGTGGCCGGGGAACGTGATGTGGTGAAAGCGTTTGAATCGGCATCGCTCGCTTTCGGCGGAGTCGACATCGTAGTTAACTGCGCCGGGCTCTCTATCTCCAAACCTTTGGAAGAGCATACGGAGAAGGACTGGGATTTGTTGTATGATGTCCTGGTGAAAGGACAGTTCCTCGTTACCCAAAAGGGCGTTGAGATCATGCGTAGGCAGAATTTGTCCGAAGGATCGTTCCGGGGCGGAGATATTCTCAACATGGTAAGCAAGAATGCGCTGGTGAGCGGGCCGAATAACGCAGCCTATGGATCAGCCAAGGCAGCCCAGTTGCATCTGAGCCGCCTGAACGCTGCGGAACTGGGGAAGGACAAAATCCGGGTCAATGTGGTGAACCCCGATGCGGTCATCGCCAACAGCAAGATTTGGAGCGGGGCATGGGCGGAAGGACGCGCGAAAGCCTATGGGATTACGGTCGAAGAGCTGCCGGCGTATTATGCGAAGCGCACACTGCTGAACGAAATCATAAACCCTGAAGATATCGCAAATGCCTGCTATGTCTTTGTGGGCGGTCTCCTGAATAAATCCACAGGCAACGTGCTCAACGTCGATGGCGGACTGCCGACTGCGTTTGTAAGATAGGGAATGCTCTCATTCTGATTCTATCATGACTACTGAAAAGAAGTTCATTGCTCTCGACCTGGGTGCCGAGACCGGCCGGTGTGTCGTCGCGACGCTGAAAGATCACAAAATCGAATTGAACGAAGTCTATCGGTTCAACACCCATGCCATAAGGTACGAGAAAGGTTTTCATTGGGACATTCTGCACATATACGAGGAGGTACTGACGGGATTGGCAAAAGCGCGGGCTGCTTTCGGTTCACATTTCGACGGCATCGGCGTAGACACGTGGGGAGTCGATTATGTCCTGCTTGACCCCGAAGGAAGAATAATCGGTTATCCGTATCATTACCGCGACGATCGAACAGACGGCGTTATGGAGGAAGCCTTCAATGTGGTCCGGAAGGAGAAGATTTACGAGAGGACAGGTATCCAGTTTGCTCAATTCAACACGGTATTTCAGCTTCTGTCCGAGAAGAAAAGAAAATCGAGTTTTCTTACGTCGGCCGATAAGATGCTGCTTCTCCCTGACTTTATGAATTACTTACTCTCAGGCGAAATGAAGGCGGAATTTACCATAGCCTCGACAACCGGGCTGGCAGATCCACTTGAAAGAGACTGGGCATGGGACCTGATCGCGAATTTCCAGCTGCCGGATAGACTATTTTCCGAAATGGTAGAACCCGGTACGATCATAGGAACTTTGCTTCCATCGATTGCAAAAAAAACGGGTTTGGATCCGGATGTACGGGTGATCGCGACCGCCGGCCATGATACCGCATCGGCCATTGTTTCGGTACCGTCTGATGGGAAAAGTAACTGGGCATTCCTGAGCTCCGGCACGTGGTCACTTATGGGGGTGGAGCTGAGGAAGCCGTCCCTCACTCCCCGGGCGATGGAATACAATTTCACCAACGAGGGAGGTGCAGCAGGTACGACACGCCTCCTGAAAAACATAACAGGTCTGTGGCCGCTGCAGGAGTGCAGGAGATACTGGTCCGGGAAATCTGTGGAGTATAGTTACTCGGCCTTAACCGACATGGCCAGAAAAGAAGGGTCTGCCAATGCCTGGATCGATTTGAATGATCCGAGATTTTTAAAGCCCGATGATATGCCGGAGAAGATTCAGGCGTTTCTGGGCAAATCGGGGCAATCGACAAAACCCGGCATCGGATATATTGTGAATGTCATCTTGGAAAGTCTAGCATTCAGCTATAGAATAGTAAAGAAGGAACTTGAAGACATTACCGAAAGAAGAGCAGACCGGATACATGTTGTCGGGGGAGGAACACAGAATGGGCTGCTCATGCAACTGACGGCAGATGCCGTTGGATGTACCGTCATAGCCGGCCCGATCGAAGGCGCGGTTGTCGGCAATGTCGGAGTACAGGCGTTGGCAATCGGTGCGATTTCAAGCGTTGACGAATGGCGGCACATCGTTGCGGACTCTTCTCAGCTTCAGGTGTACGAGCCAAGTGATGGCCGCTATTTCGATGAAAATGAGGAAGCCTTCCGTGCAGTATTATCCGAAGGATCTTTTGAAGAAGATTAAAACCGGAAGATTTCGTATTGGCCCGGTTGAATATGCCGAACAGCGTTGAGCGTGAACTGACAGTGCGGTTCCTCGAGTCGGCCAAGGCAGCAGGAGCAACCGTGGAGACAATTCAAAAGAGTCCACAAGAACTTAATGCTGCACTTCAAAAAGCTACGTCCGGCGATGAATCAATCTTGCTGGCAGAGCCGGATTACCTGAGCCCGGCGCTCTTCGATCTTTTTCTTTTAAACAAGAGGGTGGTCACGAAACCGACGAAGGAGCAGTTGTCAGCCATCACAACAGGTGTGACTGATGCATTCTGTGCCGTCGCCAGCACAGGCTCCGTGTGCGTGTCCGTTTCGAGAAATCTGGGAAGTCCAATGAGTCTGCTGACTCGAAGGCACATCGCCGTCGTTGACGCCGGCACGATTGTTCCCAGGCCCAGAGATATTTTTTCCGGTGAGAGCGCTGCACCGGACGGCTTGAAGCGAAGTTTCTCGTTCATTACCGGACCGAGCGCCACGGCGGACATGGGTCCTCTCGTGGTCGGCGTTCACAGTCCGGGGAAATTGCATATCATAGTCTTGGAATAATTGCATGGGAAACATTAACGATTATAAGATCAGTCCAAGACAGGTAGCCGACAAATCGAGCGAGGGATCCCTTTATGATGCTATCAGGCTGGCTCTCGATGTCGAAACCGATGCATTGCGCCTTAATACGCAGACATTCAACAGGAACCGGTACAAGGCGGTACAAAAGATAGATGATTACGATGCCCTGAAGCAGCGAGCCCGGGAAATAAAGGAGGAATCGATCGAAAATCTGCCAGAACTTGTGGGTAGGATCACGAGGACAATCGAGTCCCGCGGCGGGCATGTTTTTCTCGCAAACTCCAAGGCGGAAGCAACCGACTACATAACAAAAGTCTGCTCATCGCATCGGGCCAAACTGGTTGTAAAGGCTAAGTCAATTACCAGTGAAGAAATCGAATTAAACCATGCGTTAATAAACACGGGGATAGAAGTTGCGGAAACCGACCTTGCCGAGTTTATTCTGCAGGTATCAAAGGAACAACCGTCGCACATCGTAGCTCCGGCGATTCACAGGAGCAGGGAAAGTATATCGGAGCTGTTCAAGAGAAACTTCGAGACCGACCTGCCGCTCGATACCGGTGAAGAGCTTACGCGATTTGCACGAGATATTCTAAGAAAGAAATTTCTTTCCGCTGATGTCGGTATCACGGGTGCGAATCTGATTGCAGCCGAAGAAGGCGCAATCCTCCTGGTGGAAAGCGAAGGGAACATCCGGTTTACGACTCAACTTCCCGCCGTCCATATTGCCATCGCAGGGATAGAAAAGATTATTCAGAGAAAGAAAGACTTCGGGACGTTCATAGAACTCCTCGCAGCAAGCGGGACAGGCCAGTCCCTGACATCGTATACGAATATATTGGAGCCGCCGATCGAATTGCCGGTTCTGAACCTGAACGGCAGGTCCGACGAGAAACGGGAATTCTATCTGGTTCTTCTCGACAACGGCCGGATGAGGATGCGGCAGGACGAGGATTTGAAAGAAGCGCTTTACTGCATAAGGTGCAGCGCATGCATGAATTCTTGTGCGAACTTTCAGGCGGTCGGAGGCCATGCCTTCGGCGGCGAGTGCTATACAGGCGGCATTGGAGGCGCGTGGACGCTCGGAACAAGCGGCAGTCTGGAAAAGGCAAGATTCGCTGAATTGTGTACAGGCTGCTCTAGGTGCGTTCCTAATTGTCCCGTCAAAATCGATATCCCGGGATTGAATACCGTTATCAAGAACCGTTTGACGAAGGCTGCCGGAGGTCCTTCGATGCAACAGCGTTTCTTTGGGCACTTCGCTGAGCTGGCTCGCCTTGCGGAGGCAGCGCCTGGAATCTCAAACAGGATTAACAATCTTTCCGTCAGCAGAGCACTGATGGAAAACTTTGCGGGCATCGACAGGCGGCGCGCAATTCCTCCTTTTGCGGAAAAGACTCTGGTTGAGGAGTATCGAAAGTACCGCCGGAACGGTAATCTGATGAACAAGAACGGTTCATTGAGGGGCATAATTCTTTTTGCCGACCTGTTCACCAACTACAACAATCCGGAAGTCGGAATGGCGACCGTAAGAGTGTTCGACAAGTTGGGACTGCCGATCACGCTCAGCAAGCTCTTCGATGACGGCAGGGGACTTCTGTCGCAGGGACTCATCGTGAAGGCTGAAGAGAAGGCCCGCAAAGTTGCCGCCTACCTTGGAAAGTTGATCGACGAAGGCAACGACATTATCGTTGCCGAGCCGAGCGTCCTCTCGATGTTCAGACGGGACTACGGGAGACTGCTGACCGATGAAGGACTTTCTAAGAAGATTGCGGAGCATTCATTCGATCCGATCGAATACCTGAACGGGTTGGTCATCAACGGTCGTCTGGAACTTATGAGTCAGCTGAAAAAGGGCCTCTCGTCCCGTGATCACGTTTTCTATCACGCTCATTGCCAGCTGAAAACCATCGGAGGAGGCAACGTCGCTCCGGAATTTTTCCGGCGGACCGGACTCACGGTAGAAGTATCGAACGTCGAATGCTGCGGGATGGCCGGAAGTTTTGGATACAAGAAACAGTACTTTGACATCAGCAAGAGAGTCGGTGACGATTTGATAAGCCAGATAAATGCGGCATTTTCAGCCGACGAGAATACGGTAGTACTGGCGAACGGCATATCGTGCCGCGAGCAAATCGGCTCGGAGATCTCCGCTGCCGTCTATCATCCGATCCAATTCCTGGAAACTCTCCTCGTTTGATTTAGAATAAGCCGTCGCACGTGAAGAGATTTGCCTTTAAGATGAAATTGAAAAGCGGGTGCAGAGAAGAGTACATCCGCAGGCACGAGGCCATCTGGCCCGAGCTGAAGGCCATCCTGAGCGCGTCCGGTGTCCGGGATTACACGATTTACCTGGATCCGGAGACGGACACGCTCTTTGCGGTCCAGATCCAGGAAGGGGAGAAATCTTCCCAGGATCTGGGGGAAAATCCTGTTGTTTGCCGGTGGTGGCAGTACATGGCGGACATTATGGAGACCAACCCAGACTTCTCTCCTGTGTCTCAGCCGCTGGAAGAAGTGTTCCACATGGACTGACGTGGAAAACAATTTTAGATTTTGGATTATGAATTTTGAATTCGAGTATAACGATTGCGGCGTTTGCGTGCATCTATGAATCCGGGTTTTGAACATTTGTATTTATTTAGAGGTTAGCGTTTAGGATTTAGAATTTAACTGGTGTGGTACATCGTAACCTTCATGAGATCCCAATATCAGTCGGAAGGAATCACTAGATGAGTCCCAACCCCATTCTCGGTGTTTTCTTTCACTGGCTCGGGGGCTTTGCCTCGGGCAGTTTTTATGTACCGTTCAAAGCGGTCAAGAAATGGGCATGGGAGGTCTATTGGCTCCTGGGAGGAGTCTTCAGCTGGCTGATCGCTCCTTGGGTACTTGCATTAATACTGGTTCCGCACCTGACCCAGATATTGGGAGAGCAACCTTTCGGCGTTCTTGGGTGGACATTCTTCTGGGGGATACTATGGGGATTCGGTGGTCTGACTTACGGCCTTACCATGCGATATCTCGGATTGTCCCTGGGAACAGGCATTATTCTAGGCCTTACCGCTTTATTCGGTACCTATCTGCCTCCGATATTTGACGGCACTATCGGAGCCAAACTTCATACGATCGCCGGACAGGTCATTCTCATCGGTTCGGTATTCGCTTTGATGGGTATCGCACTCACGGCTGCAGCCGGTCTGTCCAAAGAAAGGGAGATGGATGAGGAGCAGAAGCGTAAGACAATCCAGGAGTTTAATTTACGAAAAGGTATTCTGGTAGCGATATTTTCCGGCGTAATGAGTTCATGCTTTGCTTTCGGGCTCGATTCAGCTACTCCCATAGCCGCCACAGCCCTCCATTATGGCGCTGCCGAGATATGGACTGGCTTACCGAAAATAATAGTAATTACCGCGGGCGGCTTCGTCACAAACTTAGTGTGGTGTTTGTATCTGCTGAAAAAGAATCGAACATTCGGTGAGTACTTCGGTCGCGTAACACCTGTGCCGGACGACTCTGGTCTTGAGCTTGCAGGGAATTCTGTCGCCGCGCTTGATCCCAATGACCCACCTGTCGCTGCTTCTGTCCAAAAGGACAAAGTTCCTTTGCTCGGGAATTATCTCTTGAGCGCTCTGGCGGGCACAACATGGTATTTTCAATTCTTCTTCTATACTATGGGCGAGTCACAAATGGGGAACTATAAATTCTCGAGCTGGACTATCCACATGGCAAGCATAATTATTTTCGGCTCTTTGTGGGGAATCTTTCTCAAGGAATGGAAGGACACCAGTGGCCTGTCCAAGTTTCTGCTCGGTGTTGCTCTGTTCACGCTTATCGTATCAACAATAGTGATCGGCTATGGAAACTTGCTGGGGTTACAACTTGGAGGACACTAAATCAAACATGAAGGGTAAAACTTGATATGAGAAACAGAAAACGTATTGAAGAGATATATCAATATGCAAAAGAGGAGTACATGGCTCTGGGTGTAGACACAGACGAAGCCCTGAAGAGATTGAACACAATAGAGATCAGCCTCCACTGCTGGCAGGCCGACGACGTCGCGGGTTTCGAAAGTCCGGATGCCGAGCTGCAAGGCGGCGGCATTCAGGTTACGGGCAATTATCCCGGGAGAGCAAGAACGATCGGACAGTTGAGGGAGGATATTGAAAAGGTGATGAGCCTCCTCCCCGGCAAGCAGCGCCTGAATCTTCACGCGAGTTACGGGGATTTCGGCGGGGAGAAGGTCGATCGCCACGAGATCGAGGTCAAGCACTTTCAAAGCTGGATAGACTGGGCGAAAAAATTCGGCATCGGAATCGACTTCAATCCTACATGTTTTTCTCATCCTTCTGCCGACGACGGTTTCACGCTGTCGAGCAAGAACGAAGTACGGCGCAAGTTCTGGATCGAGCACGTCAAGCGGACCAGAAAAATAGCAGCTGAGATGGGAAAGCAGCTGGGGTCTCCCTGTATTAACAATATCTGGATTCCCGACGGCTCGAAAGACTTGCCGGTCGACCGCTATTCACATCGGGTGTTGCTGAAAAATTCTCTCGATGAAATCTTTTCGGAAGATTATCCGAAGGAATACCTCATCGATTCTCTCGAAGGAAAACTCTTCGGCCTCGGCTCCGAGGCTATGACGGTCGGTTCACATGAGTTCTATTTCGGTTATGCGGTTAAGAACGACAAAATCGTTTGCATAGATACCGGGCACTACCACCCTACCGAGCAGCCGGGCGACAAGATCTCAGCTATGCTGCAATTTCTCGACGGGCTCATGCTTCACATAAGCCGCGGTGTGCGGTGGGACAGCGACCATGTGACGATATTTAACGACGATGTGCAGCTTCTCGCCCAGGAGATAGTCCGGGCCGATGCGCTGGATCGCGTGCACATAGGCCTCGATTACTTCGATGCCAGCATAAATCGGATCGGAGCTTACGTCGTCGGCGCGCGTGCCGTCCAGGCGGCTTTCCTCTTTGCACTCTTGGAGCCTGCACACAAGTTGAGGGAATTTGAGGAGGCGGGAAAGAATTTCGAACGCCTCGCTTTCCTCGAGTTGCTGAAGACAAAACCGTTCGGAGCGGTATACGACTACTATTGCCTCACGAGGGACGTGCCGGTAAGTGAAGATTATGTCAAAGAAATTGAAAGATATGAGAGGGAAGTCCTCGGGGGAAGGCTTTCTCTCAGGAGCGCCGTGTAGCACTCTTTTGCATACATTCCCGAATCTTATTATGTTAAAAATGGTTTCTTTATGATATTTTAACCGGAACCTTGTGAGATGCAGCTGACAACCTTCCAACCCGTAAAACTCCCACTCCTGACGGTTACCCCATACTCCTGAAAGCGGCTGCTTAAATCGCCGAGCTGTCGGCTGAAAGAATGCGATTCACGAAAGCCCGAACAGAGTCGCGTCTGTGACGCAATAGGAAATTCCAAAGTACACTTGTTTATTCGCCTATTGATCTCGATTAGATAAAAGAGGGGTCTTCCTTTTACCTGGCTCCTCTGTTAACTGGATGAGAGTTCGAACATGGGACCGCTGGCACGTCAACAGGATTCGAAAACGCCCGCCATTGTTTGTGAATCAAGGACCATCCATTTCTAAACTATTAGAAGTCATCAAACCAGGAGGTTTTGCAATGAGGTTAAGGACTATTTTGGGCCTTTTGTGGTGCTTAAGCTGCTTGATCGTTCCTGCAGGCACCGCGTATTCTCAGGCTGTAGAAACCGGGACACTCGCTGGTACCGTAGTAGATGCCGCCAATAAACAGCCGCTTCCTGCTGCGACAATTCTGGTAGTCGGTACCAACAATGGGACCGTTACCGATCTGGAAGGGAGGTTCGTAATCAATGGACTTGAAAGCGGCAAGTACAAAATCAAAGTATCCTATGTGGGGTACAAAGATAAGGAAGTCGAAGTAGCAGTGAAGCCGAATGTCGTCAGCAAGGTCGAAGTAGCCTTGGAGGAGACGGCTATTAGCGGAAAAGAGGTCGTGGTAACCGCTCAACGTCAAGGTCAAGAACAGGCAATTACTCAGGAGCTTTCTTCAAATACCATCGTGAACATCGTCACCCCCGATCGTATCAGAGAGAACCCCGATGCAAATGCTGCTGAGGCCGTGGGGCGGCTTCCGGGAATATCTTTGGTGAGGAGTGGCGGCGTAGGGGAAAACCTCATAATTCGCGGAATGGCTCCTTCCTATACCGTGGTTGAATTAAATGGTATTCAAATACCTTCAAACTCCGTGGACACTCGCGGCGTTAACATATCCGGACTATCCATGTACAGTCTGGACGGGATCAGCGTTTTCAAGTCAATCACCCCGGATATGGAAGCAAACGCTGTAGCCGGCGCGGTGAATCTGAAGTTGGCGCACGCCCCCGACTCGCCGTCTCTCAACATTATTGCAGAACCAGGGTACAATCATCAGAATAATTATTTCGGCAACTACACATTCAACCTGGATGCAAGCCGGCGGTTCTTCAGTGATAAACTCGGCGTGAGGTTAGATATAGATGCCGAGGGAGCCAACAGAGGGACACAGACTTTAGGCGGTTCATACACGGTTAATTCCAATATAAACGGCGGAGTCGGATTTGAGCCGGTGGATCTTACCGAAGCTTCTCTTAATAGCATTTCCAATTTTAACAAAAAGCAGGCCGGTTCTCTGGTCATAGATTGGCGGTTCTCGCGGCTTTCCACTCTTACTCTTTACAACTTCTTCTCAGCCAGCGGTGCCCAGAAGTCAACATTTACTAAAGAGTTCCAGCCCTCCTATTACAATTTCTACGATGCAACTCTGGACAACAACGGTAGGAACCTCCTCTATAACGGCTCTTTGCAGGGTGAGAGCAATATAGGCGCTGTCGACCTGGACTATGGTCTCGCATACTCACAGATACACAATTACGATCCCTATGTCAAGAACTGGCAATTTCGGTGGCTGAGCGTGGCTTATCCGCCTGCACTTACCACAGATTCAGCGTTAGCGGTTCTGCCCGTCAATGGATTTATAAATGATAATCTTGATTCCGGGAGCACCTCTATATTGCAGTCGATTGCGTTGATACATATGGGCTACAACTCAACTGACGTTCTGCAAAGAAACGGTCAGGGTTATCTCAACGTCAAACTACCCTTTAACCTGACGAACGATGTCAGCGGATATCTCAAAGGAGGCCTCGAGTACAAGAACACTCGTCGGGTTGTGAGCTATTATTCAGCTGATCAGCCGTTTACTGCATTCGGGAATGCCCAGAGCGTTTTTCCATGGCTGACGCAATCCACCGCAACCCCTCAACCCTCTGGGTATTCGTTTGTCTCGGGAGACATTAACAAGTTCCTTGACGGACAATACAACTTCGGGTGGAACATCGACTTTTCGAGACTGAATAACTACTGGAATTGGTGGAATACGTTTTCCAACAATGTTATTAAGGGTGATTCCGTTATCAAGACTGTCGGAAGCAACCTACTTATCGGATTTGTACCGGACTTCTACAACAGTTCAATTCACAATCAGGGTATCACTGACGATTACTATGCAGCTTATTTGATGGCGGTGCTAAAATTAGGTGACGTAGTATCGTTCATCCCGGGTGCCCGTTATGAGAAAGAGACAGAGGCGCTTATCGGTCACCAGGTTTATAATCTCGCGCAAACCTATTCGCTCTATATCCCAACTACGCAGGTTAACGCTTCTCCGAGTAATGAGTTTATCCTTCCCAATTTTCACTTGAAGATAAAGCCTCTGGACTGGCTTGCATTTCAAGCTGCATATACAAAGACTCTGGGACGTCCGGATTATCAAGAAATTGTGCCCAATGTTTACATCAACAGTAGTGAAGAACCGTTCACATATCGGGTTGGGAATCCGAATCTGCAACCTGAACAGTGGTCGAATTACGATTTGCAGGCAGCTGTTTTTAGCAACGAGGTGGGCCTCTTTTCGATCGATGGATTTTATAAAGTAGTGAAAAACAAGATTTGGAGCAGGACATATACCAGGGTTCCCGGAGACCCGGTGGTCCCGGGTTTCGGCCCCAATGATCTCGTGAATGTTACGGAAACGGTGAACCACACCAACCCGGTGTACGTGAAAGGCGCAGAGGTGAATTGGCAGACAAATTTCTGGTACCTGCCCGAGCCCTTCTCCTACTTTACTCTGGACCTAAACTACACTCTCATGACTTCGCACACTTTGTATCCGTCGGAAAGATTATACACCGTTGTTACGATTGATAGCGTCACTCACAGACCGAAAGCGCAAGAGATAAGGGTGGATTCATCGGTAACAGGGAGAATGCTTGATCAACCGAACAGCATAGTCAATGCTTCTCTGGGCTTTGAATGGAGTGGTTTGAACATTTGGGTGTCATATCAATACAACGGCGATATCCTGACATCATGGTCAAGCCAGCCAGAGTTATCCGGCAGGCAGAGTTCCTACCAAAGCTGGGACATGCAGGCTACGTACCAGCTTCCGATCAGAGGGCTGAAACTGAGATGCGACGTGGCAAACATAAACAACGCCCGGCAGGTGTCCACTCTCGTCTCGGGATCGAGACCCACCTATATCGAAAGTTACGGGTGGACTTCGGACTTCGGCTTTATGTACAGCTTCTGAGGTGTCTGGCAAACATGGTATTTGAAGGAGGTGATGCTTTTTATGAGGGTACAGTGAGAATCGGGCTTTGGCGGGGACATGCCCGAACAGTAGCGATCTTCAGGGGCGTGTTCGTGTCATTGACCTCGATTCCTAACTCGAACGTTATCTCTTAAACAAGGCTTTCCCCCTGCAGTTCTCGCAACGGCGGAAAGCATAACGGATATGCGCAAGATGAAGGTTAAATGAGCAAAGGAGGAAACGGCATTTTAAATGTATTCCATCCTACTACCTTCTGCATTTTTTCAGCGTAACTTAACCCGCACAACAACCTTAAAGGAGTACGATGTCATGAGAAATTTCAAACTCTTATTGGCAGCCTCACTGGTCACCTTCCTTATTTCCGCCAATGGGAAAGCCCAACCGAAAGTGATCAATGTTGCACCAGGCTACGGTTCCTTGAATGACTCCGTAGCGGCGGAAGGATCAGCTACCTATGTGTTGCAGGCCGGTCAATGGTACGGCCTCAACGCTGTACTGAACACTCCGACCACGGGTCCTGTGTCCATAATCGGACAAACCCCGGCACCGGGAAAGATGCCCGCCATACTTCAAACCGGCAATACATCCAGCGGTACGACGTTCACTCAAATGTTCAAGACATACAGCGATTTTACGTTAAAGAATGTCTTTCTTGTGAACGCGGATCTAAATGACGGCTTGGGAGCAGGCATACTGTTCGCAGAGGGACCCGGTAGAATTAACTTTGATTCAGTAACTGCAGACCCTGTAGGAAGCCATTACTTTTTGGAATCCTACGTCAAGAGCTACAAAGACGTGAATATATTTGTGACAAACTCTCTGCTTATGAACAGGACACTGTCAACAACCGTAGGTGACGGATATTTCTTTGCTAATGTCATATGGGATACTCTCTACTTTGAGAATAACACCGTAGTTCACTGCGGAAATCAATTCTACAAAGGACCAAATGCCGAGAATGATACTGTGGGCTTCAATTGGATTAACCATAATACGTTCCTCTTCCTCAAAACAAACTTCAAGTCAGACTTTGGTGATTCCAATACGTACATAACGAATAACCTTTTTTGGATGGGTGGGTACGTCCCGGAAAGGATTGCTGAGGGACACCCAGATGCTTATGTAGGTAACAGTATACACGGTCTTTTCCTCGACGATACGCTGTTATATGAGACGGTGCCCAGCGAAAGAAAACACTTCATAGAGTACAATAGTAACTATCGTGCTCCAGGAATATGGGACCTGGCGACCTGGGTTAACAGTCAGACATGGAACCTTACTACCTTTATTCCCGAGTTCATCCCGTCGATCGCATGGTTTGATTCGTCCAGAGAGACAAGGATGTATAATACGAAGAGCGCTTTCCCCAACTTCTACTGCACGAATAACATGTCCGATACCAGCGGGCAAAACACCACTTTCGATCCGCAGTTCACCGACTCCAAGATTTATTCTCTGACTGACTCTTGTGTTATCTGGGCGGATAGCGTCGTATATCAAATCTACGGCGGTGCAACGACGAACTCAGCACTATGGCCGGACATTTTCTATCGGGTCGACACAAGCTTTAGTTACCCGACTACCTGGCCCCGCTTCGACGGAGCTTACACAAATTCCATGTTCACGACTGCTTCGATCGGCGGGTTGCCGATCGGCGACCTGAACTGGTTCCCGAATCAGAAGAAGATTTGGAAAGAATATCAGCCAAAGATCATGCAGCATATCTTGGCTGAAGACCAAACACAGATGAACGTAACCGCCGTACAGGATGCAAACAGCCACGTCCCGGCCAAGTTCACGCTGCTGCAGAACTACCCGAATCCCTTCAACCCCACCACGGAGATCAAGTTCAGTATTGCCCGAACCGGCATGGTCTCGTTGAAGGTATATAACGTGCTGGGCCAGGAAGTTGCAACTTTGATTGACGGACGCCAGAGCGCGGGAAGTCACTTCGTAAACTTCAATGCTTCGAGGTTTGCAAGCGGAGTCTACTTCTACACTCTGCGGCAGAACGGCAATTCGATCACTAAGAAGATGCTTCTCCTGAAGTAACTTTCCTCCCAGGGAGCCGCCTGCCCCCGCATTTCTGCCCATTATTATCGGCATGTTTTTGAACCCCCGCCTGCGCAAAGTGCTTTTGCGAGAGCTTGTCTCACTTTGCGTACCTGGCGGTTCACATAACCCGGTAGACTTTTTGCGGGGGTGGGACGGCTTTTTTGAGGTCGGACAGAACCTTGTCGTATATGGATTGGTCATCGAACTGACATTCTTCATTTCATGTGGAAACCGTTAACGGAACTGCCTCGTACCGGCGTGATTCTCAGAATACCACAAGTCGTGTAATGAAAATCCTGAAGCCGAGATATATCCTTTATTTGTCCATCATGTTGGCTGCGGCGCCTCAGACTCTCGCCGCGCAAACACTCCCGGACAAATCGTCGGTTCTGGATAAGATGGTCCTTGCAAACGGGTATTTCATGGAGAACTATCCCGACCCATCACTCCCGATCGTGACGAACAAAAGCCGTCCGAGCAATATCTGGACGCGAAGTGTTTATTATGAAGGCCTGATGCCCCTTTACAAAATAGACCCTCAACCCGCCTGCCTTGACTATGCGCTTCGCTGGGCAAGATCGCATCATTGGAACATGCCCGGCGGTGCCACCACCCGGATCGCCGATAACCAATGCTGCGGCCAGACTTACATCGCTTTATACATGCTAGATCGCGAACCCGAACGGATCAGGAATATCAAAGCGTCAATCGACGCCATGATCGCTATGGACAAGATCGACGACTGGTGGTGGATAGATGCTCTACAGATGGCAATGCCGGGTTTCGCGAGGTTGGGAGTGATATACCACGACAACAGGTATTTCAAGCGCATGTACGAGATGTACACTTACACGAAAAAGAAGCTGTATAATCCGCGGGCCGGACTGTGGTGGCGCGACAGCACATTCCTTCCGCCGTATAAGGAACCGAACGGCAGGAATTGCTATTGGTCGCGCGGCAACGGATGGGTCGTCGCTGCGCTCGTGCGTGTGTTGAAGACAATTCCCGATTCCATAATCGGCTATCAGGATTACAAAAGTACATACCTTGCAGTGATAAAGGCGGTGCTTCCTTTGCAGCGCAAGGACGGTTTCTGGAATGTCAGCCTGGAAGACCTTGAGCATTTCGGCGGGAGAGAGAGCAGCGGCACATCATTGTTTCTCTACGGGATGGCATGGGGCGTTAGAAAAGGCTGGCTCGATCGAAAGACATACATGCCCGCGATCGTGAAGGCGTGGAACGGACTTGCAAACGATGCGCTCCATCCGGACGGGATGCTGGGATATGTGCAGGGTACCGGGAAACAGCCGAGCGACGGGCAGCCTGCCGGATATAATAACGTGCCCGACTTCCAGGATTTCGGCGTTGGGTGCTTTCTGCTGGCGGGAAGCCAAGTCTACCGGCTGGCGTCGAGATAATCCTGAGATCAAGGAGAACTTGAAATGAAGAAGCTGAACATCCTGATGTTGCTCGCGACCGTGCTCTTCTTGTCGTCTCCCTCATTCTGTCAGGAGGTAATGACAACGGGTGGGAGGAAGATGCCTTACGTGTGGATCGACAAAGATACACACCACGAGGTAATGCGTCTCACCCGGAGAAAAGGGGACAGCCGCAGTTTCTATTTCCACAACAACCCTTTCATTCCAGACAGGAATGGAAGGGGTACCCGCATGGTTTTCTACGGCACCGACAAAGATGGTTCCCAGATATTCACGGTAAATCTGTCGACGCTGAAGATGGTGAAACTTACGGAGGATCACGCGAGGAAGTCCGGCGAGATCGTCGGTAGGATAAGTCACAACATCTATTTCCAGGAAAGGGACAGTGTCTTTTCGGTAAACGCCGATACGCGTGAGAGGAAGTTAGTGTATGTATTCCCGCGCGGCTTTATGGGAGGCATAACGTGTCTGAATTCAAACGAAACGCTGTTGGGAGGCACATCGACACCGAGAATCAAACACTTTCCGTTCAGGCGGGTCGGATCGAAAAGGCCGAACTTCGAGCAGATCTTTCAGTTCGAAAGGAAACGTACGCACACGATCTTTACGATCAATTTGAAGACGCATAAACTCATCTGGATTTACACACATAAAGCGTGGCTGAATCACCTGCAATTCTCGCCGATCGATCCGTCGCTCATGCTGTTCTGTCACGAAGGGATCTGGCAGGACGTGAACAGAATCTGGACGATAAACATCGAGACCAGGCGTGCCAGGTTGATGTACAAGCGAACGATGCCGATGGAAATCGCCGGTCACGAATGGTTCAGTCCCGACGGGCAAACGGTATGGTTCGACCTACAGAGGCCGAGAGGCGTGACCTTTTACGTCGGAGGGGTGAATGTTCATACCGACAAACTGACCAAGTACCGGCTGACGAGAAATGAATGGAGCGTCCACTATACGATATCGCCCGACGAGAAACTCTTTGCCGGAGACGGCGGCGACACAAGTTCCGTCGCCCACGCAAAAAATTGCAAGTGGATTTATCTTTTTACACCTGAAGGCGATCATTTCAAGGCTGAACGTCTGGTGAACATGAAATATGACAACTACCACCTGGAGCCTAACTTGCATTTTTCTCCGGATGGGAAATGGATAATTTTCAGAGCAAACTTCGAAGGCTTTGAAAGCGTGTACGCCGTACGAATCAAGAAGAACATTTGAATTTGTTATAAGCACAACAACTATGCGGAGGCGTTTCTGTACGGACATGAAAAAGAATCGCAGACAATCCCCGAGACTTTTGTCAGCAGCACTGGCGATTATTATCATGCTGCTGGTCCCGGTCATCAGCTTACTTATACTGTCTTCATCGTTAGTTGCCGGCGAACGTCCGGCAGGCAGCGCTCTATCCTGGCCCGAAATATCTCAACAAACGAAACCCTGGACCTGGTGGTGGTGGCCGGGAAGCGCAGTGGATACTGCCGATATTGCCCGGCAGCTGAGAATTTTCCAGAGGGCCGGACTGGGAGGCGTACAGATAATTCCCATCTATGGCGTCGACGGGTGGGAATCGCACTACATAGATTTTCTGAGCCCGAAATGGATGAAGATGATGGGCTTTACCGTGGCCGAGGCTCACCGGCTCGGCATGGGCGTGGACATGGCCCTGGAAAGCGGGTGGAACTTCGGTGGTCCCGCGATCACAGACAAATATGCTAACGCGCTTGTAGTTGAGAAGACTTTCGATCTGTCGGGGGGGGATCAACTCGCCGACACTCTGTCGCCGACCGCGACGCAGGCACTGATGGCCTTCGGGCCCGACGGCCGCATAGTGGACTTGACCGGAAAGATCGGTACCGGCGGGAGGGTGCATTGGACGGCCCCGCCGGGGGAATGGCATCTATACGCGATCTCCCAACGCTTCTCCAGCCAGAACGTGAAGCGCGCAGCACCCGGCGGCCACGGCCCGATGCTTAACCCGTTCTACGCCCCGGCAATGCATCGTTACCTGCGCTGGTTCGACCGGGCATTCGATCATTACAAAGGTCCTGAGCCGCATGCGGTCTTCCAGGATTCTTATGAATACCGATGTGACTGGTCGCCGGATTTCTTCGCCCAGTTCGAGAAATTTCGCGGCTACAAACTTCAGAACTTTCTGCCCGCTCTCTTCGGCAACGCTCCCTCCGACGAGGTCGAACGCGTCAAATCAGATTATCGGGAGACGGTGTCGGACTTGATGGCATTAAAAACCGATCCCATCTGGATCGATTGGGCACGCCGGCGCGGTTTTGTCACGACATACCAGGCGCACGGAGCTCCTGCCAACTGGCTCGACCTGTACGCCGACGCGGACATCCCGGAAACCGAGATGTTCCATCTCGACCGGAATCCGCTCATCTCCAAGTTCGCTTCCTCCGCCGCTCATGTCGCCGGACATCCGCTTACAGGCGCCGAGACCGGAACGTGGCTTGGCGAACATTTCACCGTGACGCTTGCCGAGCTGAAGTACCTTGCCGACGACATGTTCATTTCCGGCATCAACCATATCTTCTATCATGGTACGTGTTATTCGCCGGCGGCGGCGCGATGGCCGGGCTGGCTCTTTTACGCCGCCACGGAAATGAATCCGCGCAATTCCATCTGGCATAATGTGCCTGCCCTTAACGCTTACGTTGCCCGGTGTCAAAGTATTCTTCAGGCGGGCTGGCCGGACAATGACATCCTTCTGTACTGGCCCATCTCGGATCTTTGGAATAATCCTCACGGCATGCTCCCGGACATGACCGTCAGCGACACCGCATGGTTTTCGAGCCAGCCAATCGGTCACACGGCTCTCAGCCTATGGAATCGCGGCTATTCTTTCGATTATGTTTCCGACCGGCAATTACAGACTGCCAGGACAGTTGCCGGCAAAATCGATGTCCCGGGCGGCAGATACCGTGTGATCCTGTCGCCGCCTTGCGATCTCATGCCCGTGCAGACGTTCCGTCGATTTCTGACACTTGCCCGGAACGGGGCGACGATTATCTTCGAATCGCACCTGCCTGCCGATGTGTCGGGGTGGGGACATCTGGCCCAGCGCAGAGCCGAGTTCAAGAAATTGTTCGGCCAGGTCCATCTCGCTCCGGTAGAGAAAGATTTACAGGAAGCTAAACTCGGCCGCGGCAGGATTCTTGTCGGCGATGGTGAGGCGGCGCTGGCGCGCGCCGGCGTTGTGCGCGAGCCGATGACCGATCATACAGGACTCTTCTTCATCCGCCGCTCCTTCCACGGTGGCTGGAATTATTTCATTGCTAATCGCCACGGCACAGACTTCGACGGCTGGGTAACGATCAGCAGGCCGGCAAGGTCCGTCGTGCTCATGAATCCCCTCACGGGCAACACGGGCGTGGCCTCTGTTCGACAAGTTCACGGCCAAACCCAGGTGTATCTGCAGTTGCCGCACGGCGGTTCGGTGATTCTGCGTGTCTTCGCCAATCGGAAAGTAAACGGGCCGGCCTGGACCTACTGGCAAGCCGATAGCGCGTCGACAGAGATCACCGGCGATTGGCGCGTGACATTCATATACGGCGGGCCGGTACTGCCCGCTCCGTTTGAGACCACAAGACTTGGGTCGTGGATTGCGCGGAGCGACACGAACGCTCAGCGCTTTGCTGGCACTGCCCGTTACACCATCACCTTTGATGCGCCTGCATTACACGGCGGACGCTACCTCCTTGATCTGGGAAAGGTTTGCCAGAGCGCGCGCGTCCGTTTGAATGGTCGGAACCTCGGCACCGTGATCACCCCACCGTTCCGTGTCCCCGCAGAACTGCGGCCCGCAGACAACGTGCTCGAAATCGAGGTTACCAACGTAACTGCAAATCGCATAAGAGATCTCGACCGACGCCACGTTGGTTGGAAAATCTTCCATGACATCAACTTCGTTAATATCGATTACAAGCCTTTCAACGCTTCGAACTGGTCGTTGTACGACTCCGGCTTGATTGGCCCAGTGACGCTGACCCCGCTGCATGTTTTAGACAGGTGATATGCAAAAATCAGCCCCGCTCCTAAGAGCGGGGCCGTCATCCAATAGCCGCTAACAAGGAGAACCATCGTGAATTCTCTTCGAATTCTAATCAGCATGATCATATTGATACCAGTCTGCGCGTCTGCACAGTACCGGAATGCGCATTACGCCATCTCTGTTAGGCCAAAACAGAAGCAGATCATTTTGACGCGCGACAAAAAGCCTGTCATGGAGGTGGACAGCATACAGTTCAACTTCATAACTCCGTCAGCGATGAAGGTAAGGCAGCAAAGTGCAAAGCGCATAGAGTTGGAGCTGCTCTACAGAGATGTTCCAAATCCCGGTAAGGTAAACGTTGCTAATGATTACACTGTGAATGTGAACATCGACGAGATTGATGGCGGATGGCGCATCTACGCACATCCGCGTTGGGCCCGCGACATCTCGATTTACCTGAAATCGCTTCATAGCCATTACTTCGGTATACGGGAGAACCTTGTCCCGGATAATAATAAATCCCCTGACATTACCGGGTCCGTGCAGGTTTTCGACGTGAGAGGAGAAAACGACAGGTATCACGAGAACTTCGCGTCTGCCTGGTCGGCGTTCTTCTTCAACAGTCTCGGCTATGCTTCGTTCTTCGACACGTTCGCGAAAGGGCAATACCAGTTTGCGATAAACGGGAGGACTGAAATTTACCACAGGACCGGCAACCTGAACTGGTACATATTCACCGGTGCGAACGGCGACGGGATAATGAAGGCATATTACAAGGTCATTGGTGCTCCGAAGTATGTGCCGGTGTGGGCATGCGGAGAGTCGATCTGGCGGGACCAGGACTGGAACGGCAAGAAAGACATACTCAACGATGCAGAACAGATGACGGTGTTGAAGATCCCAATCACGTCCATCATGGTCGACAGACCTTACAGTGACGGAATTGACGGCTGGTCCAAGATGAACTTCGGTTCGCTGTTCAGCGATCCGGGAGAGTGGATACACGAGCTTAACGCGGACTACAACCTCCGCTTCATGTCGTGGGTGTCAACGTGCACTTTCGGCGATACGACCATTGTCAAAGCAATGCCGGGCGGTGACCACGGCTACATCGATCTCACAAATCCCTTGCGCGTTTCGGAGTTCACCAGCGCGCTCACGAAGAACATATATGCCTATGGAGTACAGGGTCATAAGATGGACCGTGGCGAGGAGGTGTTTCCTGTAGAGGACGCCTGGCATGACGGGACGCCGCCCTGGGAGCGCAGGAACAAGTACATCTACATGTACGCGAAAGTCATCGACTCTGTCCTCACCGCAAAGTGGAGTAAGGATAACTTCAACTATTCGAGGTCGGGCATGCAGGGGAGCCAGAAATACCTGAGTGCACTGTGGGGCGGTGACTGCCGCGAGAGCTGGGACGGGCTCGCATGCAGCGTTGCGAACGCGATGAGGTGCGGGTTCATTGGATTCCCTGATTGGGGGAGCGATGTCGGCGGATACCGTGGCGATAACGGCTACGAACCCGAGGATCTTTACACACGCTGGCTGCAGTTCGGAACCTGGTCCGGTATGTTCGAGATAAAGCTGGACGGCGGCGGCGGGAGTGGAAAGGACCGGGCGCCGTGGCACTACGGCAAGACTTTGCAGGATAACTTCAGGCGTGCCTGTGAAGAGAGAATGGAGATCGCTCCGTATGTGTATTCCCAGCTGAATACATCGGCAGATAACGGCGTGATGATGAAACCGCTGGCCTATGAATATCCGAACGATCCGAATACCTACAATATCTGGGATGAATACTGTTTCGGACAATCATTCCTGGTTTCTCCGGTGGTAGAACCCGGCAAGCAGACGCAGAGTATTTATCTTCCCGCAGGCGTCTGGTACGACTGGTATTCACCGACGAAGTCTTACAAGGGCGGGAAAACCTATGATTACAGACTGTCGGAGGAACATATTCCCGTGTTCGTTAGACAAAACGCCATATTCGTCAGCGGAGAGAATTGGCTGAACGGCAGCTCGGTGAAGTGGAAAAGTAAGACGATGCCTGAGTTAATCATCAACGCGTTTCCGGGAAAGAGTAATTTCACGAACAGCTTTGTTTACGTTGACCGGTACGACAAAGATAGCTCCAAAGCAATCTCCGTCTCACAGAAAGGAAACGTGCTCACGGTTAATGTCCCGGCACTCGGTTGTGAAGGAAAACTCGTCGTCCACAATGTCGTTCCGAGAGGAAAGCCGACGGTAGACGGGAAGAAGGTAACGGTTGCCGCAGGCGGGCAAAACATGGCAGTCGAAATCTCTCTCTCGAAAATGGAAGCACATAACATTCGTATCGAGAGATAGACCTACAAGAGATCCATCGGGAAAATGGCACACAGATGAGCAATAATTGTGTCTCTTGCAACCACACTCTGGAGAGACAGACAACAGAAATGAAAAAAGCTTTGGTTCTACTGGCATCGTTATTCTGCTTCGTCGTTCCCCTGAAAGCTCAGGGTTTTCATTATATAATCTTACGGAAAGACGCCCATCCGGCTGTCAAATCCGCCGCCGAAATCTTAGCGAGAAGCTTGAACATCTCTGAGGGAAATATCCTTTTGAAAAGTGAAGTATCACTGCCAGTGCGGGGATCAATTGTGCTGGACTACGGGAACCCTTCGAAAGCGCAATTGAAATTCATCGGGCGGGATCCGAGAAAGGTAGCGTTCGACGGGTATCTCATAAGATTCGACGGTAATCGTGTGCTCATCTTCGGCAAGCGTCCGCGTTCGTTGCTCTACGCGGCGGGTGACGTGAACTGGTGGAGGAATCGCCGCTCAGGAGTGTACGTGCGGCAGCCCGCCTTCAAGACACGTGATTGCAGCCTCGGCAGCACTCGCGATGAATCGGTCGCGGAGATGGTGGCGAAGCTGGGCGCCAATGCCTTCTTCGTCAGTTTTGGCACTGGCTTCATAACTTTGCGCGAGGAGTTCCCGAAGATATTTGAAAGCATTCCCAAAGCGGAACAGGACAGAATGCTGCGGGAGAAAAAGGAAGCAGAGAGCAGGGCCGAGAGAATCGAAAAAGAATGTCATGATGCGGATGTTTCATTCTATCCCTTTTTGTACGGAAACAACATGTACTTATGGTCCCCAGCCCTCACGAAGGCCATATATAAGATATATTCGAATGTTAGAGGGAAGCGGGCACCCCATTCTTGGGAGAAGGCCGCTATGAATCCGTCGGTTCCTGAGACATGGAAAATCATCGACGCGCTTGTGAAGGAATTTGTGGAGACACTTCATGGAGACGGACTCATCACGACCTTCTGGGATCATTACGGCATCTACAGCCAGGACAGCCTGTCAGTCGCCGACGGCCTGAACAGGTTCGACAACGAGCTGGAAAAGAATGTCGATGAATACTACAAGGTCCTTCACGAATTACATAAGCCTCTCATAGTCAGGACGTGGTCCTCCGGCCGGGCGCACTGGGTAACGCTGCGGAACGATCAGGGTGAGATGGAACACCAGTTTGTGCACGCGCCCGGTTACGGAGGATTTAGCGGAAGCAGATTCCATTTGTGGGGAAAAGTAATTGAGGATGTACCACCATCGGTCAAGCTGCAGACGAAAGTCTATTTCTCCGATTGCTTTCCCAACGCCCGTTTCAATACATTAATCGGCAAAACGGAGAGGCATCCACAAATAGCTGAATACCAAATTGCCGGTCAGACGACAGGCCGCTATTACCTCCCTGCTGCGAATGTCGGCAATACGGAAAAAACCATGAAAAGAGTCCATCAATTGATCGGCAGTAATGGTGGCGTATGTGCTTTCTGGGGAGGGACTCTTCAGGTACACTACAATCTATTCAACGATATTCTCAACGGTGTCAACATCTATGCCTGGAGGCAATTCTCCTGGGACCTGAACGCAAGTCCGCAGAAAGTTTGGATGTCCTGGGCGGTGCCGATCTACGGTGAGAAAGCATCTCCATATATCGTGAAGGCGCTCAAGCTATCGGAAGCGGTTGCAGACAATCTGTTTTCCACCTTAGGTTTCGGTTACGACACGAATTCCAATTTCCCGGATAGCATTTACCGTCGTGAGGTTTTGCTGATGTACACGAACCGGGCCTATTTGCCGGAGTATCGCAGATATCTGAAGCCCACCGTGGGAAATGTCGACCGTGTAATCAAAGAGAAAGGCCAGGTACTTCGGGATATTGATGAAATGTTCGCCTATCTGGAAAAGGCAAAACCATATCTTACACATGATCAATTTGAGGAGCTTCATACGCGCTTCAACTGGCTCAGATATGAAGCGATCGAAAACAAAGAATCGGAAGTTAGCTATTGGCGTTTCCGCTATTTACGCTATCTGTATTCCATTCGCAGTGCCGAACCCGCACAGTTGAACAAGATCGCCGCATCGTATCAGGAGGTGGTTCAGTACAGCGACAGCCTGTTCCAATTCAACAAGGACGAGAAATTCAGCTGTTACAATTTGCCTTTGGGTGAGATCAACGCAATCCGTCCCATTAGCTTAGGCAATCCGGTCCTTCTGATGAAGGAAATTTATGAGAAATCGAAATATTACATGGAAGAAATTACCGGGCCTGACTATCACAGCCCAAATCCGTGACCTGGCCCAACGACGACCAAAGACATTGAACCGCAAAGGACACGAAGAATAAGGCACAGAGGGCACAAAGAGAAAGAAGGAGTATAGATCTTTCTTCGTGTTCTTTGTGAAGCTCTCAGTGGGCTCTGTGGTTAAAATACTTTTGCTCCTATTGTGCAACATTATCCCTTAACAGATCAATGCGCTTCCTTCTAATACCGCTTCTTCTTTTTGCGGCAACGATGCGGGCTGAGTCGCAGCAGGCGTTGAAGCCGGAGTTTAACCATCCTCAGATCATTCGTTATGATCACGATGCTTTCATTATTCACGGTAAGGATACCTTCATCTTCAGTGGGAGCTTTCACTACTTTCGGTGCGACCCTGATGAGTGGATAGGCACACTGCAGAAAATCAAGGCCGCAGGGTTCAACGCTATCGAGACGTATGTCCCGTGGAATTTTCATGAACAGGTGGAAGGTAAACCGGACTTCGACTTGCTTGACACGTTTCTCGATGATTGTCAACGAATGGGCTTGTTTGTGATAATCCGTGTCGGCCCCTACATGTGCGGGGAGTGGGATGAAGGCGGATTTCCCCGGTGGCTGGCGGGGAAGGGCTACGGTTTCAGAACCGCGTCACCGCAGGATATTTACTGGTCGAGGTACTGGTACAACGAAGTGCTGCCAGTCGTTCGAAGGCACCTGATTACAAACGGGGGATCGATAATCCTGCTGCAGATTGAGAATGAATACAACTACTTCGGGCTCCCTGACTCACAGAAGGTAGAATACCTGAAGTCTCTCTACGAAGACGTTATGCAGAACCACATCGATGTACCCATCATAACATGCTGGACGCAGCAGGTCCGCGACAGCACCGACTCTGTGTTCTCACAGATCATGGACGCGGGAAATTTTTATCCCGGCTGGCATGTCGAAGCAACACTTCCGCGAATTGAACTCCTCAAACAGCAGCAACCTTATTCCCCTCCGTTCATTACCGAACTGCAGGGAGGATGGTTCTCAAGTGTCAGGGACAAGACGATACGTCACGTCGACAAGTACGGCGCGGGTCAAATCAACGCCCTCACAAAATATGTGATTGCGCACGGCATCAAAGGGTTCAACTATTACATGCTTTACGGCGGGACCAATTTCGGGTATTGGGCAGGGAAAGGGAAGACAACAAGCTACGATTACACGGCGCCGATTTCCGAATGCGGAGGTTTATGGGAGAAATATTATTCGGTCAAGTTGATTGGGGACCTCGTGAGATATGCCCAGCCTTATCTTTCGAAGTGCCATGAGATACCGGGTGGAGCCGTTTCCGCCGATCCCGGAATCGAGACCCTCCTGCGCTCAGACGGGAAAGTGGGCTTTGTTTTCGTGTTGAACAAAACGAACAAATCACGGAACGCAGATATCAATGTTAAAATGCCAGGACAGGCGGCCTTTAGCATTTCTGTTCCAATAGAAGCTCATGGTGCTTACTTCCTCCCTGTAAATTTTCCCATTGATGACGGCAGTTTGCTGCATTACAGCAACGTTCAGTTATCAGCCGTCACGCAGTACGACGGCAAACCCCTTCTAGTTACTTATGGCACGGCGGGAGAACAAGCAGTCATAGATTTGGGATCGAAGGCCTTCACCAAGGCGATTCCTTCTCAAGACCGGCTATACGATTGGAACGGATTGTACATCTTGTTGACTTCTATGGATCGTGCCGCGCGTGCAATCGAGTTCGATACGAGAAAAGAACCGGCAGTCCTGTTGTCGGATTCGTATTTTGCAATGCCAGACACGCATAGCAGGCACGGCAATCTTGTTCAGTTGCAGACGAGGCCAGGCAAGGATGAGTTCTCGTTAATAGTAACCGGAGGGGTGCGGCGTATTCGTTTAGATGGCAAACCCATTACTTATACGGAAAAACCCGGCAAGGGATTAATCCATTTCACGCTGAATACACCGGCTTTCGTCACGCCCAAGATAACACTCGGACGAATCCGTTATAGGGCAGACGCAGATGCGGAGAAGGATTCGTATTTCAAAGCCGTGCCGCCTGCGAATGACGGAATCTTTCCATCATTAGACAGCATGGGCGATCATCGAGATGGGTACTCTATTTATCAGGGGAAATTTGAACTGGACGGTAAATACACCTTAAAGGTAGATTATTACGACGACGACTGGCACTCGGTCTTCGTAGATGGTAAACCTGTAAAAGGTCTGACGGGGAATAAATTCGAAAATTTTTCCGAGTTAGAATTGGCGAGCCGCGCACACAAGATTGAGGTGATCTATGAGAATGAGGGGCGGCCGAACAGCGGGTTTATGGAAGAGGAGAAGGGTCTGAAGTCTATACGCATACTCGCTCCGAGACAGATCCAGACGCTGATGAAATGGAAGTACTTCGTTCAGACAACCACGCAGCCCGTGGAAAATCCGACCGGGGCCGACACGAGTTACGACGATTCTGGATGGGTGAATATTATGGTCGGAGACGGAACGAGCGAGGCGGTGAACAGGGAACAGATCGGTTCCTGGTACAGAAAGACGCTTACTCTCACTGAACAGGAGGTGCGCGATAATCCGAGGCTGGTCTTTGGGGGAGTCAGCCGCAGTGCCGTGGTTTATGTGAACGGGAGACAGGCTTACAATTTCAGACATCACGGCTGGAACGCGCCTTTTACAGTTTCGTTGAGCGGTATCGCAAAAGCGGGGAAAAATCTCCTTGCAGTGTATGTGGAAAACCGGGAAGGCAAAGGCGGAATCGTCGGGCCGATTGTGTTTGAGTTCGGCAAAGAGAAGCCGCTGAAACTTCTTCGGCTCACTTATCATGTGTCCCTCAACGGAGAGCTCGCCGGTTGGCAAAAGCCTGGTTTCCGTGACACAGGCTGGAGAAGGATGAAGGACCCGGACAATTCTGAACCTAAATTCGGAATAAAGTGGTACAGGACGTGGTTTGCCGTGCCGTCGTACAAAGGCTGGGCTGTGCCGTGGAAGATCAGCATAGAGTCGACGGGGAACCTGCAAATATGGCTGAACGGGAAACTGCTCGGACGCTACTATGCCCGCGGCCCACAAAAGAATTTCTATATGCCCGATGGGTGGCTGCTGCCCGGCAGAAAGAATTCTCTCGTTCTTGTGATGCATCCCTCCGGTACAGGAGCGGCGGCTCCGGTGTTGAAGGAAGTCAAGGTTAGTTCGTACTCTGAATACGTCGCTCAAAAGCATGAGCTCGAGTTTGAGCAGTAAATGGGAAAGGTGACAAAGATGCGGAAAAAAATTACGGAGAGCCAATTCTTCAGAGAAGAATTTAGCAGAATTACGTGCCTGGTTACAGCACTGTGCCTTATCGGTGTATTTCCTGCAATTGCAAGAAACAGAGCAAATGCACCGGAAGGAAACGCAGGAAGCGGACCCGATGTAACGGTCACCGACAGCGGTTCAACCGTCGTAATGAGTAATGGTATTGTTTCCGCGACGATGGTGAAATCATCGGCTACAATTACAGATCTCAATTATAACGGTGTCAACCTCCTGAGTGGCGGTTATGAAGGGGGAAAGATTTATTGGAGCTGGAACATGCCTAATTACCAAAATCCATCGGGATGTACATATACGCTTACTGCCGATCCCCAAAGCGACAGCGGTAATTACGCAGAAGTAAGATTACACATGACCTGGGACGGCTCTTCTTCCACCGCGGCGATGGACGTGGATATCTACTATTCTTTGCCGCGCGGAGCACACGGCATATATGCCTCGGCGATGCTCACGCATCCTTCAAGCTATCCCGCGAATCCGGGCGGCGAGTTTCGAATGGCAAGTTATGTCGGTTCCATGTTTGACTGGTTGAACGTGGATTCGCTCCGCAACCGTGAGATGGCTACCGAGTCCGATTGGGAAAACGGAACCATCCCTTCCGGTGCGCCGAAGGAAGTGGAGTTGCTGCGTACCGGTATTTATGCGAATTATTATGAATGCAAATACGATTACAGCGCCGATTTCGGAGACATAAATGTGTGGGGCTGGAGCAGCACTTCGAAGGATATCGGTATTTGGGTTACCGTGCCGAGCAAAGAGTATTACAGCGGAGGTCCGATGAAGCGCGAGCTCACAGGTCATATCGGGCCTACGCTATTGAACATGTTCAACGGCCAGCACTACGGAATGGGAACCGATGGTGCAATAGCCGCCGGTGAAAGCTGGAGAAAGATATTCGGTCCCTTTTTGATTTACTGCGACAGTGTGCCTTCAGTCACCTCCAATGCCCAGGCCGCTCTGTGGGCAGATGCACAGGCCCAGGCAAAAGTCGAACAAAGCGAATGGCCTTACAGCTGGGACACAAATCCATACTACGTTAAAGCAAACGGCAGAGGAGCGATCACCGGGAAGCTGGTGATAAATGACCCGACCGACTCTTCGGCATCTGCTGCCGATATGTGGGTTGGAGCAGCTATCCCGCCGCTATCCACAACCGGTGTCAGTGACTTCCAGTTATGGTCCAAGAATTATCAGTTCTGGGTAAAGACCGATAAGGATGGCAACTTCACCATACCCAATGTCCTGCCGGGCATATATGACCTATACGCGTTCGGCCCGGGAGCAGCGGGACAAATGACGAAGACAGCATTCGCCACGGTAACGGCGGGCGATACTACAAGCCTGGGCAGCGTCACCTGGACACCGTACAGAATCGCGCCAACCGTCTGGCAGATCGGCATACCCGACAGAACTGCCAGAGAGTTCAAACATGGTACAGACTGGTGGACGAGCGACATTTATCCGGATACCCATTGGGGGAAGTTCATGGATTATCCTGATGAATTTCCGAACGGGGTGAACTTCACAATCGGGAAGAGTGATCCGGCCACCGACTGGAATTATGTACAGTATTATGACAAGAGCACACAGTCTTCTGCACCCGAATGGAATGTAAACTTCGGTTTATCAAAAGATCCTGCGCCGGATTCGACGGCTGCCGTATATGTTGCTTATGCTTCAAACTTCAACGATGCTTCGATCGTTAAAGTCAACGGAACGAATATCACGAACCCCACGACAGGGATTTATCCGCCCAACGCCTCCGATGCCATGATCCGCATGGGCATTCACGGCGCATTCGGCGATCACTGGTTCACCTTCCCGGACAGCCTGCTGCATGCCGGCAAGAACCAAATCACCCTCACGATCCGGATAACCGGAGGAAACTCATACGCCGATATAATGTATGACTACGTACGCCTGGAGGCGTGGGGGACTTCCGAAATCACGGGAATCCGGGATGCCGGTGCACAGGTCCCGGCACATTTCGCGCTTTACCAGAATTACCCGAACCCGTTCAACCCTGCAACGACTATCTCCTATTCTCTTGCGAAGGCCGGACGTGTCTCACTGGTCGTGTACGATATCCTGGGCCGGAAAGTGGCCGTGCTGGTCGACAGCCGCCGGGCTGCAGGCGAGCACAGTGTCCGGTTCGATGCGTCGCGGCTGGCAAGCGGACTCTATATCTACCGGCTGGAAGCCGGCGACAACGTAATCTCCAAGAAGATGATGCTGATCAAGTAACATGACGGCGTCCTCGAAAGCGCTCTTATAATTCCCAAACTTTCCGGAGATACAGATGAAAAGGACATCCCTCTTTATTCTGCTTGTCGTCATCTCGCAATGTTCTCTCAAAGCCCAGACTAACCGAACCAAGATTACGCTCGATGCCTCGGCCAGGGAATACAAGATAAACAGGAATATTTACGGTCAATTCTCCGAAGACCTCGGCCGCTGCATATACGGAGGAATATGGGTCGGTCCCAATTCTTCCATCCCAAACATCGACGGGATCAGGAAAGACATAGTTGAGGCATTGAGAAAAATAGACGTGCCGGTCTTGCGCTGGCCGGGCGGCTGTTTCGCGGACGGGTATCACTGGAAGGACGGGATAGGTCCGCGCAGCAAGAGGCCAAAGACAATCAACTCGGACTGGGGCGGCGTCACCGACGACAACGCTTTCGGCACGGCCGAATTCCTGGAGTTTTGCAGGCTTATAGGGTGCCAGCCGTACTTCACCGGCAACCTCGGGAGCGGCACGGTAAAGGAACTGTCGCAGTGGGTCGAGTATGTTAACTTGGACAACGTCAGCCAGATCACCGACTTGCGAAAGAAGAACGGGCGCGGCGAGCCGTGGGGAGTGAAATACTGGGGACTCGGCAACGAGAGCTGGGGATGCGGAGGCCATATGCCGCCGGAATATTACGCTTATTTCGTCAGAAGGTACGGGACTTTCATGCACACGTACGGCAAGTACAAGCCGTTCAAGATTGCCGCAGGGCCGGGCGGCGGTGACTACAACTGGACGAACATCATAATGAAAAATGCGGGGAGGTACATCGACGGCCTCTCGCTTCATTACTATTCCTGGGCTAACCAGAAAACGGCGACCGATTTCGACGAAAGCGGCTGGTTCGACATTATGAAAAAGACACTTGAGATGAACGAGTTGATAGAAAAGCATTCCGCGATCATGGACAAATATGATCCGGACAAGCGAGTTGCACTGGTCGTCGACGAGTGGGGAACATGGTACAAAGTGGAGCCAGGCACAAACCCTCATTTCCTTTACCAGCAGAATACGATGCGCGATGCGGTGGCGGCTGCATGCAACCTGAATATCTTCAACAACCACTGCGACCGCGTCAGGATGGCATGCATTGCGCAGATGGTCAATGTACTGCAGGCGATGGTCCTCACAAAAGGGGAAAAGATGATTCTCACCCCGACTTACTACGTGTTCGATTTATACAGGGTTCACCAGGATGCGATGATGGTGCCGGTTAAAATTTCATCGGGAAATTATGTCTTCCGCGGCGATACGCTGGCCGCGATAAACTGTTCGGCCTCGATAGACAGTACGGGCAAGATGCATATCTCGTTCGTGAACATAGATCCGGACGTTTCAGAAAATACTACGATAAGCCTGGAAGGATTCAGGGCAGACGGGATCGCCGGTAAAATATTGACGGCCGACAAGATGAACGCCCACAATACTCTTAAAGATTCCGATTCGGTAAAGCCCGGAAAATTTTCGGCCTTCAGTCTGAAGGGCAATGACCTGGAGGTCGACATGCCGCCGATGTCGGTCATTGTCCTTGAACTGCGCGGGAAAGCGGGCGCCGCCGTAGAACAGGGAAACCCGGTGCGTTGAACGGGCGGCGATTAATCGAAAGGTATTTGGAATTGACGACGTGATTGCCTGAAAGAGCTGCTTCTCCCAGGATTAACCCGTCTCAGCATTTTCAATGCTGGGGCGGGTTTTTCGTTTTCGGCGCCTCCGATACTGAAAAAGCCTCCCGAGAAATTTCAGTCTCTTCATTCAGGCGCCAGCACTGCTTTTGTCGAGCCCGGTAGTCCTTGGGAGAAAGGTTACATCGAGTCATTCGACGGGAAGTTCAGAGGTAAATTACCTGGTCGAGAGTTATCTGATACAGTCCTGGAAGCAAGAATAGTCGCAGAAGACTCGAGGATCCAGTACAACACTGTCAGGCCACACAGTTCCCTGGGCTACAGACCACCAGCTCCAGAAGCATTCTATCCGCGTTAGTTTGCCAATGCCTGACCGGATCACTAACTCAGCATTGGTACATAAAACGGGGACAGGTCATTTACGGAAAAGCTCTTACTTTTGAAGTGATCTGCATTGTTCGATAGATCTGTTCTCAGAGTCCCGTCGTCAGGCGGGACTCCTTTTTGCCTTGCTATCTTCCCTTCAATTCTTTCTTCGCGTAACTCCACAATGGCCGATTGAGCGCAGAGGATCCGACTCCGGCCAGTAACCCAAGAACTGCGCGATCCTGGCCCAAAGCGAACTCGTCGGCAACGTGCTGTTATTCTCCCAGTTCCAGACAGTACACTTGTCAACTCCTAAGGCATCCCCGACCTCCTTCTGCGTCAGGCTAAGGTCCAAGCGATGTTTCCTGATATGGTCTCCGATTGTAAGCAATTCCTTTGGGTATGCCTTCGAAACCGGCTTTTTGACGCGTAATCGCACATCCAGAATGGCAACGCAGGGGTGTCCCTGCGGAAATTACGGCAATCCGAACGCGACATGCAGCTGTAACCAGATGCAGATACAGAGGTACATGTCAAAGATCAGCGGCCCGCTGTTGGACAGGATAGACATACATGTCGAAGTGCCGGCGGTGAAGTACGCCGAGCTTTCGAGCAAGAAGTCCGGCGAGCCGTCGTCGGCGGTAAGGGCGAGAGTAGAGAAGGCGCGGGAGATTCAGAGAGAAAGATTCAAAGCAAGAAAAGGACTTTTCAAAAACGCGGATATGCAGAGCAAGGAGATAAGAGAGTTCTGTCGGGCAGATAAGGCCGGAGAAGATTTGCTCAAGCAGGCAATAACAAAACTCGGACTTAGTGCGAGGGCTTATGACAGGATACTCAAGGTTGCAAGAACGATTGCGGACTTAAGCGGGAGTGTCGACATAATGCCCGAGCACATCGCAGAGGCGATACAGTACAGGAGTCTCGATAGGCAGTTGTACTTGGAAGGATAAGGGGACATTGATGGATGCGATCGGCAATTAGCCTTCTAAAAAATGCCGATATGTCGCGGAGCGATCCGGCCGCGCGGAAGCACGGACGGACAGAGCAAGGAAATCAGAGAATTCTGTCAGCCGGATAAAGGCGGAGAAGATTTGCTCAAGCAGGCAATAACAAAACTCGGACTTAGCGCGAGAGCTTACGATAGGATACTCAAAGTTGCGAGAACAATTGCCGACCTTGCTGGCAATGACGACATATTGCCCGAGCATATAGCCGAGGCGATAAAGTACAGGACGCTGGATAAGTATCTGTATCTGGAAGCATAGAAGTTGGACGGGGTTTCTCGATAGGGTCCTTGACTTGATGGCAGTCACCTCTTATGTTTTGTTGTCAGGCGGTAAGGGGGCAACAAAACGTCCACTAAGCATCATTGTCGTATAGTTTGTCGTAATTCCAAAACGTTGAAGATCTTGCATGCGGAAGGAGGTGTGTCAATTAGTGAAACGGAGAGCGGAGCACCTTTGTAAGAACAAATACGACCTTAGTTGCGGGGAGCTCAAAATCCTTAGGATACTCACCAATGGCTGGCAATGTCAACTGTTATGTGTAAAATTTCTGAGGACCGGCAGGTTGCTTTTGCCGAATGGCGCACTTCTCCAGTTTGCTTCCATCCTGAATGCGACGAAGCATAGGATGACGTAAGCG
>JAHECO010000088.1:0-514 GCA_024641705.1 Candidatus Kryptoniota bacterium
CGATCCCAGGCAGACATACCCCTTGCCGCCGATGGCGAACCCGTTGAAGTCGAGTCTGGGGGTGCCGGGGAAATCATTCTTTCGCGTCCAAGTGTTTGCGGATGCATCATATTGGTAGACTTGAGGCAGAAGCTGGTTCCCGGTCGTGCCGGAAACGATATAAGCGCGACTACCGATGGTGAATGTCGCAGACCCGCGGATCGGCTGGCCACCAAAACTAGCAACGCGCTCCCATTGACTTCCAGAAGGTGCAGAAGGACTCTCTGCCTTCTGACAGTTAACGGATGCCCAAATCATCGTCGTCACAGCGACAGCTCCTATCAGGTTTCTTTGCACCATAGCAACCTCCCGTTGTGAGTTTGTCTCATTGAGTACGGACATCTTGGAATTCAGACGAGCTACAGCTTTGTCAACGCCAGATACAGAAAGCTTCATGATCGCTGAAGCTTTCGAGAGGCACTCAGCCAGTGCAGAGAATAACTGTATGTCTTCAAAGTCAAATGGACAAAAATCG
>JAHECO010000088.1:524-3737 GCA_024641705.1 Candidatus Kryptoniota bacterium
AGAGAATCACATGGTCTGGGCCGAATGGGGTAAATAGCGTCAAAGGTGGAGTTGGGTTCACCTACAACTCGGATATGCAAGTGAGCACAGAGACAGTCTATCCTGCATCCGGAGGAGCCGACAGTGTCAACATCAAGTACGACAGAGATGGGTTGATAACCTTAGTAGGAGCATTGAAACTCGGGTATTCTGCTGGGAACAACCTGTTGCTGGCGGACACCTTGGGTGGAGTGATCACGAACTACACCTATAGCACTTCTGGCGAGTTGGCGAGTAAGGAGGTGAATGTATGTCTTCAAAGTCAAATGGACAAAAATCGGGTTTTGTTAAGAGGTACTTTGAGCAATGGGTTGTGATAGATTGTAGTGTTTCCTCGCCTTCACCGTTCTGCGTTTGAGCCGTTCCCTTCTTGACAAGATTTCCTCATGCCTGCCATAGTACACGTCCGCCGGCGTGACATTGTTCAACGATTCGTGATACCGCTGGTTGTTGTAGTAGTTCACAAACCGTTCGATCTCCTGCTCCAGCTCCCACGGTAGGTAATACTTCTGCAGGTTGACCTCGTTCTTCATCGACCGATGATACCGCTCGATCTTGCCTTGCGTCATTGGATGATACGGGGCTCCGTGTGTCTGAGTCATGCCCTTCGTGGCGAGATAGTGTTTCAACTCCTCTGAGACATATGCTGGCCCATTGTCCGACAGCAACCGGGGGCGATGCCTGACAGCGATCTGGTGTATGCCGGTCTTCTCGACTGCCAGATCGAGAAGATCCTTGACGTCCGTGGTTGCCATCGTCGTGAACAGCTTCCAGGCAATGATGTAGCGGGAGTAATCATCCAGAATGCTGCCCAGATAATACCAACCCCACCCAACGATCCTGAAATAGGTGAAGTCCGTCTGCCACAGCTCGTGGATCCTCGTCGTCGGCTGATGGAACCGATCCGCTGCAGCCATCACGACATACTCGGGGCTTGGAACCAGATCGTAGCTCTTCAGGATCCGATAAACGCTCGACTCTGAGATAAAATACCCCTGTGTATCAGTGATAAAACACGCCAGTTGCCTCGGTGACTGCTCCGGATGCCCTAACGCTATCGCTACCACCTGTTCCTTCTCCGGCTCTGGGATTCGGTTCCAGAACCGTCTCGGGTGAGGCGGCTTCACAACCAGGCCATCATACCCATCAGCCCGATACCGACGATACCATTCGTAAAAACTGCTCCGGTTGACCTGAAGCTCTTCCAACGTTCGCTTCACCGATAGGTCCGATCCTTCCACCATCCGGATGATCTCCATCTTCTCTGCCTGGCTGTACCTCATTGCTCCTCGGAGTCGGATCCCAAACCATTCAAACTTTTTTTGAGCACCCGATTCTTCAGCGACAGCTCAGCGACCAACTGTTTCAGTTGATCGTTCTCCTTCTTCAGGTCCACAACCTCAGTACTCGTAGCTTCCCGGACCGTGTCTCCCTGCAGTCGTTTCTTCCCAGCCTCTAAAAACTCCTTGCTCCACTTGTAATAAATATTGGTGTTCAGCCCTTCTCGCCTGCACAACTCCGCTACACTGGCTTCTCCCCGTAAGCCTTCCAGCACAACGCGGATCTTCTCCTCACTCGAATACTTCTTCCGGGTCCGTCTCTTAATATCTCGGACTATACTCTCTACATCGGTGTTCTGAGCCATTGGTCATTCTCCTCTGATACAAGAAAAGATCATGAAAATGTACTCAAAACACCTCTTAACTTTTCACCCCTTTCTGTCCGGTAAGCTCTGAAACGTAACAATCTAGCAGTTTCTATCCATCGTGCAGTTCATAATTCTTTCTGCATCTCAAGAACATCTTCTTTCCATCTGGGGAAAAGCGTGCGAACAGTCCGACGCAGTCCTGATCGAATGGGGCTGATCGGGTTTGGTCCACGTACCATCCTCTTCTTTCATTAACATGAGCTGGTTATCATCTCCTTCGAATGTAGGTCTCCTCGTAGTAAAGAATTCTTTGCCATCAGGCGAGAAACATCCGTGAAGCTCGTAGGCTTTCGTGGAGACAATACCTGGCGCAAAAACCTCCGGCTTCAGCCCCAGCGGTTTCTGGCCGAGATAGGGGCCCTTGAGAACCGGGAAATCACGGTGCTGGACATGACAATTGACAAACAGCAGTGCAGAACATAAGAGTCCGAGACAAGCGGTTTTCCGTTTCATATCCTCCAAGACCACCCTTAGCATTGCATCGCCAAGACTTCCTCGGCTATTCATATTCTTACCTCCATAATACTTGCAGTCGGAACACCCTTCTGTAATTGCGAATTCCCGTCGCTACTAGTGAACTGTTGGCCTTAGATCTTCGATGATCTTTGCATCCACCCAGTAGAAATCACTGCCGTCGGAAACCCTGCAAAAGAACAAATACTTGCCGTCAGGCGTGACCGAAGGAAATCTCTCATGACCGCCTGTGTTGATTTTGGGGCCTAGATTGCTAGGTACAGACCAAGAACCGTCCCTGGACTTGTATGAGACATAAAGATCGGCACCTCCAAAATTTCCGCGTCCGAATGACTCTACGATCATATAACGCTCATCGGGATCAATGAACAGCGCCAAAACCCTCGCGCCTGTACCTAACTGAATGTCAAGTTTCACTGGTGTCTGAAATTGACCACCTTTCTGTTTCGAGCTGAACAATTCCGCATCCCGGCGAAAATACAGTGTGCCTTCCCTGGTAACGCTCATCACGGATTCATTCCGGTCCGTGTTAATCGGAGCATCCAGCGGTCTTGGCTCCGACCAGCCCTTCCCTCTCCTTTCCACCACCCAGATATTTTCGTCATTGTTACCTGCGTTCTCATACCTGGGCCGGGTCGAGGTGAAATAGAGTTCTTTCCCATCACAGGATAAGACCGGGTTTCCAGCATGATACTTCTCCGAAAACGGGGCAAGCTTAGGGGCAGACCACCTTCCATCTTCTTTCCTCATGAAGACAATATCGTAAAACCCAAATTCCGTGAAATCTGTTGACCAGTAGACCTCTGCATAGTCAGGTGAGAATGCTAGACAGCTATGTTCAAAATGTTCCTGCGCTGAAACGATTACCGGGGCAAACATCGCCGGCGTTTCCCCCGGAGGAGATTGGTCGAGGTAATTCCCTGTTAGTTTCGGAACAGTCCATTCCGAAGTATCAGCACCGTTTTTTTTTAAGAGTTCGACAACATCATCAT
>JAHECO010000072.1 GCA_024641705.1 Candidatus Kryptoniota bacterium
AGTAAGAAGACGCTCAATTATTATATATCATGGCGTTCGCTTCATTGCTCTCGCCCGATGTCTCGATGCTACGCAATATTTATAGCGGGCGAGAGTAACGACTTCTTCCTGCGTCACGTTAAGCGCAATGCACGCGCAGGAGGACTTTAATGGTACTCTATCATAATTCAAACGAGTTGTTGGCGAAACTAACACCCAAGTTGGGCCACAGCCGACACGACGGGGAAGACCCACGCGCAGTTGGCAAGCCAGTTGTTTGGTTTAGCAACAAGCCACAAGTTGATAAGCCGCCGATGAAGTATAGGTATGAGGTCGATATTCCTGAAGATGACTCCGACCTCTTGCTTGATGAGCCTTTTGCGAAGTTGCAGGTCAACTTTTCCAAAATGTTCAAAGTTAACAATGACTGGAGGTGGTATTTCTGCTTTCATGAAGTGGACGTAAATGCTACTTACGAATGGGATCCCAATAAAAGTGATTACGTCAAAATATAAAGTGGCACAATGTGCTCAGGCTAGTAGGGCTGATTCAGCAAGGTTCGATTCCTTGGACGTGTGTTGGTATCATAGCCTTCTTTCTAATTTCATTCATGCGATTCATATGCTTGAAGCTACTGGTGAAATGCAATCACAGGAAGGAGGATTTGCGTATGAAGGTACAAACACATCGGAAACGAATGCTCGGCATGTCAATAGTCGAAACAATATGGGCTATGGCTACCAGCTACGTCGGTGGGTCCCTGTCAGCCTGAGCACATTCTGTAAGGTGCGTGCACTGCGCTTAACAACCAAAAAGAAGACGCTCCACATTTATATATATCGAGTTCGCTTTTCATGGCGCGCACATTACACTACCCCATTTAAGGTTGCGCGCCACGACTTTATCCCACCAGACGTTATCTGATAATGGCCTGCCCGCTCTCAATAAATCTCGCCCGCCATCCGTGGCGGGCGAATAGGAAAGAACGTTGAAATGAAGTATTATCAAGTTAATGGAAGATCAACTAGCTCTCTTCGAGATACCTAACAAGGTCACTGACCGGAAATCTACAACGTTCGCGGATAATCTGAGGTTACCCGTTCACAGGTGGTTCAGATATTCGGCGGGCTTCTCCGCAGAGTGGGTCAAGCAGGTGGTCAGAGATCAGTACCATCCAGATATGAAAGTACTGGATCCCTTTGCCGGGTCAGGGACGACATTAATAGCGTGCGACGAAATTGGCATCGAGTCTGTTGGATATGAGAAACACTATTTTGTCAGAAAGATTGCGGAAACAAAATCACTCTATTCGTTAGACTTAGAGGAAGCTGAACGGCGCGCCCTTAGACTTCTCAATTATTTCGGCGATAAAACATCCGATTTCCAAACCCAACCGGAACTCCTCAAGAAGTGCTACACCGAAGATACCCTCTCCCGCCTGACGGCCCTCAAAAACGCTTACCTAGCCCTCAGGGACTCATCTCCCGCTTGGGACTTTGTCTGGCTCCTGATCACCTCTATTCTGAGGACCACTAGTCACGTAGGAACAGCACAGTGGCAGTACGTACTTCCAAATAAACGGAAGGCCAGCACCCCTTCTGTTGAAACCGCATACAGACAGAAAATGAGAGAGATGATTTCTGATTTGCACCTTTTCCGGCGATCGCAAGTCACGCGAAAATCCGCAATCTTAGATTTCGATGCTCGCGACAGAAATGAATCTTATGAGAATGTTTTTGATCTACTGATTACATCTCCTCCCTATCCGAACAACTACGACTACGCGGATGCAACCCGTCTAGAAATGGTTTTCTGGGGCGAGATCAAAGGGTGGAGTGATCTCCAGAGCGCAGTGAGAAAAGATCTGATCAGGTCTTGTTCACAGCATGCTTCTGCCGAGAAACTCGATCTTGATGTATTATTGGGCCAGCGAGAAGTACATCCCATCGCTGAAGAGTTGGCCGACGTTTGCAGAACGCTTGAGAAGACAAGACAAGAGCATAGCGGCAAAAAGGCCTATCACACCATGATTGCCGCCTACTACTGGGATCTGGCCAGGGTTTTCAATGCACTCCGTCCTTCAATGAAACCGGGCTCGGAACTTTGCTTCGTGATTGGAGATTCGGCCCCTTACGGAGTTTACGCAGCAGCCGATGAATGGCTGGGTAAATTAGCTCTCGCCGCAGGATTCCAGGCATGGAGCTTCGAAAAGACAAGGGATCGAAACATCAAATGGAAAAACAGAAAGCACGACGTTCCGCTAAAAGAGGGAAGGCTGTGGATAAAGGGATGAGATGGCACAATCGTTTGCTCACAAGTTTGGCCAAATAATCGGCGACGCATTGGAAAGTGCGGTTGAACCTTGCTTGAAGGTCTTCGCGAGAAGGAATCATCTGTTCTTAGATATGAAAGGGCCTCGTCCCGCGAGACAGGGCAGCAAAGTAACTTGGACAGACATCAACGGCAACAAGCACGATCTTGATTACGTCATGGAAAAGGACGGGACACAGTCCAAGATAGGCGCCCCAGTTGCATTTATCGAGTGCGCTTGGAGAAGGTACACAAAGCATTCACGAAACAAAGCGCAAGAAATCCAGGGCGCAATAATCCCACTCTTCGAGAAATACATGAAGGAGCACCCTTTCATCGGGGTAATCTTGGCAGGAGACTTTACCCAAGGCTCATTGTCTCAACTCAAGTCTCTCGGTTTCCGCATACTTTACTTCCCGTACTCTTCCATCGTCCAAGCTTTTGCCATTGTAGGCATCAACGCCCAGTTTGATGAGCATACCGACGAGAAAGAATTCAAACGGCAGGTCAAAAAGTGGGATGCTTTGAGCACCCAAAAGAAGCGCAAGGTTTACAGACAAATTGCCAAGATCGGACGAGCCGATTTAGACACCTTCATCTCTAGTCTAGCAGAATCTATCCAACGGAAGATCACCAAAGTCAGAGTTTGGACAATCTACGGAGAGAAGCGCGAGTTTAACACGATAGACGAAGTCAAAACGTTCCTTGCGTCTTTTCAACCTCAATCAGCTAACAGTCAATTCTACAGATTCGAAGCAGAAATTGAGTACTCGAACGGGGATGTAATAAGAGCTACACATAAAGACAAGAACGAGTTCTTACTTTTCTTGAGCTATTTCGTGTAGTCGCCCTCGCCGTCCGTGGCTCGGGCGACCTGCGATGAGCGGGCAGGCCACTACAGATAACAAGCAGGAAGAAGACGCCGACCTGCGTCGCAACTTCGGTCGACAGGCTTCCCGAATACGCGTTCCGCGTTTCCCGTCCAAATTATTTATATGTCGGTCGCCGCAAAGCGGGATCCCGCATACTCGTATAAAATAATTGAGCGGGAGATGCCGCACTTGTACGCCGACCTGTCCTCCGAAACGAAGTGAAGGAGAAAGCGCTTCAGTGCGCAGGCGCAAGGCGGCATCGGGGCAGGCTGTCATTGGTAGATATTGAACTCGCCCCCCTTCGGCGGGTCTTCGATCCGTCTCGTTGCGCGAGCCGCATCTCCGACTTCATGGCGCGAAGCGCGCGGGAGCTGTGATGCGGCGATACGTTAGCGACAACGCGATGAAATTGGTTTTTAAACATACTTGGAGTTCGTATTGGTAGTATTATGCACCTTCTTCGCGATGATTATGGGCGTGACCGCGCAAGGCGATTCTGCCCTTGTGCCTAAGTGGTCTGTCGGGGAATGGACTGGCAGGATGGGCAATGAATTCAGCGACTATACTTACCCCGTGAAATTTCTTATCCGTGCCGAGGCCGGAAGTTCCCGCATGACTATCCTGAGCCCACATCAGGAATATGTTCTCACTTTCGAATCTACACAAGAGGCTCGGGTTCGTGGGGTTCGGTTTATTGTCAAACCAGTTAGCGCGAAGGACACCCTGGTGTGCCGCGGCGGCACTATTGACCTGCAGCTCCTTCCTGATTGGCCTTCGACTACGTTACATGTTCAATTCTACCCGGAAGGGAAGCATGGGTTCTGGCTCGGCGAGATATCGAGACGCAAATAGAATTCTCATGTTATCCTATCCGCGTTTCGCTAAGCCGTCATCGGAAGCATACTATGAAACTCGCCCGCCTTCGCTGCCGCTTCCGACTGCGCTCCGCTTTGTCGGACATATCGGCAGGTCTTCGATCCATCTCAGCCCCTACTTTCCCGAGATGATATTTGGCAGGGGAGTGTTCTTCCGAAGGTACTACTCTATTCGGGGAGAATTCTCTTGGCTCTCACGAACCTATCGAGATCGTACTGATCGAATGCCGAGTCGCCCTTTACAAGGCTGCTTATCCTGACCCGGTTGCTCGCCTGGATGAAATACCCGTGGCCGAGGTATATGGCGACATGCACGATCTTTTCGGGGTTGCCTCCTTCGGCCTTGTTACCGAAGAAGAGCAGGTCTCCGGTCCGCAGGTTCGTGAAGTCGGGCCCGGGGTTGACGCTCTCTCCGAGATTGACCTGCTGGTTTGCGTCGCGCGGAAGCGTGATGCCGTTCATCCTGAAGACCGTTTTCGTGAATCCCGAACAATCGACCCCCTTCGCGCTTGTCCCGCCCCAGACATAAGGGAAACCAAGCAGCTCCTTCGCGACCGCAACTATGCCTTGGGGCGTGGGCTTGTGAGTTGCAATATACTTGTCATAGCCCTCGACATCCGAGCTTCGCACGTATCCCGTCCTCCCGTCAGGAAGCTCGACCATGTAGCCCGACCCGACCTTACCGACAGGTTTCAGTAAATCTGCCATAACAACGTCCGATACGGTCGTGCCTTTGCCGCCCGGGAGGGTGCTGAGCTTAGAGAAGACGGAGGTCACGATGAGTTTCCGCGCGGTTCTGTAAGCTGCGAGCGCGGCTGAGTCGACAGGGAATATATTCCCCGGCTCTATCCACCCGAGGTAGTCGCCGGCCGACTTCGCGTAGTACCAATCGCGATCCGCCTTGAGAATAGCGACAGTGTGCCCGAGCAGCACCTGGCTTACCAGCTCTGCCTGGTACTTCGGGGCAGAGCGGAGGTTGCCGACGCTGACGTCGACGATGCCGTACACCTTCGTGCCGAGAGAAGCTTCGGGCAGGACGGTGACGGAATCGATGAGGTCAGATGCGACTTCCGAGCGCAGCCGCGCCAGCAGGACCGACTTTGCTTTCGGGTTGTCGGTCTCGCCGCGAAGAACGAAACCGTCGCCTGCTTCATGCGCGGTTACGGTGAACACCGCGGCGCGATGGTCGGGGGCGAATACCGCCCTCACGGAGTCGATCGTCCGGTTGATCTTGACGACCCTCAAATGGTTGCTGCTGCATCCGGCAGCGATGAAGGCAGATAAGATGATATATTGCAGCTTCTTCATAGTAACGACCTCATCAAGATTTTGCTTCGCAAAGTCACAGACAGGGAACCGGCATGAAAAGCCTGGTCCCGCAGGTTCATTTCATGACCATCAATTTCCTTGCAGACGAGAAAGCTCCCGCATCCAGCCTGTAGAAGTAAACTCCATTGGGCAGCCGGGCGCCATCAAATCGCACCGTGTAGTCGCCAGGCTTCTTCTCGCTACTCACAAGACTTGCGACTTCCTGTCCGAGCACGTTGTACACCTTCAGCGACACAAATCCGGAATTCGCAATCCGATATTCGATATTTGTAGTCGGGTTAAAAGGATTCGGATAATTCTGGAAAAGAGCGTAACCGACCGGATCGGCCTGCGCCTCCGACACTGCCGTCGCCGGCCATGCGGAAGTGTATTCTTCCCACACGTAGGGCGAGTCGATCTGGCCGTACTCCCACAGGCTGACACCCGGATACCGGTAAGTCTGCTGCGACAAAGTCGCAGAAACTGGTTATGTCGCCGGGGTAGACGTCGTTGCCGTTGCCGGGGCCGAAATACTCTGCCTGGCCGAGGGGCATGATCGGTTTCGATGCCGCGCTGTCGCCGCCGCTGACCCACTGGGTCGTGTAATAAGTGAAATCGCTGCTCATCCTGCTGAGCTCGGTCTGCGGCGTTGTCGGCCTCGCCGCCCAGTATGTCTGCGGCATGTTCACAGCGACAGCGCTCAGGAATGTCGTCCAGGGAAAAGTCGCATGAACTGCGACCCTTGCCCATGAAGTCAGAGCCACGAAACTTGTCGGGTGGTATGCACGGATGCTGTCAAGGTATGTTTGGGCGGCCGTGACTCTGTCCGAGAGCGTGTCATATTGTATTTCGGCATCTATGATCAGCCCATCCAACCCTCGAATATCCAATATCATGTTGGCGACATCAGCTTCGCTTATCCCGTTTCCCCAATGCGGCGTGCCGTAAACGTACTGGAACCCGAATATTTTTATGCCGTTGTTGTGGAATATGCTCACTACACTGTCCATGCCTCCGTACGCTGCCGCCCAATTGTACAACGTTTTGCCGCTCCCGTTGTAGTAACTGTCGCTGTCACCCATCTTCACGACCACCCAGGTGACATCGGCGCCTTTCAACGTGTCAATGACCTCCAAGACTTTGCCGGAATCTGCCTGCCATATCTTCCAAATCCACATCCCTTTCCCGGCAATCGCAAGAGAGGTCTGCGCCCGGCAAATGTTCACTGCCAACACGAACACAAATAGCAGGATCGATAATCTTCTCATTTCACCAGGCCCCTTTGTCCTTAGTTTTGAATCTCTACTGAGGCGAGCAGCTTATTGAACGTTGTTATTACCTGATCGGTCGTATCCCGGAGTGAGAACAAGACCTTCTGTCTCAGCTGCGCGGCAGTTAGCGGCTCGCCGTCAACAACCTCTCCCGGTTTGCCGAGCGGCCCGTCCTGAATCATCGACACGATGTAGTACTTTCCGCTTTTCTCCACATAACAGTTTATCACGCCTTCCCACATTCCCATTCCTGCATATACCGCCCAGTATTCACGCGTGAACATGAGTCCGCCCGTGTTTACCGTGTCCACCCAGACCCTGTCTTCAGACAGGTGTGCTCTTTGTGACTCATCGAGATACAATTTACCGCCGTAGCTCCCCGGCAAATCAACGAACAGTCGATCCGACGTGGATACTTCGGCGAACGCCGATCTTCCGGCCGAAGTTTTGGACGATTGCAGCCTGATTGTGTATGTAGAACTGTCGGTCCTCGTGACATTGCCGACTCTCTCGAACGAAATTCCAAGCACGGTATCGCTGATTCGGCCGGCCTCCACTTCGGTCTCGCGAAGGTCCTGAGCGCTTGCCGCACAGGTCACGCCGAGAACAAGCATCATCGTGATCACGCGTCTAACGGTCATTACCATCTCTCCTCTCCATGGTATTTAACATGTCGAATCCGGAACAGCAAGTATGGAAAAGACCAGCTGCGGACGATACTATTTGAGTACAAGTCCGCCACAAAGAAGGCGGATTTCTGCCGGAGTGACATGGTCACTTCAATATTAACATTTTCATGACGGGCGAGTTGCTGCCGCCGGTGATGCGGTAGAAATAAGTCCCGCTAGGCAACCCGGTCGCATTGAAATTGACCGAGTAAGTCCCCGGATTCTGGGTGTCATTGACGAGAGTAGCTACCTCTCTGCCAAGGACGTCATAGACCTTTAAGGTTACCCTGCTGACTGCCGAAAGCTGATAGCTGATAACCGTCGTTGGATTGAACGGGTTAGGGTAGTTCTGGAATAGCTCGAAAGAAGAAGGGACCCCGGCGACGTTCCCGCCGGTTCCCGTCACGCTTCCGTTTGCACGGATATCGTCTATGTAGATTGTGCTCGCAGAGAACAGGGCGGATTGCAGGCGTCTCACTCCGAACCCTCTAAGGAAGCCGGTCGACGCGTCCGATTTGCTCCGCCACATCCCGACATATTTCCAGCCATACCAGTCGAGAGTGTCCACGGGGACCGCCTTGCGTGTAGATGATCCGAAGATGAAGTCGAGTTCGTTTGCGCTATTGTCCCCGAAGACCCACGCGCCGACCGAGTCCGACGGACTTGTGTCGAAGCCTTCTGCGTTCTCGAAGGCGCAGAATGCCGAGGCAGAATCGAGCGAGTATTGAAGAGAGGCCGCGTAAGTCCCCTCGTAACTTTTGCCGGACGGGCTGAAGAAGCTTAATGATGTGTCGGTGCCTGTAGTCAAAGAGCTGGCGGCAGGTTGAAGCCACCCGTTCGACGTGTTCTCAAAACCCTCTATGACCGTGCCCTTCGGAGTCACGGAGGTATCCACCGTGAACGTGGTCGAATATAAAATCTTGCTCGCATTCCCGTAATAATCGGTCAACCCCTCCGCAAGCGAAGCGGTGTATCTCATCCCCCGAGTCAGGGGAGAGGTTGATCGGAGCGCGATGAGGGTCAGGTTATTGGTCGTCACCGTTAGCAGGTCCTTCGTGAAACCCACACTTTTTCCGGTAGAGTCTGTCAATGTGATCCTCGTGGGGAGGGAATTGGGCTGAACTGGCTCATCCATGACGAACTCGACATATGCATTCGGGAGGGAAGGCCCTCCGCTTCGCGGTGAAGCCGCAAGGAGGGCAGGGCCGGTTGTATCCAGCGGAGCCGTTGTGAACTGGTAAGTAAAGCGCGAGGTCAGTCGCTTTCCGTTGGCCGCTCTCGCAAGCGTGTCTACGTTAATAGTGTATGTCGTCGACCACGGGAGGAGGGAATCGGGATGCTGGAATGTCAGGAGAGTCCCGTTCTGATTCAACGTCGGCACTCCGGGGAATGACGGTGTTGCCGTAAGTGCCGAATCTACCGACTGAGGGTCCATCGGTACGTTGAAGGTAATTGAAGGAGTCGCGTATGCCGGAACCTTTCCGCTGCCCGATGCCGGACTCGCATCCGCTACGGCGGGCCTGGTCGTATCGTATGAATGAATCAGGTCGAAGTAGTGGTGCCATTTCCAAAATTGGCCCGGATCAGTGTGGGTATTGCACGTGGCGTAGCTGCCTCCCACATATCCGGTGTACAGATAGAAGGGAATCAGGTTGAACCACGAATAAGTCCAGGCGTCGTGTCCGAATATATGCAGCGAGTCCTCAGGAATATTGAACTTGTCGCAGAGGTACTGCGTAAGGTGCGCCGAAGCTTCGTACATCGTTTCGGTGAAGTAGGATGAGTCGGCGACGTAGCCTTCGTGCTCGATGCTCAGCGTGATGGGATTCCAGCAGCGGACGGCCCATGCCATGTCGGCATCGTGTACGAGCTGTTCAATGTAGCCGTCCTGGCTCCTGATGATGTAGTGTGAACTCGCCTGGGCGGCGGGGTTCTGCAGCCACGACACGCTGTAATCGAACGGTCCCTCGGTGTCGTGTATGATCACGAAAACTACGGGTGCGCTGTTCCTGTTGCCGTAGTTCTGGCTAGGGTTCCATGTCGCACCGGGGTAATCGGCACCGGCGGTTACGGCCGACGGGAGCTCCTTCTTTGTGACATAGCCTTTTTCCTTCACCGACTCCGGAAAATTATTGAGGTTGACATTCTGAGGGGGGATTACGATCCCGCTTTCATTTATACCCTTCTGCAGTACCTGCAGCACATGGTAGGCAAACTCCTGAGCTATCTCCTTCTGCGGGATGCCGCTGAAGCGGGCGATCACGCCCGACCATGATGCGGGGTCGCTTGTAACGCTGATTGAGTCCCGGTTTGCATCGTCCCTGTATTTCGATAGGAGAGCAGCGGCCCCCCGTATGTTTTCGTACGCGCTGTCTCTGAGGAGGAGCGCGGGCTCGTTGAGCAGCGTCGCCGCATCTGTCAGCGAATGTCCGAACCAGTAGTCGTTGCGGAGACCCATAACGCCGAACGCCGGCGGCTGCACGTCGCTCGGGCGGCTGACCAGCTCTCTTTCGGTGAAGGTAATCTGGTGCCAGCGGCTCTGGACGTACGCGATCGCCTCGAGGACGGGCTGGGGGACGTTGAATTCGGCTGCTGCGGCCCCAAGGTATCCGTGCATTTCATAAGGGGTCTGTGCAAAAACCGTCGAAGCGAAAAGAATCGAAAGAATCAGAAGGTGCTTTTTCATTCTGCGGAAAACCTTTTGAATTTCTGGCTGGTGCTTTGACATAGGAAAATAGACATTTCGTCGGCATGTTTCCAACTGTCCCCGGCACAATCTTGACGCCCGACACTGCGAGCGGTCGCCGTGGGGCAAATTCCGGACACGACACCGGATAGGAGGTGCATCGACGGGTTTTAAGAGCACGAGTCAATTGTAGGAATAATGATATCGAAATAATATTTTCCATGTGATCTGTCCCGGCAGACTCAGCTCCATTTCGATGCATCGATTCGATACCAAAGTGAGGTGCGATGTACAAGAACCATCCTAAAGGGCTCGTCGTTCTCTTCTTCACGGAGATGTGGGAGCGATTCGGCTTCTATACGGTCCTATCGATTTTTGTCCTTTATCTTACTGAGAACTTTCACTGGGATGAAGCCACGGTCGGCAACATCTACGGCATTTTCGTCGGAACCACTTTCTTTCTCCCGCTCGTAGGCGGATGGATCGCGGACAGTTTCCTCGGATACGGCCGGACGATTCTGCTTGGTCTCTGCACGATGGCGGTCGGTTACGCTCTTCTTGCGATCCCCACGAAGCACACCTGGCTGTTGTTTGCCGCGCTGGCGGTCATCTCGTCGGGCACCGGACTCTACAAAGCCAACATATACGTCCTGGTCGGAAATCTTTATCCCAAACCGATGGCCGGGTTGAAGGATGCCGCCTTCACGATCTTCTATATGGGGATAAACCTCGGGGCGTTTCTGGGACCGATAGCGGCGTCTACGATAAAGAACTTCATGATCGATCACTACAACCTGTCGCTTGCCGCGGCGTACAATGCCGGCTTCGGTGCCGCTTCCTTCGGGATGCTCCTCGCGATCACGATATTTCTGTCTTTCCGGAAATACCACAGGATGGCGGACTACCGGGTCTCGGACACGAAAGCCGAGGGGAGAGGCGAAGTCACCCTGTCGAAGTCGGAAGAGAAAGACAGGCTAATATCTCTCCTCGTTATCTTCGCCTCGATCATTTTCTTCTGGATGGCGTATTATCAAAACGGTTACACGCTGACGCTGTTCGCGAAGGTCTACACCGCGTCTCATGTCGGCAGATTCACATATCTGCTGTTCGATCCGGTATCGCTCCTGTCGCTACTGGCCCTGCTCCTGTCCTTCTCGACTGCATTGAGAAAAACATCGGCACTGAGGACGAGGGTCGCCGGTGGAATCGTGACACTTGCGGCAATAGTCGTAATGATTTTCAAGTTCAACGGCTTCAGCGGTGCGAACCCGATCTCGCCAGAAAGCTTCCAGGTGTTCAACCCGCTGTTCATCATCTTCCTAACGCCGATAATGGTCGGCATGTTCGGTTATTTGAATCGACAGCACAGAGAGCCCTCATCTCCCGGGAAGATGGCTATCGGGATGAATCTCGAAGCCGTGTCGTTCGTCGTGATGATCGTCGCATCGGTAGGGCTGCCGGGACTTGCGGCCGCCGGGAAGAGCGGCTTCTCGCCGGTTGGTCCATATTGGCTTATCTCTTCTTACTTCGTTATTACCGTGTCTGAGTTGTTCCTGAGCCCGATAGGTTTGTCGTTCGTGTCCAAGGTTGCGCCGCCGAAGCTGAAGGGTGCCATGATGGGGGCATGGTTTGCCGCCCAGGCGATAGGGAGTTACCTGTCCGGCTTTGTGGGGAGGTTCTACGCACGCTGGGAACTGTGGCAGTTCTTCCTTCTGTTGGTAGTCACGTCGCTGGTGTCCGGATTTATTGTCAGAGTCTCGCTCGGAAGACTCAAGCGGGTGAGCGCCGCGTAGGGATTTGTGCCGATTTCGGCAGGTGGCATCGACATGCCCCATGCCCAACGTCAGAACTGGTACAAAAGGTTCGAAATTCAAGAAAGGGAATTAACATGAAAATCCTGTCGTACGCGGTCCTTGTTTTGGAGATGGCCTTTGCCGGCACTCTCCGCGCACAGTCGTTGCAGGATTCGGTTGCGGCTATGGCGCGCAATTTCAAGGGAGATGTCGGGATATACGCCCTCAACCTCGCTGACGGCGACACCGTTTCCTACAATGCCGACAAACAGTTTCCTACCGCGAGCGTCGTTAAGATCTTTGTACTGGGAAAACTCTACCAGGAGGTAAACGAGGGACGGCTGTCGATGAAAGACGAGGTCGTCCTTCACGACTCGGACAAGGTGCCGGGGAGCGGCATACTCCTTTTCATGCACGACGGGCTCAAGCTCACTTTGGGCGATCTCGCGTGGCTGATGATAAACATGAGCGACAACGTCGCGGCAAATCTCCTCACCGACGAGGTCGGGGGAGTGGGAAAGGTGACTGCCTTCGCAAAGTCTCTCGGCCTGTCCCATACAGCGGAGCTTGCCAGAATTTTCGATAAGCGAGTCTATCCCGACTCCGCCGAAAGAAAGATATTCGGAATAGGCGTATCGACTCCGCGGGAGACTGCGTCGTACCTGTCGATGCTGTACAAGGGGGAGGTTGTCAACAAGAAAAGCTCAAAGGCAATCATTGACCTGATGAAATACCAGTTCTACGATACGAGCATTCCGCGGTTTCTGCCGACATACCGCGACACCATTGAAATTGCACACAAAACCGGGGCCCTCAACTCGACACGGAACGATTGCGCGATCATATATACTTCGAGGACAAATTATATCCTGTGTGTGTACACGACACACAACGCGGACCAGAGGTGGATCACCGACAACTCTGCGGAGCTGTTTATCGCAAAGGTCTCGAGGCTCGTATACGACAAATTCGCGAAATGACACGGTGGCAGCTTGCTGTTTCATCTTGAGGTTCCATTTGTTCCACGCTTCGGCTTACTCCGAGGACAAGTTACTATTGACATTGAGCGCCAAAAGTGCTAACCTCGTTTTGGAGTCAAGGTTCCGATTTCTCGTTCAGGAAAGTGTTACGTGTCGAAGACGAATAGCGTCGGATGAATTAATATCCGCGTGACGGTCGAGAAGTCGAGTTATCGCAGTACAAATGGAGGCAGGTCTGAGTTTAAATTTCCCGTATATCTGTAACCGGTCGGTCATCTCTCCTTTTGTCCCGACTCATTTTCTATTTTCATAAGCACTAGCAGGAGGATAGCCATTGACCGTTGATTACCGTTTCTCTCCCTCCAGTCGCAGAAAAATCTATTATCTATCCTATTGAAACAGCGAAGCTGAATCTCAGGCAAGGAGTCTGGTTATGAACAAGTTTGTCACGACCTGCATTCTACTCTTGGCATTTGTGTCGTTGAGTTATGCAGGCACCACCGGAAAAATTGCCGGGACCGTAACGGATGTCAAAACCGGCGAGAAGCTGGTCGGAGTATCCGTCTCCGTGGAGGGTACCTCTCTCGGCGCGGCGACCGACATCGACGGTCACTATTTTATCATCAATATCCAGCCGGGGACATATACGGTGAAGGCCTCGGCGATAGGCTACACGCCTATCGTGGAGTCGAACGTCGTGGTTCATGCAGATCTGACGACCGAGATAGACTTCGGCATGCAGCAGCAGGCAGTCGGCCTCCCGGAAGTGCAGATCGTCGCCCAGCGGCCTTTGATACAGAAGGACGTCACAGCTTCAACAGTTACGCTCACAAATCAGCAGATCCGGACCCTTCCCGTGCAGAACCTGAGTGAGATACTCTCAGTACAATCGGGCGTCGTCGAAGACCCGAGCGGCGGCTTCCACCTTCGCGGCGGCAGAGCGGACGAGACGGTCGTCGTCGTGAACGGTGTGGAGGTCAATGACCTCTATGCGAGTGGGTCTGGCAATTTTAACATCAGTAGTTTTGGCAACTTCGCCATCAGTAGTTCCGCTGTTCAAGAGTTGCAGACAATTACAGGGGCGTTCAATGCTGAATACGGCAATTCTGAAAGCGGCATAATCAATATTACGACCAAAAGAGCTCCCGACAGTTTCCAGGGGAAGTTGACCGCTTACATGGGCGATTACGTCTCCAGCAATACAAGCGTTTTCCCCGATATAAACTCAATCGATCCGCTGAACGACAAGGACCTCGAGCTGAGCCTGGGCGGACCCCTGCCGCTTATCAGGAACATGAAACTCCAATTCGACGGCCGCCTGTTCAATACAGGAGGCTACCTGTACGGGTACG
>JAHECO010000025.1 GCA_024641705.1 Candidatus Kryptoniota bacterium
TGTCTGCTGATAAAAGCCTGATGGAATCGATTGTCACTGCTCCAAATTAAATTGTCGTATGGACGATGCTGTAAAAATCTAAAACTCCTGAGTTTGCTTTTTGACATAAAAGCGAACTCGATACATACCCAATGAAAGCCTGCCCCGAAACGCGCAATGCGTTTTCGGGGAGCGTCTTTTTTGCGGTTCCTGTTATTTGCCGTTGCCGCGACTGTCCGAGATAGCTTCATATTCATTTGGGATGTGTTATACCCCAGATAAATCCCGTAACGAAGCTCAACAAGATGACTTATCCCTCCCGTATCCCTTTCGCCACATAGTCAAAGAAACGCCACGTTGTACCATTGCGGGTCCATTCGGACCGAAGTGTCGTTTTCTTTTCCACACGCCGTAGTGCCGATAGAAGCGAACGATTGAGTTCCCTTGCGCTGTCCCCTTCTATGACCGTTTTCACCTGAAAACCGGTTTCAGTTTGGGTTACCATATCCGACCCTAAAAGCTCCCTAAGTACCGTTTCGATCCCCTTGGGATCGTGCGTGCGTATATCCGCAACGAGTCTGTACTCCTTCCGTGACATACCCAATACCCATGTTTTTCTAACATTATGGAACAGGGGCGAGAATTGCAACTCGATTTGTCAAGCCCCCAGATGGGATCCCTTGGGGTTTCACCGCAGAGGCGCCCGACTGCGTTGACACCTCGTCGGGCAGGCTAAGGCGCAAAGAAGAATATGAATAACTGCAATGGGAAGGCGCCATCAACTGGTTCGCATCCACGTTGGACATCCGTGAGAGATAAATATAATCTTTGCGTCCCTGTTGGACTTCCATGGGTGAATAATACATCCTTTGCGTCTTTGTGCCTTTGCGGTAAAGATCCAGGCACCGAGCGTCAGGAGGCGGTGTGAATGAGGTTGAGGATTCAAAATCGAAGACAAGTCAGGACACCGCTGCGTATTCTATTCCCCCGCTCTTCATCGTTAGCTCGACTTTGAAGTCGCTGTCCAACACGACAATGTCCGCGTTCTTTCCGGCTTCGATGCTTCCGATTTTCGCGTCCAACCCGAGCGAACGTGCAGCTGTCAGCGATGCAATGCGTGACAAAACGGGCAATCCAACCTCCCCTAGAGACGCCGTGAGTTTCAGTCCCCTTTCAAAAGCTAGGGTGCTCCCCGCCAGGGTGCCGTCCGGCATCCTCGAGACTCCGTTTTCAACCTTCACCGTGTTCCCTGCCGAGTCGTACCTGCCGTCAGCGAGGCCTGCGGCGCGCATCGAATCGGTAATTAACATGAGGTGATCGGCGGTCTTCAGTTTCAGCGCGAGCCCGACAAAATCCGGATGCACATGCGTTCCGTCGGCAATGATTTGCGCATCGAGCCTGTCGGAGAGGAGCGCCGCACTCAGAAGGTTCGGCTCACGGTGACGGAGTCCTTTCATGGCGTTGAAAATATGCGTCACCTGTCGGGCGCCGAGTTCTATCGCCTTCCCGACAGCCACGGCGTCCGCGGTTGAATGACCGAGAGCGACCACTATCCCCCGCTTCGCGGCGTCTTCGATAATATGGTCTATGCCTTTCAGTTCCGGCGCGACCGTTATCATCCGTATGAAACCTTCTCCCGCCTCATACACCTCGCGCCATCGGCCGGGGTCTGGTTCCTCGATGTATTCCTTTTTGTTTCCGCCGCTCATCGACCTGTTGATATAGGGTCCTTCAAGGTGGATCCCGGCGATATTGGAGTTTCTGCGGTGATCACGGCAGAATCGCGCGAGCCTCCCGACCGCGCCGACCAGGAGATCGTGAGGCAGCGGAGAAAGAGTGGCCAGGAGCGTGGTGACTCCGTGGCTGTAGTAATAATCCGACAGTCTCCCCGGAACCTCCGGCGATTCATCTTGGAAATCCAGGCCTGCGCCGCCGTGAGTGTGGACGTCTACGAAACCCGGCATAAGGTACTTCCCGGAGCAATCGATCCGTTCCCACTCTGCATCCCGGACGGAGTAATCTCCCTCCACCAGTCCGTGGATGACACCGCCCTCGATGATCACGGCGGTATGCGGCAGGACCTCCGCCGACGTTACGACTGCAGCATCAGTGAAAATATATTTGCCGTTCGACATACTGCTCCGATATTAACTCCGTGTATCGACTTATACAAATCGGTTTCACTCTCCCCTTTCGGCTCCGGAACGCCGGCGACACATGTTGCGCATTCACTCGCCGGGTCATCATCTTTACAGAGATACACAGAAAGGAGAATGCGTCATGTCCAGATATCGCATCCTTTCCCTCGACGGAGAAGGCATCAGGGGGATCATTACAGCATCGCTGCTTCATCGTCTCAACTCGGAACCGCGTCTAAGGGGTTTCCTCGACAAGACAGACCTGTTGGCCGGCACATCAACCGGCGGGCTTCTCGCGCTTGCCCTCGCCCACGGCCTGACACCCGGGGAGATGCGCGACATCTATGAGAAAGAAGGCAAGTATATCTTCCGGGATACCTTTCTCCACGACGTTCAAAGCATGTGGCGGCTCATAGGAGCCGGTTATCCCAACAAGCACCTGGAGGAAATTCTGCGGCGCGCGTTCGGCACGGCCACCCTGGATCAGCTCGGGAAAAGAATGTTCATCACCGCGTTTGATCTCAGCAACGAGGCCGCAGACATCCAGCGCCGGACCTGGAAGCCGAAGATATTCCACAATTTCGAAGGGGAAGACAGCGATGGGGCGCAGCCGGCTTACAAAGTCGGGATGTACACGAGTGCCGCGCCCATTTACTTCCCCACTTGCGGCGGCTACGTGGACGGCGGCGTCTTCGCCAACAACCCGAGCATGTGCGCCCTGGCCCAATCGCAGGACTTGCGGTTTTCGGGATCTCCGCCTCTCGGCGACATCGTCATGCTGTCACTCGGTACCGGCACCTCGCTCACTTATATAGAGGGAAAGAGACACGACTGGGGGTATGCACAGTGGGTACGTCCCATCTTGAACCTGATGCTCGACGGGGTCGCCGGCATCGCAGATTACCAGTGCCGACAAATCTTAAAGAAGAACTGTATGCGACTCGCCCCGGTTTTCCCGCACGATATTTCGGTACCCATGGATGCGGCAGATATGATTCCATATATGCTCGATTTCGCGGAACGTGTCAATCTGGGTCCGTCGATCGATTGGATAGAGAGGAACTGGATGGACTGACTGTCAATTCCTTGGTTCCACCTTCGGCTACGACTATCTACACGGGCAAATTATCATTCCTCGATCTCCGAAACAAACTCGTATTCTCCCGACATCACCTTGAATACAGCCCTGTGGTTTTCCATCCTTAGAAATCTGATTCCGTACGATTTCGCGGCGGCCTTCCCTCCCTCACTCACATCGGACACAGATTTTGCGGGGACATAGACAGTTGCCGAAGTGTTCGCCGGTACGGAAATGTGCCAGTAGAATTTCTTCCCTTCTCTCTTCCAGTCGCTGCGGATAAGGCCGCGAACCGAATTGTACGATGCGTCGACATATTTCAGGCTGTCGATCTCTCTCGGATTCATGATAATCTCTCTGTAGCCCGGTTCCTCCCGGCTCGACTCTATCCCGGCCACGTCTTCGTAAAACCACACGACGAGATCGCCAAGGAGCATCACATGGTTTCCCGAGTTCATTGCGGGGTCCGCCTTGTTGCCGTTCCATAACTCCCATATCGTCGTCGCCCCGTTCTCGATCATGTAGCCCCAGCTCGGATATGTAGTGTTGGTCGCTATCCGATAGGCCAGATCTGCCCTGCCGTAATCGGTGAGAGTGCGCATGAGCCACTGCGCGCCTACCAGCCCCGTGCCGATATGACCGTCGAACTGGTCCAGCGTCTTTTCCACGATATTGGCGAATACCTTTTCTCGAATCGAATCGGTCGGGATGCCGAACCGCAGCGCGAGTACGTTCGCCGTTACGGTGTTGTTCGCATAGTAATGCGACTTCTCATTCAGATAGGCTTCGTTAATCGCTTTCCGGACTTTCGACGCGAGCGACTCATATTCCGCCGCATCGTTCGACTTCCGCAATATGATCGCGTCGTGCCGCAGGACGTTCAGACAATAGTAAAAATAGACGGAGCCGATGTAAGCGCCCGGAGTTATCCGCGTCGAGTCCTGCGCGTGGATGAGGTCCATGTTTTCGGGCGGCATGCACCAGTCGCCGTACGTGTCCCTGGGGAGGAGATAGTCCTTCATATATTTGTCGCGCATGTAAAAGAGCCACTTACGCATCGCAGGGTAATTATCGGCGATTGCCTTCTCGTTCCCGAACTGCCTGTAGAGATGGTTTGCGATGAGGAGGTAGGCCGACGGCCACGTCATGTTATCGGTGTAAACCACCCAGTATGTCGGCGCCACGTTCGGTAAACTGCCGTCCGGTTTCTGCGAGTCGCGTATATCTGTCAGCCACTTCGAGTAAAGGAGGTTGTTTCCGAATATGAAGCTCTCACCGAACGAGTTCGTCGCGCGGTCGCCGAGCCAGCCCATCCGCTCGTCGCGCTGCGGGCAATCGGTCGGCATCCCCCTGTAGTTTCCGCGGATGCCCCAGTAAACCGCCTTGTAGATTTTATTGAGAATCGGATTCGACGTCTCGAAACTGCCTGTCGTCTCCATCCGGTCGTAAACCACCTTCCCGAGAATCGAGGCAAGTGCCGGCTTGTAGGACAGACCGGTAATCTCGATGTATCGGAAGCCGTGGTACACAAATTTCGGCTCCCAGGTCTCATTGCCTGCCCCCTTGAAAACATAACGGTCGGTTTGCTCCGCCTGCCTGAGGTTTGCGGTGTAAAGGGAGTCTTTCGTGTCGTTGAGGCGCTCAGCAAACCGCAGCTGGACGGCTTTCCCTCTCTCTCCGTGAGCGGTAATCTGCACCCAGCCGACCATGTTCTGTCCCATGTCGACGATGTAATCGCCCGGACGCGGCTCGGAGATCGAAACAGGACGAACGGTGTCCATGACGGCAATGTTGGGATTCGGTTGTGCCTCGAGCATGTTGCACGGCGGTTTGACGAGCTGAACCTTCAGCCAATTTAAATCGTCGAAGCCGGCTTTGTTCCACCCGGGCATCTCGAGTCTCGCATCGTAGTTCTCGCCGTCGTATTCGTTGTTGGAACGGATGGGGCCATCGGCAGTAACCTTCCACGATCCATCGCTCGCGACGACTCGCCTCGACCCGTCGGCCATTTCCATTTCGAGCTGCATTATCATTTTCGGAAAACCAAAGTTTGTTACGACCGGCATCTCGCTTGGAATCGGTCTCATGCTGAAGAACCTGCCGTTGCCAAGAGTTACTCCAATTGCGTCCCTTCCCTTTGTAAGAAAGTCAGTGACGTCGAAAGTGTTGTAGTAGACTCTCTTCGAATACTCAGATGGAGTCGGCGACAAAACCTGGTCTCCCACCCTCTTCCCGTTTATGTACAATTCGTAGAGACCAAGCCCGCTTATGTACAGCGTGGCTTTCTTCACATCCTTGCCAATGCTGAATTCCTTCCTGAAATATCTTGCCGCAAGCCTTGAATGAACGGAGTCGTCGTTCTCACCCTGGAACAGCGTGTCCAGCCCGATCCACTTCGCCGTCCAGTCCGTACTGTCCAGCGGCCCTATCGTCCATCGGGCAGTCTCGCTGTGCACGACTTTACCCTTATTCGTCCAGACCAATACTTTCCAGTAGCATGTCATTCGACTGGTCAGCGGTTTGCCGGAATACGTGATGTTCAGCGTGTTATCCGAGGTTATCTTCCCTGTGTCCCACAAGTCGCCTTCGTCGCGGGCAAGCCGCGCGTCAGATGATGAAACAATTATCCTGTAGGCAAGCTGGTACACGTCTCTGGCGCCGCTCCGGAGCTCCCAGCTCAGCCGTGGGTGCGTCGTCCCCACTGCGATCGGGTCGACTCTGTACTCACATTGCGAGTTCACGATTTGGGTAGCGCCGGTCGAATCAGAACCGGTTGTCTTCTCCTGTGATCTCGATGGGGTAAGAAACGCGAGGATGACAAGGGGAACAAGCAGTGTCTTCATTTCCGTGGCTCCGATGGTGAAGGGGTTCGAGTTCATGTCGGGACAGTCCGACGGCTGTCACGTTTGAATGATAACAATCGCCCTCTACAAAAGCCAAAATGCTGGCATTGGCCAGATTTGATCGATGCCCCTTTTGGCTGAATAAATCATCGCATGTGCTGTTCTCGAAAAACGACATGTCATTCTGAGGAGTCCGGCCACCTTGTGGGCGGACGGCGAAGAATCCAGAAGAAGGAGTCTCAGCCGAAAGTCAGACCGGCGACCGCCTTACATGCAGCTTGCACCGAGTTCTCTGAGGTTGCGGTTTTCTTCCACGCCAAATGTCGCGATATCCCTTCCCTGCGACAGGAGTTCCCCGGCGAACGCGAGCGTCCTGCTCTTTGCCGCAGCATGGAAGAAGAAGAGCTTGTCCGCAGCCGCGGCAACGAACTTGTTCCTCAACCCTGCCGTCGCTGCGGTCGCCCGCCGCTGCCTGGCGCCGAATGGAGAAACGATCAGCAGCCGGCCTTCCGAGACAGGCTCGGCCCATTCACCCGGGACGCGCATTTTTTGGATCCCGCGCGGAGGACAGATCACGATAGGTTGATTCCCTTTAAGCAGCACATCGAGGCACATCTTCTCCACCGGTGTCTGAAATCCGCCGATTGCCGGTATACCTTTTCGCCTCAGCGAGTCGACATAGTCCCTGCCCTTCACGACCACCTTGCCCGGACACTTCCTTGAACAAAATAGCGCCACAAGTTCCGACTTCAACAGGTCCGCGTTGCCGATCGTCCAGATCGCCGGATACTTTTCTATATCCCAATCTTCAGTGATGTTGAGGAAGAAGGCGGGCTCTTTCTCGTATTCAATTTTCCTGACCTGGCGGACAGAAAACGTCGCCGGCCTGTCTCTCGCCCCGGCGCCTTTTTTTTCTTCCTGTTCCCCCCAAGACTCAAACCCGTTCCCTGACAGTTCCCCTTTCATACTCTCCTCCCGGCAGCTCCCTCTGCCATTGCTCTTTCCGTTGCAAGACCGATGGAAACGGCGGCAAACCATGCCGCCGTTTCCACCGTCAGATTAATTCAATATGGGAAACCTTCAAAGCCTCCCAGCTTTTCCCTATCCACCACACCCTCGTCCTTTGCCACTCCTTATCTTAACCTATTGACCCTTTTGCTTTCTTACCTTTTCACCTGTTTGCCTATTCACCTTCTTCCCCAAAAATTGCAAATCCTATCTCCCATCATTCCATCATTCCATTATTCCAACAAAACGTAAATCTCCTTCTACTTGATAACCAGCATCTTCTTCGTCAAAACGAGACTCCCGCATTCTAAACGGTAGAAATAGACACCGCTGACAAGTCTTGACGCGTCAAACGTGACCCGGTAACGGCCGGGCGATTTGTATCCGTTGACAAGTGTCTCCACGCGGCGCCCGAGAACGTCGTAGACTGCGAGCATCACTTTGTCCCCTTTCGCGATGTCGAAGGCTATCGTAGTCGAGGGGTTAAAAGGGTTGGGGTAGTTCTGAAGTAGGTTGAAGGAGACAGGGATATTCTTTGCATCGGCGACCGCCTCCACGGCTGAACCGTTCTCCGCCTGCAGCATGTGGTAAAGATATACAATGCCGAGGTTCGCGTACCAGATGTCGCCGCGGCCGGAAATATGGCTGAGGTGTTGCGCGAGATAAGACTTGCTCCGGTCGTCGTATATGACCTGCGGGTGCCACATCAGGTGATACACGCCCCCTTTTGCCACTATAGTGTCGAATAAGTCGTTCAATGAAGTGAGGCTCGTATCTCCTCCTCCCCAGGACGGTGCACCGAGCTCCACGGTCGGGAAAAAGGCGCTGAAGTGGTTACGCGACTCGTCCCATGCCGCCAGCGTCGAATCGCCGTAGACATACGCCCGCGGGTTGGTGGTGTCAAGGTTCGCGTACAGCCGCGCCGCAAGGTAGCCTGAAGTGCCCAGTAAAGAATCGACTGTCGTATCATAGTCACCGTAAGGCGCGATCCATGTGTATACGTATTCTTTTCTGCCTGCACTGAACGGGGGTGGGATTTCGAGAGTGCTCAAAATGTCGCTCTTCGAACCCGCGATCTCACTTGTCGGATTCAGGTAAGGAACGTACGGGTGAGTCCGGCTGTGACTGGCAACTTCCACTTTCCCCGCATCGACCTCGGCTTGAAGTGCACGCCACGTTTGATCGGAGCAGTCGCCGGTTATGACCCCGATGGTTGTGTACAAACCGTATGATCTGAAGAGATTCACGAGCGTCGGGAACCGGCCGTCGGCGACAACCCAATCCGACCAGTCATCCGCCGTAACCGTTACCACGGCCCGGCGGTTGTCGTAATACCTGCTGACCCCCTGGAAATTCGGGACCATCGTGGTCCCAAGTTGATTTGTAATGTTGAGAAACAGAGTGTCGCTGTTCGGGGAGAACAATGCGGAAATATAAGCCGCGTTATCGGCGTAGTCGAAACGGGCAACCTGAATGCCGTTGAAAAATTCCGTATCAGTCCTCGTCGGGATCGGGATCCAGCTGTCCGCAGTCAAATATCTCTCGCAGCAGCTCAGCTCACCGGAACCGACCGGTATGCCGATCTTGTAGGTCATCGGGTAAGCGAAGCCATATGCTTCATGGACCGCGTGCGGAATCACTATCGCAAGCCCGCTGTTGCTGTCGAAGTGAAGCCGCAGCCTTGCTTCCTGTTGCGACAGTGCGACGGTTGAGGAAACGAGGATGAAAAGCGCGGCGGACAGGGACGAGACCTTTGACATCATGCGTTGACACAGCTCCCTTCGTGTATCATTGAATCCAGGCCGCCGGTTTTCCCGCGATCTTTTTGCTCATGTACATCGCGACTCGATGACAAACGATATCGCATTCGGCCCGGCGTCGGGACCCGAGCAGCCTTCGCTTTGAGAAGTTAATGAACCCGCTGATGAAGGCAAAGCCCGCCTGCCACACAGCCCCCCATCTCACAGTCCCCAAGTCTTCCCTTCTCCCTGTCTCCACTACTTCATAAGTACCATCTTCCTCGTAATAACCTGGCCGCCCGCCACGAGTCTGTCGAAGTACACTCCGCTCGCCAGGTGCAATCCGTCAAACCTGACCACGTAACTTCCAGGCCTCTTGACTTCATCGACAAGAGTTGCGACCTCTCTTCCAAGCACATCGTACACTTTGAGGGTAACATGGCCGACAGCCGAAAGCTGATAGCCGATCGCCGTCGTAGGGTTGAACGGGTTGGGATAGTTATCGGAAAGTCCAAACCGTACCGGGGCATCGACCGGTTTGACTGAAGTTAGATTGGCCTGCAGCATGACCGGGTATGACTGAACTTCCGTGGAATCTTTCATTATGATTTTCAGACGGTAATAATACTGGTTCCCGGGGTTATCGAGCTGTCGACGAACTCCGAATCGGTCGGCGCAACTTCCGTGTAATCGACAAACTTGCCGCTGAAGATTCTTCGCTGCACGACTATGCTGTCGCTCCCGGCGTTCCTGTTATGCCATTGAAGAACGATGGATGCGCCGACCTGGCTTATCTTCATGCCGTTCTGGGATTCAGGATATGTATGTATGAGGATATCCTTGATCTCGTTGAATGTGCCGCGGGTCCTGTCGTATATGCGGAAATGGCCGCCGTCGTCCCAGGCGAACGCGCCCACTCCATGCTGCAATGCTTGATCCACAACGGTCGCGTAGGCGCACATGCGTGAGTTGTACGCGCACGAGTCTATGTATCCAAACTCATCGAGTATGACGGGTATATTATTCGCCTGCGACCATGCTGTGACCTGATCGAACTTCGCTTTTGTCGCGGCTATGTCGGACGCGCTGCCGTATGTTCCGGGGCCTTGAAGGCCGAACGGCCACGGATCGTATGAATGATAATAACCGATTAGATACTTGTCGGAAGAGTCGGGGATGGCGGCGGTAACGAGCTCGCCGGAGTTCGACCACCTGTACCCGGAGAACGAGACTATGCGTGTCGGATTTGTCCGGCGAATTATTTTCAGCACTTCGGCATTGAGTGTGTCCGTATTCGCCTCGGACATCGGGTACGGCTCGTTCAGCATTTCAAATATCAGGCTGTCCGACCTGTCACTGAAATGCGCCGCTATTTGACTCCATATGCTGTCGAACCGCGCCGTGCATGAATCGGCGTGAGCGATATCGGTAGAGGTATCCGTAAGCGCGTTCTTGAGCCAGCTTTCATGGTGCGCATCGAGAACGACAAACAGCCCGCGCTGGAGCGCCCAGTCTACGACCTGTTCCACGCGGCTCATGAATGGAGCGTCGATCGTGTACGGGGGCGTTAACGACGTATGTCCACCCCACGTAACGGGAATTCTGACAGCGGTGAAGCCGGCGTTCTTGTAATCGTCGAAGTAGCGCTCCTGTATGAGAGGATTCCCCCACGCCGTTTCAGTCGGTGCGTCCAATGAATTGCCGAGATTGATCCCCCTTTCCATCCCCTTTACCGCGTCCTGAGGCGTCAGTTGGGCTTTCGCGCCTGCCACAAACCCCAGCAGCAATGCCGCTATCAGCAAAGAACTCTTCATACCGACCTTCCTCGTTTAGTTTGGGTTAGTCCCTGTGAGAAGTTAGCAATCCGGACGGGCACAGGCAAGGAAGGGGGGGCTTGGTTCGGGGTTCGGGGTTCGTGGTCCGTGGTCCGTGGTCCGTGGTCCGTGGTCCTTGAAGCTCCGTCCCAGCCCTATGATCAGTGTTCCATCTTCTTCCACGAGCTCAAGCGCGACTCCAGGATCGCGAGTAAAGCCGCCAGCCCTCCGATAGACAGCACCAGATATGTCGCCAGATGATTCCCCGCTACTATCTCCTTCAGTTCACTTGCCTGAAAGAGCATCGTGTTCAGCAGACTTATCGACCGGTTAGCAAGCTCGAATGCACTCATGCCGGTGAGCCGCAGGCCGAGCCAGATGAGCGCGTCGATGGCAATGAATACCAGGAGGTTCACGAGAAAATTGTTCACTATGCGCCGTCTCCAACTCTCGCGAACGATCCTCTTCATGGTTGCCGCGCTGAATTCTGGGTCGGTCAATTCCACGTAACTCTTCTTGAGAATGTCTCTCGTCAGCTTGTCGTCGTTCAGGTAATACAGGGTCAGGAGAAGCCTGTCCTCCATACTCAACTCATCCAACGCTTCATTTATCAACGCCTTCTGTTCCGACAGATCGAGATTGCGGTATGTCGATTCGACATTCTGAACGAGGAGATCGCCGGCGTCATTTTCGTCCAGGCTGCTCGATTGGGGCGCAGTGCTCCTCACTCTCGTCAGCGAGGTATTGACGACGATCCTGTAGAACCATGTTGAAAACTTCGAGCCTCCTCTGAACTTGCCGAGCGATCTGAACGCCTTCAGGAACGCGTCCTGTACTATCTCTTCCGCGTCCTCCCTGTTATTCACAATCCGATAAGCGATGGAGAACGCCATGCCCTTGTATTTATCTATGAAATAGGAATACTTCGATACGTCTCCTTCGAGAACAAGTCGCAGGTAGAGTTCGTCCATTACCCGGGGTTCTTAGTCTCCGTTTTTTTCCTGTAAACATAGTAGCCGACCAGTCCGAGTCCGGCGAATATGAACGACAATGTCGGAACCACGTATTCCGCTTTCATCGATGCATAGTCAAAGAGAATATAGCCAAGGAACGCTCCGAGTCCAATTCCGAGGATAAGCGTCCCCCACATGAGGGCATTATGGTAGGGGGTTTCTTCCTTCATATAGATCGCCGGGTCCATCCCTTTTTCAATCAAGGCCATTCTTTCCTTGTGTTTGGCCCTCCGTCCGAAATAGTAGATCAACACGATTGTCGCCGGCACCCCTCCGAAAAGAAGTGTGACCACTACCAGTCCGGTTATGTGTCCGATCACTTCACCCATTTCATTCTCCTGTCATATGTTTTGAGTTTTGGCGAGCCTTACGGCTCACAATATATGACTACAGAAGGTCGGTGCAAGTAACGGGTTGGGGGGTTTGGGGTTCGTGGTTCGGGGTCCGTCGTCAGTGGTCATTCGTAAATCCTAAATCGTCGATCGTAACTCCACCATTTCATCATTCCACTATTCTCCCGCATCACGGGATTTCGTCCGTCCTCTTTATCCGACGGGCTCAACATCATTTCATTATTCCCTCATTCTGTTAATCCATCAACCCATTAATCCATCATTCCAGTCCTCCATTACTCCCCTACTCCCCATACCCCCTTTTCCCTAAAACTCCGCCCTCACACCAACATTGAAATACCTTGCCGAAAGAAGATTCGGGACTTCCAGCGGCTGCGGAAACTCCTGCGGAATCGTATACCAGGAATATGATACTATGTTGTTCTTGTCGAACACGTTGAGAACCTCGGCACTCAAGGTCAGACTCCTTTTCGCGCCAAGGTCTAATTTCATCGTCAGCCCCATGTCTATCCTGTAATAGAACGGATACGGATACACGAGGTCGAAGTCGGGCACGGTCTGAACAGTATTTCCCGGACCCGTCACGTTCATCATAGGATGGTAAAGATAACCGGTGCCGAACAATATGCGGACATGCGCCTGCGAATCGTGAAGCCCGGGCATCGCGTCCTGGAGGAAGATCCTGACGGTGTGAGTCTGATCGAGCAGACTCCTCTGATGCGCCCCGCCCTCTCTCCCGTCTCTTGCAACCAGGTAGCCATATCCGATCCACGTGTCGAGACGCTGCGAAAGCTTCCCCTCGTACTGAAGATCGAAACCGTAAGCGTATCCGTTATAGTTGTTCGTGTCGCCGTAAGTCAGCTCCAGTTGGTTTGTGTAATAATACGGAAAGAGCCTGCTCAGGCTTTTGTAGTAGACCTCGGCCAGCGCGCGCGTGCCATTCCCGAATTTCCTCTCATATCTCAGCTCGTACTGGATAGCCAGCTGCGACCGGAGTTTCCCGGCCTGCTCCGGAGTCTTGTCGCGGGTTTCATAGAAGTATGGCGGCTGGTAGTAATATCCCCATCCGATACTCAGCGAGTTGGTGGAATCCGGTTTAAAAGAGGCGGATACCCGCGGCGACACGAGGAATTCTCCGGTGAAGTAATATTTCAGCGCTCGCAAACCGAGATTGAGCGCGATATCCCGGTTCAGATTGAAGTCCTCCGCTGCATAACCGGAGATCGAGTTAAACCTTATATTCTGTTTCCGGTCGGCGAAATAAGACGGCCCCGGCGGCGGGACATAATATGTTGAGTCGTTCAGAAAATTGTCCATGAGGGAAGTTCTCAAAGTGATCCCGGCCTTTGTTTCGTGTGTTCCGTAATCCGAATGGAAGTCCGTTTTGAATTCGAGCCGGTCCATATTGAGCGAGTTATCGGCAAATTCGTAACCCGTCCCGAGCTGGCTCACGTTGTCGCGCGGATTGTAAGCGTCGGGCGAGTAATAGATGTCATAGGACAAGTTTTCATTATAGGATTCTTTGTCGGAATAATAGGCGAATGATGCCGAAAGGCTCGAGTTCGCGTCGAGCGGCGCGGTGAATCTCAGTCCGAGGAGGTTGGATTCGTACCTGTAGTTATCGGCGCCCGAAAATTTCAGCACGATCCGGCGAAAAGCGTTCCACGCGTTGACGGCAAAATCGCCGGTCCAGTCGCGCGGAGTCAAGTCGAACGTGTTCCTCGCGGTCATGAACAATAATTCCAGTTTGATGTCATCGGGGAGGGCGTATGAGCCGAGGAGCTGGAAATCCGTGTACCTCGGTATATATGTCCCCTTCGTCTGAAGAACATCAGTGAACGATGAGGGATAGGCATAACGGAAACCTGCGGTCCAGCTCAGCGCGCCGATCCTGTCATGCAGCGTGGCGCCGAGGTTGAGGAGGTCCGCGTTGACTTCGCCGCCGAGGCCCGGTTCCTGTTCTTTCTTGTAATTGACGACCAGGACGGACGACATCTTGTCGCCGTACTGCACCGGGAAAGCCCCGTCATAAAATTCCAGGTTCCCCACCATATTCTGGTTGATTGCCGACTGGCTTTCCTCTATCCCCTGCCGAACGAGGTACGGGCGATAGATTTCGAACCCGTCGAGGTAGATGAGGTTTGCGTCGAAGTTCTGCCCGCGGACATTGTACGCGCTTGTCAGCTCGTTGTTCGTCGTCACGCCGGGGAGTATCGTGACGCTCCGGATGACGTCCCCATAAATGTTAGGTATGTATTGAAGGTTCTTCTCTTCTATGGTATGAATACCCGGTGAGATAACGGGTCTCTTCGCGCTCACCACAACTTCACGGGTGAGGTACGCGGTGGGTTTCAGCGAGATATTCAGATAAGAAATTCCGGTCCCCACCTCGATCTTGAGTTCCCTTGACACAGTCTCATATCCGACCCGGCTGAACCGAATTGTATATTGCCCGGGCCTTATCTTCAGCGAAAAGTATCCCAGACTGTCGGTGGTTGTGCCGAGCGTAGTTTGAAGGACGAGGATGTTCACCCCCGTGAGGGGCAGGTTTGTTTTCGCGTCGGTCACATGCCCCTGGACCAATTCAGGCTTTTCTTGCGCGAGTGCCTGAAGCGAGACTAAGATAACGATGAAGAAACAGGTTTTCTTCCCCACACGGGCGGACATGCCGGCCTCCTTGCTTTGTGTCTGACAATTTCTTCAGTACCTGATCACATCAGGATCAGTTGTAGCAAGAAGGTCTATGCTTCTCTCAGATAGGATTGATTCTTGAAATGGTTACCCAACACGCAAGATGTTAAGGTGAAGGGTGAAGAAAGTCAAGGATTGTCCCGAATGTCTTACGGCAAAAGCTGGGAGCGCGCGTATCTATTCCTTTTCCGCATATACAATCCGCTCGAGTGGGGTTGAAGCAAGTTTTCTCCCCGAAGGTTTGAGGTATTCCCCGGCCAGCTCGTCGTATCCCCTATCCTCTATTATCTTCCATCCGTATCCTTTCAGGAAGCCCGGCACGTCAGTCGGTTCCATTGCGGAGAGCCAGATCCTGCCCAGGACATATCGCTTGTAGCCGCTCTCCCAGCCGTACATCGCCCGGCCGTCGAGAAAGTCCTTGCGGACATAAGTGAAGATAAGCCTGCTGCCGCCTTTAGCCCCGGCGAGGAAATCGAAAGTCGCTCTTACACCCTCTTCAGTGAGGTACTGCGTGACCGCCTCCATGATGAAGAATGTCCGTCTTTCCGAGGAATAGCCGTGAAAAGCGAGCACGGCGGCAGGGTCCTCGTGATCGAAGTCGACCGCCACGAGCTTAACATTAGCGGGAACGGTCCCCAACGCCTTCCGCAACCGGACCAGCTTGGCTTTTATGTTCTCCGGCTGATCGACTTCCCAGACGGGCATAAGAGAAGTGAGATGGAAGGCCCTGGTATCGAAACCGGCACCGAGATTAACCACCGCTTCCATATCGTTACAGGCGGCGGCGAGTTTCTCATTGATGTACCGCTTCCTGCAGAGAAGCCCGCCCCAGATGCCCGGCTGACTCTTCTCGCTGAGGCCGATGATCCAGTCTCTCATCCATCGCGGCCTCATCATGCGCACGAAGACCTTGGAGCTCAGCGGGAGCATTTCATACGCCAGCTCGTCTGTCACGACGCGCTCTTCAATTGGGAAATACTGCTCCACCGCGATGAGCGCCGTCGGACCTATCCCGGTTTTCGCAGCTGCCTTTGACACGCGGCCAATTTACCACCTTTCAAGATTCCGTTCTGGTGCTGACCGGGAATTGACAACCTTGCTCGATTACCCGCTCTCCGTGCAATTTCACGTACCAAATCAGCTGTCCGAGCTGCCCGCGTCTTAAGGGTGAACCACCCTCCGACGAGCTTGCAGTCTCACCACGAGTCGCACGGGCTGGAATAACTCTGATGCGGAACGGCTCTACGCGGGCCGCACGAAACCGTGTCGGCAGCATTCAGAGCGGGACGTTCCATGGCCTTCACTGAAATGCTCGCGTAATTGGTTCATGCAAAAGAATATTACACAGAGTGACACAGAGAGCCACAGGCAGACCCGAGTACACAGAGAACAGCGTTTTGCGCCGTGGCTCTCTGTCTGTTCCACCGTTCATTAGTGCAATGATGGTAAACGCAGGGTGCTTCTCAGTCGCATTCGTGCACTCTATGTAACGTTCACCTACTCGGTGAACTCGACTACGTCCGCTCTCACGATGACCTTTGCCTGCGTATAAACGAACAGGTTCAGTGCATCCGAATCGTAATGCACGTTGACCAGCGCGAGCTTCTTCCCTTCCGCGGGGCCGTGTGCCGACTCGAAATTCTTCCACAAGCCGTCGAGCGCTTCCTTATAGAGCAATCCTGTCCCATCAACACGCACGAGAGCAAACGTGTTAGTCGCCATTCCTGCAGAGACGGACAGTCCGAGCAAATATCCCGCGCTGGCTTCGCCCGTCACGCCGCGCGCGAGTATCTTGAAGTTGCCTGTCTGAAGCCGGACATCCGTCAGGTTTGCGGCGGTAAACATCCCTCCCGTCGAACATCCCGCGGCAGCAAACGACAATGCAACGATCATGGTCATGAAAAATGGAGCCTTCAGTTTCATCTTGTCACCTCCCTGATGTTTTGTTAAAGCAGAACGAAAGTATTGCCTGCCACAAATCGCCTTTACAAGACGAGCCGATTTTCTGGCGTAACGCGGGATATGATTTGAAGTCGGGCAGCCGCCTGCAGGACTCTCTCACGTCCAGCTAAACAGACCCGTTCTTAACCTGAATCATTCCCGGTTGGTCAACGCGAAGCACTGCTCCAGTTTAGGGGGAGGATTGGTTAATGTCAAGCGGGCGAGAGAGGGGCAGGACGCCTGGCGACCAGTGCCCCTGAGTTAGATCTCAGTTTGTTCGGAGATAAATGAGCACGAACGACTCGTCCACCCGCCCGCGGCAAGTACCTGCCGTGTTCCGTTTTCCGTGTTCCCTTCGTGAAGGTTACACGATCCGAAATTCGAAATCCGCAATCGGAAATGCTTCTCCCTACGTCTTCCAATCCACAATCGTAAATCCTAAATCTTAAACCCCAGATCCCACCCCTTTCCCTCTTAACCTTTTACCCTTAACCCCATTCCTAGTTCCTCCCCACCATCGCGAGCATCCGAGGATGGTTCAGATATCCCATGAGTATATCCCTGTCCGCGGGACCCGCCGTCACACCGCCGTAGACGCGGTTCAGCTCCTCGTCGAACGCCGCCAGGTGCATCTTCATATTCGTCGGTCTTCCCGGCCGGGGGATGTGGCGCGGCGCGTTGTAAAATCCGCTTCGCTGCATGAGGAACCGGATCACATCCAGATGGTACCCGATGTAAACGAATCCCTGCCTCTTGAAGAAGAGGAGATAACCCCGGTGCCACTTCAGCTGATCATAAGTGAGTGCCACGCCGTGTGCCGACAATATGGGGCACATGCTCTCGTGGCGGACAAGCATCCAGTACGGATCGTCGGGCACCTCGACGGCGCCGCCGGTAGTTACAACGCTGAGCTTCCCCGGGTCGGTTGGGACGAGCGCTACCCAGGTGTCCTCCGTTATGGTATTCATCCACAGGTCGACATTCGGAAGGTAAGGGATATAGAGCCTGTGCGCGAGGTTCTCGACGCGGTCGGCAAGCGGCGGGCCGTACGGTTCGTCGGAGAACTTCTTCGGATACTCGTTCTGGTCGGGCGGGTCGTACCTGAGCACCCTTTCCACGAGGTAATTCATGACAAACCCCTCGTCCACATGCCCGTACCTGGCAATCGACTCAACCATCGCATCTGTAAGAATCTTATCACGTTTTGTCATCGCAGCACCTCCGCAAGCTTTGATGACAAAAGCTAATTCAGGAGATGGGTAGGAGTCGTATCATCGGGTGATAATTAATTTCACTTGGTCTACGGATGGAATTCAGACTTACATCCAGACCGGGGCCATCAGACGGCATTCCCGTTCGCCAACCCTTCCTTCACACTTCTGAACTGTTCCAGTGCCCCTTCAAGGTTCTCCATGATGTCTTGCGCGATAACATCCGGATCGGGAAGATTGGCAGAGTCTTCCAGGCTTTCGTCCTTGAGCCAAAATATATCGAGACTTGCCTTGTCCCGCTGGATAAGCTCGTCATATGTGAACGACTTGAAGCGTTCCGATTCCTTTCGATCGCGTCGGTTCTCGGGATTGTAGCATTGGATGAAGTCTTTCAGGTCTTCATACTTCAAAGTATTCGTCTTTAATGTAAAATGAATATTGGTTCGAAGATCATAAATCCAGAGCTTCTCCGTCCATGGTTTCTCACTTGCCGGTTTTCTTTCGAAAAACAGGACATTTGCCTTTACGCCCTGCGCGTAAAAAATTCCGGTCGGGAGCCTGAGAAGCGTGTGCACATCGCACTCGTGCAGGAGTTTCCGCCTGACGGTTTCGCCTGCCCCGCCTTCAAACAAGACGTTGTCGGGCACGACGATGGCAGCTCTTCCATTCATCTTAAGAAGCGATTTTACGTGCTGTAGAAAATTCAGCTGCTTGTTCGAAGTTGTAGCCCAGAAGTCTTGTCTCTCATACGTGATGGATTCCCTATCGGCTTTTCCTTCCCCGTTCACAATAGTAATACTGCTTTTCTTGCCGAATGGAGGATTTGTCATCACGAAATCAAAATGTTCACTCGGCTCGGAAGCTAAGCTGTCAGCGACAACAATCGGGCTGTCATCTCCTCCGATGCCGTGGAGGTAGAGATTCATCACGCACAAGCGGGCGGCACTGTCGACTATTTCCCAGCCCTTGAAGGTTTTGACTTTAAGGAAGTCCTTCTGCTTTTTGTCGAGCTGTTTGTGCTCGAGGTGATTGTGTGCCGCCATAAAGAAACCGCCTGTTCCACATGCCGGGTCGCAAATCGTCATCATCGGTTCCGGGCGGATCACCTCAACCATTGCCTTTATCAGAGGCCGCGGAGTGAAATATTGTCCTGCCCCGCTTTTCACATCCTCCGCGTTCTTCTGCAGCAGGCCTTCGTAAATCTCGCCTTTGATGTCCACGTCCAGTCCCATCCATGTCTCATCGTTGATAAGCTCGACGAGCCTTTTAAGCTTCGCGGGGTCCTGAATCCGGTTCTGCGATTTCCTGAATATTACTCCGAGCATCCCGGCTTCTTTTCCGAGTGAATCGAGAATATGCCGGTAGTGTACTTCGAGTTCGTCGCCATCTTTCTTAGTCAGGCTCTGCCAGTCGAGACCTTCCGGGATCGAAGACGGCCTGTTGAACGGCGGCTTCGTCTGTTCGTCCGCCATTTTCAGAAAGAGGAGATAAGTCAGCTGTTCGAGGTAATCGCCGTAGCTGACTCCGTCGTCGCGAAGGACGTTGCAGTAGTTCCAGAGACGTTGGACAATAGTAGAAGATTCTGTGAACATCGGGTTTCCCTACATGAAGAGATTTAAGTATTCGGTGAAAGAGAAGAGTCTGTTCCTCTTGAAGCCGGTCATCTCTCTGAGAATTCCCAGCCGTTCGAAGTCGGCTGCGAGCGCGCTTGTAGAAGGATGCGACAGACCGAGCTTTTCCTTAGCACCGTTCACGCTTATGACCGGATTGCTATACAGAACGTTCATGAAGATTTTCGCGGTCCTGGTCTTCTTCCCGAGGCTGACAATTCGGGTTCCCTCTATATCTTCTTTCAGTTGGAGGATCTTCTTCAAGGTCGAGACACCGATCGCGGATGTCTCGGCTATCGCAACAAGCATGAAACTCAGCCATTGCGTCAGATCGCCCCGGGTGCGTACAAGCATCAGGTTGTCGTAGTAAAGGTCCTTATGCTTCTCCAGGTAATCTGAGAGGTAAAGGGTCGGTTTGGAGAGGAGCCCTTTGCTCACAAGGTACAGCGTTATGAGCAGCCTTCCGATCCTGCCGTTGCCGTCGAGGAACGGATGAATCGTTTCGAACTGGTAGTGCGCGATGGCAATTCTTATTAGCTCGGGCACGTCGATGTTCGGGTTGTGGAGGAAATTCTCCAGGTCTCCCATCAGGCTTTCGATCATGGAATAATGCGGCGGGACAAAGACCGCGTCGTCAATCGTGGCGCCGCCGATCCAGTTCTGGCTTGTCCTGAACTCGCCGGGTGTCTTGCGCTCGCCGCGCACACCCTTGGAATATTATATGTAAGTTTACGCCTTGAAACTAAAATAAGAGAATCCATATTAAAGGAAAAGCTCCCAACCTAAAATAAAAGAGTTGGGGGGTCCAGTTTGCTTTGCAACTTCAGATGCAGAAAAAGGGGGAATTCGCGGACTCTGAATCAGAACTCCTGGAACGCGGCCGCTATTCTCTACCTGGCTTTCGGGTCCGCTTATCCTGCATCCCACCACCCTTCTTCTTTCCTCTCAACTTCTTAGCTTCCAAACCTCTCAACTTCTGGCTCTCCCTTTCCCGCTTAATGCGCTCCAGCAGTTCCGACGCAGGCGGGTCACTCGGATCCTGCGGCACCAGCTTCCCTTCAAAGGCCCTCTTCAAAATGCTCTGTCTCAGTCGCTCAGACTGCTTGAGACTCGCTTCCACGGTCTTCTCGACTTCGTCCGCAACGGAGAGCCGCCGCTCGACCTCAGAGACGATTCGTTGTTGCTCGACATACGGAGGAAGCGCAACTGCAGCAGCGCGGACATCTTCTAAATTCAAAGTCTTTCGCGCGACTTCATGAGCCTTTCCTGACATCTCTCGGGCTTTGTCCGGGTTTCTGAACCAAATCTCCACCCATTCTGGCAGTACTCCGCCAACGAGGGGTATCACACCTACGGCACGCGCAGTATTGGCGCCAGCCAATACTGGTGGAACAACGGCCGTTCGTCCAATAGCTCCGACCAGAGTAATCAGTACTTCACCGCCTTGTAGTTTTGTGCGCGGATACCTTGCAGCAATTGCGGGGCTGATTCGCTTCAAGTCATTCAACCCGACACGCCCATCATCTATGTCGCCGACACGGACCAGGGGAATTCCCTTCTCAACATTCTGCCCGGGTTGGAGAACTCCATATGCACAGTGGCGCGAAGCCGGATTGAGTTCTTGAACTCTTGTCCACTCCCACCCTTCCGGCAATTTCGGAAGCGTGGACTTGTCGATTGGCTGGAGCGCTTTTGCTTTTCCTGTCTCCCGTCTCCTGTCTCCTGTCTCCTTCCTTATTCTTTCAAGAAGATCGTGCGCTGATTCATAACCCCGTCCCCGTGTCTCCGAGTCCCCTTGTCTCCGTCTCCATACTTCCGTGAGCTTCCCTTCCACAGCCGCCTTGAGCACCGCCTGCCTGTAGCGCTTGAGTTCCGCCTTTACTTTCTTGAGCGCCTCGACACCGGCATCCAGGTCGGAGAAGAGTTCTTCTATCTTCGCGACGATACGGTGCTGCTCGGGAAGAGGAGGAAGAGGAAAATCAAGTCCTTCGAGAAACCTTGCGGGCACCCTAAGTTGACCGGCTGAACCAGTCATCCCTTTACGAGCATCTCGCCTGACTGATTCTTGAAGCAAGAAATAGAACAATAAAGTTGCCAGGACCGGTTCTGGAGACCTTAATACATGGAATTCAGTGGATCCAAATCCTAAGCCATTTGTCAATCCCTTTGCTATGGCAATCTTTCCGTTTTCCATACAGGGAGTTATCTTGGCAAACAAGAGGTCTCCATCAGTAAAGTAAGTGTACCCCTTTCTCACCTCTGAAAGTTTTCTGGAGTACGAAAGGTCAATTTGTCCAGTTTGTTCTTCGACACATTTCATCGGGACGAATGAAACGTCGCGATCCTTTGCGTCGCCGATGGATGGATACCGAGGATTGATCTCCGCGATGTCCATGATACATGTGTTTACCCAACCGTTCGGCAGGTTTTGGCCATTCATAATTTGGTTCGCAGATGGTCGCAGATGGTCATGATTTCTCGCTTGGCAACCTGAGCGTCCTTATTGGTTATGCACGGATACATATGAGCGAACAGATTCCTCACTCGCTTGATCACTTCCAAGTGTCCGGTAAAAAAGTCTAAGCTGGGGAAGAGCTGAGGTATCAGATCGGACTTATATTGCACAACGATTTGCTGCAATTGCCCAAGGGTAATGGCATGGAGTGGCAAGAGTTCCACGCGTTGAGAGTCGCCCAGCCATGGCATTTTGTTTCTTTGTAGCCTTTGCTGGTTCACATAGTTGTAGATGTCAATCAATTCTTGTTCTTTTCGGAGCCCAAGTGAAGTCTCCCACCATTTAGTCCCGTAAAATTCAGAGAGTTGCTTATTGACCGCCAACCTTAGACCATTTTCGAATTGAAATACATCCGAAAAAACTCGCTGCCCAACTACAATTGCATCTATGTACTCATACGGGATCCCTAAGAGACGATGTGGTCGACGAAAACGACGCCTTTTATTAATGACAGGGCCCATGTCAAGATTTTTTCTTCAAAGTCAAGCGTGCATTTGCAACGGATGGCACACTACAACTACAAACTCTTGCAATCTCTGCATCGGTCAAGTCAAATTGATCCAAGATTTGAACCTTTCGTGGCAAACTGGATTCTATTTCGGTTGATATGCACAGGTACGCAAGCATCAGTTTTATTTGATCAGTTGCTTCTATTTTCACAGGGTTTTTCATTGTTGTCTCCTGCGATTTGATTTCTTAACCTTAACCTTCAAAGTAGCTACCACCTGTCTGTTCGTGCCACATATGGCTGCAATCTGTTCATTGCCGTAACCCAATCGACTCAGAACCGCAACTCGATCTTCAAGTCTTTGAAGCTCCTTTATTGCAATGTATCCGAACACCAATGCAAGACTGGGAAGTGCCGATTCATCCTGTTTGGACATAATTTTTTCCTCCTTATTTATCAGACATTTTTGTTTATTGAAACCGAACCATGTTTCTCTTCAAGTTTCTCCTTGAGCTTTGGCAGTTGGCGCTGCCAATCGCCACAGATTACCTTAACTCTATCGATATCATGTTTCCCAAGAGGATTGCAGTGAGCAAGAATATTCCTGGATGGATAGATTTCTTTGATTTTCATTTTTAGCCAGTCCAAACCCTTAGGAAGATCTCTAAGATATTGGGTCAGTGTTTCCGTGTTCCTATCAATGATGCTTTCAAGTTCATCCAAATCGACATAGTCAAGCATCCTGTTCGATCTTCCACCGTGCCATAGATTCTTCCCTTCTTCTTGTTTTCTCGACTCAGCCTTTTTCTTTGGAGTGCTTGGAATTCGTTTCTCGTTCCACCATCCTTCAGGAAACGCTTTGTCCAAAGCAAGGTGCAGAAAGTTTCTCACAGAGTTCTCGAAGACATAGATCATCGGGTATATCTCAGACATATTCTGTGCGTCCTGGATAACACTCGCCGGCAATAGAGGATCATCGATTCTTGTTCCTTTTACATTAAGAATTTTTTGCACATGAGAGATATTATTTTTCTTTGCAGTTCGAACAGGCACAGTAGCAGGCTGTCGAGATGATAGAAGGTTTCTGATCCTGTCCCTCATCTGATCGTTGTTCTTAAGAAAGCGAAAGACATCGATGCCTTGATTGGAGGCATAGATAAATGACGCTTCCTCTTTTGATATAGTGTTCCCGTACTTCTTGCGGATACTAGAGAATCCCTGATAGAGAGCCTGGACAGAGATTCTTGCGCCTTTTTTTCTTCGGATTGCCTCAAGCAGTTCTCGGTTTATCATCACCAGTCACTTTCTTTTTGGGATACAAGTATGAAGATATCTCCGTAGCCTTTTCCTTCCCAAACATTTTTGCGATCTCCAGCGGTGCATATCCAATTGAATGGAGGAATGGGGACGCCACACTGACCTTGACTTTGCCATCTTTATCCCTACACTCTTGAGGCAGAAGCAGGAACACGATTGTGTCCAATCGCTTTATCAAGGCATCCCATCGAGTATCTTTATCTGTTTGATTTCTTGTTGCGTTCGCCTTACTCATTCCGGATATTCTCCTTTCTGGACTGATGACTTCTTCAAAGCAGCTTTGCTGAACATTTTCCTTACCGTTCCCGGATGCATCTCGGCAGCTTTTCCTACTTCTTCGGAAGGAAAACCAAACCCATATAACGCTAAAATCAGCAAGTTCTTGATGGCCCGCAGTTCTTTTGTAACTGTGTCGTCTTTCACTTCGTTTGACATTTTAGTCTCCTTCATCCTGTTCGTTCTAGAATACGAGAAGCATCTTCAATTTCCGTGTGAATCCGCTGCCCATTCCCATTTCACCGGATTGTTGATGATATAATTCCGGATGCGGTTCAATTCGTTCTCGTCGCGTATAACATGTTCCCAATAATTCCGCTGCCATACGGGATCGCCCGAAGGGGCATATTGCGATATGCCCTTACATCGTATTTCATTGATACGTTTCGTCGTGGCGGATTTGAAACCGCGAATGATGGCACCAACCGTCCGTGATGGTGAACGGAATTTTGTGGGGCCGGATTGTTCCGTAGGGGCGTATTGCGATACGCCCCTACGATATCGCGACACATCCGTCTCATTTTCATGAATAATTATTATACCGTGCATATGGTTCGGCATGACCACAAATTCATCCAATTCAACATTTGACCGGATCTCCGACGTACGATACCATTCCACGCGCACGATATTGCCAATTTCATTCAACCTCATTTCTGCGCCTACAATTTCTCCAAAAATACATTCATGCTTCCATGTGTCAACCGCAACAAAATATCCGCCTTCCCGTGAATAATCGTAACCCTTCAAACGAATCGAGCGCCTGTGATGTTTATTGAAATTCTCGGTCATCTCACAAGCTCCCGATTTAACTCGGCCATGACCCCTTCAAGCTTTTCCCCAAATACCTGGTACGCCTTTACCCTCCCGCCCTTGTCGAAGAACGGAGTGTTGTCCAGGTCATCCAGACCGATCACCGCCGACGTTGCGATGTGGTCCTTGATCATTTTAAGCCACACCATTTCTTCCGGCTTGAACTCGCGTCCCCGCTCTTCCTGTTTCCCGACCCAGGACTTGAACCTTTCTTCCACCATTTCAGGGAAAGGCTCGAGAACGTCGCTCGCACCGATCGCGTAGCGCACGAGCGCGATGATGTCGGTCATTAGTCTTGCCGGCCCGGCCCCGCGCACTTTTGTCTTCTCCAACTGCTCGTACGCGTGCCATACCACTTCTTCGGTAAGCCGGTAGGGCGGCTTTCGTATTGCGGTCGCAAGGTTCTCAATCATCTCGTATGTCAGATGCCTCTGCCCGTACGGCTTCCCATAAATGATTCGTAGGGCGTCGATTTCGTCTTTGTTGTCGTCGATGAATTTCCTGAATGTCTCTATGGTACTCTTCGCCTTCTCCTTCGCCTTCTCATCGAAGCCGGCGAAAATGAGCCCATCTTCGCTCACTCTGTCGATGACCTGTTCGTTCCGTTTCCTGATTTCGATTATGGTTTCCCGAAGCATCGGGTCATCGAATGGCAGGCACGCTTTCGCGGCAAGAGCCTCCCCCGCCTTCTTAAGTTGTTGCTCCGTCGGAGACTCGGTCTTAAAGGCGTCTTTCGCTTGTCGCAGCTGAACATTGGGATCAATGGAATCAAGGAGCGAGTTGACAATTTGCCTGATGCTCTTACCGCCTGAAATCTTCTCAATCTGGTTCCTGTCTTCCTGGCTTATCTCCCTGTCCATCCGCGCAAGCCGCCCCGCGAGAGATGAAATCGTGTCCTCATCCCTGATTCCGATGGCGACCGACTGGACGAGCTTTTCGAACGGAACGGTCCGCTTCCTTTCCAATGGTCTCGTATCGGTCTTGTCCGATTCGCAAACGCCCACCGCGTCCACTATGACGAAATGTGTCTTGTTCTTAGCATCGTTCGTGACCGCGTGGAAATCGGTCTCGTCTATTACCCGCGTTCCTCTCCCCTTCATCTGGTCGAAGTACAACAGCGATTTCACGTCCCGCATGAAAATCAGGCATTCGAGAGGCCTGATGTCCGTTCCGGTCGCAATCATGTCAACGGTTACTGCGATTCGCGGGTAATACGAGTTTCTGAAACTCTGAATCAAATCTTCAGGCTTTTCTCCGGTTGTCCTGTACGTGATCTTCTTGCAGAACTCGTTCCCTTTGCCGAATTCTTCCCTTACGATGTGGACAATGTCTTCAGCGTGCGAATCATCCTTCGCGAATATCAGCGTCTTGGGAACCTCGGTGCGTCCGGGGAAGATTTCCGTGAACAAGCGGTCCCTGAACGTCCTTATCACGGTGCGTATCTGGTCGGGAGCGACGACATCCCGGTCGAGCTGGTTCGAGCCGTAAGAGAAGTCTTCGTCGAGCTGCTCCCACAGAGTCTCGCGAGTTCTCCTGTTACGCTTGCCGACCCAGAACTTAGCATCGACCTTGCTTCCCTTTTCGGTTATCTCAGTTTTGATTCGATAAACGTCGTATCCGACGTTCACCCCGTCCGCAACCGCACGTTCGTGGTTGTATTCCATCACGAGGTTTTTGTCGAAGAATCCGATTGTTTGCTTGGAAGGCGTCGCCGTCAGCCCCACTATGAAGCTGTCGAAGTACTCGAGGACCTGGCGCCAGAGGTTGTAAATCGAGCGATGGCATTCGTCGGTTATTATGAAGTCGAAGGTTCCTATCGGAATCTCCGGATTATACACGACCTCCTTTGGCTCCCCGTTGGTCAGCGAAAGGTCGAAAAGGGATGTCTCCTCGGCTTCCGGGTCGAATTCCTTCTCCCCTTTAAGCATCGAGTAGAGCCGCTGGATAGTCGTAATGCAGACACGGCTGACGGGATCGACGGTGTTGGAAGTCAGGTGCTGTATGTTGTATAACTCCGTGAATTTCCTGCCATCGTCGGGAGTAATGTACTGCTCAAATTCCCGCTTGGCCTGCCTTGCAAGATTGTTCCGGTCGACGAGAAAGAGTATTCGTTTTGCCTTCGCAAACTTGATGAGCCGATACACGAAGCTGACCGCTGTATACGTTTTCCCGCTTCCCGATGCCATCTGGATCAACGCGCGTGGTCTCGATTCGGAAAAAGATTCCTCAAGGTTAGTGATTGCTTCAAACTGGCACTCGCGCAAATTATCCCTGGTGAGCTCAGGAAGGTCCTTGAGTCGATCCCGAAGCGTGTCTTCTTCGGAGAGCCACCCGGCGAGAATCTCGGGCTTGTGAAACGCAAAGACGCGGCGCGAGCGCGCGTCCGGATCCCTTACGTCCCGGAAGAAGGTCTCTTTGCCTGTGCTTTCATAGCCAAACGGAAGGGGCAGCTGCACGTGCGGAACCTTCTCTGCCAGGTCAGCCATGTAACCTTGCGACTGCTCGGCAACTCCGCTTAACGTGGTTCCGATGGGTTTCGCCTCTATCACCCCAACCGCTTTTCTATTGACAAAAAGGATGTAATCTGCAGGTCCGGTGTTCGTCGGAAATTCCCTGACAGCTACCCCCAACGACGCGCCGAGATTCAGATTTCGGAAGTCTTGAATTCCCCAGCCCGCCTGAGAGAGCAGATCGTCGATTATCTTTCGAGCTTCTTCTTCAGGCTTCAATGCGCCCGACTTTGGTAGTGATTATTCATTGTGTAGAGAGCGTTACCCGGGTCCCTTATCCTCTACGTTGTTTCAATGAATTTGTGGATTATCGGGGTGGAATGCAAGCTTCAGCAGCAGTCCGATAATATCTGGCTTGTTTCGGCTCCAACAGGTTACCTGTTATACTTCACCGAGTTATGACACTCCACTCCGTCCGATTCCGTCCCATTCATACTAGAGCCGGATCGCCGGACTTCGACGGGCATACTAGTGCTCATCCAACTATCATTTGCTAATCCCGTCGAAGAAAAATCTGGCGAGGTGCTCATTCCAACGATAATTTTAGCCGCACGTTGTTTGCTAAAATTAGTTGGAATGGCACTAGCTTTGCCCTTGGCCATCCCCATCTGTTAAATGCGCGAGGCGCGGGGCGATCTGCCAATAGGCGGTTTAATGTGGGGGATTGCTTCTCCCGACTTCGTCGGGCTCGCAATGACTGTTTTTATGGCAGGGCTTTGACCACTCACCCGTTATACTTCTCCATATTATGCCATTCTAGAAACTCCCTCGACGGCCTCACCAGCTCGGTCCTCGGAAGGTTGGCGAGCTGAGCGCCATGGTACTTGTAGTAATCTCGACCGTTCTCATACTCCTCCTTGATCTTCCTGCTCACCTCGACGCGCATTTCCGGTGTGACCGTGATATACCCCTTGTCGAAAAGTATATGCACATCCGCCCGTAGTAGGAGTCCGTTCTGCGGCTTATTCGGACCGTGCTCGGAGAAGGGCTTGATGTGTGCCGCCTGCAGGACGGGCATCGTCTTCTCGCCGGTGATGGCACAACGGCGGTTGTAGAGGTCGAGGAGGAGTGCCGAGAACGCTTTTTGGCCCAGCCTGCCGCTGGTGAGGTAGGGCGTGCCGTAGCCATCCGGAATCTCAGACACGTATGGCCGCTCGCTCTTTGCACCATGCCCCATGCGTGCAACTATCGCGGCCTCAACTCTCGCCCAAACCTGTGCACCGATGGTTTCGGAGGTGTCGTAGATTTCTTTGTGCATCCCGAGAGGAGAACTCCCAGCCCGGCCGCAAACAGAAATGACAGACCGACTATCCCGATCGAACGCTTTCCCACAATTCACCTCCTGACAAGGTTAATGCAGTACGGAAGAAGTACCCGAATATGTCTGCTTCGACATGAATATGCTTCTCCCCGAGAAGCTCTTCAAGTCAGATGACACGAATACCCTGCGAAAAGAATCTATCTCAGTGACTCAGCGGTGAAACCTCAAGCCTTACCACATGAGGGCCAGGGCCTCCTCACGACGACAGGTTAGTGGCAGCCGCACACCTCATTGTTTACCGCAAAGTCACAAAGACGCAAAGCCTCTTTGTCTCGTGAAAAAGAGTCCCACGAGCGCAAAGACAGAGGTATTGCACCTGCTTTAGTCGCGGGCCGCCTCCGGCTCCCGGCCTCCCGCGTCACATCTGCTCGATCAACCCTTACCCTGCACCACCCGCTACTTGCTGCCTACTGCTTACCGCCTTACCCGCGAATTCGCGCTGACGTTCGGCATGTTGGAATTCCCTCTGAAGTACGACCCGCTGACGCTGAATCCCGAACCCGTTGCAAAGCCCGGGATCAGAACCGCGTTCATGGATAGTACCCGAAAATAAACATACGGGCAGGCATTCCCCGCACTGTCTTGCAGTACCACGGTCGCGCTGGTCGCCTGGGTCGCAAACGTCGAGTCCGCGACGAGTATGGTCTGCCAGTAATTGTACCCGGCCGCTTGCACCAGGTAGTAACTCGAGGTCACCGGGCTCCAGCTTAAGCTGAACGTGGTTTCGTTGTTGGGCAGATTCGCGGTTGAAAGTCCGGGCGATACCGACACACCGGATACCGACGGCGGCACGTACACTACTCCCTTGACCGTGCCGGTCTTCTGATGCTTGATTACAAACTCCAGCGAGTCTCCCTCCGAAAACGCCATCGTAGTCCCGAGATTCTGAAAATATCCGCCAAACGCATTCCCGATTTTCTATGAATCTAGCCCGGGGAACCCGCAGAAGCAAGTTCCACCGATGATTTCGCCGCAGAGGCGCAAAGAGGATCAAGCCGCGCTTCTTTGCGCACTCCCATTGCAAAAGTATGTTCTCACTTTGCGTCTTAGTCTGCCCGCCGAAGGTTCAGCGTAGGCGGGCGACTTTGCGGTAAAACTGAAGGGCCCTCCTACCGCGGAGGGAGATTGAGAGGGGGACGTCGGGCTCGCCCCCCAAATACTCCGACAGGTCTTACGGGTACAAATTCACGCCGATCCACCACTGGAAGTTGGTGACCGAGACGTTCTCGAATGTTGCGCGCACGCTCGGCGAAAGAAGAAGCCTGACGTTGAACTGCTTCGCCGGCGATACCGTCAGCCCCGCGAGGAAAGTCGTGTTCACATCGCTGATGTCCTGCGGCGGCGAAATGTAAAGCTCGCCGTAGTTCGTCTTGCTCGTAAGGCCGCTGTAGCTGTTGTTGTCGTAATTGTTGTAGTAAATCACCAGCGTTTGGTCGGTCATCTTCCATTCCGATATCTGCTTGTCGAGCCCGAGCATCAGCGACACGACGTCGGAGAAGCGGTAATTGAAGATTACGGGAATGTCGAGCGACCACCTCTTGACCGTGAAATTCCACTGGATCGTCTTGTTCTGCGATGTCGTGTCGTAGTAGAGATAGTTGTACGTGTTCCCCGTCGTGCTGGAGTAAGAATGCCCGTTCGCGGTCGTCGGCTCGTCGGTGTTGGTCGCCTGGTCCATAAGATTGAAGACGCCGCCGATCGTCAGCTCGGAGGCAGCGCTGAAATTCCACTTGAAGGATACGAGGAACCTGTGGCTCGTTTGAGTCAGCGTCCCGGTACCGCGTGTCTTCGCGAGGAACGCGGAGTTGGACGCGCTCGAGCTGTAGTTCGTGTCGTACGAATAGGAATAGGTATAGTAGGACGTGTCGACGATCGTCGAGCCGAGCCCTATGTCGTCGTTTTCCCTGTTGTACTGGTATAACAGCGTGATCGTCTGCCGGTCGTTGAGGCGTGAGGTAAGGTTGATCCCGCCGTAGTAGGTTTTGCCGTCGTGCTTCCAGTTCTGGATCGTTGATCCGGACGACACCGACAGGTTGTTCGAGCCGTAGCTGTAGTACGATGTGTCGCGGTCGGTAAGGTTCTGCGTGGCCGTACCCCACAGGTAGCCGCCCGTTACGCCGACGGTGGTCTGCGGCGTCATGCCGTACTCTATCCCGCCGGAGAGGTCCCAGTGGCTGTAATCCTGGTTCCTGCTCTCCATGTTGTAATAGAGCGAAGAGCCGGAGCCGTAGTAGTAGTTGTCCCAGTAGTTGTTGTTTCCGTACGAGCCGTCCCCGTTGAAGAGGACTCTCCCGACCCGCAGCCCGAGCCTGAGGTCCTGCGAGACCCGGCAGCCGGCGTAGAGCGAGAAGAGGTTGCCGGTGTGGTGCATGTTGTCCTGCCCTGCTGAGACCGTGGTTATCGGTATGCTGGAGCTGTTTGCGATGGACGCTCCCCTGTAGTCGTAGCCGAGGTATGTCTGGTAGATGTCGTACGGTATCGTGTAGTATTTCGAGTCCTGCATGATAGCCTGGTATGTCAGTCCGACGAAGAAGCCCGGCAACACGGACGGAAGAGGATTCGTGAGGAACGCGGCGGAGAGTATCGGTTCGATAATCGGCCGGGAGTTGACGTAGTAGTACGGATAAAACGGCGGCATGTATGCCCTGGTCGCGTACATGGGATATATCGGCTGGTACAGGGTGGCAGTCTGGCGGTACGAACGGAAGTCGAGGTAGAGATGGTTGGTACCCGCGCTGTCGGCGCTGAACATCGCCGGGTTGACCTGCAGGTTGAGGAACGGGTCGTCGATGAGTCCCGGCATCGCGAGCGCGAAGGTGCCGATCCCGTAGGGGCTGATATAGCTCGGCTGGAAGAACATGCTGTTTTGTTCGAACGATTTCTCGATCGATCTCTCGCCGTAATATTGAGCGAAGGCCTCGCCGCACAAGAGCGAAGTCACGAAAAGAAAAGAGAATAGTGCTTTCTTCATCTTCATCCTCCCTGAAACTTATCCAAACATTTCTCTATCCTGGCAGCGGGTTCCGCTTGCGGGCTCCCGCTCCGCCGTAATATATGCAAAAACCGATGCAAGAGAATGTCAGTCTGTCGTCCCGGAGTAATTCGGCGAGGAATTTCTCGCCCCGGAGTTTACTCGGCGCAGCTGGAGGACTTGCTCACAAGGTGAGGTTGTCCCAAAACAAGGAAAATGTCATTCTGAAGGAGCAGAGCGACTGAAGAATCCACTTATTCGTTCTGAAAAATGGATGCTTCACTTCGTTCAGCATGACAGACAAGACTTTCTGGACAGCCTCTTAAGAGGAGGGCGGTCCGTCCCGAAACGCTCCCCAACTGAATCAACCTCTTCTTCTTTGCGCTCTTCCACTGCGAAAGTATGTTCTTACTTTGCGCCTCAGTCTGCCCGCCGAAGCTTCAGTGTAAGCGGGCGCCTTGGCGGTGAAACACAGAGGACCCCCTGCCACGAGGGATGATTCTCACCTCGGAGGTTCGTAGTAGAGCACGTACCCCAGTTCCGGATACTCCACAGAATCGACCCGGAACTCATATCTCCGGATCGTCTCCCGGATCATCTCGTTTTCCCTGCTCCGTACGGGAAAGACAAGGAACGGCCGCCTCCCTTCGGAGAAGAGCTTCCTCAGGAGTGCCGGGTCGCGGAGTATCCCCCTGTACCAGTAAATTTTCTGCGGGATGCCCGTGAACATCTGGTGTCTGTAGTTCAAGTCCGTATAAACCTGCGAACTCCCGAGCGTCCACTTCATCTTGTGCACCTCTCGCCAGAGGTACATTTCCCTCGGGTAATTCACCTTCCACGAAAGCAGGTCAGAAGTCTTGAAATTCACATGCCTGTTCGTTGCGAGGAAAAGAAACGGCAGCACAAGGAGAAGATACCTCAATCTCCTCTGCCCGTTCGATTTGTACAACACCGCGAGACCGTAAAGGACCGAGAGCACGGCGAGAAGTATCGTCGGCGAGAGGAGCCTCCCGTTCAGATATGCGAACGTCGCCAGCAGCGATGAGCCCCACATCGTGCCGACCTGGAAGAGCGTTGCCATGACGAGCATGAGCCCGATCGTGCGCTCCTTGCTACCGCCGATCATGAGCGGCATGAACGCGAGGAGGGTGATGAGGAGAAACAAAACCGTCTGGTGAACGATCGGATCTTGAAGCAGGTAGAAGCAGAGCATAATCGGGGCTTCGACTATCCCCTGCGGATTGAATTCTGTAAAGAGCCCGTGCGACCTCGTCATCATCCCGTAAATCATCTTGTTCCTAGCAAACCAAATGACGGCAGGTCCGAACGCCGCAGCGAGCGCGAGGATGCGCATGCGATTTATCCGCGATGTCCAGCTCGTACCGCCCCCCACTTCCTCAATATGATTTCTCGCCTCGATGCCGGGGACGAATCCCAGCCCGACGATGAAGGCACCGGTCCCCATTATCAGCAGGATGAAGTGCATGAAATGGATCCGGTACGGGAGGAAGAAGCCGATCGCGTCTATCCAGACGGAGCCCCCGAGTATTAGTAGCCCCGCCGCGAAGAACGCCCTCGTGATCAGCTTCGTCGTCGGGTCATCCGGACTTCTTCTCAGGACAAACCTTGGAGCCAGGAGAGGCATGAACCAGCCGATGTTCGCCACGCCCGTGAACCTCACGGAGCTGGCGAGAAACGTGAAGACCAGGCTCATGATCCAGTGCTTTTTCGAATAGCCGTCCCGGACAAGCTTGACCGCCGAGCAGCCGGCGCCGAGCGAGAGGATGAAGAACAACGTCTCGCTGCCGTATTGGGCGTTGGCAATCCGGAAAGGATCGATGAACGTGAAGGCCGCCAGGAGCGCGACGGTCAGGACGGCTCCGAGGTCGAGCGCGTCGGCCATCATGACAAGCGCGGCGTACGAGAGAAAAATGAGGAGGCACTGGGCTATTATGACCGCCAACATCGTGTCGTGGAAGACGAGTATGAACGGCGCAAGGAATAGCGGTGTCCCCGGAGGCCACTCGGTATACGGCTCAACCACGGGCGCCTCGGTGCGTGAGACCCAGTTGCCGTAGTCGAAGAGCTTGCCGGTATGGACGAGGTTTTCGGCGGCGTCGATGTAGCATGCCGGATCGTTGGAGACGTTATTAAAATTCACGAGCCAGTTGTGAGTGGTCCAGGCGCACGCCGCGAGTGCGAAGAGGAGGACGAGAATCTTACCGGGTACGGCGCTCTTCATTAGCGAGGAGGAGGTAGCCTTGAGAGGCTCAGCGGTTTCCACGACGATCCCTATCCGACGGATTCAATTGAATAATACCGTTGAAGTTTTTCCGAAGCAGCTTCCGAACGTCCCGATTAGTAAAGTACCAATGATGAAGTTATCCTACCTGGAAGTGAATATCAAACATCAAACCTCACTGCAGAAGCCAAGAAACGGATACGTCTTCCCCGAATATTCCATCAAGCACAGGGAAAATTTCGCCCCTACGGGGCGCATCTTCTTTCTTTGGATGGCTCTGCAAATATCACGTCCCTATCGCGAAATAGTCAACAGGTGAGGTTGTCCCAAAACAAGGAAAATGTCATTCTGAAGGAGCGGAGCGACTGAAGAATCCACTTATTCGTTCTGAAAAATGGATGCTTCACTTCGTTCAGCATGACAGACAAAACTTTCTGGACAGCCTCTTAAGAGGAGGGTGATTCTATTCCAGCGACTTGATGTCGCCGATGATCTGCTTGAAATCCAGCTGGCTTCCGCTATATACCCCGCGCACGTTTCCGCTCGTATCCACCAGCACGCACTCGTCGGAATGGTTGATGAAATAAGTAAGCTCGTGGCCTTTGGAATACGAAGAATCCGTCATCACGTACTTCATTCTGATGCGCCCGAGCACCGAGTCCACGTTCGCCTTCGGCCCCGACAGGAAATCCCAGTCGTCAATTGCGATCCCGCGTACTTGCGCGTAATCCTTGAGCACCCCCGGCGTGTCGCGGCTCGGGTCGAACGTGAGTGTAACAAATCGCACGTTTTTCTCGCCGTCCGATGCCAGCATCTTCTGGAGCGACTGCATGTTGTTCGTCGTCATCGGGCAGATATCCGGGCAGTGCGTGTATATGTACGACATCACCACGATCTTCCCCCTGTAGGCCGACGGGAAGAACACATAAGCTCCGCTCTGGTTGGTGAAGCCCGTCTTCAGGCCGGCAAAGGTGTAAATCACCGGCAGCTTGCTCGATTGCCTCGAACATCCCGCCATCGCCACCGACAGCGCCAGCAGCAATGCAGCATATTTGAATTTGTAAGCTCCGAGTTTCCCCCGATTGTGTCCGATCAGTTCACGCACTGCGGGGAATTTCTCAAAGAAATTTGATTTCATCTTTCAGATTGTCTTCATTGCAAATGGGAATCCTTCTCCACGGTTTCACTCCGGCAACCGGGTCGTACTTAATCTAATCAGACGTCACGGGCCGATCCAATCGTCCCGTTTAAAGAAATCAACAGGCGAATGAGATGAAAGTTCCATCTCCGGTCGCGCGGTATCCGGGGAGAGGCGGAGCGACGAAGACCATCGCTCCGGCATCCCCTCGAAATCAGAACATGAGGTCGTAGTTCAACCTGATGCCGCGTCCGGGCATCGGTATGAAGTCCTTGATCACGGAGAGATTATCTCTGTATACCTGGTTCAACAAGTTGTCGCAGTGGAGGCCGATATTGTGGACAAGCCCGCCGGAGACAAGCCTCACGCCGAAGCCGATATTCACCACGCCGTAACCGGCCGTGTAGGTATCGCCGTCGCCAAGCCTCGTCTGACTCGCCGCGAGCCTCCATTCGACGATTCCCGAATATGTGCCGTTCTGATACGTCAGTCTCAGGAAGCCGTGGAGCGGCGGTATGAACGGAAGAGGCACGTCATTCTTAGTATCCTGGGCGTTCACGTAGCTTGCACTCGCCTCGAACGCGATATTGTCGAAAGGCTCGACCGTCGCGGTCGCCTCGAAACCGTAAAGCCTTGCGTCGGTGGCGGAGAACTGCCGAACCGGGAGATCCTGTATCGTGTCGCCTCTCAGGTATGCATAAATGTAGTTACTGATGAAGTTCACATACGGGGTCAGTTCGAATGAAACATTCGTGAAGTGTCCCTTCAGCGAGGCGTCGATGCCGAACGCCGTTTCGGGAGCTAGGCTCGCGTCTCCGATCGAATATGTATTGCTCGCGGCGTCGGCTCCCTCTGCGAAGAGCTCCTGGACAGTAGGAGCCCTGAACGACCTCGCGATGCTCAGGGAGGCGGTCATGTCGGAGCCGAGGTCCTGTACCGCGCCCAAAGACGCCGTCAACGCGTTGTGGGAGCGGGATACGTCGAGCGTTTGAAAGACCGGGTCCTGCGACGCCGCGTATGGCTGTGTGTGAATGTTGTTGTAGTCGTAGCGGACCGCCCCCTGGAACCGGGTGTCGCTGTCGAGGACATACTCTTCGTAAATGTATCCCGCCAAGCCCGTCGTAATCGAGTTCGGTCCGAGAGGCTGGTCGCCTTCGATCTTGAGATTATCGATCTCGGTCCACAACCCGACCGTGCCGCGCAGCGCTCCGAATTGAGGATGCATCAGCTGCAGCGTCGCGTTGAACGTCTGCTTATGGAAGAAATTCGCCTGAGGGTTGCTGACGCCGGTTGAATCCTGCTGCGTCGGGTATTCCGAATGATCATAGTCCACGAAATCGGCATTCAGCCTGACCTGTTTGACGATAGCCCCGTCGACCGCCCAGAGTCCCCGCATCTCTACAAGGTTCTTCTTCTGCTCGATAAGAGAGGTAGTCGGAGGGTCGTTCAGCCAGTCGGAGTTCGGAGGTGTCCCCGGAATGCCGTAGGTCATCTCGAAATGCCTGTAGCCGACGCCGACGAAGCCGAATCCTCCCTGGTAAGAATAACCCGCGCCTTCTTCCTGGCTGTGGGCAAACGACTGAGGCATGCGGTTCAAATTAAGATTATCGACACCGTCGAAATAGCTTCTCTGCGGTATCCGCGTGTCTTGCGAATGCGAACCTCCGGCGGAGACGCTCAGTGCGTTTCCCCCGCTGCTGTAAACGGTATTGAAGTAGCCAGAGTAGAGATCGCTCACCGTATTGCCGACGAGCGATACGGTGCCGGAGAGAGGTCTTGTGGAGGCGGTTGGAACCGTATTCGTGATTACGTTTATGAGTCCTCCTATCGCGTTCGGACCGAACATGATGCTTGCCGGCCCTCTTACCACGTCGATCTGAGATATGCTGAGCGGGAGGATCGGCACCGCGTGGGCCGGGTCGTATGTCGACACGTCGCCGGTGCGCAGGCCGTCCTGGAGCACGAGGACTTCGTTGTCGGACAGTCCGCGGACCATCGGCCTTGCCGGAGCCGCGCCGTTGTATCTCACGCTGACGCCGGGCATGTCGGCGATCTGCTGTGCGAAGCTCGCCCCGGGGTTATTGTGAAGTTGTTCCCCCGACATCGACTCGGTCGGCTGGTACTGTTCGTCGGCAGGCCGCGCAAAAGGCGAGGCGGACACGACGACTTCCTCCGACATAATTGCCGACTGCCGGAGTTCAAACGCGACACTTACCGAATCGTTTTCCACCTCGACGCGTTTTGTATCCGAAGCGTAGCCGATACACCTTACGAAGACATCGTACTCACCGTTCGGAACATCCGGAAAGGAAAATCCGCCGCGAGAGTCGGTATACGTAGCGCGGTCTGCTCCCAGCAACCGTACGGTCGCCGCGACCACCGGCTTGCTGCCGTTTCTGACGATGCCTGCAACAGTACCCGATCCCGCCGATTCCAGGCGGCCCGGTTGTTGCGAATAAACCATGCTGCTTAAAGATAGTGTGATAAGAAAAGAAATCAGGATTGGGAAAATGTGGTACTTTCCAGATCTCATTTTAATTCTCCCGATAGTGAAAGGTAGTTTCTCGATTGAAATAATTAGAGTGGTTGATGTGTTGTGCTCCGGCAACAAATGACTTCATCGCTTATAGACGGGTGATGTGCAAAGTGGTTTCGATTTCAACATGTCCGGATACAAAAAAAACGGCGGACCGTCCACCGGTCCGCCGTCAAATCATCTTTCGTGAGATGAAGCGTTCGTCCTAAGCCTCCGGACTAGCCTGCGGCTTTTCCTCGGCCTGAGGGGCTTCGGAAGTTTCCACAGGCTCCTTGTGCTCTTTGGGCTTCTTCTCGCCGGTGCGCGGCCTGCGCTCGCGCTTCTCGTTCGGGTCGATGCTGTGTGCGACGAGAAACTCGTTGTACACCGCCGCCTCCTTGTCCTTGAAGTACTCGGACACGCTCAGCACAATGCGCTTCCCGTCCTTGTCGAACTCTATCACCCTCAGATTGATAACCTCACCGGCCGGGAAATGCGCCGAGAAGTTCTTCAGGTTGACGGGGGACATGTGCGAATGAGGCACGAAACCGTCGACTTCTCCGGGAAGCTCGACGATTGCGCCCTTTTCGATGTGACGCACGATCTTTCCCTGGACTTCGTTGCCGGTTTTGAACTGTTCTTCGAACTTGTCCCAGGGGTTCTCGAGTGCCTGCTTGTGGCCGAGAGAGATCCTCCTCTGCTCCTTATCGACCGCGAGGACCACAACCTCGATCTCGTCTCCACGCTTCACGAGCTCGCCGGGATGACGGATCTTCTTGGTCCATGACAGGTCGGATATATGGACAAGCCCGTCGACGCCCGATTCCAGCTCGACGAACACGCCGAAGTTGGTCAGGTTGCGGACGATGCCCTTGTGCTGAGATTCGACAGGGTACTTCTCGATCAGCTGCTCCCAGGGATCCGGCTCGAGCTGCTTCAGGCCGAGCGAAAGCTTCTTGTTGTCCTTGTCGAGGCTGAGTATGACCGCGTCGACAGTCTGCCCCATCGAGACTTTCTGGGAGGGATGCTTGACGTGCTCGGTCCAGCTCATTTCCGAAATATGGATCAAGCCTTCGATACCCTTCTCGATTTCGACGAAAGCACCGTACTCGGTCAGCGATACGATCTTTCCGCTCACCTTCTGCGTGACCTGGTATTTGTCTTCTATGTTCTTCCAGGGTTCCGGCTGCAGCGCCTTCATCGAGAGAGAAATGCGCTTCTTCTCTTCGTCGAAGTCGGTCACTACGACCTGAATCTTCTGGTCCAGTTTTACAATTTCCGAGGGGTGATTGACTCTGCCCCAGGAGAGATCCGTTATGTGGATGAGTCCGTCCACGCCTCCGAGGTCGACGAACACGCCGAACTCGGTTATCGCCTTGACGGTCCCTTCGAGGATCAGGCCTTTCTCCAGCTTCGAGAGGATCCTCTTCCTTTGTTCCTCGAGTTCCGCCTCGAGCAATGCCTTGTGGCTGACGACCACATTTTCTGCAGCCTCGTTGATCTTGACGACCCTGAAGTCCATCGTTCGTCCAACATAGGCGTCGAAGTCGCGGACCGGCCTGACGTCGACCTGCGATCCGGGGAGGAATGATTCCAGCCCCATGAGGTTTACCATCAGTCCGCCCTTGACACGGCGAAGGACTGTTCCCTGCAATACCGTCTGGTTGTCGTGGGCGCTTACGATGCGGTCCCATATCCTGATGAAGTCCGCGCGGCGCCTTGAAAGGACGACCTGTCCGTCCTGGTCTTCTACACTGTCAAGATATACCTCTACCTCATCTCCGGCTTTAAGTTCGTTAAGGTTCGGGAACTCGATCTTCGGCACGAGTCCGGAAGATTTGAACCCGATGTCCACGATCACGTCGTTCTCGGTCATCCCGATTATGCGTCCTTTTACGATCTCGCCCGCGTCGAACTGCTTCAGGCTCTTGTCGTAAAGGTCCACCATCTCCTTGAGTTCCGCCTCGCTGTAGGGCGAGTCTTCGCCGGCGAGGAGTTTCACTTTGTTCGGTTGCGTTCTTCTAGGCGTTGTCTCATCGGGGCTTTGCATTACCATCGACTCTGAGGCCTTTTCTTCTTCCGCCATTAAATCTCTCCTTATGAAGCCGTGAGCTTCGCACTCACGACCGAATTGAATTTGCCATCCCGTTCCAGGTCGAAGCCGCGGTGAAGCCCGTCGCAGGATGAATTGTTTTTGTTTAACATCAGTTTATGTGAGCGGCTTTATGTAAAACTTCATGATCGATCTTCTCTATGGCACCGCCGACTCTCTCCATGAGCCACTGCGGCGTAGAGGTCGCTCCGGTCACGCCCACGGTCCCGGCACCCTCGAACCATTGAGGCTGGAGCTCCTTTTCATTCTCAATGAAATAACTAGAGGAGTTCTCCTCCATGCAAATCTCGTACAACACTTTCCCGTTCGAGCTGGTCCTCCCCGCTACGAACACTATCACGTCGTTCTGCGCGGCGAATTCCCTGAGCTTCTTGTCCCGCCCGGACACCTGCCCGCATATCGTGTCCTTTGCGAGGAAGGTTTTCGCGATCTCTTCCATCGTCCCGACCACCAGATCCTTCACTTTCTTCGAAAGCGCCTCCTTGATGGCGTAGAACGTCGGCTTGTCCATGGTGGTCTGCGAGAAAAGCACGGTCCTGCGCTCGAAGTCGACTTTCGCCAGCGCCTCGTCGACCGTCTTAACGACTATCGCTTCGTCATTGCAGACTCCGCGGAGACCGATGACCTCGGCGTGATCCTTCTTTCCGAAGATTACCACCTGGTAGCCTTCGTCGTAAAACTTCTTGATGCGCTCCTGCAGCTTCGTGACGACCGGGCAGGTCGCGTCTACTATCTGCAGGTTGTATTTCTTCGCGGTCTCGTAGGTCGACGGCGGTTCACCGTGGGCCCTTATGAGAACCTTCGCGTCCTTTATGTTCTCCAGGTCCTTATGTGAAATAGTCTGAAGCCCCTTCGCGCCGAGCCTGTCGATCTCCTCGGGGTTATGAATGATGTCTCCGAGCGAGTAGAGCTTGCCGGATTTGCCGAGCTCTTCTTCGGCGAAATCGATCGCGCGAACGACGCCCCAGCAGAACCCGCTGTTCTTATCTATATTCACTTTCATTTCTTCTGCATCTCCTCCTGTCCCATCGTCACTTCATTAACATAATTCAGTACAATCTCAACCTGTTCATTGATCGTAAGCTTGGTTGTATCTATCTCTATCGCGCCGTCCGCCTTTCTCAGCGGGCTCGTCTCGCGAGTGGAGTCCTTCCGGTCTCTCTCCTTGAGTTCCCTGACGACCTGTACTATCGGCAGCTCTTCGCCCCTGGCCGAAAGCTCTTCCTGTCTACGGCGGGCACGTTCCATTATGTCGGCGACGATATAAAATTTTAAGTCCGCGTCGGGGAATACCACTGTGCCGATGTCCCTGCCGTCGATCACGCACCCCTTCTTCGAACCGATCTTGCGCTGTTCTGCGACCATCAGCTGCCTGACTTCCGGGTAAGAACTCACCAGGCTGACGTTGTTTGTGACCGGCTCGGATCGTATCGCTTCGGTCACGTCATTCCCGTCGAGGAGCACGCGCATTTCGCCGCCGTTGACGAGAGAAATTGAAGTCGCCCGGGCCAACTCGACGACTGCGGCTTCATCTGCGGGATCGACGTTTGAATTCAGAACTTTCAGTGTCATCGCCCGATACATAGCCCCCGTGTCGATGTACACGTACCCAAGTCTCCGTGCCACGAGCTCTGCCGTCGTGCTCTTCCCGGAACCTGCGGGGCCGTCGATTGCGATGAGTATTCTCTTCAAACGTCTCCTGTTTAAGCTTTTTGCCGATGCTCAATGCGTCATCAGGGCTTTAAATTTAGCGTTTAGGGCTTAAACAAGCAACGCCCGGGCAGCTGGGGCCTCAACAGGCCGTCCGCAGGTGTCGTCCCCGGATCACCCCTTCTTCGTGGCCCAGCGTACCAACTCGTTGAGACTCGGTCGCTTACCGTAGACGAGGATGCCTATCTTGAATATCCTCCCCGCCGCGATCATGCAGAAATATGTCGACGCAATCAGTATTCCCGTCCCGGCCAGCAGCTCCCACAGATCCGGTGTCTGGATCGGGATCCTGAAGGCCATCATCGTCGGAGTAAGCAGCGGGATCAGCGTGAGGATTTTAAGGTACCCCGCGCTCGGGTTCTGCGCGACAAGTGTGGCCAGCACGATCGGGAGGAAGAGGAGCATCGATACGTATGTGGTCGCCTGCTGGGCCTCCTGCTCCGTTGTCACCGGGGCACCCGCCATCACGAAGATGGATGAGTAAAAGAGGAACCCCAGGATGAAGAAGACCCCCTCCCACCAGATGTTGTCCGGGATTGTTACGAAGGCGGCGAGCTGCCCGGCGAATGCCAGGGCGATTAGCCCCCACACCGCGAGTTGTGTAAGACCCAGGAGGCTGAGTCCGAGAATCTTTCCTGTCATGATCTCGTCGGCCGTGGTCGACGAAAGGAGCACTTCAACGATCCTGTTCGATTTCTCCTCCACCACACTTCTGACCAGAAGCTGCCCCGATGTGAGGACAAAGAATGCCATGATGATTATGAATATGTAGCCGAGTATGAAGCCCGACCCGGCCTCGGTCTTCTCTTCCTTTCCCTCTTTGGACAGCCGTACGGTCTCCAGGTCAACCGGCTTTGTGACTTCCTTTACGATAGCCGGGCTTATCCCGCTTCGCTCCAGGTCGTTTGAAACGAGGATGTCCTTCACCGCGGATTGGAACCTCGTGATGTCTTTGAAATTGGAAACGTTCTCGGACACATACTGGAATTTCCGGGAGGTCTGTATGCCCGTGTCGACGACGAGGTATGACGAGATTTTCTTCCTGAGCACCATCTCGTTGGCTTCGATCTTTGCGCTGTCGCCGGGCGGGATAACGACCACATCATAGTTCGGCCGGCCGTCGGGAAGTTTGTACTTCTCGGTAAGGTTGGTGTTCAGGACCGGCGCTATCTCACCGGTATTGTCGATTATTCCTATGTTGACTGTGGATGTATCCGCCTTGGTCATAAGGAGGGACGGCACGACGGACATGATTACAATGAAGGTCGGCATGAGTATCAGCGAGATGATGAACGCCTTCGTCCTCACCTTCTCGATGAACTCCCAGCGGGCTACGACGAGCGATTTCTTAAGCGACATTTTCGCCTCCGGTCTTGTCGGCCTCCACGGCACTGATGAATATCGAGTTGAGCGACGCTTCCTCGACGGAGAATTTCGTCACGTCCACGAGCGACACGGCCTGTTTCAGGAACTCGTGGCGGCCGACGCCGTCGTTAGTCCTTATCTCGGCGTAGTTCTCGTAGAGGTCCATCGTTGCGATCCCGCTGAGCTTCTTCAGCTTCGACGAGTCCCCTTCGAATTCCATATGTATCGTATCGTTGCCGTATTTCCTCCTTATCTCTCCAAGCTCGCCGTATAAGACGACACGCCCTTTGTTAATTAGACATATGCGGTCGCAGAGTCTCTCGGCCTGCTCCATCTGGTGAGTCGAAAAGATGATCGTCTTTCCCCTGGTCTTCATTTCCCTGATCATGTCTTTAATGACGATCTGGTTCACGGGGTCGAGGCCGGAGAACGGTTCGTCGAGGATGAGAAGTTCCGGCTCGTGAAGCAGGCAGGAGATGAACTGGACCTTCTGCTGCATGCCTTTGGAGAGTTCGTCCACTTTGTGGTTGGCGACCCCGGCCAGCTCGAATTTCTCGAGCCAGTGCAGCGCACGCTTCCTCGCCTCCGGCGGGGCGATGTTCCTAAGGCCGCCGAAGTACACGAGGACATCCAGGACCTTGCTCTTCCTGTAGAGCCCACGTTCTTCCGGCAGGTAGGCAAGATGGTCCTTCATGGCAACGTTGAGTTCCCTGCCGTTGAAGCGCACCGTCCCCGAGTCGGCTTCTATTATCCCGAGGGAGATCCTTATCGTCGTGGTTTTGCCGGCGCCGTTCGGTCCGAGCAGCCCGAATATCTCGCCCGGCTTGACCTCGAAGGACACTCCGTCAAGCGCCTTCGTGCTTCCATAAGTCTTTCTCAGTTCTGATACAGAAAGCATCCTACCTCCTGTTCTTTTTCGGTGTGGGACAAAGATCCAAAGGCACAGAGGCACAAAGCTAAGCGAGGGACCACGACCCGCCAGTCCTCGTGCCGTTGGTCAATCGTCCTTACGTCTCCACAACAATCTATCCCTTTGTGCCTCTGTCCCTGAGTCCCTTTGTACCTTTTACGACTACGGCGTATTCCTGTAAATCATCCTCGGGAACGGTACCGTCTCCCGCACATGCTCCAATCCGCAGATCCAGGCAACGGTCCTTTCGATACCGAGGCCGAAGCCGGAGTGGGGAACGCTTCCGTATCGCCTCAGGTCGAGGTACCATTCGAAAGGCTCTTTCGGCAGCTTGAATTCCTCGAGCCTCTTCAGGAGCGTGTCGTAGTCGTCTTCGCGCTGGCTCCCGCCTATAATTTCACCGTACCCCTCTGAGGCGAGGACGTCGACCGACAGAGTCAGTTCAGGTCTCTCCGGGTCGCGCTTCATGTAGAAAGCCTTGCATGCCGCCGGGTAGTGATGAACCATCACCGGGCGGTCGAATTGCTGAGAGATTATCGTTTCATCCGTTCCCCCGAGGTCGTTCCCGTACTCGAATTCCACGCCGTTCTTTTTCAGAATCTCGACGGCCTCATCATAATGCAGTCTCGGGAACGGCCGCTTGACCGGCTGGATCTTCGTCACGTCACGCTCCAGGTACTTCAGCTCCTCAGCCGAGTTGCTTAGCACCGTCTGTACGACGTGCTCTATGAATTCCTCGGCAAGGTCCATGTTATCGTTCAGGTCCGCCCACGCAACCTCCGGCTCCACCATCCAGAACTCGGTCAGGTGTCTTCTCGTCTTCGATTTCTCGGCCCTGAAAGTCGGTCCGAAACAATAGACCTTACCGAACGCCATCGCGGCCGCTTCGGCATATAGCTGTCCGCTCTGCGTGAGGTAGGCCTTGCCCAGATCGAAATAGTCAGTCTCGAAAAGCGTACTCGTCCCTTCGACGGAAGCGGGAGTCAGTATCGGGGAATCGACCAGCGTGAACCCCTTGTTGTCGAAAAACTCGCGTACGGCTTTGATTATCCGGTGCCTCACGCGAAGTATCGCATGCTGCCTTGACGACCTCAGCCATAGGTGCCTGTGGTCCATGAGAAATTCCGTGCCGTGCTCTTTGGGAGTTATCGGATAGTCCTTCACTATGTGGACGGTGCTCATACTCTCGACCTGCAGCTCGTATCCGCCGGGCGCACGGTCATCCTTGTGGACCTTTCCCGTCACCGTAAGCGAACTCTCCTGCGTGAGGAGGTCGAATGCACCGAACACATCGGGCGCCACCTGGTTTTTGACGACGACGCACTGGGCTATGCCGGATCCGTCGCGCACAAGTATGAAATGTATCTTGCCGCTCGACCGTTTGTTGTAGACCCAGCCGTGGATCGTCACGGTCCGGTCGTTGAAATTCGATAGCTCCCCTATCGTGGTCACGGGGTTGCCGTTCAGCGGATGATCTGACATCTGATTCTCCATCATTCTTATTCGGGTTAATGATCCAATATAATCTCCGCGGCCTATGCTTTCAATCGTGTGTCACCGCCTCCAACGCCGCATTATCGATAACGGTTTTTTGCCGAGGCTGTCTTAACTAAATTGGGACTAAGAAAGGAACACGAAGAATGAAAGCTCTGGTTACAGGTTCGACCGGCTTTATAGGCAGCCACATCGTGGAGAGACTTGTCGCGCGGGACTACAGGGTATCGTGCCTCATAAGGAAATCCACGAAGATCGACTACATCGACGGTCTCCCGGTCGATTTCGTGAATGCCGACTACGGCGACATTGAATCGCTGCGCCCCGCCGTTGAAGGCGTCGATTACATATTCCACATCGGCGGCGTAACGAAGGCGAAGGACAAGCGTCTCTACTTCCTGGGGAACCACGAAACGACGAGGAGCCTCCTTGCCGCGGTGAACAAATACAACCCCGGCATCAAAAGGTTCGTGCTCGCCAGCAGCCTCACCGCAGTCGGTCCCGGTACCGGCACCGAACCCGTCGACGAGTCCATTCCGTACCACCCGATTACCACATACGGCAGGAGCAAGATGGAGGCCGAGAAGGAATGCCTCGCCAACGCTTCCTCAGTACCGGTCACGATAATAAGACCTCCGGCAGTCTACGGTCCGCGGGACAAGGACATCTTCGAGTTTTTCAATTCCGTCAGCAAGCATTTCCTTCCGCTCTCGGGATTCGGCAGGAAGATACTGAGCTTCGTACATGCTTACGACCTCGCCGACGGCATAATTGCCGCCGCAGAACACCCGAAGGCCGCCGGTCAAGTGTACTTCATCTCCAACGAGGAAGTCTACGATTGGAAGATGCTGGGAGACTTGGCGAAGAAGGCCCTGAAAACATGGGCAATCACCGCAAGGATTCCTCATTTCCTTCTCTACACGGCTGCCGGAATTAGTGAGTTCGTTGCGAGGATACAGGGGAAGGCCGCCCTTATGAACATAGAGAAGGCGCGCGACGGAGTGCAGTCAAACTGGCTCTGCAGTCCGGCAAAGGCATTCAACGACCTAGGCTTCAAAACCAGGCTGTCTCTGGAAGAAGGGGTGGCAAATACGATAGAGTGGTATAAGAAGAATGGCTGGATTAAGTAGGGTAAAAAAGTGAAAAGGTAAAGAGGTCAAAAGGAGGAAACAGCCAAGTCAGGATAGGTTCACTTTTTCTTCTGACTTTTGACGCTTTACTTTTGACTTTACAGCGGAATGTTGCCGTGCTTCTTCTTCGGGTTTGTATCTACCTTCGTCTCCAGCATTTCGAAGGCGCGGATGAGCTTTGACCGGGTCTTGGCCGGTTCGATCACCTCGTCGATGTATCCGCGTTCGGCGGCAATGTACGGGTTGGCAAACTTGGCGGTGTAGTCGGCGATCAGCTTCGCTTCCACTTCTTCTGGCTTCTCCGCCTTCTCAATATCCTTCTTGAATATTATTTCCACAGCCCCTTTCGGCCCCATGACGGCGATTTCGGCCGAGGGCCAGGCGAAGTTCATGTCGCCGCGTATGTGTTTGGAATTCATGACATCGTAGGCGCCGCCGTAAGCCTTGCGGGTTATCACCGTGATCTTCGGAACGGTAGCTTCGCTGAACGCGAAGAGGAGCTTCGCGCCGTTCTTGATTATGCCCCTCCACTCCTGATCCGTGCCCGGGAGAAATCCGGGAACGTCTTCGAATACAAGGAGCGGGATACTGAAGGCGTCACAGAAACGGACGAATCTTGCCGCCTTGATCGATGCATCTATATCCAGCACACCGGCTAGCACGGACGGCTGGTTCGCGATTATCCCGACCGGCTTCCCGTCAAGCCTCCCGAAACCCACGATTATGTTCTGCGCAAAGAGCTCATGCACCTCCATGAAAGTGCCGTCGTCCACTATCAGCCTGATGATGTCTTTCATGTCGTAAGGCTTGTTCGGGTTTTCGGGAATGATCGAATTAAGCGACTCCTCCTCCCGTCCGACAGGGTCTTTGGTCTTGAGTCTTGGAGGATCTTCACGGTAGTTCTGCGGGATGAATGAGAGAAGGTTCCTGATTCCGACCAGGCACTCCGCCTCGCCGTCGCATGCGAAATGTGCGACGCCGCTCTTCGTGGCGTGAGTGATTGCTCCCCCGAGTTCCTCAAATGAGACATCCTCATGCGTGACCGTCTTCACCACGTTGGGGCCGGTTACGAACATGTAGCTCGTGTTTTTCACCATGAAGATGAAATCGGTAATCGCAGGAGAGTAGACCGCACCGCCGGCCGAAGGGCCCATGACGGCGGAGATCTGGGGTACCACTCCGCTCGCCAGCGTGTTTCTCAGAAAGATGTCCGCGTACCCGCCGAGCGAGACGACCCCTTCCTGTATCCTGGCACCGCCCGAATCGTTGAGTCCGATTATCGGTGCCCCCATCTTCATCGCCATGTCCATTATTTTGCAGATTTTCTCCGCATGAGTCTCCGAAAGAGAGCCTCCGAACACAGTGAAGTCCTGGCTGTAAACAAAGACAAGCCTGCCGTCGATCTTGCCGTAGCCCGTAACGACGCCGTCACCCGGGTAGCGCTGCTTATCCAGTCCGAAATCCGTAGAGCGGTGTTTGACGAACATGTCCAGCTCGACGAACGAGCTCTCGTCGAGGAGAATCTCCAGGCGTTCCCGCGCGGTGAGTTTGCCTTTCTTGTGCTGCTCATCGACGCGCTTCTTGCCGCCCCCTGCCTTCGCCTCTTCCGTAAGGTTCTTCAGTTCTTCAAGTCTGGGCGATCCTTCGGGCTTCTCTTTCATGTCTCCGCCGTTCATAAGCTTTCAATTAAACGGGATTGTCGTCGCGAAATTATAATAGATGGTAAAGAGAAAAGAAAATACGCCCTTGTCGAGACCGGGCTGGTATTGGTAGTTGTGGTTTTGTGAATAGCTCAGTGTCGCCTGTCCGTAGACCTTCGGCCCGGGCTGGTAAAGCACTGAACCGCTGAACAGGTTGGTCGACTGGACCGTGCCGTACGGGAAAGGCTCGTTATACCCTGTCGCCACGGTGATGTTCGGGTCGGTCAGCCACGGCATCGTATAGGGGCCGCTGAAGTTCTGGCTTCCATGCTCGAGATGCATCGCTTCGATCCCGACTTTCCACTCGTATGTCAACCAGTGCGAAAGGCGGAGATCGACATTCCAGAAGTTGTCGCCGTACGGATTCGCAATCGGGTAGTTTCTTAACATGAGCTTCTCGAAACTTGCCCAGTTGTACTCATTATAAACACGATTTCTAACCATCGTATACTGAAGGTTAACATCAGTTCCGCTTATCCCTAAACCCGACAGGGCATTCGCGGCATTCATTCCGAGATTAAACGAATAGAGGTTCGGCTTCAGATCGCCGATGGTTTTGTGGTCCACCTGCCAGTCGTCTATCGTGAGATCGCCGTAGAAATTGAAATCCTTCGGCCAGAAAACGCTGATGTCGGCTCCGAGAAATGCGTTCACATCTTTCCCGCCGTTCGCCTCATTCTCATAAGTGAGGCGGAGTGGATTTATCAGCTCGAGGTCGATGGGAGCGTTAGGTCCGCCAAAGACACCTGCCTGGTAGGCTCCTAGATATACCTTATCGCCAATATTGAACTCGAACCTGGAACCCGTGAGGTACCTGTTGGCAAGCGGATCGGGCTTCCCGACCGTCGGGGCGGGTCCGTAAATTCCGTAGTTGTTGGTGTCGGGCGTGAACTCCGGCATCTGGTTCAACTGAGCGACGAACCAATTGAACTTCACCACGCGCGTATTGACGAAGAGGGACGCGAGGTCCAGGGCCCCGGGCGTCGTCGAGATGAGCACGGTCCCGTTGTTTCCGTATCCCCACGAAAGATAGTCGCGTCCGAATGTGAAATCGAAATGCGGGTCTGAATAACGGACGTACGCCTGCTGGTGCAGCGCATCGAGACCTAACTTGGTGAAGCCCGTATAGAGTGTATCGTCTTTCAATGTCTGGTTCACGGTCGCGTCGGTATAGAGGGAGAGATGACTGCCGATGTCAAACCCGAACTCGCTGCGCAGGAGAGGCCTGAACTCCGTCCGGCTCGCATATTTGAAAGTCTGGTAGTCTCCCTTCGCCAGATTCGCGTAAACCTCTTCGGAAAACCTTGCACCGACAAAGGAGGTGTCGGGGTTCGATCTCTTCGCGTCAAGCATCAGCAAGTCGGGAGCAAACTCCTCCTCCAGCTTGCGGGCAAGCCACCTGTCCGCCTGCGGCATCTCCGACATCACGGCGTGCGCTTTCAGGTTCTCCAGCGCTTTCGCGACATCGATCCTCCGGTACGGTTTGAATCCCGGACTCAGGTCCAGCAAGTATCCCCTGTTCTGAAGCTGCTGTATGACGCCGTATGTCCAGTTATCGACGGGGATCGAGAAGTTGTCCTGCGCATACGCGACGGAGCCGATGAGAAACGCAGTTAGGAAAAGTATTATCCTGAATTTCATTTACATCCTCATTTGCATTACAAATCTGTCCTTCTCCGGGGTCAGCGGTCGGTGCGAAGGATACAATGCACAAAGTTATCCGGCTTGATCAAAAAAAACGAGTGAAAAAATCTCCCGGGTGAAACAATGGGATAGAAATGGACGACGAAACACGCGTATCCGGATCCGTACCTCTTTCCCGAAGAGAGATTGTCGGCTCCCCGTCTCACCGTCCGTGAAATCGGAGTAGCCTTCTATCTAGTGGTATATAACTATGTCGGTGCGGCGGTTGTCCGCCCTTCCGTCACGCGTGCTGTTGGGAGCGATCGGCTTGTTCGAACCGTTGGCGACAAGCGTGATCCTGTCCAATGGAATGCCGAGACGCCTTGCCAGCGAGTCGGCGACCCTGGCGGCTCTCTTCCTCGAAAGCTCCACATTGTACCATGAAGGGCCGATGGAATCAGCATTACCTTCGACTACGATCCGCAGGCTATTTCCGCCGGACTGTTTCACGATCTGTTCTATCCGGTCAAATATGCAATAAACATTCTTGTTGATAGCCGCACGGTTGAAATCGAAGTAAATCCGTACGGGAGAATTCCCGGCGGGGGCCTTCACGGCATACTGTTGTGCAGGCGGCTTCTGGGTGACGCTGGCTGGGACTTGTGCGGTTTGTGCCGGTGTTCGGGGTGTCTCCCGGGACTTTGCAACGGGAAGGGGTGCTGTGCTCTTCACCGCTTCTTTGGGGGTCGATGCGGGTTTTAGTTCGAAGAACAGAAACAGGAGCGCACCAAAGACCACTACAGCGAGAAGTACGACACCTCCGGGTTTGATTCTGACTTTAGCCATTTGTCCTCTTCATTCGGTAACTGCCGGGCGGCAGGATGTACGTAGACTTTGGGCCGCCATCCATCGGCAAAACTCTGGCCTTTCTGTGGAAATTGCGGGGAGACAAACCGTGAGCTCTGAATCCAAGATTCCAATCGAGCCCAAAATGCTGGCTCTCAAATCCATGAATCATCCCCCGAGCCTTTCGGTTTCCGGATTTGAGACTCTGTCACGAGACTTGTGCCTGGAAATCAGAGTATCGCATTCCGCCTCTCGCGGCGGAGGCAAAATCAGTTGTCGGACGAGGTCGTGCGTTTGCGCCTCGTGGCCGGAGTATGGGCCTGGTCGGGTACCTCCTGCGCAACGAAGTACTGCAAAACTCCGGACAACCGCTGTTCTTCTTTTTCCTTGTCTTCCTGCCACGCCTGGAATTTATCGCGAGATTCTTTGACCAGGTTGTTGTTGTCTTCCATCTTCTCGCGGATCTCGTTGAAGATCCTTTCCATCTCTTCCTGGAGGCGTTTGTTCTCTTCGCTCTTCTTCTGTTCCATCTCGCGCAGCCTTCGCTCTTCGATCTTCTCGAATTGCGTCAGGGCCTTGTCGCGCTTGACCGCATCCTGTATGACTTCCTCGGCGGGAATTCTCAGGGCTTCGAGAGCAACCATCAGTGCATTGCGCTTGGTCTCGGGAGAAGCTCCTTTCAGGTATACGCTCTTCAGCAACTCCTCGGCACGGTACACAGTGAAACCGTTGATCGGTTCCTTTATGCCGAATGCCTGGTAGATAGCCTGAAAGCTTGGAAGTTCCTGCCCGACACGTGCCACGGGCTGTTCGAGCTGGGGCTCCGCTATCTCAACGCGCGAGGTAGTCTCGGCAGTCTGCACACCTTGCTCTGCCTTTTTTTCTTCATCTTCAACAGATACGAAAACGTTGTACCATTTTTTCTCTGCCATATTACCTCCAGAAATTCAACATAATTTAGGAGCAGTCAAACACTTAATCAAGCTTCCCGGCAAGATTTTTGGGGTCCAAGTGTGTTCTGCATCAAAATTCATCCGGGTAAAAAAATCCCGTGCCGCTTTGGGCAGCACGGGATCCTAAATCAAGTCGTGAAACCACGACTAACCACTTCCCCCTATTGGGAAAGCTTCGGGTCACTAACGCTGTTTGCAGGCGTCTTTGCAAACAGGGCGCTAGCCCCCTGGACTGGAGTATGCGGATTCGCGGTAACCTCGCTCGTTGGGTAGAAGAACCGCTGCGGGAACTGCGTCCCGTTAGTCGGGGTAAGCTTCACGGTACTCGTGCCGGAAGTGTAGATTACCTGGTAATCGACTCTTCTGACGAAATCAAACGCCTCGACTTCGGGGAACAACGCCATGTATTCCTCGTTCCAAATCGTCTGCAACATCGCGCTCTGGGTGCTAACAGCAGCATCACCGGAGGCGTATGCAGCCGTCGTATCACCATACGCATTGTTGTTGTAAGTCATCGCGTCGTTCAGATATGTCAGTGCGTTAGCCAAGTTGGCAGCGCCGCCCAACCTTGCATAAGCTTCAGCAATTAGCAGGTTAGCTTCAGAGGCCCTGAATATCGGGAACGCAGTTGTCGCCCCGAAACCTGCTCCGTCGTTGTAATTCAGATCCTGGCCGCCGCCGGTGGTATCGAAGTAGAAGTTCATCTGAGAACCCATCCCGTATGCTTCGAGCATGGGAACCATGAAACTCTTACTCGCGCCGACGTAGCCGCTTCTGTCATACACGCCGAAAGAGTACCAGAGGTTCATATCGCCGTTGTAGACCCCGCCGGTATGCAGGAACATCAGATCCTGCGAGCCGTCGGTGGCGATAATTCCCAGCTTCGCCCAAGCGATTACGTTATTGAGCTCCGCTGTGGTATATCCGTCTGCACGCGCGGCCTGCATCTCGTATCTCGCCTTCGCCGTGTAGCCTGCTGCCAGCCACACGTTCGGGTCGCTCGCCGAGCTGAAGACATCTGCCGGCAGTTTGGCCTTGTTGGCGTTCAGCAGCGCGATGCCTGTGTCGAGTGTGGCCTGCACTGCGGCGTAGACCGTGGCCTGTGCGTCGTACTTGGGCGTCGTGGTGACGCTGGGCTCCGCGGCCTGCGAATAAGGAACATCGCCCCAAAGAGCAGTGACAGTTCCCATCTGGATCCCCTCGAGGATCTTCGCCGCCCCTTCGAGGTTCTTCTGTCCGTTCGCTGCCGCCTCTTCCTGTGTCAGACGCAGGTTATACAACACGTTCGTGTAGGCAGTTCCCCAGTCGTTCGCATAGTCCTGGGCGGACGTGTTGTAGTTGTAGTAGCCTTGAAACTGCCTGTCCGTACCCGTGGCTCCTTGCGCCCAGAGGGACGAGACCTGCGAGGGGAAACCTTCCATGAATTCGTCGAAGGCTCCCTCAGAGCCGGTAAATAGTTGCGGAGCAGGTGCACTCGTTGCGCCATACGGGCTCGTGGAATAACCCTTGGTGAACGACTTACAACCCACAAGGATTACGCCAAAGACCGTCAGTGTCGCGACGTATTTTAAAGTCTTCTTCATATTGCTCCCTTTCTTAGTAATTCACCGCGATTGAGAATATCCAAGTCCTGACGCTTGGGTTGTTGAAGTAGTCAAGTCCCTGTCCGTTCGTCG
>JAHECO010000026.1 GCA_024641705.1 Candidatus Kryptoniota bacterium
GTCATTCTGAAGGAGCGGAGCGACTGAAGAATCCACTTATTCGTTCTGAAAAATGGATGCTTCACTTCGTTCAGCATGACAGACAAGACTTTCTGGACAGCCTCCAGCCTCACGAGTTAGACCTCGTCTCGCGTCACGAGCGTCGGACGAAGAGAGCCGTAAAGCTCAACGGCACGCCGAGCCATTCGGAACCGCTAGGCGTTCTAACTCTCGGATCGGCACGGCCGGGTGACGGTTGTGCAGTCATTGTCGAAAGAGAACGGTAATTTTGGCAGGGTAGCCGGTGCCAACCGGTTGATAGGGAGACATAAGTCAGACAGCCATGGACTGTTATGTCCCAGCATCTTGGGCATTTGTCGGGATGATTTCCCGCACAAATTCACGAAAACATAACAATCTGCTGTGCTTAAATGCACTTGACTGGCTTTGCGCAAAACATTAACTTTTTTCGCTAACAACTAATGGAGAAGCTTTGAGTTCCGATAACGGCAGCAACGGATTCGGCAACGGCGTTGGGAGTAACGGTAACGGCTCGCCGCACAACGGCAGCCTCTTTGGCCGCACTGAGGAGCAGGAGATATCTCTCCAGGATATTCTTGAGAAGATCTACAGAAGGAAGACATCTGTAATCCTGATCTTCGCAATTGTGGTAGTGCTTACCGCTCTGTACACTTTCCTTTCGCGTCCAACTTATCAAGCTACGGCACAAGTTCTGATCCAGAAGAACAAGAGCGCCTCCGGCTCGATACTCAGCGGAATGAGCGACTTTCTCCAACCGTTCCAGTCGGACGAACGCCGGATAACAAATGAGATGGACATCCTCCAGACAAATCTTCTGAGGACAAACGTCGCCAAGGAGTTGATACAGAATCCGATGGTAACCGTCGCGGGTAAGTCCGATAGCATGGAGATTATCACCAGATCAATGACGAGTCTTCAGAAGGCTCGTGAAAAGGGCGCAGATAATCTAACGCTCCTTGATGTTGTCAAAGCGAGCCTTAAGAATCAGGTCGATTTCTCCAACGACAGGAACTCTGATATCATAAGCATTTCGGTCAAGTCGCATTCTCCAGAGGAAGCGTCACGGATTGCCAATGTTTACTCCAAGCAGTACTACGACCTGAATTTGAGTTCGAGCCGCAATATGGCCACGAACGTCCGGGAGTTCCTTGGAGGGCAGCTGGCCGATACGCGGCAGCAGCTCGATGCCGCCGAGACGAACCTCCAGAATTATATGCAGGCTCAGGGCATTGTCTCCCTCGACGACGAGGCAAAACAGCTTATAGAGGTCATGAGCACGTTCCAGGCCCAGCGCGACGATGTTGTAGTACAGATGAAGTCGCAGCAGCAGGTCCTCGACGCGTACAACGCCCAGCTGGCAAAACTGGAACCGTTGATGTCTTCGAGTGTTTCGGAGGCTGTGGATCCCTACATTACGCTCCTGCAGCAGCAGATAGCGAAGCTTGAAGTGAACCGCGACGTTGCAATAGCTCAGAATCCAATGGTCGCCGATAGGCAGGTGTACAACCAGATAATCGCTCAAACAGACTCCCAGATAACGGAACTGAGAAGGAAGCTGAAGGGCAAGACTACTCAGCTTCTGAACGCGCAGGTGATGGCTACCGGCAGCCCGCAAGGGATGGGGCAGGGAAACGGCAATTACGATCCTACAGGGTACTACAAGGAATTGAGGCTCAGGATCCTCCAGCAGGAGATTGCTCTGGGCTCCACCGAGGCTCAGAAGAAGGAGCTCGACAGGGTAGTGCAGCAATACGACGGCGATTTCTCGAGGATCCCCAAGCAGTACATTGAGCTGGCTAAACTTGACAGGACGGAGAAGAGCCGGGAGAAACTTTTCCTCCTTATCCAGGACAGTTACCAGCAGGCTCAGATCGCCGAGCAGTCTCAGTTTGGTTATGTGCAGATAGTCGATCCGGCTGTTCCACCGCAGAAGCCGGTGAGCCCCAAAGTCCCGCTGAATCTCACGCTGGGAATTTTGCTCGGCCTGGCACTCGGTGTCGGCTGGGTCTTTGTCCTCGATTATATGGACAGGAGTATTAAATCCCCCGAAGATCTTGAGAAGAAGGGATTGAATGTCCTTGCTTCCATTCCAATCATGACCGGAACGAACGCGCAGGGGAAAGAGATTATAGGCGAGGAGAGGGTAATGAAGGACGGTGTCTCCGTTCCACTGCGCCTCATAACTTTTCACAAACCGTCGGATCCTATTTCCGAAGCTTATCGTTCATTGAGGACCGCCATTCAGTATTCCAGGATCGACAAGCCTTTAAAATCGCTCCTTGTCGTCAGTGCACTGCCAAAAGAGGGGAAATCGACGACCACTGCCAATATAGCGGTGACCTTCGCGAAGGCGGGATTGAAAACTCTCTTGATAGACGCTGATCTCAGAAGACCGATACAGCACAGGCTCTTCAACTACGACAGAAAGCCAGGCCTGATCGAATACCTTAAGGGTGAGATTGATCTGAATACGGCGGTAAGAAAGACTTTTGTGGAGAACCTGTTCCTTCTTCCGACTGGTTCGTTGCCTCCGAATCCATCTGAAGTCCTCGGTTCGGACGCGATGAAGAGCTCGATGGAGATTTTTAAGGCAAGCTTCGATTTCGTGATCTTCGACTCACCGCCGGTCGTGGCCGTTACAGACGGCGTTATACTTTCAAAGCTCACCGACGGCGTCGTTTTTGTGACCCTTGCTAACAGGACAGAAGTTGATGTTCTTGAGAAGGCATACTCGACGCTGAAACAAGTCAAGGCCGGGATCATCGGTGTTATCCTGAACGAATTCGATGTGACGAGGGCTTACGGTGCCTATTACAGGTATTACAGATATTATCATTACTACGGACACAAGGAGGAAAAAGGAGCTTGAGCGGTCTTATTTCCGCCTCGCCGTCCGGCATGCCGGCAGGGCGGAGATCGTGGCACGTCATATACGTGAAAGCACGACATGAAAAGCGGGCGCATTCCGACCTCGCGGAACGCGGCATCGAATCCTATCTCCCGCTTCGCAAGGAACTCCATGAGTGGAGCGACAGGAAGAAATGGGTTGAAGTCCCGCTCTTCTCCTCCTATGTCTTCGTAAGGACGCTTCCTGAAGAGTTCGGCAGGGTCTATTTGACGAGCGGTTTTGTAAAGTTTGTCAGCTCGAACGGCAAGCCTAGCGTTATTCCTGATAACCAGGTCGACGATATCCGCAGAATTGTGGAGTACTATTCGGCCAACGTTGAAGTCCTGGACGCCAGTTACTGCGGCCATGAAGCCGAGATAGTAGCGGGCCCTTTGGCGGGGCTCCGCGGCGAGATCGTCGATGTGTTGAACCGAAAGAGTTTCGTTATCAGGGTCGAAGGGCTCGACAAACTGTTGAGCGTAAACGTGCCTGTTTCGGCGGTTAAGCTGATCGGAAAGCCTGCCGCGGGAGGCACACCTCATCCGGCTTATCCCGAGGCTGGCGTTACTTCAGCAACAAGTTAGGTAAATAGTTCTCGCGCCGTAGGCTTTTTTTCCTCCTCCGCGAGCGCTCAGTGCATTTATCGCAAATAGCTGATAGCGTTCAGCGGTCAGCGTACAGATTCAATCGCCACCGGTCAGATGGGACTGAGATGGCGGAGCCATGTTAAGGGGTCCGTGGTTCTGGGTCCGTTGTCGCTGGTCCTTAGTCCTTGGTTCGTAGTTCGTGGTTCTGGGTCCTTAGTTCTTGGTCACGGGCTGTTGGGCCCCGGTCTTAATTCAAACACGACAGACTCAGGACACTTGTTGGGTGGGTAAGTTTGGGAAAGGGGGATAGGATGAAAATCGAGAGGTTTGAGGAAATTGAGTCTTGGAAAGAGGCGAGGGCGTTGACGAATAACGTGTATACGATAAGTCTACAATCGAAGTTTTCTAAGGATTACGGGCTCAAGGATCAGATGCAGCGCGCCGCAGTTTCCATTATGGCCAACATTGCGGAGGGGTTCGATGCAGGATCGGACAAAGGCTTTATCAACTTCCTGAATTTCGCTTACCGATCTGCCTCGGAAGTCCAATCGCTTTTCTACGTTGCCCTTGATCAGAAATATGTCCCGGAGACCTGCTTCCACCAGAATTACGATCAAGCTGCCAAAGTGAAGCGCCTAATCGGAGGCTTGATCAAGTATCTGAAATCCTCCGGCCCAAAGCGCTGAACACTGCCTCATTCATCAAGAACGACGTACCACGGACCAAGAACCCGGAACCCCGAACCACTTTTACACATGACTAATAATATAAAAATAATGAGCCTGACCGATTTCTCTGCTGATCGAAGCGAGAGAGAATATTGGAGTTCGAAGTCTATCGAGGAGAGGCTTGAGGCTGTGGAAGTGCTTAGAGCGCGCCGGGTCAAGATCTACGGGAAGAAGAGAGGAAATGGAGTTATCAGAGGACTTCGAAGAGTTCTTCGGATTACTAAACTCGCATAACGCTCGATATTTGGTGGTGGGTGGTTATGCGTTTGCGGTTCACGGCAGACCGCGGTACACCGGGGATATTGACATATTCCTGGATTCAAGTGAGGGCAACGCTCGCAAGATCATTAAAGTCCTTGACGAATTTGGCTTTGGCGAGGCGGACATTACCGTCAGCGACCTGACGAAACCGGACCAGGTTATTCAACTTGGGAATCCTCCTTTTAGAATAGACCTCCTTACATCAATCTCCGGTATCACCTTTTCGCAAGCCTGGAAGAGTAAGGTGTCCGGCAAGTACGGTAAGCAAATTGTGTCTTTCATTGGCAAAGCTGATCTCATAAAGAACAAGAGGGCTTCGGGTCGGAAGAAAGATCTTCTCGACCTCGACGATCTCGAATGAACCGACTGTTCCCGGAATTTTCTCATTCTGCACGACGCACCAAGAACCAAGAACTACGGACCTCGGACCACGAACACCAGCACATAGACCACGGACCAAAAACAACGGACCAAGAACTACAGACCAAGAACCAAGAACCCGGCTCATGCTGACCTCAGGGTGGGGACAATATCCAACGATCGATGCACAATGGCGGAGCTTCGATAGTGAAAAACAATTACAGAAAATTCTCGAGTCCCTCCCGCACGGGAAATCTGCGATCGCCCGCGGGCTCGGCCGCTCATACGGAGACAGCTCCCTCGCGGAGACTCTGCTATCGACAAGAAGGCTCAACAGGTTTATCTCCTTCGACGATGCAACCGGCGAGCTCGTCTGCGAGTCGGGCGTTAGCCTCGCCGAGATACTCGAAGTTTTCGTACCGCGCGGATGGTTCCTGCCGGTTACTCCGGGCACAAAGTTCGTCACCGTCGGCGGGGCAATCGCGAGCGACGTCCACGGCAAAAACCACCACAAGGATGGAAGCTTCAGCAATCATGTCAATTGGCTCGATGTCCTTCTCGCTGATGGCACCGTCGTCAGGTGCTCAGCAACGCAAAACACAGAGTTATTTCTTGCCACCTGCGCCGGCTACGGCCTGACGGGAATTATCCTTCAAGCAGCCATCAGGTTGAAGAATATTGAGACGGCGTATATCAGGCAGAAGACTGTAAAGGCAAAGAATCTTGGAGAGGCTCTCTCAGCATTCAATGAATATCCCGGCTGGACTTACTCGGTCGCCTGGATCGATTGTCTTTCCCGCGGAGCTAAACTGGGACGAAGCGTTCTCATGCTTGGCGAACATGCGTCGAAGGAAGAGGTGCCCAGGGCACACGATCCGCTCACACATGAGCGCGGGAGAAAATTCTCGGTCCCGGTTGATTTTCCTTCTTTTGCATTGAGTACTTTAACTGTGCGCGCGTTCAACAGCCTCTACTACACAAAAGCCTCCGTGTCTTCAAGTGATGCCGTGATTGACTACGAGCCCTTCTTCTATCCTCTCGACTCCATCAAGAACTGGAACCGTATTTATGGCAAGCGCGGCTTCGTCCAGTACCAGGTTGTACTTCCAAAGGAAGCGGGCCGGGAAGGCCTTACAAAGATTCTCGAACGGATTTCAGCCGCAGGGCGAGGTTCCTTTCTGGCAGTCTTGAAACTCTTCGGAAAAGAGGATGGTCCCTACCTTTCGTTCGCGAAAGAAGGTTACACGCTCGCGCTCGATTTCGCGGTGACCGCCGGATTGCTGAAAGAACTCGAAGAGCTTGATGTGCTTGTGAAAGATTTCGGCGGCCGGATTTATCCGACCAAGGATGCCCGCATGAGCCCTGAAATGATGAAATCAGGTTACCCGAAACTGGACAGCTTCAGGAGCGTCCGTGAGAAAGTTGATCCCGGTCGCCGGTTCTCCTCCCTGCAGAGTAGGCGCCTTGCGATTTGAGTCAACTATTCCTCTTGCACAGTGAAGAGAGTCGTAAGGATCTAGCAAGCTTAATTCGGCAAATGGTGCAAAATCAAGGAGCAAGCTTTCTAAGCTCCCCTCCTTATCGAAGGAGGGGTTAGGGATGGTTGAAGAGTGTGTATTGATGAAAGAGAAACGCACCACCCCTTAATCCCCTCCTCTGTTAGGAGGGGAACCCAGGAGTTTGATTATGAGGTTCGATTGTAAATGGTGCAAATTCCGGCGGCAAGTTTTCCGGGCTGAGGTTGTCCCAAAACAAGGAAAATGTCATTCTGAAGGAGCGGAGCGACTGAAGAATCCACTTATTCGTTCTGAAAAATGGATACTTCACTTCGTTCAGCATGACAGACAAGACTTTTTGGACAGCCTCTTAGGGGTGGTTGAAGAGTGTGTATTGATGAAAGAGAAATGCACCACCCCTCCGCCTACGCCAAGGCTTCGGCGGACAGGTCAATCCCGTCCTCTGTTAGGAGGGGAACCCGAGGGTTGAATATCGAGGCGAGTACATGGCGAGGATTTCTGGCGGGAAAGATCTTCTCAAGCTGAGGTTGTCCAAAAAGAATGAGGTGGGGATGAACCGAATAGGTATTAGCGTCGTCAAATGAGGAAAAAGGGAAGACAGGTATCATGGAACAGCCGGAAGAGGAGAGGACATTGTTCGGGGAAGAAGCGAAGGAGGAGAAGCGGAAGAGAAAGAAAGGGGAGCCGGTGTTTAAGCGATACGAGCAGAACCAGGTAATGCTATTACCACCGAGCCTGGAGGAACTAATACCAGAGAAGCATCTGGTGAGAGTAGTAAACGAGACGATAGAAGGGCTGAACATGAAGGCGCTGATATCGACATACGAAGGAGGTGGAACAAGCGCATATCATCCATTAATGATGCTGAAGGTACTTGTGTACGCGTATGTATCGAAGATATATTCATCGAGGATGATAGCGAAGGCGCTAAGGGAGGATGTGAACTTCATGTGGTTGTCGGGGATGAATCGGCCGGACTTCAGAACAATAAATGGATTTCGGAGCGGACGGTTGAAGAAGGTGATAGATGAAGTATTCGGGACAATGACGTTGTTCTTGATGGAACACGGGTACGTGGATTTAGGGAGATATTTTGTGGATGGGACGAAAGTAAGGGCTGACAACAACAAGCACAAGGTAGTATGGAAAAAGAACACGAAGAGGTATAAGCAGAAGGTAGAGGAAAAGATAAAGGGATTACTGAAAGAGATAGAGGAAGTAAACCGGGAAGAGAACGAGCGATACGGTGATAGAGACCTTGAGGAGCTTGGAGAAGGGACGGATTTGACAACCGAGGATGTGAAGGAGCAGATCAAGAAGATAAACGAAATAATCAAGAAGGCGCCGAAGGACAATAAGAAGAAGGCTAAAGCGGTAAGAGAAATCGAGGCAAAACTGGCTCCAAAGCTTGAGAGATATGAAGAACAGGAGAAGACATTAGCGGGTCGAAACAGTTATGCGAAGACCGACACAGATGCGACGGTGTTCATGATGAAGGATGGGCAGCTGCTGCCTGCATACAACGTTATCATAGGTACACAGAAGCAGTTCATACTCAATTACAATTTTCACCAGAGGAAAGCGTCCGAGAGCGATGCACTGAAGGAACACTTGCGACACGGCAAAAAGATAATGGGCCGGTATCCGTCAGTGGTTGTAGGAGACAGCGCGTATGGGAGCGAAGAGAACTATGCGTTTCTGGAGGAAGAGAAGATCGGCAGTTATCTCAAGTACAATACATACCATATCGAGAAGACGAGGAAGTACAGAGACAATCCGTACCGGAAGGAGAATTTCCAATACGACCGGGAGACAGACACATACAGATGTCCGCAGGGACGGAGCGTGAATTTCAAAGAGACGAGAGAAGTAAAAACGGATAATGGGTACAAGACAGAGGTTAGGATTTATCAATGCGTGGATTGCACGAACTGCCCCGTCGGTGAGATGTGCAAGCGAGGAGCGGGTAATCGGATGATCCAGATAAATCGAACATTGGACGCATACCGAGCTCAGGCAAAGCTCAACCTTGAATCAGAAAAAGGTATCGCCTTGCGCAAGCAACGAGGAATCGATGTCGAGCCTGTTTTCGCAGACATAAAGTTGAACCAGAACTACCGAAGGTTCAGGCTAAGAGGTCAAGAGAAAGTGAAGGTGGAGATGGGACTTCTGAGCATGGCACACAACACAAAGAAGATCGCCTCATCCACCGAGTAAGCTAAACAACTTCCCATGAAATCGCCCTATGCATCCTCGTCCGTAATCCTCAAACCTTGTTATTGGACAGCCTCTTAGGGGTGGTTGGCTAACTTGAAGAGTATATTTAACAAGATTGAGTTAAAGAGCAGGAGGTCATATCTCCGCAAAAACATGACCAAGGCGGAGATTGTACTTTGGTCCCGCCTCAAGAATAGCCAACTGGGTGGTTTGAAATTCAGAAGGCAGGCCAGCATAGCGAATTACATCGTAGATTTCTATTGTCCGTCGAGGAAGCTGGCGGTTGAGCTCGATGGTGATGTTCACGGTCATCCGTCGCGTGTGGACTCAGATCTAAAACGGCAAGCGGATATTGAGAGCCTTGGCGTCGCCGTCGTTCGCTTCACAAATTCCGAAGTGATGCAAAATACCGAGAGCGTGTTGCAAAAGATTCTGGATGAGGCAGGTGTTGAATAGAAAGAACCACCTCTCCGCCTACGCTTAGCTTCGGCGGACAAGTTTATCCTCTCCTTAGTGAGGAGGGGGACCCGAGGGTTGAATATTCAGGTGAGCGCGCGATGAGGATATCTAGCGGGAATGATTCTCCTAAGCTCCCCTCCTTATCAAAGGAGGGGTTAGGGGTGGTTGAAAACACGCCGCGTCAATGAGTTGAGCGTCACTTCAAAGTTTGGGTCCTAGACATTGAATAAATCGCTTCTCATCCTGGGTGCTTCCAGCGACATCGCCCGCGCGATCGCGCGCAAGTTCGCCTCCGAAGGCTGGGACCTCCTCCTCGCCGGCCGCGATACCGAATCGCTCTCGAAAGACGCCGCCGATCTGAAACTTAGATACAAAGTGAATGTCGAGGCCTTGAGATTTGATGCCGTCGATTTCGACTCACATCAAAAGTTTTGGGATGGCATTGACCCGAAGCCTTTGGCTATCGCCTGCGTCTTCGGTTACCTCGGCGATCAAAAAATCAGTGAAAGAGATTGGACAGAGGCAAAGAGGGCGATTGACACAAATTTTACCGGTGCCGTCTCTATACTGAACATCGCGGCAAACTATTATGAGTCTCAGAAGAGCGGTGCCATCATTGGTATCAGCTCCGTCGCGGGCGACCGCGGACGCATGAGCAATTATATCTACGGTTCCGCGAAGGCCGGGTTCACCGCGTATCTCTCCGGATTGAGAAGTCGTCTCTCGAAGTCCCGGGTGCATGTCCTGACCGTCAAGCCGGGTTTTGTCGCGACGAAGATGACGGAGAACTTGAAGCTGCCCGGCCTGCTCACCGCGCAACCTGACAAGGTCGCGGACGATATCTTCCGTGCTTACAGAACCGGCAGGCCTGTGGTCTACACAAGGTGGTTCTGGAGATGGATTATGTTGCTGATAATTCACATTCCGGAGAGAATGTTTCTGAAACTGAAGCTGTGACTATGCACCTGTGAACTATGAGCAATGGACTAAGGACCACGGACTCCGAACCAAGAACTACGAACCAGAGAACGTTTACACGAGATGGTTCTGGAAGTGGATTATGCTTGTGATAATTCATTTGCCTGAACGGATATTCCAGAAACTGAGACTCTGACTATGCGCCTGCGAACTATGAGCCATCCAATAAGGACTATGGACCTCCAACCAAGGACCAAGAACCACGCACCATGAACCAAGGACTAAGGAACCCGATGCATAAATATGAGTTGCTAATTTACTGGAGCCAGGAAGATTCGGCGTTTGTTGTTGAGGTACCTGAACTCCCGGGGTGCATGTCAGATGGTGCCACCTATGCCGAAGCCTTGAAAAACGCGCAGGTTGCCATAGATGAATGGATTGAGACGGCTAAGGGCCTGGGAAGAGAAATCCCTCGAGCTAAAGGGAAACTAGCATACGCGTAGGTTTCGGCAGGGTCTGAGCCATGAGTTGCTGGCTCCCAGCTATTTCAAGGTCGAGCGCTTTAGCCTGCGGTCCGTCCATCTGAAGAACGGACGGGCCGGATCTGCGACTCCGAACCCTGGATTCCAAACATTGAGACTTTTTCAGTTTTGCGCCATTCGGCATAACAAATTTTCCCGCTGCGGAAATGTATCGCAAAAGTGAAGTTCACGCGATATTTTGAAGAAATGCGACGCCGCCCTGACCGTGCGGTCATTCAGTTAGAGTGAATAGAACACATTATGAAGATAAAATACTTTCAGGACACTGATACACTATACATCGAGTTTCGTGAAACAGAGACCGCGGAGACCAGAGATTTGGATGAAGACACGTTGCTTGACATTGACAAAGAGGGAAATATCCGTTCAATCACCGTCGAACACGCCAGGGAGCGGACGAACATTCCTCAGTTTTCATTTGAGCAGATAGCTGCCTGACCGCAAACCCCAGGCCCTGGACCTTTTTAACTATACGCTGAGCTTACCCCGCTCGATGAGTTGAGCGATTGATCGCGAGATCCGGCCACGCAAAAATGGGACGGGTCGAGTGCTTTAGCCTGCGGTCCGTCCATGTAGAAATCCGACGGGCCGGATCTTCGAGTTCGAACTAAGAGTCTCGGGCCCGGAACCGAATTGCCGTGTACAACTGAGTGATCACCGCTGGCATGTGCGAGCCATCGGCTTCTAGTCTTTTGACTTTCGATACTACATACTTTTGTCCACGAGCAGGGTCGAGACATCAGAAAGCCTCGGGAAGGAGAAGAAAATGACGTACAAAGTAGTGATAACATATGATGCTGAGTATGAAGGATATGTGGTGGATCATCTATGACCTATGAGCTGAATTGCCACGAGCCAAATGATCCCTGAACTGTTTTCCTATGAGCCATTAACTATTTCAACTCCGAACCCCTAAAGCGATGCCTGATACGCAAAAGCTGGATATTATTGAAACGCAGATCGCGATAGCCCGGACTTTGGAGTCCGAGCAGTCTGTCGCTGTCGGTTACGTCTTCGGTTCCTTCGGCACCGCGGGATTCAATTCGGAAAGTGATATCGATATCGGAATTCTTTTAGATGGTGAGGCTGAATACTTGTCTTTTGAAGCGCAGCTCGAGTTAAAGCAGAAGCTTGAAGAAGCGGTGGGACGGGAAGTGGATCTTGTGCTTCTCGGGGCAGCCTCGCCGATACTAGGCATGCAGGTTCTCCGGCACGGAAGAAAGGTATTTGAAAGGGATGCTCGGCCAGCCGAGGAATTCTTCGTCAGGACCATAGAACGGTACGCGGACCTGAAGAAAGTCAGGCGTGAGGCAGAAGCGCGCGTACTCGAAGGAAAGATCTATGGTTGACGCCGATGTAATCATGGCGAAGGTCGGCGTAGTGAAGCGCTGTTTAGTGAGGATAAAGGAAGCCACCGGTCTCAGGCCTGAAGGCCTGGAGGATATGAATAGTCAAGATGTATTCGTTCTTAATCTTCAGCGTGCAATCCAGGCTGCCATAGATCTTGCTGCGCATGTGGTCGCTTCGGAGGGATACGGAATTCCCCAGGATTTGAAAGATAGTTTCAGCCTGTTGAGGAACGCCGGTGTGATATCCGCGGATATCTCGTCAAGAATGCAGAAAATGGTCGGCTTTAGGAACATTGCCGTTCATGAGTATCAAAGCCTGAACCTGGACATCTTGAAGAACATACTTGCGAGCCGTCTGGGTGATATCGAGGAATTCTATTCAGCAGTCATCAGGCATTTCAACCTTGCCGGTTAGCAGCGTGTTCACCCTCGATCCACGAGTCCGGAACGATGCGCCACGAAGCCGCGCCTATCGAGCCGAGCGCTTCATCGCGAGGTCCGTCCGTGTGAAGATCGGACGGGTCGGATCTTCGACTGGCAGCGAAGGTCTCTGCCCAGTGCACTTTGCCTGCTCATGAATGACTCGGAACCACGGACTACGAACGAAGGACCGTTTTATTAAGAGTGGCTCTGGAGGTGGATAATGTTGGCAATTATCCATGTCCCTGAGAGAATTTTCCAGAAATTCCGACTGTGACTCAGCGCCCTTTTGTGATAGAGCTTGGACAAAGGACTAAGAACTACGAACGAAGGACCGATTTTATACAATGATGCGAAGAAGGTTTGCTTCGAAGAGAGACTACCACATCAACATATTTTACAGTGAGGAAGACGGTGGCTATGTAGCGGACATTCCGGATTTGGCTTACTGCTCAGCTTTTGGTGGGACCCCGGATGAAGCCTTAGAGGAGGTCCTTCGCGCAAAAGAGGTTTGGTTGGCCTCCGCCCGAAAGAACAAGAAGCCTATACCGGAGCCTAAATATAGACCGCTGTTTTACCAATTGAAGCATTCGGTTGGAAGGCGATGACGTGTTGCTCCTGAAGGTCGATCTCAGAACCACGAGCCACGAACCCTCTGCACCATGTGCCCCGCGAACAACGGGGCTCTCTGCTCGGAGTTTACCCCGCTGATAGCGAGGCGCTTTGCCTGTTCACCGCGAACTCCGAACCAAGGACCAAGAACCCTGAACCAAGGACCACGAACTTGAAAGAGGACAAATGAGAAAGGGAGACTGGGGGATCGGGAGAAGTCGGAAGAGCGGCACTGAGGAGTTGAGAGGATGGGAAGATAAGAAGCAGTATGTTGATTAGGGATTTCCGTAAGTTGTTGGGTACGGGCCGCGAAAATGGGTAAATACGATAAGCTGCACTCGAAGATACTCGAAGGAACTTCCGATGCTAATATACGGTTCGATGAATTGTGTCAGTTACTGGTTAGATTAGGCTTTCAAGAACGAATTCGGGGCAGTCATCACATTTTTAGAAACCAGGATGTGGAAGAGAAGATAAATCTGCAGCGAGATGGAGACAAGGCGAAAGTCTACCAAGTACGCCAGGTTCGTCATATGATTCTGAAGTATGGACTGAGGTTATCATGAAAAGAGCTGGGATCATGAAATACGAGATAATTTTGTATTGGAGCGGCGAAGACAATGTGTTTGTTGCTGAAATTCCTGAGTTGCCGGGTTGCATGGCACACGGGGATACTGAAGAAAAAGCCCTGAAGAGTGTCAAGGAAGCGGCCCGCCTGTGGATTGATGTTGCAAAGGAATTCGGAGATCCCGTGCCGCAACCCAAGGGAAAGCGACTGATGTTGGCTTAGACTGTCAGCAAATTCGTCTGGGCGTTTGTACATTGCCCCGCTCAACTGCTAGGACACTTGCGGGGATGGGATGTAAAGTTCTGGACATAAGAGGCCATTGGTTGGGAGGTGCGAAATATGAGGACGATTCCAGGTTTGGTCAAATTCAGAAGGCGATTTTCATCACAAGCGACACGGGCTTCGGAAGCATACTGAAATTTCCTTTGGGAACTCACTATGGGTTGCCCCGGACTACGGACTACGAACTCCGAACCAGATTGCTATGAACTATTCCTACCGCGAACACCGAACCTCAAACGCCCAGTTCACTCCATGCGGGGAGTTTACCCCGCGAACAACGGGGCTCTCTGCTCGGAGTTTACCCCGCTGATAGCGGGGCGCTTTGCCTGTTCACGACGAACCATGAACTAAGAACGGTTTCATAATTTTCCTCAGGCATGGGGTCGTAGAGATAATAAACCTGCAGCCGCTTGGAGATGGTAAAGCAAAGGTGTATCAGGCGAGACAAGTGCGGAGTGTATTGCTGAAGTACAAGCTTCACAAGGAGGAGCCCGATGCATAAATATGAGTTGCTAATTTACTGGAGCCAGGAAGATTCGGCGTTTGTTGTTGAGGTACCTGAACTTCCGGGGTGCATGTCAGATGGTGCCACCTATGCCGAAGCCGTGAAGAACGCACAGGTGGCGATAAACGAATGGATTGAGACTGCCAGGGACTTGGGAAGAGATATTCCGCGGGCGAAAGGGAAATTGGCATACGCTTAGGCATCGACGGGTTCTGAGCCATGAGCTACTCGCTATCAGCTATTTCAACCACGAACCAGGATCACTCCGCTCTTTCCCCTGTGCTCTCTGCCTTTGGCCTGGACCACGGACTCCGAACCAAGAACTAAGAACCCCTTCAAACGAAATGGTTCTGGAAATTCATAATGCTCGTGATCATCCACGTTCCCGAGCGCATCTTCCAGAAGGTCAAAATTTAAGATTCCAGTGGCGAGCTTGAACGCCAAAAGGTCGCGAGCTTGTCTCCTCGGTTCCTTCTGGTTCCATTGTGCGTCTCGTCAGGACGGTGCCGAGCCAGGCGATGATGGAAGGCCCGGCGTCAGAAGTAAGCGTTCAGGCTCAAAGTCGTGGGGCCTTTGCAATGGATCCTGGAGCGGGAATGTTCTGAGCTTGGGACTAGCCGTCGAGTCAAGTCCGACATATCTCGTCGGGGATTGCCGATGAAGATGCCATACAAGCTCCACGCTTTTTCACTTGATCGAATCTTAATCTAACTCATAGAGTGAAAGGAGGAATAGTGTCACTTCCGCCCAATTTTTTGGAGCAAAGGGTGCAGGAATCTATGTCGATAGGGAAAAGCATACATGCCTTTGCGGACAGGTTGGACGATGCTGCGACATTAATAGCGGCTGCGTTTGAGCGTGGAAACAAGCTTTTGTTCTGTGGCAACGGCGGCAGTGCAGCGGAAGCCCAGCACATGGCGGCTGAGTATGTGAGTAGTCTGCGTCACCAGTTGAGGCGAAGGTCCCTTCCGGCAATTGCGTTGACCACAGACACCTCGTTTTTGACCGCCTCAGGGAATGATTACGGTTTTGAGACTATTTTCCAAAGGCAGATCGAGTCTTTGGGTGAGAAGGGCGACGTTCTCATAGGAATCTCGACAAGTGGCAATTCCACTAATGTTCTGCTCGGAATAGAGAAGGCACGGGAAAACGGCTTGAAAGTAATAGGACTGACGGGCAGGACCGGGGGAAAAATGAAAGGGCTGGCGGATATACTGTTCGACATACCCTCGGATGAAACCATGAGGATTCAGGAGTGGCACACTTTTATCGAACACACAATTGTTGAACTAGTCGAGTACAAATTGTTTGGAGTGTTATCATGAGGCACGGGAAAGCCGTTCTGATTATTCAAGCCCGGATGGGGTCCACACGTCTCCCCGGGAAATCAATGATGCCACTGGCAGGTAAACCTCTTATAGAGCAAATCATTCTAAGGGTGAAGCGAGCCAAGAGTGTGGATCCCATTGTACTTGCGACTACTGAAAAACCTCAGGACGATGTGCTCTGCGAGGTCGCCAGGAGAAATGCCACCCAAGTATTTCGAGGCGCCGAAAGCGATCTCGTTGACAGATACTACAAGGCGGCTTTGCAGTTCGGAGCTGATTTTATTGTAAGACTTCCGGGGGACAATCCGGTAGTCGAGCCGGCAGAAATCGATCGCATAGTCCATCGTTATCTTGAATCTGCGGACGACTTTTCTGCGAATACTCACAATATCTTGAATAATGATTACCCGGATGGCTTGGGGGCCGAAGTGTTTTCAACTCTAAGTCTGAAGGAAATCTGGGGGACTGTCAGTGATCCGAGAAATCGTGAACACCCGCACACAAATTACTATGAACATCCTGAAAAATATAAGATCGGCACTGTAAGATGCCCCGAAGAGTTCCGTAGGCCCGACTTAAGACTCGATGTGAACACGTTAGAGGACTATGAGTTCCTTGCGGAGCTATACTCGGACTTGTTTCCGGTGAATCCCGATTTCCATATTACTGATATTATATCGTGGTACGATTCGGTTTATAAACACTCCAGAAAGGAGAAATAAATAAATGGCTGAAGATTCCCCGTTCATTGTCGCAGAGATCGGCATTAATCACAATGGTGATCTCGGAATCGCCAAGAGTTTGATAGACTTGGCGAAGGATGCAGGATGCAATGCGGTAAAATTCCAAAAGAGGACAATAGAAATAGTCTATTCGCCTGAAATGCTCGCCGCCCCGAGGGAAAGCCCCTGGGGAACCACTACTCGGCAACAGAAAGAAGGTTTGGAGTTCGGTAAGAAGGAATATGATGAGATAGATCTCTATTGCAGGAAGGTTGGGATTGATTGGTTCGCTTCTGCATGGGATATCCCGAGCCAGGATTTCCTCAGACAATATGACGTTAAGTATAACAAGATCGCAAGTGCAATGCTCACGCACTGGGACTTCACCGAATACGTGGCTAAGGAGAGAAAACAGACGTTTGTCTCCACCGGCATGAGCACGATTGAAGAAATAGACAAAGCCGTCGGGATATTCAGGAAGCACAACTGCCCGTTCGTCTTGATGCACACCGTGTCGACCTATCCTTGCAAGGATGAAGAGTGTAACATACTCATGGTGAAAACACTTAAAGACAAATATGGCTGCCGTGTCGGCTACAGCGGTCATGAGGTCGGAGTGCTCCCGTCGGTTCTCGCTGCAGTAATGGGCGCCGAAGTGCTGGAAAGGCATATCACATTGGACCGAGCTATGTATGGTAGCGACCAGGCAGCTTCACTCGAAAGAAGAGGATTGGAGATATTGGTGAGAGACAGTCGCCATGCAAAGTCAATCCTTGGATCGGGAGTTAAGACCATTTCTGACGCAGAGAAAGCTGTCGCAAAGAAGCTCCGGTACTTCAGGGGCAATGTGTCATGATAGTCTGTTTCGATATCGACGGGACGATTTGCAGTAACACCGAGGGTGAGTACGAGAAGGCCGAAGTGAGACCTGAAGTCGTGGCTATATTGAATCGTCTCTACGACGAAGGCAATACCATATACTTGTACACTGCGCGCGGCTCTACAACGGGAATCGACTGGCGGAATTTGACGGAAGATCAGTTGAAGAGCTGGGGCGTAAGATTTCATCGCGTGTTTTTCGGCAAACCGACTGCGGATTTGTACGTAGATGATAAGTGTGTAAATGTAAATGATTGGCTCAAAAAGGAGAAAACTCATTGAAGACGTCGCTGGAAAGACAGGTATGGGTGAATGGAGAATTCGTACCTGAAAGCGAGGCAAAGGTTTCCATCTATGATTCGGCATTGATGTATGGGGATATGGTCTTTGAGATGACTCGCTCATTCAATAAGAAGCAGTTCAAATTGAGAGAACATCTTGAGAGACTTTACGCCGGCATCAAGATACTGCGGATTCCCCTGGAGATGTCGCTGGAGGAGATGCAGCGGAAGATCGAAGAGACCATCGAGGTAAATGACCCTCTCTTCGAAAAGGATGACGAGCACCGCATGATGTTTGAGGTGTCGCGAGGCCCCCTTGGGTTGTATCACGGCGTGAAAGGCATTCACAAAGGACCCACGGTCGTCATTGCAGATTTCCCTCTCAGGTGGACAGTTTCAAGCATGGGCCACCTTTTTGACAAGGGCATCAACGCGGTTATTCCATCCCAGCGCGCGATCCCGGGGTGGCTTCTTGATCCAAAAATTAAAAACAGAAGCAGGCTCTTCTACATGATGGCTAATATAGAGGTTGCGAGCTACGAAGGAGAAGATAATTGGGCCTTGCTTCTCGATCCGGACGGCTACGTCGCGGAAGGGACAGGCGACAATTTTTTTATTGTAAAGGATGGCGTGATAATTACACCTGAGGGGAGAAACATACTTCGCGGAGTTAGCCGCGCCTATATCTTCGAATTAGCTAAGCAGTTGTCGATTCGGTGTTTTGAAAAGAATATTGAAGTGTATGATGTACATACGGCGGATGAAGCCTTCATGACTGGAACGCCGTTTTGTTTGCTTCCCGTGACCTCTCTGAACAGGGTGAAGATTCGTGAGGGCAAAATCGGGAAGATTACTAAATCACTTCTTGACAGGTGGAGTGCGAATGTCGGTGTGAACGTGGTTAAGCAAATAAAGAAATGGTCGGAGAACCCCAGCGTTCCACCCGGGTCCACGACACCGTACTCCTTCAAGGCGAAGGCAAAATGAGAAACATCGGGATTATGCAGGGAAGGCTGTCATCGCCCCTCAACGGCAAAATACAGTCCTTTCCGAAAGCGACCTGGAGAGAGGAATTTTTCAAGGCAAAGGAGTGCGGTTTTGGCCACATCGAGTGGATTTTTGAAAGTGATGAATGGGAGAAGAACCCGATCTCTTCACAGGCCGGTATCGATGAAATTGAGGCCACCAAATCAGAGACAGGTGTCCAAATCGTATCGGTTTGCGCTGACTACTTCATGGACATACCATATCTGACTGCCGATGGGGAGCATCGTAAGGAACTCGCTGACAGGCTAAGGTGGCTCGTGGATCAGGCGAAGAAGATTGGAGCCCGTTTCATCGATTTGCCTTTTGTGGACTCATCGCGGATCGAGTCAGAAGCAGCCTTTCCGTCCGTCAAGGAGTTCCTTACCCCTGCGATTGAGACCGCACAGAAGAACAACATTGCGCTGGCACTCGAAACGTCATTGCCGCCCAAATCTTTCAAGGATTTATTGCTGTTCATTAACCATCCGTTTGTGAAGGCAAACTATGATACTGGCAACAGTTCCGGGATCGGGTACAATTGCAGAGATGAATTGCGGAGCTATGGTAGGCACATAAGGACAGTGCATATCAAGGATCGTCTGCTGAACGACGGGACCAAGTCGTTGGGCTCCGGGAGTGCGGATTTTGATGCTTTCTTCGGCGAGTTGTCCGGGCTGGACTTCGATGGGCCAATCGTTTTGCAGGCGGCCAGGGAAGAAGAAGGAAAAGAAATCGATACTGCCATCAAGAACAGACGCTTTGTCGAGCAATATCTCGAGAGGTTCGGTATCTGATGGATCTCGGGCTGCGCGGAAAGGTCGTGCTGATTGCAGGATCCAGCTACGGCCTTGGAAAGGCTGTTGCGGAGGGATTCCTCGGTGAAGGAGCAAATGTCGTTCTCACGGGAAGAGACAGGGCCCAGCTTGAGGAGACGGAATCGTTTTTAAGTACTACCTGTGGTAATTCCGCCCGGATAATGTCTTATCCGGGAGATCTGACGAAACTTGATACGATAAGAGCATGCCTGAATTCTGTTCTGGAGCACTTAGGCAGAATTGACGTTCTTGTGGCTAACATTGGCTCTGGGGCGGGTTCTCGAGCATGGAATATTCCGGAAGATGATTGGGATGCAATGTTTGAAAAGAACTTCGATGGTGCGAGAAGAATAACCACTGAAGTTCTGGGTGCGATGGTCAATCAAGGTGGTGGGTCTGTTGTGTTCGTCAGTTCAATTGCTGGGGTTGAAACAATTGGAGCACCGATTCATTACAGCGTTGCAAAGGCAGCTCTTATTGCCTATGCGAAGAACCTTTCAAGGAAAGTGGCTGAGAACAATATTCGTGTGAATACAGTGGCTCCGGGAAATATCCTGTTCGAGAAGGGTACATGGGATCGTAAGCTGAAAGATGACAAAGATGGAGTGCTGGCGATGTTGCGTGCGACAGTACCGCAGAACCGTTTTGCGACGCCCAGGGAGATATCCGATTTCATCGTGTTTGTCGCATCCGAAAGAGCGTCGTTCATGACGGGGTCCTGCATAATTGTTGATGGGGGGCAAACGGCAACCATCTGAACGCTGGAGAGATTATGGGAGATACATCGGATCTTTTCAAATTAGCCGGTAGAGTTGCAATCATAACCGGAGGTGCCGGCTTCCTGGGAAGCAAACACGCTGAAGCCTTGTCGGAGTTCGGATGCAACACGGTTCTCATCGACGTGAACGCGGAACGGGTAAGGCTTGAAGCCAAAAGAATCGGCGACGCGTGTGGAACGACTTCCATCGGGATAGACTGCGACATCACCAACAAGACACAATTGGAGAAGGGACGAGAGTTTATTCTGCAGAAGTTCGGGCGAGTGGATATACTAATAAACAACGCGGCCATAGACCCCAAGGTCGATGACTCCGGCGAGAACTTTTCATTCGGCAGACTTGAATATTTCTCTCTTGATCAATGGAGCCTCGAGCTCTCGGTGGGGCTCACCGGCTCCTTCCTCTGTGCTCAGGTCTTTGGTTCCCAAATGGCAAAAGCCGGGAAGGGAGTTATAATCAATATTTCTTCGGACCTTGGAATTATAGCCCCTGACCAAAGGCTGTACAGGAAACTCGGGCTGCCTGAAGAAAAACAACCGGCTAAGCCCGTGACATACTCTGTAATTAAACACGGCCTCATCGGTTTAACAAAGTATCTCTCCACCTATTGGGGGGACAGGGGCGTACGTACAAATACATTGTGTCCCGGCGGAGTGTACAATAATCAACCCGAGGAGTTCGTGGAAAGAATCTCGAGCCTCATCCCGCTCGGTCGAATGGCAACGCGGGATGAATACAAAGCGGCGATCGTCTTTCTTGCCAGTGACGCATCGTCTTACATGAACGGAAGCACACTGGTGCTGGATGGAGGCAGAACGATTTGGTAAATCCTCCGAGCGCGAAAATTTCGGTCAAGCGAACAATTCTCCCAATCAAGGAATTCCACGACGTCTCCACCCCCTCTGTGACACTTTCCCGGTTTCAGTTCGAGAAGGTCGCTCTCTTCAATGCAAAAGTTGAAAAAGGAGAAATCCAGTTTGAGGAAACTCCCTGCCTCTGTGGTTCCCTAGAGTTTGACCTGATCGCTTCCGTGGACAGCAGATCATTTAAGCAAGACACAGTTATTTGCAGGGGCTGCGGTCTGATTCAGCTCAACCCCAGAATGACCGAAGATGAGTATAAGAAGTTCTATTCTTCGGATTTGTATCGGGAAACTTATGAGGGAGCGGCCTTTAGCCCGGCACTTTATCAATCTCGGTATGTCGACGCCACCGGCCGGCATATTCACAACGAGCTGGTAAAGCACAAGACGATTGATCGAGCATGCTCAGTTGCTGAGATCGGAGCAGGAGGAGGATGGAATCTTCTCCCGTTTATGAAGAAAGGCGCTACCGTTGTCGGCTTCGATTACAGTCGGAATCTTGTCGGGTTGGGTACCCAACACGGGATCGGAATGAAACTTGGAGGAGTTGAAGAAATGGACGACAAATATGATGTGATAGTCGTCAACCATGTACTCGAACATTTCCTCGACCCAATAGCTTCCTTGAAACGTCTGGTCGAACACCTGAGGCCCGACGGTGTTATATATATAGCCGTCCCCAACTTCTTGAATTTCAGCGGTCGTCAGTTCCAAAATGCTCACACATACTGCTTTACCCCGAGAACGTTCAAGCACTATTGCTCTAAAGGGGGGCTGAGTCTATTGGAATTTGGAAGCGCTCAGAAAATACATATGTTTGGAATTTTTAACATCAGCGCTGACAAAAGGGAAAAGTACGACCTTTCCGGTCACTACCGTGAAATGGTCAGGTTCTTCAGAAGGCAAACTTTTCGAGGTCGGACCGCCGCTTTCCTGAAAAGCGCACACTTGTATAATGGGCTACGGCAATTATACGGCTTTGGAAAGAAGTTCGCCGGATAAGATGTTCCTCGCAACCACGGCAATCGAGTCCTTCTGGGATAAATCGCAAAGTATGCTCTTTCTCGGAGAATGGTGTAAACTGTTCGAAGCTAGGGCGCATTGGGAGCCACTGGACTACGAGGTCCTTCCATATCACTGGCGGGATCGAGCGAAACTCAAGAGTGATTACCAGTATCTTGACAGAGTCTACGAGGTTTACATGAATGAACTCTCGTCGATTCTGAACAACACGCTGAATGTTGATTATCCGGTTCGCTACTGGCGTGTCCTCGTGGGCTGGTGGCTGAAGCTGTTTATCGAGATCTTGTTTGACAGGTACTCGAATGTCGTAGGGGCGGCGGATAAATTCGGCGCACTTGAAACGTGGATTACACCGGGTCAGCAGTATGTTGGCTCTGCGGCCCGCGACCTAGAAGGTTTTATCGCCTCTATTGTGGGCGACAGATACAACCTGTTCCTGTTCAGTCGAATTATAGAGATACTCAAGAAGGTCCCGTTCCAGTATAGATCATATCCCGATGAGGCTACGAAGAATGCTCCCGTTTCGGGCTTGTCCGCCGTCAAATGGACCAGGCACAAAGTCAATAACATCATGTTTCGCTCGCTGAAACATTTGGTCGGTGACCGCGATGTCTTTTTCTACCGAAGCCACATCAACCGTCTGGCTCTTCTGCTAATGAATCTGAAGTTGAATCAGGTCCCTACCCCTGGAGGTTACTATGTGCCCAGGGAAGATCTGTCTCCCGATTTAGACTTAAGGGGACGTGTCGGTATTTCAGCGGGGATCGACGAATTTACTTCTGTGTTGGATAAACTTGTGTTCGAGTCGATACCGCTGGCCTACCTTGAAGGTTATCATCAGTATTCGAACCTGGCGCAAGCCACATTTCCTGAGGCGTGCGGGACAATTTGCACTGCAAATGCTCATCTTTCTGACGATCTCTTTAAGTTCTGGGCCGCCGGCAGAATGACAAAGGGAAGCAAACTTGCGATTGCCCAGCATGGCGGGAACTACGGATCGGGCCTGTTCAGCAGTCAGGAAGACTTCGAACTGAAGATTGCAGACACCTTTTTCACCTGGGGTTGGAACGGCGGTGAAAAGACGGTACCGATGGGTTCTTCAAAGCTTCTCGAAGCCAAACGAAAGAAGCAAAGAGGAAAGGGTGTTATTTACTGGAACCTGAACTCATGCCCGCGATATTCTTACAGACTCTTCTCAATTCCGTTTGGACCCACCTGGCAGGAGTACATCGATCTCCAGATAAGATTTGCGCAGAGGCTCCCGGTGCATGTGAGAAAGAAAATTGTGTGTCGGCCGTATTCCAGTAACTATGGGTGGCTCGAAGCTGATAGGATAAGGGAGAAGGTAGGAGATGTGAAGTTCGATCTTTCGGGGAAACGTTGGGGCAAGGCATTGAACGAGGCCAGCATAGTCCTGGAAACGACGAACCTGACTACACTTTTGGAGTCGCTGGCAGCTGACGTTCCGACGATTCTTCTCATGTCACGAGACACCTGGGAAGTAAACGATAACGCGAGACCCTATTTCGATATGCTTCAGGAGGCCGGGATCTTTTTTGATAATTATGAAGAAGCTGCCGGGAAGCTTGTTTCGATTCATGCGGATCCATCAGAGTGGTGGTCGGACCGGAAAGTGCAGAATGCCAGGGAAGCATTCTGCACTCGCTTTGCATTCACCTCCGAACATTGGATAGCACAACTCACTTCTGAGTTGGCTAAAATCAACGGGTATCAAACGAACTGACTCAGCGCGTGGCGAATTCACGGCGGAATTTCCGCTTTCTGTATCAACCATATCTTTACTTAAGGGCTGTTGTCGGACCGGGGTCTTAACCCTTCCTTCTCTCTTTGGGAGTCGACTCCTGTCAAGTGGAATAATATACGAGTGGCTGCAGGTAGCCGGGTACAAGAACGGCTTGTCTTCCGGGCTTGATACCTTGCCATCATCATGGCTCAGTGCATTACCAAGGCAGACTTCACGCGGCGGCGAAGCCGGACTATCCGCTGTCTGGATCTTACTGCAATTGACGAGATACTGAAGAGCACGCATTCTTGGAAAAGAAGATCGATTCATTAAGAAAGAGATATTCGTTCAAGTTAGCCGCAAACTTGACAGGTTTGCCCATTTCGCTTGTTGCTCAATCTCTGATCGCAAGGGGGCTTGGACCCATCAGTTACGGAGACTTCAACTTCCTGAGTAATTTCTTCAACCAGGCTGTGGGCCTGTTTGACAACGGAACGTCGATAAGTTTTTACACCAAGCTCTCTCAAAGACAAAATGAGAAAGGCATAGTGAAGTTCTATTGGTCCTTCACTATCATCATATCGGTACTGCTTGCTGTTCTTTTGGCTCTGATCATTGTTCTGAAGAAGGGGGATCTCCTATTTCCCGGGCAGCAGATGAAGTTTGTGGGGTTGGCACTCATTTGGGGAATGCTCACATGGTTTTCCCAGATAATCTCGAAGATGATAGACGCTTACGGCCTTACGACCGGCGGGGAAGTGATAAGGGCGGCGCAGAAGGTGTTCTCTTTGGTGCTGATCCTGGGTTTGTTCTACACGAAGATTCTGGACCTGACGAGTTTCTTCTTTTACAACTATGTCATCATTCTGGCGTTATGCCTGGGGTGGGTCTATATCCTGAAGAAGAACAACATCCCTTTGGTGCCCCGGGTCAGTCTGGGCAGAGATCAAGTGAAGGCATACGCCAGGGAGTTCTATCACTATTCCGCCCCGTTGATCACGTATTCGTTGGTAAGCATGCTGGTGGGCATGTTCGATCTTTGGCTCCTCCAGAAATTTGCAGGCTCCCTCCAGCAGGGGTTCTTTGCCTTGTCCTTCAGGGTTTCTGCTATTTGTCTCCTGTTTACGACCGCCATGACTCCTCTTCTCATGAGAGAGTTCTCCGTCGCTTTTGGCTCGAACAATCTTCCCGAGATGAGAAAGCTGTTCAGCAGGTACGTACCGTTATTATATACGATAGCCGCCGTCCTCTCGGTCTTTCTGGCCGTACAGGCCAATGAAGCGACTCTTATTTTCGGTGGTAAGGCCTTCCAGGAAGCCAGCCTGCCAATGGCGCTGATGGTTCTGTATCCGATACACCAGACGTACGGGCAACTAAGCGGTTCGGTTTTTTATGCCAGTGGGCAAACACGTCTGTATAGAAACATCGGGATTATCATGATGCTGGTCGGGATTGTGGTTTCATTTGTGCTGTTGGCCCCGCGTTCACTGGACGGGCTTGATTTAGGCTCTCTTGGTCTGGCAATCAAGATGCTTGCTGTGCAGTTCATCTGGGTCAATATCCAGCTCTTCTTCAATGCAAGGTTTCTCTCGCTGAGCTTCAGGAAATACTTCCTCCACCAGCTGCTTACTGTCGGATTGTTGGGAGTTATCGCATTTGCCAGCAAAACAGTGCTTGATTTCATCCCGGTGGATTTGTTCTTTTCCTTCATTCTGAGCGGTCTGTTGTACATAGCGATCACAGCAACAGTATTCTTCCTTTTTCCACAGATAAATTCCATAAGCAGAGACGAACAAAGACGTTTTCTGGCAGCGATTTCGAAAAAAATTCTACGGACAACATAATATGAAGAACTCAGTTACGATAGGTTCATGGATTACGCTAAACCATTCTTCCATTGCCGAGATTATGGCGGGTGCCGGGTTCGACTGGCTTTGTATCGACCTGGAACACTCAGTTACTGATTATTTTGAGGCGCAGCAATTGATAGCTACAGTCCGATCGAAGGGACTTAAGTCTTTTGTAAGGGTCGGCGAGAACAATTCGAGGATCATTAAAAGAGTTCTCGATGCCGGTGCCGACGGGGTGATCGTCCCGATGGTTTGCACGAAAGATGACGCGCTGAAAGCGGTCGATTCGGTGAAGTATCCGCCGGTTGGAAAAAGGGGCGTAGGTCTAGCGAGGGCGCAGCAGTTCGGATTCGGTTTCGAGGAGTATGCCGCTCGCGTGAATAGCGACACAAAAATAATTGCACAGATAGAGCACATAGATGCAATAAAGAACCTGGAGGCCATCCTGAGCGTTGAAGGAATTGACGGCACCATCATAGGTCCGTACGATCTGTCAGGCTCACTCGGCAAGCCGGGCAGGTACGACGATGACGATGTAAGAAAGGCGATCGCACAGTACGAGGACGTCACGAAACGCTACAACAAGCTGGTCGGGTTCCACGTGATTCAGCCGGACTACAATCTGGTGCTCGAGAAGATGAGCAAAGGCTATAACTTCATAGCGTTTTCTCTCGATACGCTCTTCCTTGGAACCCTTTGCCGCAATCAGATGAAGTCATTGAAGGAGAAAATGAATTGAACATTATCGGAATCATTCCGGCCCGTCTGGCATCCACAAGGTTTCCCAATAAGCCTCTGGCAAAGATACTCGGAATGCCGATGATCGGACACGTGGCCCTGAGGAGTAAGATGTGCCGCGACCTGTCCGAAGTCTACATAGCCACTTGCGACAAGGAGATCGCCGATTATGCAGGGACCATCGGGATCAAGGCCGTCATGACTGCCGACACTCATGAAAGGGCATCCGACAGGACCGCAGAGGCGCTGCTCAAGGTAGAGAAAGAGACCAGCCGGAAGGTGGACATAGTGGTCATGATCCAGGGGGATGAGCCGATGGTTACGCCGGAGATGATCTCTGCCGCCGTGAAGCCTCTGCTCGACGACAGTGAGATCAAGGTCTCCAACCTGATGGCGACCCTGAATTCGAGGGAAGAACATGAGGACCCGAACGAAGTGAAGGTGGTGGTCGACAAGCAGGGATTTGCCATGTATTTTTCGCGCGAGCCTATCCCGTCCAGGAAGAAAGGGGCCAAAGACGTCCCGATGCTGAAGCAGGTCTGCATCATCCCGTTCGAGAGAGATTTTCTCCTGAAGTACAACGGGATGGAACAGACGCCGCTGGAGAAAGTGGAATCCGTGGATATGAACAGGATCCTCGAGAACGGGCTTAAAGTGAAGATGGTCTTCACGGGCTCCACGACTTATTCGGTCGATACCCAGGAAGACCTGAAGAACGTCGAGGAGGCCATGCGGAATGATTCGTTGCTGAAGACATATCAGGCGTCGAGATGAAAGAGGAAGAGATACGCAAGAGAGAGGTATTCAACAAATACCTTGAGCTCTCCGCAAAGGACGTTGAAGTATTTTTCAAGGATAAATCCAGGTTTTCCCGGATCGACTGCCCGGCCTGCGGTTCACGAGAGCTTGATAAAGCACTGGAGAAGAACGGGTTCAGCTACTACTCATGCAGGAAGTGCGATACTCTTTTCGTAAACCCGCGGCCGCCTCTCGATATGTTTGAGGCTTTCTATGCGAACTCACCCTCGACGACGTTCTGGGTGAAGGAGTTCTTCACACCCGTGGCGGAAGCCAGGCGCGAGAAGATTTTCAAGCCCAGGGCGGAATTCATCTCCAAAATGCTCGACGGCAAACGGAATCTGGCGATAGGAGATATTGGCGCCGGATTCGGGTTGTTTCTCGAGGAACTAGGAAAAATCAGGGACGGCGATAAGTTGGTGGCCATCGAACCTTCCGCGGAGATGGCGGATATTTGCAGGGGCAAAGGGCTGCAGGTCGCGAACAAGTTGTTGGAGACGGTGGACCCGCGGGAATATCAGTTCGACGTCCTGACATCGTTTGAGTTGTTCGAACACTTGTACAATCCTGAGGAGTTTCTTTCAAGAGCGTTTAACCTTCTCAAGCCTTCGGGGATCTTCGTCTTTACCACTTTAAGCGGGCTTGGGTTCGACATACAGGTGCTTTGGGAAAGATCAAAGAGTGTAACGCCTCCGCATCACCTCAACTTTTTCAATCCGTGGTCGATCAGAACCCTTCTCAAGAAGACCGGCTTTCAGGTGGTTGAGGTTTCGACCCCGGGGGCGCTTGACTGGGACATCGTGGAAGGCGGCTTTACGCACGAAGGTGTTTCGCCCGGCAGATTCTTTGAGACCGTCTCGAAGTACGGAACTCATGATGCCAAGGCAAGCCTCCAATCCTGGATATCGGACAACGGTTTGAGCTCGCATATGCGGGTGGTCGTTAAGAAGTAGAACAATCGTGGCTGTATCTCGGGAAATTCGCGCCTGGACCGATTCTCTTGTCTCGAAGATGCCGGGGAGACTTGGAAGGGATGTCAGGCGGAAGTATTACCGGAGAAGACTGTCAAGTTGCGGAGACAATCTGTCGCTCGGGGTGAACTGCACGATAGGCAACCCCGGTGCCATAGAGATCGGCAACGACTGCGTCTGCTTTGGATATGATTTCCTTCTTGCTCATAACGGCGGAGAGTTGATAATAGGCGACAATGTATCGGTCAACTATAACGTGATGCTGAACGCATCGGATCAGGGAAAGATCCACATTGGGCGCGGAGTATTGATTGCGTCGAACGTGGTTTTGAGGTCAAGCAATCACATATTCGATTCTGTTGATGTGCCAATCAGGGCACAGGGACACAGACCCGGCCTCATAACGATCGGTGATGACGTCTGGATCGGCTCCAACGCCGTCGTTCTCCCCAATGTCACTGTCGGCAATGGGGCGATTATTGCAGCCGGGGCTGTAGTAACAAAAGATGTTGAACCTTTTGCCGTGGTTGCCGGAGTACCTGCGGTGAAGATCAGGTCAAGAATCCGGGGCACAGATTGAGCTTAAGAAAGGGAGGCCGGAATTGAAGAACACTGCTAATATCGAGAATGTGGCGATCGTCTTCGGCAAGGACGAAGAGAACTCATTCAATAGATATACCTTCCCCATCCTGGGAAGACCCGTCGCAAGCTACCCCCTTCTTGCGGCGCTTCATGCGGACAAGATCGATTCGGTTTACCTATCTTCCGATTCTCCACAGCTGCTGAACCTTGGCAGGAATATGACGGGTGTGACTGTTCTTGAACGGAAGAAATCACAGCCGACTCTGACGGAAGAAGTCCGTCACGCCGTGGACCTTGTGTCCAAACAGTTAGGATACAAGCCCCAGACGGTGACGATTCTTCTTGCGAATTCTCCTTGTATCGACTCTGCCAATATCGATGATGCGATTTCATTCCTGGAAAAGAAAACAGAGTTTGACTCGGTCGCGACGGCGATGCACAGAGCCGAATTCAATCCGATGAGGATATTCTCCCTCGACGCGTCGGGCAATCTGACGAGAAACGGGTCCGTGCAGGAATATTCCGGCGATGCATATTTCCTGGACAGGCGGGTAATGGTCGTCAGAACCGGAACCCTTGTTGCTTCCGGTGTCAACAACAACTATTTCGAAGGTTTGCTCGGAAAGCATATTCACCCAATAATGCAGCAGGACGGCATATGGGATATAGATTACGTGTGGCAGGTCCCGATTGTCGAACGGTGGCTCCGACAGAACGGATTCACCGATTCTCAGACGCCGTACGACAGGAAAGAGAGCGCTTCGACTCTCTCTTTTCTCAGCACGGGTCGCGATAAGAAACCGGTATCCGGGAAGGTCTACAAGGCACTCATTACCACCGTCCCCTTTGGCGCGGTGGATCCTACTCCCATAAAACTTCTCGAGGCAACACCGAACGTCGAGTATGTGATCAATCCGATCGGCAGAAAGCTGAAGGAGATTGAACTTGCCGAGCTGGTGAAGGAATTCGACATTATCATAGCCGGAACAGAGCCTATAACACGAAAGGTGATGGAAAACGGGCGCAATCTGAAATTAATATCCAGAGTCGGAATCGGCCTGGACAGTGTTGACCTTGCGGCTGCCAGGGAGCTCGGCATTGCGGTCACTTACACACCCGATGCACCTTCTCCGGCTGTCGCGGAATTGACGGTTGCACACATGATCAACATGTTGCGGCGCGTCCCCCTGGTAGACAGGAAGCTGCGTTCCGGGATATGGCAGCGTATTCACGGCGAGCGCCTCGCCAATATGACGATCGGGATTGTAGGGACAGGCAGGGTCGGCAGCAGGGTCCTTCGACACCTGCAGGGGTTCGGCCCTCGAAGGATCATGGTCAACGATCTGAAGCCGGATTTCAACCTATACGAGATGTATCACGCAGAGTTCGCAGAGAAGGAATCTATCTACCGTGAGGCCGACATCATCACACTTCACATCCCGCTCACCCCGCTAACGCGTAACCTGATCTCGAAGCAGCAAATGGATACGATGAAGAAGGGGGTCTTCCTCATCAATACTTCGAGGGGCGGCATCGTGAACGAACACGACCTCTATGCCGCCCTGTCAGGCGATCATATTGCCGGTGCGGCAATCGATACGTTTGAAAGTGAACCTTACACCGGGAACCTCATTGAACTTGATAACTGCTACCTGAGCTGTCATATGGGCTCGATGACCAACGACTGCAGAGCGGCAATGGAAATCCAGGCGACCGAAGAGGCCTGCAGGTTCGTCCGCAATGAGCCGCTGAGACAGCCTGTACCCGATGAAGAATACGAATTTGCACTTGTGAAGTGATTCAGGAGGCTGCGTTCATAATTCCATGAAGACCGTTGTTTTTGGCGGATCCGGGTTCCTCGGCAGTCATGTGGCCGATGCCCTCACTGAAAGAGGACATGAAGTCTGCGTTTTTGACAGGGTGGAATCGACATACCGCAAGGATAACCAGCATATGATTGTGGGAAATATCCTTGACGAGGAGCAGGTCCACGAAGCCATCAGAGGGGCAGACTACGTCTATCATTTTGCCGGTATCGCCGATATCAGGAAAGCCAACGAATATCCCGTCGACACCGTGAAATACAATATTCTCGGGACAACGAATATCCTTGATGCATGCGTGAAGCACAGCGTCAGGAGATTCATGTTCGCGAGCACGATTTACGTGTACAGCGAGCATGGCGGGTTCTACAGGGCGAGCAAGCAGGCATGCGAGCTGCTGATCGAGAGTTACAGCAGGATACACGGCCTGAAGTTCTCCGTACTTAGATTCGGTTCCTTATACGGAAGGCGGGCAAATGAGTTCAACTTCATTCATAATGCAATCGTGCAGGCGATCACCGAGAAGAAGATCGTCAGGAAAGGCGACGGCAACGAAGTCAGAGACTACGTCAATGTGCTCGATGCTGCGGCGGCATGCGTCGACATCCTGGACCGAGAGTTTGAAAATTCATATGTCATGATCACCGGTACGCAAACGATGAGGGTAAGGGAAATACTTGAAATGATCCGTGAGATGCTCAATGGAGAGATAGAAATCGAGTATGTGTCGGACCGGCTGGAGGAGCATTACGAGATTGCCCCTTACAACTTCAGGCCGAAGGTCGCCAGGAAGTATGTTCCCAAGTACTACCATGACCTCGGTCAGGGCATTCTTGATTGTATATATGATGTCTACCAGTTGTCGTCCCTTGATAAAGGCGAGAGGCAAACCGGATCCGGCAGTTGAGCCGGCCCCCCGGAAGAGGGTCCGCGTTGAAGAATCGAAAGCAGCTGAAAACGATTGTGTTTGATTTTGATGGCGTCATCCTTGAATCCGTCGACATCAAAACCCGGGCGTTTGCAGATATCTACCGGGGATACGGTGAAGGGGTAGTTCAGAAAGTGACGCGATACCACGAGGCTCACGGAGGTATTGCCCGATTTGAGAAGTTCAAATATTTTCACAAAGAGTTCCTGGGAGTCGACCTTTCCAGGGAGGAGATAGAGAGTCTGGCGCTGCAGTTTCGCGAGCGGGTCTTTCAAAGAATGCTGGAGGCTCATTTTGTGCCGGGGGCATTTGAATTCCTCAGAGAGCACTCCGGGGACTACGACTGCTATATCTCGTCCGGGACGCCCGAGGAAGAAATGAGGGAGATTGCAAGGTTGAGAGGTCTCGATAAGTTCTTCATCGGCATATTCGGTTCTCCTGCATCGAAGTCGGAACACCTTGAACGCATAATGAAGGGCCGCGGTTACCGACCTGCGGAGGTTGTTTTCGTGGGGGATTCAGGCTCCGACAAGATTGCTGCTATGAATGCGGGAGTGACTTTCATCGCAAGGGTGAACGGCCTATCCGAACTCAAACACGAACTGCACGTGATGCCCGATCTGCGAAATCTTGGGAAATACCTGGAGGAGAATCTCGGTGATTGAGCTGACTGAGAACGGGAAATTGGATTTCGGAAAGGGGATTCCGTACAGTGGGCCCGATTCGCGGATTCTTTCTTCACATCGAGAACTTGGAACCGAATACGATGTTCTAATCTTCACCGACTCAAAAGGAGGTACCCATACAACGGCCGAGTGGCCGACATGGACCGAGCTTGTGATCGAAAGGCTCGAAGAGCGCGGCCTGACATACCTGTTTATTTGCAGACCTAAAGAGATAACCATCTTCTTCACTCTCATGAATTTTCTGAAGGGGAATGCGATTTCTTTCAAATACCTCGTTACCAATCTCGGCTTTGTGGATTTTACGCCAAAGAAGATAGAGTTCATGCACGATATCATTGCACAGAACCCTTTTCCCGACAATCTCCAAAACCTGAAGTTCAAAGTTTTGGGCAAGTACAAATTAAGCGATGGCCAGTTGGCCGATCTATACACATTCGATTATGGTGACGTCGAATCATTAATAGCCCGGGAAATCGAGAGCAGGTTTGATTATTCGCTTCTCCTGGGATGCCTGGAATTCTCAAGTGAAATCAAGATAGAGCGGCAGAGACCGCCCGCTTTCTTTGAGCAGCTCAAGAGATCCAACAGTTTTATTTTCAATATTGCCCAGCGATCTAGCTCCATTCACTATATACAACCTTTGAAATACCAACTCCCGGGTCTCCCGCTAATGTCCTACGATGCGGTCCATTTCACTGAAGCAGGTCACTCTGTGAACTTCGAAATCATAAAGCCGCTTGTCGATAGTTATATAATCGGCCACAGCCAGAGACGTGGAATCTAACACAGGGAAGCGGAGGATCCTGATTCTCCATCCGGACCTAAAAACTCACTCGAGGTACGCAGGCAATAGCGACGCCGTTCTGCTTTTTGAACCGCGCGCATTCAATGGTCTGGTGGATAGCTTGCGCAGAGACTACTCCGACTTTGTGGACGGCATAAGCCTGAAATATCGGGACAACATAGACTGGTGGGTGACATCGGTTGCGAGCCGGGATACCGTACAAAGCAAAGCGTATCTGAATCTGGCATACCTTTTATATCTTGGGTCTCTGCTCTCAAACGGGACCCAAATTGACGTGATTGTCTGCGGATCAAGAGGGCTGAAAAGATCGATCGACAGCCTCCTTCGCGACAGGAGGATTTCGGGAATAGAAATCGACCTCGTTCGGGATAGGGGGCTGCGCAACATGATAAAGAGAAGCTTGCTTGTCCACCTGGTTCGAGTCGTAAAGTTCGTCCTCGACACTTTCAGAAAGGAGTTGTCGGCTCGGGCTTCGAGGGCGGAAGGCCGGCGTCCCGATTTTAAACATCCATTGCTGTTGGCAGACATTTTCATCCTGGACGGCACTTTCAAGGGCGACCGATTTGAAGACAGGTATTATAATGACTTTCCGGATGCGCTTGCAGAAATGAACTTTGCGTATCTCCCTACGCTCTGCATAACGAAAGAATACCGGAGCGTCTTTTCGAAAATGCGTTCCTCCAAACACCCGTTCCTGATAAAAGAGGATTTTCTCACTGCCGGGGACTATCTGTGGACTATGCTTCATGTTGTAAGAGGTGCCCTGCTCCCGAAATATTATCACAAATTCAGGGATCTCGACGTGTACCCGATTTTCAACGAGGACTTCCTGGAAAATCTCTCGACGAGCTCGTTCGAGGCGCTCCTCGGCTTCAGATTGATCAAGAGGCTCAGAGAAAGGAAAGTTCGAATCGGGTTGTTGCTGGATTGGTTTGAAAACCAGAACGTGGATAAATCGCTGAACCTTGCAATACACAAGTTCCATCCGGAGACCAGGTCTCTAGGATACCAGGCATTTAACGTATCTTCAAATTACCTTTGCGTCCAACCGACGGCGGTCGAACAGAATGCAGGAGTCATCCCGGACATAGTTGCGGTCTCCGGAAAAGCCAAGACGAATTACCTGAAGGAGCTTAATAGTAACCTCGAGGTTGTGGTGGCACCGGCTTTCAGGTTCAAGCATGTCTGGAAAGCAAATGAGACGCGGAAAGGCGGGGATCTTTCCGTACAGGTGAGCCTGCCGATGATGCTCCCGGACTCCCTGGAGATCCTGAAAGTTTTGCGCTCGATTCGGGCCAGGCTCCCTTCCAGCATAAAGTTCGCCGTCAAGATACATCCGGTGACCGATCGGAAGAAGGTCGAATCGTTTCTCAGTTCGAATCAGATGGACACAATACCGGTGTGGACCGACTCTTTCGAAGAGTGTTTGAAGCGGACCTCGGTGCTGGTGTCGAGTACCTCCAGCGTGATAATGGAGGCGATCACTAAGGGAGTGCCCGCCATAGTTATAGGGAGCCAATCGCAGATTACGCACAACCCGATACCGCCGGGACTCGATCAGAAGATGTGGGCGCTTTGCTATACGGCCGACGAGGTCGCCGAGAAAATCCGGTTCTACTCCGGACTGGATGACGAGTCGAGGGCCGGGCTTGCGAAGATCGGGGAGAAAATCAAAGAGGAATACTTCGAGCCCGTAACCGCGGAATCAGTCTCGGGTTTCACGTCTCTTCTGCAACGGATGATGTTGAATTAAGAGGGAACGCAGTGTTTTTATTGAAGGACAATCTTGGCCGCATAGGGAAAAGCGTGAAACGTTTCACTTTCCTCGTTTGCCTGTCGCTGTTCCTCCCTGCCGGATTTGGATACCATGTTGGGATGGCGTTCGTCATTGACCGTCGGCTCCTGTTGCTTCTCGCAATCGCGACCCTGCTTATGAAGAAAAGCGTTGGGACCGGCGATCACCGATACAGGAAGTATTTCGTTCTCTATGCTCTCGTGGCTTCCGTCAGCGTATTTTTTGCCGCGTCGTTATCTGTGTCCGTGCTCAATCTTATTCAGTTTCTGGCATTTTCCGTCGTGATGGGTATCCTCGTGTGGGAAAAGTTTGACGTCGATGATTTCAGATATTTCATAAACGCTTTGATATTTACCTATTCTTGCCTGGCGGTGCTTGTCATCTCCGAGCGAATTGCAGGGACGACATGGTACTATAATTTATTTGCCGCCAATATCAACTTGTATAACCCAAATTACATGCCTGGAGTAGAGAACTTACGGCTGGGTGTGAGGGCCCAGGGGCCATTTCTGCATCCCATATTTGCCAGCATCGAGTTTGCGGCAATTTCTGCGATGATTCTGGTGAGGCTGTTCTTCGACAGGAAGAACCGGCTCAAACTGGAGATAATGCTCCTCCTGAACCTGGCGGCCATCTACAGCACTTCATCAAGAGGGGGGATGGTTAGTTTTGTGGCGGCTGCCATGTTCGTGTTCCTGCTTACATTTCGCATCCGGGTGAGCAGGAGGGCCATCGTTTCGGTGTTGGCGGCATTTATTTTGCTCCTCGCCGCTGTCCCGACTGTTCGTCAGAACCTCTTTGTCCTTGCCGTCGGAGGTTTCTTCCCGGAACTGCTGACAGCGAGTCAATACCAGAAGACTGAAGCACAAAACCTGCAAGGGAGGCTCGAAGATATGCAGATCGTTATGAGGCATGTTGGCAGTTTCGGTCTCCTGGGCATAGGACAGGGAATGATGTCCAACAACTTGAAGGCCGCAGCTGTTTTCGGCGGAGGAAGACTATCATCTCTGATCGGAGTGTATCCCTATTATTTGACCATTCTTATCGACAACGGGGTACTGGGTTTGGCTTTGTTCCTCCTGTTCCTGGGATTTTGTTTCGTCAAGCTTCTCAAGCTGTTCAGGCGAAAGGTCATGATTATCAGTCCGACAGCGCTGATGGTGCTCGGCTACCTGACCGCTTGCCTGGTCGGGTGGGCATCCGTGAACACCCCGCTGGAAGGGTTCGTCATTTTCCCTCTGCTGGCGTTCGTAAAATTTGAGGCGGCTTCGCGCACGCACGATTCCTCGGCACTTGTATGAATTTATGACTGTGTATTCATCCCGAAGGGGTTTTCTAAATGAGGTCGGTGAGCTTTAGTGTCGTTATATGCACGCTGCGGAATTTTGACGGGCTGCGTGCCTGCATTGATTCAATATTTGCACAGACGCTTCCTCCCGCACAGCTGATAGTTGTTCACGCCGGAAGTGACGAGGGAGTTGAAAGATATGTAACAGGGCTCAGTCCTCTTCATCCAGAATGCGACATCGTTTACAGAAAAGCACAGCCGTCGCTTGTCGTTCAGAGAAACATCGGAATCGATGCGGCCTCGCGCGATGTAGTCTTCTTCATTGACGATGATGCAGTGCTGGATGCGAGCTATTTCTCTGAAGTGATGAAGTATTACTCTCATAACTGGGATCAGAACCTCGGTGGGGTGCAGGGGACGGTGGTGAATTATAAGCAGATCAGGGAGAACCCCAATACTCTTTTTCGAAAACTTTTTTTCCTGTCCTCTCTCAACGGCAGGGGGATATTGCGGAAATCCGGATATCCGTCGTTTCTTAATTACGCCGCCGTTCCGACTTCAGTTGAGGTGTTCAACGGCTGCATGATGAGTTTCAAACGGGAGATCCTGCAAAAGGAAAGGTTCGACTTAAATCTGAAGGACCATTGGTGGGGCGATGATTTCGATGTTTCTTACAGGATTTCCCGGAATCACAGGCTCGTCCAGATTCCCAGCGCGCTTATGTTTCACGAGGGCTCGTCCATCAGCAATGAAGGTCTTCTCAAATTCTGGAGGATGAAAGTTGCAAACAGAGACTATTTCTTCCGAAAGTTCTTTGCGCACAATCCTCTGAATTGGTTCTACTACTACGCGGCCCGGGTTGGCGAAATCCTGCTTGTCCTGAACCACTGCCGTAAGTCAAAGTCGCTGAATGCGCTCAGGGGATTCCGTGAGGGCATGCAGGTTGCGAACAAGAGGCTGGCGATCGAGAAGGACCGAGGCGGGGTCGTTGAAGGACCGCGCGCATAGGCGATATCAAAACTTTAAACCGAACGGTAATTGCAGATTAGAAAGAATTTCGCATGAAGAAAATCTATATCGCCGGTTGCGGCGGGATGCTCGGCGAGGCATTCTACAAGCAGTTCAAACAGGATTACACTCTCAAGTGTTCAGACATCGACGTCAACGAGGAATGGCTGGAGTATTTGGATTTCAGGAATTTCGACGAGTACAGGGAACAGGTCATGAAATTCAAACCGGACTACCTGTTCCATCTGGGGGCCTACACCGATTTAGAGTTTTGCGAGTTGAACCAGGATGACACCTACCGTACCAATACACTTGCCGTTGAAAATGCCGTTCTGCTCGCCAACGAACTAGACATACCGCTTCTGTACATCAGCACCGCGGGAATCTTCGACGGGAAGAAGGAGTTTTACGACGACTGGGACGATCCCAATCCGATCGGATGTTACGCCCGTTCCAAATATGCCGGTGAGTTGTATGTCAGGGAAAACGCAAGAAGGTATCTGGTCTGCCGGGCCGGGTGGATGATGGGCGCCGGCCCCCGGAAGGACAAGAAGTTCATTCAGAAACTCATGAAGCAGATCAAGGACGGGAAGAGAGAGCTGCATATCGTCAACGACAAGGACGGCACTCCGACTTACACGCATGATTTTGCGAGAAACGTGAAGCTCCTCATCTCGAAAGAATACTGGGGTCTATACAACATGGTCTGTGAGGGCCAGACGAGCAGACTGGAGATAGCCACCGAATTGGTGCGACAGTTGAAGATGGAGGGGGTTATACGGATCACGGAAGTGACTTCTGATTACTTTAAGAAGGAGTACTTTGCGGAAAGACCGGCATCCGAGAGACTGGTGAACAAGAAGCTGAACCTGAGGGGGCTGGGCATCATGAGAGACTGGAAGGTCGCCTTGCAGGAGTACCTGGGCGATTACTATTCGGGATATTTGTCGTAGCCAAAGAGACGGAAATGACAGCCTATTGTGCCATACCGGTTTGCCCTGTGAGCGCTGAATGAAGATACTTCTCGTTAACACGTACCATTACATGCGCAGCGGAGATTGTGCCTATAATTTCAGGCTGGCTGATTTACTCCGGTCGAAAGGTCATGAGGTTTTCTTCTTCGCGATGAAACACCCGCTCAACCAACCGTGCGCACAGGAAAAGTATTTCGTCGATTACATCGACTACGCTGAATTGAACGGCAGGAAGAATCTGAAGAACGGACTGCAAGTCCTCTCGAGGTCCATCTATTACGGCAAAGCCAGGAGTAACATCAGGGCCCTGTTCGAAGACCTGAAGCCGGATATCGTACACATTCAGAACCTGCACGCGCACATAACCCCGTCCATCCTGTTTGAGGTCAAGAAATTCGGCTTGCCTGTGTTTTGGACGGTTCATGATTACAAACTTGTCTGTCCTAATTCATACAACGTCATCGATCGGACCGGGGAGATTTGCGAAGCGTGCAACGGTGGGGCCTTCTACCACGCCGTCCTCAACAGGTGCAAGAAGAACTCGCTGGCTGCCAGCTTTACTGCGAGCGCTGAAGCCTACGTCCACAGTCTCCTCCGGATCCGGAATCTCGTCGACAAATTCATTTCCCCCAGTGCGTTTCTCGCAGAGAAGCTTCTGAGCAATGGATTCGAAGGGAGTAAAGTCGAACACCTGCCTCTCTTCCTCCCCCCTGAGTACTTCGATTATACTCCGGGAAATGAGGACTATGTCCTGTTCTTCGGCAGGCTGGAGAAGACCAAAGGGATTTCGACTCTCCTGAAGGCGGCCGGGATGGCCCGTGGAGTCAGGGTGGTTATTGCAGGCAGATCGACACCGGATTTTCAGGAGGATTACCGCCGGTTCGGACATGGCAATGTCCGCTTCGTGGGATTTCAATCCGGTAATGAGCTTAGGACACTGGTGAAGAACTCGGCTGCTGTGGTTGTACCGTCCATCTGGTACGAGAATCAGCCGTTCAGCATTCTTGAGTCGTTCGCATTCGGAAAACCAGTGATAGCCTCGGACCTGGGAGGGATCAAGGAACTGATCGGCAATAACGAGAGAGGGATTCTTTTCCCGCGGAATGAGGAGAGTGCCCTTTCGGATGCCATGACTAGGCTTACCACCGATTCCGGGCTGGCTGCCCGGACGGGGCTTAACGCTTTCAAGTATGCGAAGGAATACCACGACCAGGTCTACCACTACGAACACCTTATAAGGATTTATGAAGGCGTCCGTCCACTGTCTCCGGCCGAACGGCACTGGGAAGAAGCCGGATTTGAAGAGCGGGTCGGTTCCGGAGGATGACCGGCAAGCGCGCCGCTGCCTGAGATGAGGGCAGCATGGACGTCCCGGCATCTGTTCCGCGCTAATCGCAGAGCTTAAACACTTTGTCTTAAAAACTACACGAATACGGAGGATTTTAGTGAACACTTCATTAGTCACAGGCTGTTCAGGTTTTATCGGGTCTCATGCAGCTGAAGAACTCTTAAAGATGGGACATAAAGTGGTCGGCCTCGACGACCTCTCAGGTGGTTTCACCGACAATAACCCGGCTGGTATGGAGTTTCACGAAGGCTCTGTCTGCGACCGGGTTCTTGTCGACCGGCTTTTCAAGGAATACAAATTTGATTTCGTGTTCCATCTTGCCGCTTATGCAGCCGAAGGGCTGAGTCATTTCATAAAGGTGTTCAACTACAACAACAATCTTATCGGCAGCATGAACCTGATCAACTCCTCCATCAATAGCGGTACGGTGAAGTGCTTCGTTTACACTTCTTCCATTGCCGTATATGGCAAGGGGCAGTTACCCATGAAGGAGGACACTGTGCCGATGCCTGAGGATTCATACGGGATAGCAAAGCTCGCCGTCGAGTATGACCTGAAGGCATCACACGAGATGTTCGGGCTCGACTATATTGTCTTTCGGCCGCACAACGTGTACGGCGAGCGCCAGAACATAGGCGACAAGTACAGAAACGTTATCGGCATATTCATGAATCAGATATTGCAAGGGCAGCCGATGACCATATTCGGCGACGGAACTCAGACCAGGGCATTCAGTTACATCGATGACATAGCCCCGGTGATAGCCCGGTCGGCGGAGGTCCCGCAAGCTTATGACAACGTCTTCAACCTGGGGGCCGATGTCCCGTACACGGTCAATGAGCTCGCAGAGACCGTTGCGAAAGTGATGGGAGTCGAGCCGCAAATACGCCATCTGGAGCCGCGTAAAGAGGTGGTACATGCGTTTTCCGATCACTCCAAAATCAAGCGGATTCTCGGCGATGCAGGCCATTCAACTGACCTGACAGAGGGCCTCAGTCGCATGGCGGCATGGGTAAAGACTCACGGCGCCAGGAAGGCGTCTCTATTCAAGAACATAGAAGTATCCAAGAACCTTCCTCCATCATGGCTTGCGGACTGAAGCGATGAAAATTGCGTTCATCGGTTCAAGAGGAATTCCGCACAGCTACGCGAGCGCCGAACAGTTGGTGCGTTACCTGGGTGCCCATCTGGTTTCCAAAGGACATGAGTTCACTGTCTATTGTCACGCGAACGAATTCAAAACGGACCGGGATCCGTACTACAGGGGAATCAGAAGAGTCTTCATACCGACGGTCAGGCACAAGATATTCGGTCAGGCGGTTCATGCGGCGCTCTCCTCCATTCACGCCGTCTTTCAGGACTACGACCTCATACATTATCAGTGCCTTAACAACTCGTTTCAGAGCATCATCCCGTTCATTTTCGGGAAACGAATTGTTACAAATGTCGACGGACAGATCTGGGATGATCCGAAATGGCCGAATCACTTCAGGCAGGTCTTTTTCAGGTCGGCAGCTCGCGCCGCCATCCTCGTCTCGAAGGAAATAGTCACCGATGCGATCGGTATCCGTGATATTTACCTCAACGACTATAACAAGAAATCTGCGGTTATTGAATATGGCGCGGAGATCGTAAACAGCAAGAACCCGTCGGTGGTCGAGAAGTATGGACTCAAACCCAAGCAATATTATTTTGTTGCGGCCCGCCTGGCTATGAGCAATTCTACCGACGTGATCGTCGAAGCATTCAAAAGGTCCAGGTCAGGGAGGGTTCTTGCCATCGCGGGTTCCTCCAGCTTCGGCGGAGAATGGCTCACGAGGCTCAAATCGGGGGCGGGATCAAACGTGAAATTCCTGGGGAACGTATCCGATCAGGACGATCTCAACGAGTTGTACTGCAATGCTTACGCCTACCTTCACGGCGCGAGTCTGGGCGGAACAAACTCGGCGCTTCTTCGCCCTCTGGGAAGCGGTCTGCCGTGTCTTGTGCTGGACACGGTCTACAACCGCGAGGTGATCCAGATGAATGACGGCACAAGCTGCGGACTCGTCTGGCAGAGGACTCCCGAGTCGCTGGCTGGATTCATCAACCTGATTGACGCCGATGAGTTTCTTGCGGGCAGATTGGGCGGGCTCGGCCAGAAGAGAATCCAGGAAGCCTTCACGTGGGATCGCATTTGTCGTCAATACGAGCAGTTCTATCAGGGAGTCCTTGAGGGTCAGAATATCGATTCGCTGAGCGAACGCGTGGCAGGATGTTGAGCGCAGCCGAGCCGGTTTCCTGCCAAAATCCCTTTTTTTATGCCTCCCGGTGGATTTGCGATTTGCCGGGGAAAGATGTTTTGGTGGAAATGCATGTGTAGATTAATCATTGGTTGGCAATGATCTGGCGTTCTTCCTTTAACAGCGGTGTTGCTCGCATAGCAGATTTTCTTACCGCCTATTTCAGCCTGGCGCTTTCCTATGCGCTTGCAGGGATGCTGCATCATTTTTATCCCGTGCTACTTCCCGCGCGTCCAGTGCTCAAGATGTCGTACTTTGTTCTCGCGAGCATTTTCAGCCTTGTATACGTTCTCCTCTTTGAGTCCCAGAAGGCGTACAGCTATCAACGGTTCACTTCGCTGATCTCCGAATATTCGATCATTGGAAGAGTTACAGCCGTAGCTTTGTTTGTCAACGTATTGATAGCTTTTATGTTCGGATATGACACTCAGTTGCGAAGGTCGTTCTTCGTCCTCACGTTTTTTGTTGCGCTTGGTGTGTTTCTGGTTGAAAAGACTTCCCTGTTTTACGTTGCCGCTTTTCTCCGGAAGAAAGGCAAGAACAGAAAACGCGTGTTGGTCATTGGGACCGGGACGCGCGCAAGACAATTCATATCCACTGTCTCCGACAATTTCTCCTGGGGGCTGGATATTGTAGGTTTGCTCACAGGTGATCCGGAGAAGGTTGGTCAAAAGTTCTACGGGGTAGAGGTTGTCGATACATTCTCGAATATTGAACGGGTTCTAAGGGTGATAAATCCGGAAGAGATCATCATTACGATCTCTACCAGGCGCTTCGACCAGATTCGAGCGGTCTTTGAGGCCTGCGAACGCGAAGGGGTACAAATAAGATTGAATTCCGATTTCTTCGGCGAGATAACAAAGAAAGTAAGGGTAGATACTGTTTACGGCCTCAGCATCATAAGCTTCGACATGGTACAGGCGCCGCCCGTGCAGTTGTTCTTCAAGAGGCTGCTGGATATTGTCGGAGCTACTGTGGCTCTTCTGATTTTCTCCCCTTTTATGTTCGCAGCTGCCGTCGGGATCCTGTTGACGGACGGTCGACCGGTATTTTACAGGTGGAATGTGATAGGTTTGAACAAGAAGCCTATAAAGAGTTGGAAATTCAGGACAATGGTGCGCAACGCGGACCAGCTGAAAGACATACTCCAAAAGCACAATGAAATGGATGGCCCGGTTTTCAAAATCAAGGACGATCCGCGGATCACTCCCTTCGGGCGCATACTCCGTAAGTTCAGTATAGATGAGACCCCGCAACTCATAAGTGTTCTTAAAGGGGACTTGAGCCTGGTCGGCCCCCGTCCTGCAGGTCCACACGAACTTGTCAGGTATGAGAGCTGGCACAGAAGGAAACTGAGTATAAAACCGGGGATCACTTGTCTTTGGCAGATAAACGGCCGGAACAAAATCAACAACTTTGACGAGTGGGTCAAGCTGGATCTTGAGTATATTGATAACTGGTCCATTTGGTTGGATCTCAAGATACTCATGAAAACAATCCCGGCAGTGCTCATGGGCAAAGGGGCCAGTTGAGCAGGGATAATCCCCTGTGGATTGACCCTGAAATCCGGCGCGTATTCGCCGAGCGATAGGCTTCTTCACCTAACAAGCGAGGGAAAATGATAGTCGTTCGAACACCTTTTCGTCTGCCTCTCGGCGGTGGAGGTACCGATTTGCCGTCTTACTATAAGAAATATGAGGGGTTCCTTATTACGGCGGCAATAAATAAGTACATGTACATCAATCTTAATCTTCCCGCGATAGTGGATAAGATTAAGATTAACTACTCCAAGACGGAGATTGTTGGCGTCAACGAGATTGACAAGATTGACCACAACATCGTCCGCGAGACGCTGAGATATCTGAAGGTGAAACAACCGCTCGAGATTCACTCGATGGCGGACTTGTCGGGCGGTACAGGTATGGGGTCGTCCAGCTCATACACGGTTGGTCTGTTGAAGGCACTTAACCTTATGCTGCGCCGCTACATCCCAGTTAAGGATCTTGCTGAAGAGGCCTGCAGAATTGAAATCGATCTCATCGGAAAGCCTATAGGTAAACAGGATCAGTATGCTGCAGCGTTTGGCGGAATCATTCAGATGGAAATCGATCAGCTCGGCTATGTCACCGTTACTCCTCTTAATCTGGAGCACGAGGTTGTATATGAGCTGGAGAACAGGCTTTTGATGTTTTACACAGACATAGAAAGAGATGCTAACAAAATACTAGCAGAGCAAAGTGAGAAAATTGCCAAGGGTTCAAAGAGCGCCGAGACCGCAAAAAGACCAGACCAGGAGGGAAAAGCCGTCCAAGCGATGCACAAGATCAAAGAGATCGGGCACGAGGTAAAGAAGTCCCTGGTTGAAGGTAATGTTGAACAGTTCGGCAGGTTGCTTAACGAACATTGGCTGGTCAAGAAGGGCATCTCGGACCGGATGAGCAGTGCAGAAATTGATAAGTGGTATGACCTTGCCATGGCCAATGGAGCGCTTGGGGGGAAGATCATGGGCGCGGGCGGCGGCGGCTTCTTCCTCTTCTGTGTTGGGAATGGAAAAAGGAAACACTTGAGGAAAACTCTTGAAAATGCTGGCCTGAAGTATATGAATTTCAAGTTCGACTGGGAAGGGAGTAAGGAGCTGGTGAATATATGAGCAGAGGGCATGGAGCAGAGAGCAGAGGGCATAGGGCAATAGCGACGTGGGAGGAGAAATGGGAAAATGGCGAAGTTTAGATTTCAGGATTTGCAGATCTGGAAAGAGTCTATTGCAATCGCCGACGAGCTTCTTGATATTGCAGATCAACTTGAGGAGAAGAAATTATTTCGATTTGCCGAACAACTGAGAGGGGCAGCGATGTCTATTAGTAATAATATTGCCGAAGGTTCAGGGTCGACATATAAGAACGATTTCAAACAATTTCTGAACATCGCGCGCAGGTCGACATTCGAAAACGCCAACATACTCATACTGTTGAACAAGCGTAGTTTATTGGAGGACGATCGTCTGAATCCACTTCTTGACAGACTGGACGTCCTCTCAAGGCAAATCACAACGTTTCAGAGGTCACTTTGATGTTCTACAACTATCTCGGTATACTCTCCGCGCCCATTGTTCCGCATGCTGCGCTCCATGCTCTATGCCCTATGCTCCTTGCAAGGAGATACTCGACTAACCCGGGAGCTTCAAGATGAATCCCAGAGTCCTCATCACGGGAGTTGCCGGCTTTATAGGTTCCAATCTTGCTGACCGCCTTATCCAGAAGGGCTACAGAGTAATCGGAATCGACAACCTCGCTTACGGCGTGAAGGAACAGGTACCTGAAGGCGTGGAATTCCACCAGCTTGATATACGAGACAAATCCATTCATCCATTATTCCAACATTCCGATTATGTCTTTCACCTTGCTGCAAAAAACTGCATCAGCGATTGCCAGCTTGACCCTCTCGAGACTGCCGACATAAACGTCACGGGAACAATCAACGTGTTCGAGGCTTCCAGGCGCGGGGGAGTCAAGAAAGTGATCTACGCCGAATCTTCCGCTCTGTACGAGGGAAGCCCGGTCATGCCGACTCCGGAATCGGAAGTCAGGCCGGAGAGTTTCTATGCCCTCAGCAAGTTCGCCTCTATGTACTTCGCCGAGGGCTACGCGCGGCATTTCGGTCTCAAAACAACTGCATTAAGATATTTCTGTGCGTACGGTCCGAGACAGGATTACAGGCGTTCGATTCCTCCCGTCTTCAGCGCTTTTATCATCAAGCTTCTGAAAGGCGAGCAACCGGTCATTTACGGTTCCGGGGACAAACGGCGCGACTTCATACATGTCGATGACATAAACGATTTCCATGAGATGTGCATTACCGATGAAAGGACGACCGGCAAAGTCTTCAACCTCGGCTCAGGACGGAACTATTCAATCAACGAAATATATGACACGATCGCGTCTCTCCTCGGCTCTTCAGGGAAACCCGAGCACAAACCTGATCTACCCGGTGAAGCGCTGGAGACCCTGGCGGACATTTCCCTGGCGAAGGGATTGGGCTGGCAACCCAGGGTTACCCTGGTCGAAGGGTTGAAGACATCTATAGCCTTTATTAAGAAAGAGCTCTCTAGTGGCAGGCTCTAGGTGGCAGAGGAAGAGGTTAGAAACCAGAAATTAGAAATGAGATGAAGAAATGAGAAACGGCTGTCGAGAACGGGAAGAATGGGATTGTGGCAAAGTATAAAAGCTTTGAAGATATGACGGTTTGGAAAGATTCCCAGGATCTTGCTAAACGGGTTTTCAATTGGTCGGAACACTTGCCAAGGAAGGAAGATTACGGCCTGACTTCTCAGGTCAGAAGAGCAGCACTCTCGGTTTCCGCGAATATCGCCGAAGGGTTTGGTCGTCATCATGTCGCGGACAAGTTGAACTTCTACTACAACGCGCGAGGTTCGCTCTATGAGACCCGGAGCCATCTTGCATACGCAAGACAAGTCGGATATCTCGAGGAAAACGTGTTGATCGAGCTCAATGAGTTGACTTCCAAGCTTACTGTCGAACTCGGGAAACTGATTTCTTCATTGACAGCCATGAAGACGAAATGATACCGGTCTCATTACTCATTTCTAATTTCTTATTTCTATTCCCTGAGGTACGCCCTTGAAGGCGGTCATCCTCGCTGCCGGGAAGGGCGAGCGCTTACGTGGAGTAGTCGACGACGTGCCAAAACCGATGATCATATACAAGGGCAAGCCGATCCTCCAGCATAATATAGAGCTTTGCAAGGCTACCGGCATAGGCGAATTCTTCATTAATACCCATCATCTGCCCGAAGTGATACAGTCCTGCTTCGGCGATGGCTCAGCATTCGGGATCACAGTTCATTACTCGTTCGAGGAAGAAATTCTAGGAACTGCCGGAGCCCTCAATAGTTTTCGAGAGCAACTGATCGGTGAACCGTTCTTCGTCATCTATGGTGACAATTTTTCGCAATTCGATTTGTCCTCTCTGATTACTGAATTTCACAAGCACGATTGCATTGGTGTCATAGCATTCCATTACAGGGAAGATGTGTCCCAAAGCGGAGTCGGTGAGTTTGCCGCCGATGGAAGGATAAAACGCTTCGTTGAAAAACCGGGACCGGGTGAGAGCAACAGCCATTGGGTGAATGCAGGGATCTATTACCTGAGCCCTGACATACTAGATTACATCCCGCCGGGCTTCGCCGATTTTGCGAAGGATATAATCCCCGCGCTCCTTGGTAGAGACGTCGCCCTGTACAGCGTCTGTTCGAAGACTGAGCTGAAGGCATTCGATACGCCTGAGATGCTTCGGGAGTCGCTCGGAGGAGAAATTGAATCTAAAGGGTAAGAGCATATTGATAACGGGAGCCGGACGCGGGATCGGCCGCGCAATAGCTTTGGAGTGTGCCTCAGAAGGCGCAAACATCATTCTGCTCGCACGCACACATTCCGAACTGAGAAATACTGCTGCCGAGATTTCCCGGCTCGGCGGCGCATCGCTGATTTTCGTCTGCGACATTTCCTCTTCGTCGAAGGTGAACAAGGCCGTCTCTTCGGCGAAGAAGGAGTTCGGAGAGTTGGATGTGCTCGTCAACAATGCCGGGATCCAGCCGCCTATCGGTCCGTTTTCGGATGCGGATCTTGGAGAGTGGAAGACAAATGTGACAGTCAACCTCTTCGGCACCGCTAATGTGATAGCGGCTGTTCTTCCCGGTATGATTGCCCGGAAGAAGGGGAAAATAATAAACCTTTCGGGCGGCGGCTCGGCATCGCCTCGTCCGAATTTCTCCGCGTATGCTGTTTCGAAAACCGCCATTGTACGGTTTACTGAGATCCTTGCTATCGAGCTTCTTGACTCGCACATAGATGTCAACGCGATATCACCCGGCGCCGTGAACACGAAGATGCTGGATGAGGTCTTGCTCGCAGGTTCGCGGGCCGGAAATGAAGCGAAGGCTGCTCAGAAGAGAAGAGACGAGGGCGGAGATGATCCCCAGCTGGCGGCAGAGCTTGCCTGTTTCCTCGCCTCCGACGAATCTGACAGGATAACGGGAAAACTCATAAGTGCCCGCTGGGATCCGTGGAGGGACACATCGTTCCGTGCTAAACTGCGATCTGACAAGGACTTCGCGACGCTTCGGAGAATTGATGACAAATACTTTGGCAAGCGTTAAGCTATGAGAATCGCAATCATCGGCTGTGGACTAATCGGAAAGAAGAGGGCGCTTGCCCTCGATGCGGATGACACTCTCGTCGCGTGCTGCGATACCAACGAAGAATCCGCGAAGAAATTCTCGGACGAATTCAAGTGTAAACATTATACCGACTTCGGAAGGCTTGTATCTGAAAACAAGTTCGATGCAGCCGTGGTTGCCGTCGTAAACAAATACGCGAAGGAAATCGTCGTCGACATACTCAAGTCGGGCAGGCATGTCCTGGCCGAGAAGCCTCTCGGCAGGAACGCGGCCGAATCTTCAGAAATGCTCGCCGTCCTTTCCTTCTCCCCCTCCCAAAGTCCCAAAGTCTCAAAGTCTCCCCATGCCCTTCTCCTGAAGACCGGCTTCAACCACAGGTTTCATCCCGCTATAAGAAAGGCGAAAGAGCTCTCCGACGCAGGAGCAATCGGAAAGATATTTAACATTCGTGCGGCGTACGGCCACGGCGGAAGACCGGGAATGGAGAAAGAGTGGCGCGCCTCGAAGGAGCTCTGCGGCGGCGGTGAACTGCTCGATCAGGGAGTACACATTATCGACCTGGTGAGATGGTTCGGCGGAGAGGTGAAGGAGCTGACAGGAAATGTCGAAACGAAATTCTGGAAGATGGAAGTCGAAGACAACGCTTACGTAATCGCGAAGACTGACCGGGATGTCACCGCCACATTTCACGTCAGCTGGACCAGCTGGAAGAACGTCTTCTCTTTCGAGATCTTCGGCACGGAGGGTTATCTCAAAATAAGCGGGCTTGGCGGAAGCTACGGCAACGAAACGCTCGAGATAGGGAAGCGGAAAAAGGAAGGCGGAAGGCCGGAGATAGAGGTTATTGAATATCCCCCCGAGGATGTCAGCTGGAAAGAAGAATGGAAAGAGTTTAAAAACGCTATCTTGGAGAATCGCGATCCTCTCGGGAATGGCCATGATGGACTCCAGGCAAACAGGATGATCGAAGCTATTTACAGATCCAGCACGGAAAGGAGAACCGTAATTCCGTGAACCGTAAGATGGAATCATCGAAGGGAACCTGCATGTCAACTCCAAACGCTTCCTCTCCCTTGATGGGAGAGGATTGAGGTGAGGGTGATTCCGCGAATGAATTGCGTCACGACTCTTTTCTGGAGATCCTTACTTTTTTCTGGAGTGGTCTTCTACAATCGTGAGATGGACTTGTGAGGAAACGGATCGGCATACTGACCGGAGGCGGGGATGTAGCGCCGCTGAATGCGGTGATACAGTCGGCGTTCGAGCAGGGAACGGAATCGGGCGTAGAAGTTGTCGGCATCGTGGGAGGATGGCAGGGACTTCTTGATAGGGAGACCGTCGATCTCGGCCGGATCGGTCTCGACCCGAAGATTGGCGGAACCGTCCTTAGATCGTCCAGAGTGAACCTGGCGAACGTCCAGGATGCCCGCAGAAAAATCACGGAGAGCCTTTCGGAGCTTCAATTGGACGGCCTGATAGTCATTGGGGGAGAAGACACGCTTTCCAATGCGTTTCACCTGAGGGATATCCCGCAGGTACTCATTTCAAAGACCATAGACAATGACGTCGGCATCAACGAGCCGGGGAGGTTGGTGAACTACTTCACGCTCGGATATCCGACTGCCGCCGAGAAGATCGCTTCCTTTGTCAGTCTAAAGGAAGGACTCAGAACCACCGCGTATTCGCATGAGCGAATCATCGTTGTCGAATCGATGGGGATGCATGCCGGCTGGCTGGCTATTTCGTCGGCCATGGGACATCCGGATTTCATCATAATTCCGGAATTTCCGCTTGAGTATGAGAATCTGAAGGCGAAGGTGGCAAAGCGGTTCGGAAGTCAGCGGCATGTTATCATCGTTGTCTCCGAAGGATCCAAATGGTCCAATGGGAGATACATATCCGCTGACGAGGATGAAAGGGACGATTTTGGCCATCCGAAATTCAAGGGAGCCGCCGAAGCTCTTGCAAAGAGACTAAAAGCCGACCTCGTCCCATTCTTTAACACGAGGAATGTGAATTCGGTCAACCCCTCGTATCTTTACCGGTCGGGCAGGCCAAATCCTCTGGACCTCGATGCTGCGGAAACGCTGGGGAGAGATGCAGTCACGCTGATGTCGAAGAAGCTTTCTGAACCTGTGTTTCTTACATTGAAGGAGTCCGGTCGAGGGTTCGAATCGGAAGAATTTTCTCTGAAAGAATTGCGGGACATTGAAGGTTTTCACAGGTTTGTTGACAATAGATACTATGATCCGGCGGAACTGCGGGTAACCACCGACGGAACCAATTACCTGGCAAAACTATCCGCAGACTTGGGCAGCCCCGTCTACGGATTTTCGCAAAACCATAAGGAGAGAAGATGACGTTTTCTGAGGAATTCTTAGCCGAGTGCGTTTCGGCGGTCAAAGGCATCCAAAGTGCTGACATTGAGAGAGTCGCCGAGGTCCTGTCAACGGTGAGGACCGGAGGGGGAAGACTTTTCATGATCGGCTCGGGAGGCGGTGCCGGTCACGCCTCGCATGCGACCTGCGACTTCCGGAAACTCTGCGACATCGAAACGTATGCGGCATACGACAATGTTTCAGAGCTCACTGCAAGGGTAAACGACGAGGGCTTCGACGTATCGATACTCAACTGGCTCAAGGTCAGCAGATTGAGATCGAGAGACTGTCTCTTCGTCTTTTCGGTCGGCGGGGGGAGTGAAGAGAAGAATATTAGCTCGAATCTCGTCCGCGCAGTGAAATACGCCAAGGAACTGGGGGCGAAAGTGGTAGGTGTCGTCGGAAAGGACGGAGGATATGCGAAGAAAGTCGGCGACGTGGTGATTGTTATCCCGACCGTGAACCCGTCGCACATAACTCCGATAACCGAAGGGTTCCAGGCCGTAGTGTGGCACCTCCTTGTTTCGCACCCGAAGCTCCAGGTCAATCCCACAAAATGGGAGTCGACCCGCTAACCTCCTGGTTTGCATGTGCAACAACAATAGATGTGCTCGGGATACCCCGAAAAAACCAATGAAAGGAACAGAATCATGAAGGATTTGAAAATAAAAATATTCGCGGACGGTGCCGACAAGGCGGGGATCTTGGAAATGGCGAAGAACCCGGTAATATCCGGGTTCACAACTAATCCCACACTCATGAAAAAAGCAGGGGTTAAGGATTATAAGTCCTTCGCCCAGGACGTTTTGAAAGAAATAACCGAGAAGCCTATTTCATTTGAAGTTTTTTCCGACGATTTCGACGAGATGGAAGGCCAGGCTCTCGAGATCGCTTCATGGGGAGACAACGTTTACGTGAAGATTCCGATCACGAACACCAAAGGAAAGTCGGCGGCGTCACTCGTTGAGAAACTTGCGAAGCAGGGAGTGAAGGTGAACGTGACCGCCATGATGAACCTGCGGCAGGTCAGGGAAGTTGTCCCGGGAATGGTCCACGGACCCGGTGGTTATGTATCGGTGTTCGCGGGCCGCGTCGCGGACTCTGGGCGTGATCCCGTGCCTGCTATGCACGACATTGTTGAATATCTGAAGCCCTATCCGGCAATAGAATTAATCTGGGCAAGTCCCCGCGAGGTATTGAACATCTTGCAGGCCGACCGGATCGGGTGCCATATAATTACGGTCACGAACGATCTGATAAAGAAAATGGGATTGTTCGGCAAGGACCTCGATGAGTATTCGCTCGACACGGTTAAGATGTTCTACAATGATGCGAAGGCCGCCGGATACACGCTCCCTGTGGTGAAGCAATCAGTGCGCCGCTGAAACGGTTTGACTCCAATTATCGCTGCTTGTTAGCCCTGTCCGCGGACGGGGCTTTCTTTTAATTACTCGGCTGGCAACTTGAACCGGCGTAGGGCCACGGATGCCACGCGTTTTCGTACGAATTACAAGTTGGGTATATGCATAGACGGCTAAAGCTAACCTTCTTTTTCCTCATTCTAATAACGTCGGGGTCGTTTGCTCAGAATTATTCGATCCCCGTCGATAGCTGGATTTATCCTGCAATACAGCAGCTGCAGACCGGCGGCTATCTAATGGACCTCAGTCCAGGATTCAAGCCTTACACCAGACGAGAAGTCGCGAAGTCGCTCAAGAACCTCCAGGACACACTACGGATGGCGACTCTGCCCGAAGCCGATAAATGGTTGATAGCTAAATTGGACGACGAGTTTTCATATGAGCTTAGTCTTGTTAAAGCCGAGAGCGCCTCACCCGACACGACCTTTACCGGGGGAAGATTTTCAGAAGAGGTGTTCCTGAATTTGGCCAAGGGACACTACGCCCCCTTCAAATACGCAGGCAAGCCCGAGTTTCGCCCCACGCTCAGATCTGAATTCGGATTCTCATTCGGAAACGATCTCACTCTGTATACTGATGCCACTATCGACCAAACGCTGAAAGACGATACGCTCTATAGCGGTTCGACAAAGTTTGGGCTCGACGCGCTCCATCAGCAGGCATACCTTCGCTACTCGAGCCGGTATATGGATTTCACTTTTGGCCGCGACTACCTGTCATGGGGATACGGTGACAACGGGAGCGTCCTCGTTTCTCCGACGGCCGGAGCGCTGGACATGGCGTCTCTCCTGGTGCGGACCAAAGTTGTGAAGTTCAACTGGTTCGTGGCTCAACTCAATCCGATGCCGGAATTCACTCCCGATACTGCGAATTACGGCCCGTTTGGACCGGCTCCGACATTCGGCAAGCCGGACCCACCGGCAAACAGATATTTCACCGGTTCAAGATTCGAGTTTAATATTGCCGGTAAGGTTTTCGTCGGGGCGTACCAAGCGGCAGTCTTTGGCGGACCGGATGCCCCAATCGATCTTGAACTGATAAATCCGCTCCGTGTCAATTTCGAAACCGCGGCTAACGAAAAGAAAGCTTCCAATAATTTCGTGGGTGCAGACGTTAGTGTATTCTGGCCGAAGAATTTCAATTTCTATAGTGACCTAATGATCGATGATTGGCAGGTCGACCATAAGACCAGGATAGACCTAAAGCCAAACCAGTACGCACTCAACCTGGGGGTTCGGGTTTGGCAGTGTAAATTAGTTTGTGGAAATTAAAGAGGGTAAGGCGCATAATCCTTTAGGATAATTTTGAAACGAAAAAAGAAAGGAGTTATGCACCATGTACCCTGAAAACAACGAAGAGAAA
>JAHECO010000073.1:0-1952 GCA_024641705.1 Candidatus Kryptoniota bacterium
GGTACCGATAGACTCATTCTACGCCCTCAAATCGTCCGGACCCTTCGGGAGGCGGTCCGGATATGATTTCTACGTCACGTTCAAAGACCCTCACCAGGCAGGCAACTACTACCGCGTTATTCCCCATCTGAATTCCCTGCCTTCGGATTCGATAAGCGGAGGCCGCGGCGGGATTATACTGACGGATGACCAACTCACGAACGGCAACGAAATGACGGTGCGGTTCGGAATCAGGACCGGGAACAACAACGAGCTCGCGGCTGGAGACACAATTTCGGTATCACTCCTTTCCATAGACAAAGCCACGTACGACTACTACAACACGCTGAGAAACATCCTCGAGGCAGATCAGAGTCCGACATCCTTGTCTCCCGCGAACCCCAACACCAACCTCTCGAACGGTGCCCTGGGGTATTTCTCCGCATACGCTATGGACTCAAGGATGCTCATCCTCAAGTAGGAAGCACGGCAATATCATTCGGCCCGATCAAACGGCAGAAAGCTTTACCGCCCAGTGTGTTTTTTCACTTGTAATTATCTTCCCCCTTGTTTATTCTCATGCAGGTAGAAGGACGAGTCGATAGCATTCAGCTTCGTATTGCCGACAATGATTAATATTCGTGGAATTCAGCCGCAGACGGTCGAAATATCTGAGTTTCAATTCTTCATCAGTGTCCGGGAGCTCTTCCCCTCCGGAGACGTCAGGAAACCCATTCGTGTAGATTCGTGTTCTCCTTTCAGGCCACGAAGTCCAAATGCGCATCAATAGAACTCCAGGAGAGACAGGGAATATGGAGCCATTAGGCGGCAAAACGATACTGATAACGGGTTCGACAGACGGCCTGGGAAGGCTGGTTGCCCAACGATTCGCCAAGAGAGGGGCGACGGTGCTTGTTCACGGGCGCAGCAAGTCCAAAGGCGACGCCGCAATTGCGGATATCTCAAAGGCGACAGGGAGCCACAAACTCGAGTACTACAACGCCGACCTTTCCTCCCTCGACGAAGTTAGAGAGATGGCGAGAGCGGTACTTTCAAAGCACGACAGGCTTGATCTCCTCATAAACAACGCCGGACTGGGCGGCGGGCCGAGAGGAAACTCCAAGAGAGAGCTGAGTCGTGACGGGCATGAGCTGAGATTTGCCGTGAATTACCTTTCCCATTTTCTCCTGACCTACATGTTGCTCCCGGCAATCAAGGCCGCGGCTCCGGCCAGGATCATAAATGTTTCTTCCATCGGTCAACACGCGATAGACTTCCGGGATGTCATGCTGGAAAAAGGCTACGACAGCTTCCGAGCCTACCGGCAGAGCAAGCTTGCGCAGATCATGTTCACGATAGACCTCGCAGATAAACTGAAGGGCACCGGCGTCGTCGTAAATTGTCTGCACCCGGCCACGCTTATGAATACCAATATGGTGTATGAATTCTTCGGGAGCACGATTAGCTCGGTGGAGGAGGGGGCGGACGCTCTTGAGTACGTCGCGACGTCTGAAGACACCGCCGAGGTAACCGGTGCCTATTTCGACCAGAAGCGCGAGGCAAAGGCCAATGGCCAGGCCTATGACTCCGGGGCGCGGGAGATGCTAAGAAGGCTCAGCCTCTCATTAACAGGTCTTGAAGGCCGAGACTTGGACTGACGCGGAACTCCTATATCTCTCGGCCGGGAACAAGAGCTGAAATACTCTCGTCTCTGCCGAACCACTTAGGTCCAACAGGCTCCCGAGCCCGCCAAAGCCGTCTCTCAAGGTCGCCGGTCTGCCCTATGTACCGGAACCCTTCCTCACTGCGAATTACATATACGTAGTACACCAGCTCATCCCCCCTATAAAAGAAAAAGCCGTCGAACCTCTTTGGTCCAACGGCTTCTTGTAGCGGGGGAAGGATTCGAACCTTCGTCCGCCGCAGGCGGATATGAGCCCGACGAGTCACCGCCGAAGGGTCTTAATAAAATC
>JAHECO010000073.1:2052-13819 GCA_024641705.1 Candidatus Kryptoniota bacterium
ACGTAGACTGTGTACATATCTTCCCCCGTAGACATTCAACTCCCGCGTCTAATAAGAAAAAAGCCGTCGAACCTCTTTGGTCCAACGGCTTCTTGTAGCGGGGGAAGGATTCGAACCTTCGTCCGCCGCAGGCGGATATGAGCCCGACGAGTCACCGCCGAAGGGTCTTAATAAAATCTCTGCCCGCCCCGCTCTTCAGCCACTTCTCTCTTTTCATAGCCTCACTCTTCGTCTGGAATTCCTCCGTATGTATCACCTTCCACGGACGATATCTCTTTGTCCAGCCTTTCTTCCCCAGGATATTGTGTGAAATCATGCGCTGGTCAAAATCAGAGCTGAACCCCGTGTAATGCTTGTCGTATTTCTCCGAATAAAGGACGTAGACTGTGTACATATCTTCCCCCGTAGACATTCAACTCCCGCGTCTAATAAGAAAAAAGCCGTCGAACCTCTTTGGTCCAACGGCTTCTTGTAGCGGGGGAAGGATTCGAACCTTCGACCTTCGGGTTATGAGCCCGACGAGCTACCAGCTGCTCCACCCCGCGATCGGCAAACAATATAACCCCATCTTGCCTCTTAAACAAGGCTTCCCAGACTTACTTCGCGAATCTGCCACAAAAAAGTGTCATCAAACTAAACGGGACGAAAAGATATCCAGGACAGTTATTACAGTGCAGATTGAAAGTTCGCGCCAGGATTTGTAAATTCTTCATATCGAAAAAGTGAAAATGGAGTACTAACGATGCCCACGTACGAGTATAGATGTGATGAGTGCGGCTACGTTTTCGAAGAGTTCCAATCTATGAATGACGAGCCTCTCACAACCTGTCCTAAATGCAAGGGATCTGTGCAGCGGCTGATCGGCCCCGGTGCGGGTCTTATTTTCAAAGGCTCTGGTTTCTACCTGACGGACTACAAAAAGTCCAATTCCTCACCCGCGACAACAAATCCGGCCCACGCCACACCGAAGAAGTCGGAACCTGCCACCTCGGAGACGAAATCCGACAAGCCTTCCACAACAAGTAAACCCAGCTAGTTAACCCCTGTCCCGTGTCAGGATGGTGTTCGGCTCTATCCGCGCTCCCCTGACAAACTCGCGGGCCGGAAGTCTCTTCTTCCCTTCCATTTGAAGTTCGACGATTTCCAGCATTCCATCCGCACAAGACACGAACAATTTCCCGTCTCGGACAGACAACTCGCCGGCTTGAAGACCGGTCGACTTTCCGGTCAACCCCGATCTGAATATCTTCAGGAGCTTACCCTTCAAGAAGGTAAATGCGGCCGGCTCAGGCGAGAAACCGCGGATGAAATTGTGCACCTGTCTCGCACGCCTGGCCCAGTCGATAAGACAATCATCTTTAGAAATCTTCGGAGCCCGTGAAGCCAATGTGTTATCCTGCTCCACCACGGGAGCATTTCCGCCCTCTACCAGCTTGAGCGTCTCTACAACTGTCTCGGCCCCCAACAGGGACAGCCGGTCCGTCAACTCGCCCGCTGTTTCGTTTTCGCCGATGCCGATCTTCTTCTGCAGAATTATCTTACCCGTATCCATCTTCTCGTCGAGAAAGAATGTAGTCACGCCAGTCTCCTTCTCGCCCCCGACTATAGCCCAGTTTATCGGCGCTGCACCGCGGTAGCGCGGCAGAAGAGAGGCATGGAGGTTAAACGTACCCAAAGAAGGAATGGTGAAAATCTCCCGTGGGAGTATCCTGAACGCGACGACAACCATGAGGTCTGGAGCGATATCCCGGATGGTATCAGCAACCGACTGTTCCTTCAGCGAGCCAACCTGTATGACCCTTAGCCCGAGTTCATCGGCGGCAATTTTCACTGCCGGCGGTAACACCTTCAGGCCTCTTCCCTGAGGCTCGTCCGTGTTGGTAACCACGGCCGCGACATCGAACCCTGCCCGGACTATCGCCCTGAGTGAAGGCACGGCAAATTCCGGCGTGCCCATGAAAACTATTCTCATTACAAACCCGATCGGTTTACAACCAAAATTACTTCATGAAGGCAAGTAATACCAGCTGAGGCAGCGGTGTTACGCGGATCAGTACCTCGGCATGCCGGGGTCAATTTCCTTCGCCCATCTATCGATCCCGCCCGCCAGATTCCTCGCGCGGCTGAATCCCGCCTGCCGCAGGAATTGAACGGCGCGGGCGCTCCTTGCACCCGAATGACACATCACAACTATCTCCCGCTCCGGGTCCAGCTCGTTCAGGCAGTTGGGAAGATGTCTTAAAGGGACGAGGTATCCTCCGAGGTTGCAGAAGTTATATTCACCCTCTTCGCGAACATCGAGGATAAAAACATCTTCGCCTTTGTCCAGCTTCTCTTTCAGCTCGGTTACAGCAATCTCTTTATCTGAATCTATCTTTTGTCCAAACATTTCTTGACTGCTCCGTTAGTTTACAATGCTTGTGTTCATGCGTGCCCGGCCGCCGTCCCAAACCGCTTCAGCCCGCTTCTTCGATTCGTCTCAAACCGGCTCTACAAATAGGGTTTTTCGACCTTGTCACTTCCTCGAATCTCTTCAACGATTTTTCCGACGGCACGGTCCTGGAATGGTAAACATGATATTGGACCGCAAGGTTTCGCAGCGATTTGCCCGTAACGCCGATCAACGAGAGGCGGTACTGGATGTCCGAGTCCTCTCCCTGACCCGGGCCGTCGTACTCCTCGTCAAATCCGTTGATGGCCGTTATGTCTTCCTTGTGCAGCGAGAAATTACTCCCAAGAATGCGGTCCGACTTCCGCAGCGATATTCTCCGCAAGAACCAATTTCCAATCCTGATCCCGTCTTCAAGCCTGAGCGCTTTCCCTTTGATTCCGTCCATGATTTCCCCGAAGCCGATTCTCTCGAACTTCCCGCTCTTTATCTTATCGACCGTCAGGCTGTTCGCCCAGCGCCCGCTCATCTCGACGCGCCTTCCGAGCAGTACTCTGCCCCGTTCGCGCTCGGTCCAATGGTCCGCGAGGAAGTGACGTGCCGGGAGACAGTCGCCGTCAATGAATACCAGATATGAGGACTTCGACGCCCGGATCGCTTTGTTCAACATCACGTTCTTCCGCCACCCTGAGTCCTTATGCCAGAGGTGGCTAATCGGGTAGCGGTAGAGCCGCCTCGCTTCAGCAATCACTTCCGCGACGGCGGGTCCGGAGCCGTCGTCGGCGATTATAGCCTCGAACCCACGGTAGGATTGCCTCTCGAGCGCGGCGAGAACAAGCCGCAACACTTCCGCCCTGTTGTAGACCGCTATAACCAGCGACAGGTCAAGTGAGCCGTTCATCTAAACACCACAGTGGGAAATTTGCGAGGGAGATCGGGGGAAGCGGGCGAAATGCTAGTGCTCATCCAACTATCATTTGCTAATCCCGTCGAAGAAAAAACTGGCGAGGTGCTCATTCCAACGATAATTTTAGCCGCACGTTGTTTGCTAAAATTAGTTGGAATGGCACTAGCAGCACGCAGCCTGCAGAATTTCTCTCACACTCGAATTGAACTCGAACCGGGAAAGGACGCCGTCACAGCCGGACACAAGGGCTTGCGCGCGCAGAGGCGTGTTGACATGAGACATGTAGCCGATCAACTTGATGGAGGAGGTCCCGGGGTCCTTCTTCAACCGCTCGATCAGACCGAGCGAATCAACGAAGTCGTTTTCGAGATCGATTACGATGAGCTCGCAGTCTTTCAAGTAATGATCAACCTGTCCTTCGTTTCCGACAAAAGCGACGGATAGCCCGAAATATTCGGCGGTGTTCCGGATCTTGGTCATGAAAATAAGGTCGTTGACAATCGCTGTAATTTTTGCCATTAACTCAATCCCAAAATGTTTGCGTTGTTCTGAAGTGCCTTTATTACGAAAGAGATGTGTTCATCTTCAGGGATACCGAGCTCCGCAATTCCGTTCCTTATGTCGTCCCGGCTTACGCTTCTGGCGAAAGCCTTGTCCTTCAGTTTCTTCCTTACTGATGAAACCTCCAGCCCCTCGAGTTTCGTGGGGCGGACGAGTGCGATCGCAATTATGAAGCCGGCAAGTTCATCGCAAGCGAAGAGACACTTCGCCATCCTCGTTTCTCTGGGAACATTCGTGTATGGAGCGTGCCCCATTATAGCCTGCCGCACAACGTCCGGATAACCTTTTTCCGCCAATATCTTGTTCCCCACGTACGGATGCTGATCGGCATTAGGGTACATTTCGTAATCGAAGTCGTGAAGGAGTCCCGCAAGGCCGTAAATGTTCTCATCCTCTCCGAATTTTCCGGCATAGGCACGCATAACTGCTTCGACAGCCAGGGCGTGTTTTCTAAGGCTGTCGGTCTTCGTGTACTCGTGAAGCAGCGACAGTGCCTCCTCTCTCGTGGGTACTCCGTCAATCACGACAAAATATATCCGTCAGGTGATTGAAAATCAATCGATTACGCCCCTTCCCTCTGAAAACCGACGCGCGCCATGGTTCCCCAACTCTTCTTGCCGCGGAAGTAGTCCCACGTCGCCTTCAACCGCCACCACGCCATGAGCTGGCGGTAGCCGAAATTCTCGATTACTCCGAAAAGTAAAAGCTTGAGAAGGTCACCCGGCCGCGGATACCTGTGAAAAGAGTACTCTTCGAGAAGCACGGCCCCCACCGAAAGGAAGATGCCGTACACTATGGCTAGGAGGAGGAAGACGAGGAAGAAAACCACATCGACATTTCCCAGCGCAAAAGAGAGCAAAACAAATAAAACGCCTGTCGCTTCGACAATCGGCCCTATGAATTCGAACAGCACAAAATACGGGAAGGCAATCATCCCGACGGGACCGTACTCGGGCCTGAACAACATGTCTATGTGTACTCTGAGGCTGTCGATCAACCCACGGTGCCACCTGTTCCTCTGGCGCGCCAGCATCTTCAGGCTGGAGGGCGCTTCGGTCCAGCAGACCGGATCAGGAACAAACTCTATCCTGTAATCCCGCTTCTCATGCCGCATGAATTTGTGGAGGCAAACCACCAGCTCCATATCTTCGCCGACCGTGTTCGGATTGTACCCTCCAACATCGATGACCGCACTCTTTTTGAAGAGACCGAAAGCACCCGATATCACAAGGAGCGCGTTCATCCCGGCCCAGCCCATTCGACCGGACAGAAAAGCCCGCAGGTACTCGACGACTTGGAAGACCGGGACCCATTTCTTCGAGAGCCTGATTTCGCGGACATGCCCTCTCTCGACATCGCACCCGTTGACTATCCTGACTATCCCCCCACGGCGACCATCTCCCTTGGATGTTCCAGGAATGGTTTGACAACCTTGAGCAAAGCGTCGGGCTCCAGCAGTGAGTCCGCATCGATACTGCAGACGAGAGGGTACCTTGCAGCGTTGATCCCCGCATTCAGGGCATCGGCCTTGCCGCCGTTCTCCTTGTCCATGACGACCAACCTGTTGAAGGCGGGAAGAGGCGATCTGTATACTCCTCTGACCCGTTTCGTGGGGATAGGCTCCGGATAATCGTACGTCACACTCTTGAGCTTGAAGCTGTCGATGAGCTTCTGCAACGTCGAGTCTTTCGAACCGTCGTTTATTACAACGACTTCGAACTTTGCGTAATCAAGCATCATAAGTGATTGCACGCTGTCTATTATGCCGGCCTCCTCGTTATACGCAGGCGCAAGTATGGAGATGGGGACAGCGAATTCTGACTGAAGGATAATCTCATAGTTCGCGTACCGGTTTTTGCGGACGTAATTGAGGATCGCGCGAAGCGCAACGACCAGGAGGGCGAGATAGATTAAGTCTATCGCGAAGAAATAGACGAGGACGAAGAAGTCGTAGAAGACGGCGACGGCATTCCAGGCTACTGCCATCAATATTCCCCCGCGATTATCGGAGTCATGGTGGAAAGCTCGATGTCGTCCAGGACGTGTCTTGCCGCACGCGATGCCCGTTCGCTGCCGGTTATGAAGGCTGCCTCTATCGCAGCAGCCCCATCCTTTCCGCATCTGGAAAGGGCCTGACCCGCCGCCGGCCACGGTCACCTCAAAACCGGCGCTCAGGAGCTTGAATTTGACGAGGGCGGCAATCTCCTTCGTGTCCTCTACAACCAGCACTCTCTGCATGGCCATAAGCTAAAGAACACACATCTTAAAAGATACCGTCTGCAGAATAGTCCCGCTCCATTTCGGTTAATCTTTCATATACGCTCGTCAGATACCTGATCGAGTGAAGAGACAATACGTCACGAGCTTTCGCAACCGCACTCTGTTAGCAGTGTGTTTCAATCCGAAACATTTGAGGCTGAACACCGACTTACCCCCGAGAATTTATGCTCAAATTATCCGCCGGCATTCGTTAAATTGTAAAAAAAGGATTCCGATGCTCGACAACATAATTGAGATAGCCAGAGAAGCGGGAAAATTCCTGAAAGACAATGAAGGTAAGATATCGGAGATAAAAGAGAAGGGGTCGTTCACCAACCTCGTGACCGATATCGACAAAGGCTCAGAGGCGCTAATCAAGAACTTTATCCAGAAGAACTTTCAGGGTCACGGGATCCTGGCTGAAGAAAGCGGGGCGTCATCCCCTACTTCGGAATACAGGTGGATAATCGATCCACTGGATGGTACCACCAATTTCACACACGCCTTTCCTGTTTACTGTGTTTCGATCGCCGTCGAGCAGAAGGGGGAACTGGTGGCGGGAGCGGTCTACGACCCGAACTTCGACGAGCTGTTTTCAGCCGAGAAGGGAGGCGGCGCTTACCTGAACGGCAGAAGGCTGCAGGTAACCGCGACGGATAAGCTCGAGAAGTCGATGCTCGCGACCGGTTTCCCGTATGACGTGAAGAGCAACCCGTTCAACTGCATACAGCATTTCGAAGAGTTTCTCGTGAAGGCACAGGCCGTGCGATGTCTGGGCTCGGCTGCCCTTGACATCTGCTACGTCGCGGCGGGAAGGCTGGACGGTTTCTGGGAAGTGAACCTGCACCCCTGGGATACGGCAGCAGCGGTTCTTATCACCGCCGAAGCCGGCGGACAGGCGTCGGGATTCAACGGCGAAAAGTATTCCATTTACCAGCGAGACATCGTCCTCTCGAACGGGATGATCCACGATCAGATGCTTGAAGTGATCAAGAAGAACCTCTGATTTCACTCGATCACAAAACTACCGTCGAGCTCCATCCCGAGTTTTTTAGAATATCTGACGAATATTTTCTCGCTGCTGTTGAACGCGATCTGAATCGCCCAGTCCCCTTTTCGGTTCCTGACCTCGCTGCCGTACAGCTTGCGACTCTTCTCTTCGGTGAATCGTTCCCTGAACACCCAACCGAAGTAGGCCTTCGAATCGCGGATCAGGAACGCCGCAACCCGCTCGTCAAATCCAATCTCTACCTCGCCGACTGTCGTCTCGACGAACCCGGAGCTGACAAGACGCTCCGCAAAAATGTCGGCAACACTTTGCCCGTCAAGTCTCAAGTCGTGTACCGACCTCTTGACGTTCCTGCCGTTGATGATATCGTCGAGAGCCTCGACAACTTTCCCTTCATCCATGACGGCAAGCGCTCACGTTCAGAGCCCGCCCGCCTCCCTGGCAGCGCGTATGTGGCTCTTCGGGGCAAACATGTTCTTCGTGGCGGATAGGATTTTTCCGTTTCGGTCGATCACGAAGGACACCCTATTCGCCGACTTGAACAACCCGTTGAAAGCACCGAACATCTTCGCCACTTTTCCGCCCCGGTCGGAGAGGAGCTCAAACGGAAGGTTATACTCCTTCTTGAACCTCTCGTGGCTTTCCATACTGTCGGTACTAATCCCGTACACCCTAAGGCCAGACTGTGCCAATTCAGTAAACTCGTCCCTGAAGCCGCAAGCTTCTACCGTGCAACCCGGGGTAAAATCTTTCGGATAGAAATAAAGGACGATTTTCCCTGCATTCAGTGTCTCGTTCAGGTGGAAGATACCTCCACCTGTCATGGGGAGTTCGAAATCAGGAGCCGTGTCACCCACATTCAATTTCATAAAAGACTAAACAGCGATCGGTATATATTGATTCCTGCGCAGTTGAATTCAATGTCTTTCGATGCCGGCGGTCGCGACACGCGGGGTGAGATTATTTCCCTTTCAGAGTATCCAGAGCAACCCGCGCCTGTCTGCACGCATTGTCGTCTCCGTTCAGTCTTATCGTCGTCTCGAAGTCCGAAATGGCCTTTTTCGTCTTTCCGACGCGCTCGTAAATCGACCCCCTTCCGTAGTACGCCTTGGACACCAGCACGCTCGGTTGTCCCATTGCGATTGCCATGCTGTAGTCGGCGATGGCAGTGTCGTAGTTTGTCTTGAGCGCCGCGTACGATTCGCCCCGGTAGAACCGAATGTATGCGAGACTCAGGTAGCGCTGCGAATCAGCCGAAGAATACCTGGCCAGTGTCGGATCGGCGTAACGAAGCACCTCATCATAATCGCCTAGCCTGTAGTACGAATGGCATAGGGTTCGGACAAAATCCAGGTTACCCGGATACTCTACGTGCAGTTCCAGCGCCAGCCTCGCAGCCTGGCGGTAGTCCTTCTTGTCCAGATACACGACGTCGGCCAGGAAAGTAGCTGCCTCGATTCTCGAAAATTGTCCGAGGTTCGCGGCTTTCGTCAACTGAGCGATACCCTCTTCCTCGTTGCCGCTTATGCCAAGGATGAGGGCCACCGGCTTCATGTACCACGGCAAATGTGCCGCGTAGTAATTGAAGGCACCGATGCCCGAGAAGGCATCGTAGAAGTCCGGCTTTATCTCCACCGCTTTCTCCAGCAGCTTGCGGCTTTTCACGCCGTCGGACATCAAGCCCAGCCAATCGGTCTTCATCGCCTCATATCTTGACCGGTATACAAGTGCGCTCGCGTAGTTGAACAGGTTTCTTACACTGTCCGGGTACTCCTCATAGTCCTTTTTGGACAAGGCGCAGGCCGAGTCGACGAGACTCTTGTACTCGTGCCATATACTGTCCGGCGAATCGAAGCATTCTTCAAGAAGCATTTTGGAGTAGACGCCGCACTTGTAAATATAGCCCTCCGGACTCGGGGGATAATCGACGATCATGCTGTCCGTCGTTGCCAGTGCGTCATGGAACCTGTAGTCATAAGTCTGCTGGACTGTTGAGTCCATCATGGTACGGATATCGTCCTGGGGATATGCATCGCTGTCCGCACTCCGCGGCTGGTAAGACGGCATCATCCCTGCTGTCGCAAGCGCAATGATCAGGAGTACAGGTCTGAAGCGCGGCACCCGCATACTAGATTTCGCTGTATCCAAAATAAACCTTTTTGCCATCGATAAGGATAGGGCGTTTGATGAGGTTGGGGTCTTTCAGCATCAGATCTATCAGTTTAGATTTGCCGATTTTCCTGCGAGCGAGGTTGAGTTCGCGGTAAGGCTTGGAATGCTTGTTGATGTAAGCATCGAGATTATCGGCATCGATATTCTCTTCAAGGAACTCCCGCGTGGGGGCCTGTTCAACTATATCAATTTCATCGAACGATATCTTCGCCTTCCTCAGATACTCTTTTTCTTTCCTGCAGGTTCCGCATGTCGACTTCTGATACATCACCATCTTCTTCAAGCGATCCTCTCCTTTATGAGAGTTCCCCGGTAGGTTTGTTTCGAGGAAAACCTGTAGGAAGACAGCACCTCCTCCGCGGCGGTTCGAGCAGCATCGCCGTCGTTTGCACGAACCAAAGCGAGGACATCGCCGCGAGACACTTTGTCACCCACTTTTTTCAGCAGCGATATGCCGACGACCGGGTCGACCGCATCGCCGACTTTCATCCTTCCTCCTCCCAGCTTGACCGACGCCATGCCGATCCTGAAGGCGTCCATCGATGCGACGTAACCGGCGCCCGTAGATTTAATTTCCCTCACGGTCCGGGGCTGTCGATACTTTTCCGGATTCTGCACGACGTCCAGGTCGCCTCCCTGGGCACGTACCATCGCAAGAAATTTCTCGTAGCCCGCCCCCGAAGCAAGGGCCCCTTTGACAAGCTTCGCCGAGGCCTGCAAACTCTTACCGGAACAGAGCGACACCATTTCGGCGGTCAGGGCCACCGAAAGGTCAATGACATCCTTTGCGTCGGACTCACCGCGGAGGACCTGCACGGACTCTACCACCTCATTCCAATTTCCTACCTCTCTGCCAAGCGGCTGGTCCATGTCGGTCAGGTATGCCGCGACTCTCTTTCCGTGAAGTTTCCCGACCTTCACCATCTTCTTCGCAAGCGCACGGGCTTCGGATATCTTCTTCATGAATGCGCCGCTGCCGACTTTGACGTCGAGGACCAGTGCGTCTATTCCCTCGGCGAGTTTCTTGCTCATTATGCTCGACGTGATCAGAGGGATGGATTCTACCGTCGCCGTGACATCACGCAATGCGTAGAGCTTCCTGTCGGCAGGTACCAGGTCGTCCGATTGCGCACTCATCACCAGACCCACGTCGTTCAATATCCGCTTGTACTCCTCGATGGACATTTTCGTTCTGAATCCCGGGATCGATTCCAGTTTGTCCACGGTTCCGCCGGTATGGCCGAGGCCCCTTCCGGAGACCATCGGCACTTTCACACCGCAGGCCGCGGCAAGCGGAGCAAGTATGAGCGAAATCTTGTCGCCGACACCACCGGTAGAGTGTTTGTCCGCCTTGCAGCCGGGCACCCCGGAAAGATCGACAACGACGCCCGTCGACATCATGGCGCTCGTGAGATGAAGCAGTTCCTCATCGTTCATCCCCGAGAAAAATATTGCCATCAGCAGAGATGAGGCCTGGTAGTCCGGGATACTCCCCGAAGTATAGCCTTTAACGAAGAAGTCGACCTCTTCTTTCGATAGGTGGTCACCGCCGCGCTTCTTGCGGATCAATTCATAAGGGGTGAGCATCAGCGGCCGAGATTTTTCTCCAGGAAGAACAGCCCTGCGATCGTTTTCGCATCGACAATCTCATTTCTTCTGACCATTTCAAACGCCTCAGATGCCGGGATGTACTTCAGCGAAAGGCCGAGCTCACCCTCTTCGAGCTGCTGTTTGCCGTCGCGCAGATCCCGCGCGATGAATATGTGGAGTTTCTCGCTGCAAAACCCGGGAGTGGTGTATATGGCTGTGAGTTTTTCCAGCCTGCCGGCGTCGTAGCCCGTTTCCTCTTTTAACTCTCTCCGCGCACACTCCTCCGGGGGTTCACCAGGCTCAAGCTTGCCTGCAGGCAGCTCATAAAGATATTCCTTGAGGGGATAGCGATACTGGTAGACGAAGACGACCCTTCCATCGTCGAGCACCGGGAGGACGACCGCACCGCCGGAGTGTTCGGCGACCTCGCGAACGGTTCTATTCCCTGACTCGTACTCGACCTCGTCGACAATCGTGTTGAAGACCTTGCCGGCGTAGACGACCTTGTGAGAAATAACCTTAAGCGGCATCGTAACGTCCGGTCACGGTTTCGCCGGGTTCGTCACCTTGCGGCTGCCCGGCTTCACGATGGGGACATTGTCTTTGCAAAGAGGACACGAATCGGGCTGAAATACTGGCACGTCCATCTTCAGGAGCGAGAAGAACTTCGCGCCGAAATCTGCCGGCTCGCGGCTTCTGTCGACGATCGATGCTACCCCGACGACTGTTCCTCTGCGGGATTTTACAAGGTCGACGACCTCCTTCACGCTTCCGCCAGTAGTAACGACATCCTCACAAACGAGGACGCGCTCGCCCTCGTTTACAGAGAACCCGCGCCGCAGAGACATTGAGGTGTCTTCCCGCTCGGCGAATATCCCCC
>JAHECO010000027.1 GCA_024641705.1 Candidatus Kryptoniota bacterium
GTCGGGTGGCACTTCCGGAACCGGACTACCCACCCGACCGCTCGACCTATTATGGCGGTATTCTGATCTGGCATATCGACCAGAGTGTGATCGACGCGAACCTGGCCTCCAACACGATCAATGCAGATCCATCCCATAGAGGGGTCGCCCTCATGGAAGCTCACGGCGCAAATGAGATCGGGAGGCTTATACAGGATATCACGGGCCAGCTTTATTATTACGACGGGTCGGCTTTCGATTTTTGGTTTAAAGGCAACCCGGTACCTTCATACTACAACGAGTTCACCCCGGTCTCTTTGCCGAGTTCCAACAGCTACAGCGGCGCCGATTCGCATGTGTATGTGACCAACTTCAGCAGCGCCGACAGCGTCATGACACTCGACGTAGCGGTCGGTGATTCGATCATCGCACCCACGGCCGGTTTTCCGAAGAACATCCACGACGCCACGTACAACTCCTCGCCCGTGTTCGGCCATCTCAGTACGGATGGGAAGCTCCAGGTAATCGCGAACAACGGCGATTCGCTCTATGCCTTCAACATGGACGGTACCTCCGCCGGCTTCGATTCGACCGGGTTCTTCTCGAAAGTTGGCGGTCGATTCCAACCCGTCGTCTCATCGGAGAACACGGCCGGAAATACGGTCTACGCGTTGGATGATTCGGTCTTTTACGGGCTCGTCGACCAGGACAACAATCACGACGGCACGGCCGACGCGCTCTTTTCAACTCCTCTGCCGCCGCCCAACCCGAGGGCTGCCGGACCTTTGCTTGTAATGGGATCGAAGGTGACCTCCTTTGGGAACGTGCCGGGAACATGGTCTGTATTCTCGACAGCCGGCAACTACATTGCCTCATTCTCGGCGCCGATCGCCATCGCGGTCAGCGAAAATTCCTCGGCGTTCGGTACCGCCTTTCCTTCGACAAACCCGGCCCAATTTGCCGCAGCTGACACGAGCGTCGCTTATATCAATGTCGGGGGAGCTTACGGTGTCTATCGGGTGAACATGGACAGCGTGATTAGCGCGAACGTCCGGCACCCGTTCACAGCGCCGCCGCCGGGCAGCAATTCCCCGTACATCCTGGGAATGGCATACGGACGGCTTTCGTCGACGGGGGCGTCCGGAGTGATCGAAGTTTCTCCACAAGGCGTTTACTTCGACACGCTCAGCTCGCTGCCCTCGAAGATATTTACCGCATTCCCCGGAGACACGATAACTTCCGGCCCCGTGCTTGCCGATCTGAACGGTGACGGCAGCAGGGACATCATTTTCGCCACGCAGACAAAGGTGTACGCAATCACCCGCACGGGCGCCGTACTCAACGGTTTCCCGCTGTCGACTGTCGGGAGCGAGGTGCTCCCCGGCGATGCGAACACGATCGTCGGCTCGATCGCGGTTGCCGACCTGAACGACGACGGGAAGCCTGAGATCATATTCGGTACGAAGGGCGGGATTATCTATGCCTTCACCGGAGCGACGGCAAAAGTATTCCCCGGATTTCCGGTAAGTGTCGGCCGGGGTCTTGCCGGGAGTCCCGCTATTGCTTATGATTCGCAGACCGGCAACCTGTACCTGGCAGCAATCGGTCTGGACGGCTACCTGTACAGTTGGGCGTTCAAGGGAAGTTCGGCGAGTCAGGTCCTCTGGGGAAATCTCCTCGGCGGCAACTACCACATGAATTCGATGACCCAGGCGCTCGCGGCCCAGCCCGTCACGCCGACTCCTACGCTGATGCCTGCAGACCAGGTCTACAACTGGCCCAACCCCGTAACAAACGGTCTTACAAAAATACATTTCTACCTGCGCGAGAACGCCACCGTGTCTATAGGGATATACTCGTTCGCCGGCGACAAAGTCGCCGACATACAGACGAACGGTATCGGCGGCATTGCCAACGAGGTCGACTGGAATGCCAGCGGCGTTCAGAGCGGGGTCTACTTTGCGAGGGTCGAGGCCGTATCATCAAAATCGCGGGACGTGGCTATTATCAAGATCGCAGTCGTTAAGTGAGTCAGGATTTGTCCCGAAAATCAATTCTTGCGTTTCTCATCGTCTCCCTTTTCTTGAACATGACAGCCTTCGCCCAGGACGAGTTCATCCAACCCGAACTGAACTGGCGCACCATCGAGACGCAGCATTTCTATGTCGATTACTACCCCGGTGAAGAACGGACTGCCCAGCTTGTAGCCAGGATCGCCGAAGAGATCTACGGCCCGCTCACTAAGCTGTACGACCACGAGCCGGACCAGAAGGTCACTTTCGTGATCTGGGATACGGACGACTACTCTAACGGCGAGACCTATTATTTCGACAACAAGATAAATATCTGGGCCTCATCTCTCGACTTCGATCTCCGCGGCACGCACAACTGGCTGAGGAACGTCATCACGCACGAGTTCACGCACGAGATCCAGATGAACACCGCGACGAAATTCGGGAGGCACTTTCCCGCGATATATCTGCAGTGGCTCGGGTACGAAGCGGAACGCCGTCCCGATGTCCTCTACGGCTACCCGAACGTGGTTGTCAGCTATCCGCTCAGCGGCATCGTGATCCCCGCGTGGTTCGCCGAGGGGGTGGCACAGTACAACATTCCGCATCTCCATTACGATTACTGGGATACGCACCGCGATATGATACTTCGCGAGTACGTCCTGAATCACAAGATGTTCACTCTCGACGAGATGGGCGGCTTCGGCAAGACCAGCCTCGGGAACGAGTCGACATACAACGCGGGCTTCGCCTTCGTCCATTACCTGGCGACGAAGTACGGTCCGGATATCCTGAGGAAGTTGTCCGTGGCGATGCGCGCGGTCGGTGCCATATCGATCAACCACGCTTTCGAGGAGGTGCTCGGAAAGTCGGCGGACGAAGTCTACCGGGAGTGGAAGACTTTCCTCGAAGAGACTTACGGCGTCAGGACGGCAGCCATTAAAGAGAGCCTGCACCGCGGCGACATTATAAGCGATGTGGGGTTTGCGAACCTGTTCCCGGTCTTTTCGCCCGACGGAAAATCGATCGCGTACTGCTCGAACAAGGACAACGATTACTTCGGGACGTCCGCCATTTACATTCGCAATCTCGCGGACAGCACCGAAAGAGATGTCGCGGACAATGTCGCGAGCGAACTCTCCTGGTCGAGCGACGGCCGTTATCTCGTCTATTCCAAACAGACGCGTCACAACCATTTCTGGAACAGTCTCGACGATATCTATTCCTATGACCTCAAAGAGGACAGGGACACGAGGTTGACGCACAGCCTCAGGGCGCGGTACCCGTCATTGTCCGCGGATAATAAGAAGATCGTCTATGTCTCCGGCAGTGACGGCACGGAGAATCTGTGTGTTGCGAATGTCGATCTGGCGGAGGGCAAGATCTCCCGGGCAGTTCAGCTCACGCACTTCACCGGCGGCGAACAGATCTACGGCCCGCGGTGGTCCACCGACGGTTCGAAGATAGCGTTCAGCTACTCCGTTGCCGCCTCCCGCCGCGTAGGCATATACGATCCGGCAGACAGCTCATATAAATTCATTACTCCTAAGGGAGAAGATTCCAGGAACCCGATATTCGTCGATGGAGACAGCTCCATCGTATTTTCGTCGGACCGCAGCGGCATATTCAACATTTATAAGACGAATCTCTACAGCGACTCTACCGTCGCTCTCACTAATGTCCTCGGCGGAGCATTCGAGCCGACCATATCGGCGGACGGAAAAATGGTCTATTCGCTCTACCAGTGGAGCGGTTACAAGATCGCGGAGATAAAAGACGCCCGTCCGATTCCCGACCCTCCGAAATACGACGTCAACATCAATCCGCCTACACCCGGACCACAGCCGTATAGAATGTTTGCTCGCAATGATGTTAATCTTTTGGCATCGGCAACCAATACGATGTTATCGCTCTCGGGAGTAGCGATACCAACTCCGGACACTGTACTGGCGGATTCGATTAACAGCTTCCTGGTAAACGGGTTGAAACATTACGATGACGTGGTGATCCCGGATCTAAAATCCGAGCCTTATCACAGCAACACCACAAGCATGTCGTTCTACCCGGTCCTGCTGTTCGATAATTACAACCCTCACGCGAGTTTCCTCGACGAACTCAAGGCCGGGATTTATTTCAGCTCCATGGACATGGTAGGGAAGTACGACATCTTCGGGGGAGTGACGATCAACAAGCTTCTCGAGCGCGACATCTTCGTCCAGCTCGATTACAACGACAAGATACCCGGACTTTCTTCGCTCGGCATCTGCCCGCAATTCACGCTCGCGGCGTACAACCTGACCAGGCAAACGAACGCCGAGATAGGGCTGGGGCTCGACACGATCGGGGTGGGAGTCACCTACGACCTTCTAGAGGTCGATGCCTCTTTCAGCGGGCATATATTCTCGCCGTACCTCAGCATGTCGCTCGGGTTCACGTTTGACCGGTATACCTCGACCGTGTCAGGTTTCTTCCTTCCCCCTCCGTTCGGTGCATACGTCGGGTCATCGGGCGACGTGTATTTTCTGGGGAGGGCGCTTTATGCTGAGTTCGATTTTGACGGGATAATGCCGTCACGGAATTCGTGGGTGAACCCGCTCGGTATCAGGTCGCGGCTCAGGGTGACCGGATCGCTCGACAAGCTGAACGCGGACGGAAACTATAAGTTCGAGAACGGCGTCCTCGTGCCGATCTACGAACCCTTCAATTTTGTGCAGGCGGAGTTCCTGAACTACCTGGCGCTGCCGCTTCTGAGGGAAGACGATGCGTTGGCGACCAAACTTCATCTTGGTTATACCTTCGGCCCTCCGATAAACAACTTTTTCGACTTCTATGCCGGCGGTCTCATCGGCATGAGGGGTTACCCGTTCTACGCCATCGGTGGGAACAGGATGGCATCGCTCAACCTGACGTATCGCTACCCCCTTTTCAGAGACGTCAACAAGCAGTTGCTGCAGTTCTATCTGAGCGATGTCTATCTCTCCGCTTTCGGCGACGTGGGGAATGCCTGGGACGGAACACCGGTCGGTACGCGATTCAAGAAGGATGCGGGCGCCGAGATAAGGTTCAGTGGATTCTCGTTCTATGCCTTTCCGACGGCGATCTTCTTCGATGCGGTGTACAGCTTCGACCGGTTCAGCGAGCAGGTCCCGCAGTTCAAGACATATGCGACGTATGGCAAGGAGTGGAGATTCTATTTCGGTCTCACGTTTTCATTCGACATTGTTGATTTTGGGAGAAGAGAATGCGCACAATCGCTTTGATGATTTTGATGCTGTCTGTCGCGGCAGAAGCACAAACGCCGGCCGCGGACGGACTGTTTTTCAGGTCTGCATCTGGATCGGCGGATGTTTCTCGAACCGCCCGGCTAACAGGGGTCCTTTCACAGGATTTGTTCGCGGTCCAACCTCCAAACGATGATCAGGATTCTGCCGCAGTCATCGAAACGCGTTCGGCACTCAAGGCGGGTGCCTTCTCGCTTCTCATCCCCGGCGCCGGGCAGTTGTACAACCGGAACTACGTGAAGGCGGCGGCGTTCTTCGCCGTCGAAGTGGCCGGCTGGGTGGTTAACGCGATGTGGACGCAGAAGGGGAACAACCAGACAATATATTTTCAAAACTACGCCGACGGAACTGCAGGGGACAATTACGCAAACGGTCACTACAGCGTGCTAAGGTATGCTCAGTGGATACAGGTCAACTGGCAGCAGCTTCTGATTAACGGCGGTCACAACCCGTCCGACAACACCGACCCGTCGGTACGGACCGTGCTCAAATACGAGCCGACCATGGTGGTCAACAACGGCCAGCCCGCACCCTGGAGCAAGGTAGACTGGTATTCTCTCAACCAGGTCGAGGGGGCGCTCGGAGGATATTTCACCCACTTCCTTCCACCGCACGGCAATCAACAGTATTACGAACTGATAGGAAAGTATCCTCAGTTCAGGCAGGGATGGGACGATTCGCCTTACGCCAAGGGGAACACTAACTACGTTGATTTCATGGACTACTCGACGACGAACAGCGGTTATTACATGGGTCAGCGAGGGAAAGCCAATTCGCTCTACGCGGTAGCGTCCACAGCGGTGGGGGTAGTGCTGGTCAACCATTTCGCATCAGCCATCGAAGCCGCCATCTGGGCTCACAGCCACAACAAGAACATAACGGCGCATGTCTCGATGTCGAAACTTCCCATCGGTTTCGGTTATCAGACCGAGCTGCAGGTAGCCGTGAACTTCTAATCGGACCAAAAGTCTGCCTGAAATCCCGGCGCCTAAGTCTCGATCCGGGTCCCGGAACCGGATTGTTCCCCGAATACTAAGAATCTATTCCCCGAGCAATTTCTTGTCGAGCGCGCGCGACGAACTTCCCTTCGGATAGGCCACCGCTCCGCGCTTGATGACCTCGATGCCTCCCTCATCCGATATTGCGACCTCGTTGAACCTGAGGCCCGCATTTCCATAGTGTACGGCGCCGTCGTTCTTCGCCCTCACGGGTGTCAAAGCGGTGCTTGAATAAAGAATGCCCTGGCGTGAGTATACCCCTTCGACATGCGTATGCCCATGAAGGACGACGTCGACACCGGCGGTCCTGAAGAGTTTCTCAAGCTCTTTCTTGCGGTGCAGCTTGAGCGTCCGGGATTCAAACCTGTGGTAAAGCGTGGTCCCAAACGAATCGGAGCAGGGTTCGTATTTGTTGAAATGATGGTGTATCAGGACGACTTTCTTCAATTCCGCGATCGAGGGATGCCGCAGAATTCGATCGGCTTCTTCGAGTTGTGTATCCGATACATCACCGTTCGAGCCGACAGGGTTCAGGAAGGGATGGAACGCACGGATCGAGTTCATGCCGATAAGAGCGACGGGACCGACGATCTTCACGAACGGGAAAAGGTTCTCTTCGCTGTAGGCTTTCTTCGGAAACGTCTCTCTGAAGGCGCGCTCGAACATCCGCAATTTCTCCGCGTAGTTCGTCGTCCGGCAGTGCCGTCCGAATGTTAGAAGGTCTTCCGCCCGGTGGAGACCCCCGAATATGTCGTGGTTCCCGATCGTCACGCTGAGTTTGTCGTAATCCAGAAGGCCGAAGTACTTCAACAGCCTCCTGACCGACCTGTAGCCGCGCTCTTCGCCGTGACCGGTGATATCTCCGGTTATCGCGATATGATCGAATCCCTCTTCGATGATGTGAGCGAGCAGGTCCCTCAGCTTGGTGATATTGCGCCGGTTGTATTCCGGACTCACATGCGTATCCGAAATATGCGCTATCCTGAAGACTTGTTTTTTCTCAATCGTTACGTCTGCACCACTTAAAATCACGCAACAATTTATGAGTGAAATATTAACATGTTGTTTTTAGAATGTTGCGGTATTGTTAAGAATAAGAGAGTGTTAGAGGGTAGGGGGAGCCGTGACATCGGCCGCCCTGAGCGGGAACGATGCCCGGAGTGAATCGAGTGCCTTACCGGCGGCTGAATCGCTTGCAAAGAAGCCGTATACGCTGCTGCCGCTCCCTGACATCGATGAGAAATCGGCACCGGCGGCGATCATCGCGGCTTTGATCTCGCGAATTACCGGAAACTTGCCGAAGACAGGAGGCTCGAAATCGTTGACGACGGCCTCTTTGTACATCCCATAGTCTTCTCCGAGACCGACGAGAATTTCGCGAAGCGATTTTTCGTGCTCGCCGGACGGAGTGACGAGCGAATACGCGAGCGCCGTAGAGACCGACACTTCAGGGGTGACCGTGAGGATGTATCTGTCGACACGGTACTTCATGGGTTCTATTATCTCACCCTTTCCCGTTGCGTATGACGGGACTTTCTTCAGGAAAAATGAAACGTCCGCTCCGAGTTCGGTTGCGATGTCGAAGAGCTCGATATCGCTGAGCGGTTTCCCGTAGAGCTCCTGAAGGGCGAGCAGCACCGCCGCGGCGTCCGAGCTTCCGCCGCCTAATCCCGATCCGATCGGAATATTCTTCTTGAGCGTCATCTTCACTTCGGCGTTGATCCCGGTGCGTTCGCAGAAAAAATGAAGGGCTCTCAGGCAAAGGTTCGCATCCGCTTCGAGGTCGATGTTCGAGAAGAACTCATGCTTGTCCGCTTTTACAATCTCGAGTTCGTCGGCAAGATGTATGGGATAGAACACGGTCTCTATGTCGTGATATTTGTCGGACCGCTTCCGGATGATCCTGAGTCCGATGTTGATTTTGCCGGGAGCTAATATTTTCAATCCGATCTCCTGATAGCCTGACTACTTGCTGAAAAACGTTACGACTAAAGTTATCAAATGACCTTGTCACAAGAAAGTGTAACAGTGAATAGCCTTGTGTCGGAGATGGATGGCGAAAGGCGATCGGCGGACATGAATCGTTGCGGGCGCGGCGCGGGATACAGATTGACTTCCAGTTGAAAAAAAGCGAAATTTATCGGTCGCAGTGGCTTGCGTCCGGCAATTCATAAGCCTTTCTTCCGCGTGCAAGAGAGGCCGCTCATGCAGAAAGAACCCGATTCGTTCCGTGGCCTACAGATTAAAATGGAGCTGGACATGACAGTTTTCTCCCGTCTCACCTTTGCCTTTTCACTTCTCATTCCTCTTTCCTTCGCCGCAGCTCAGACAGGACAGACTACGAACGTCGACAGGCTCGTTTCCGCTTTCGATTCAATAGTAGCCACCGCTCACCTGGACAACTGGAAGTTCAGCCCTGATCTGAGCACGGCGGTGTTCGATGGAGATCCGGCCTCCGCGAGCTTCGACGATTCCGGTTGGAGGGAAGTCCGCCTGGGGAGGGGAATAGGCGTCGACTCGTGCTGGATAAGGAAAACGGTCGTGTTGCCGGATAGTCTTTTCGGCAAACCTGTCCGCGGGAAAATCAGCCTGTATGTCGCGCTTGACAACTACGGTTACATGTGGATCAACGGCAGGGACGAGGGATATTTCCCCTTCGACAAGGAGTTTCCCCTGACGGACAGCGCGAGGCCGGGGATGAAATTTGTCGTCGCGATCAAAGCGGTTAACGGCGGCGCGAATTTACATCTCCTGAATGCCGAGCTGCGCAGCGACGCGATCGGCGCGCTGCCGGACATGCTCCGTGATCTGTCGCTCAGCTTCCGCGTCGGGCAGAAGATCCTCGGCTTTGACACGTACCAGACAAACGCGCACGTAAGGGTCGATCCGCACATCGATAAATCTCACATGAACAGGGGAGAGAAAGCGGACCTGAACAACCTGCTTCAGAGCCTCGCGACGAGAATAGACATAGGCGCCCTCCGGAGAGGCGATACGGAAAAATTTATGTCTTCGGTGAACCTAGTCCGCCCGCTTCTAAAGCCGATAAGCGATTTCGTGAAGCAGTACACGCTTTATTTCGTATCGAACGCCCACATAGACGCGGCGTGGCTCTGGAGATACATCGAGACGATCGACGTCTGCGAGCGGACCTTCGGCTCGGTGCTGCACATGATGGATGTGCGGCCGGACATGACGTATGCCCAGAGTGCCGCCGCATACTACGACTGGATGCAAAAATATGACCCCGCCGTGTTCAACGGCATCAAGCAGCAGGTCAAGGAGGGCAGGTGGGAAGTGGTCGGAGGGATGTGGATAGAGCCCGACTGCAACATGCCGAGCGGCGAATCGTGGATGCACCAGCTCCTGTACTCCCAGAATTATTTCCGGAAGAACCTTGGCGTCGAAGCCAAGATCGGTTGGAACCCTGATTCGTTCGGCTATACGTGGAACATGCCCGAGTTCTACCTCAATGCGGGGATCGATGCCTTCATCACGCAGAAGATCGGATGGAACGACACGGATGTATTCCCATATCGGGTATTCTGGTGGGAGTCGCCGGATGGTTCCCGCATCCTCAGTTATTTCCCGTTCGACTATGTGAACCAGGTGACTAATCCGTATCGCCTCACGGACTGGATGAGGCAGTTTGAAGCCAATACAGGGTTCACGAAGATGATAGTTCTCTTCGGGGTCGGAGACCACGGCGGCGGGCCCTCGCTCGAGATGATGAAGAGAATCGATCATCTGAAGACTCTTGATATCTATCCGAAGGTCGAGTTCGGCACCGTTGCCAACTACATAGGCTGGCTGAAAAGTCAGGACCTGATGAAGCTCCCTGTCTGGGACAGCGAGTTGTATCTTGAGTACCACCGCGGCACGCTGACGACGCAGTCGGAGACCAAGAAGGCGAACAGGCAATCCGAAGAACTCCTCACAAATGCGGAGAAGTTCTCAACCATCGCTACAATGTACGGGAGGAATTACGACAACTCCGCCCTCGAAAGCGCCTGGCGCGAAGTGATGTTCAATCAGTTCCACGACATCCTCCCCGGATCGGGAATCCGCGAAAACTACATTGATGCGGCAAAAAGATACAAGGTCGCGAAGGAGCTTGGGGCCCACGAACTTGACGGCGCATTTTCGCAGATCATCGGACGCGTAAATACTTCCGGCGTGAAGGGACAGCCAGTGATCGTCTTCAACCCGTTGTCGTGGGAGCGCACCGATGTCGTGAAAGTCAGGCTCCCGGACAACAGCAGGGGCGAGTTCTCTGTCTACGACCCTGGCGGAAGGGAAGTCCCTTCGCAAATAGTCAGGAAAGGTGTTCTCTCCCGCGAGCTGTTGTTCGTGGCATCGGGTGTCCCGTCACTGGGGTACAAGGTCTACGATATGAGGCCCGGCAAGCCGCGTGCAGGATCAGGAGGTCTGCAGGTCACCGACACGACACTGGAAAACGAGTTCTACAAGGTTACGGTGGATCCCGATTCCGGCTGGGTAAAGCGCATCTACGACAAGCGGAGCGGCAGGGAGGTGCTCACAGGTTACGGTAACAGGCTGCAGGTACTTGAAGACGAGCCGAAACAATGGGACGCCTGGAACATTGGGTTGACGGGAGTGGAATTCCCGACGAAGTTCAGGAAGATCGAGGTTGCGGAGAACGGGCCGGTCCGCGTCGTGTTGCGAGTATACAGCGATCTCAGAAAACCCGGACATATTGGGGAATTCCCGACAGACGATTTCCCGACATCCTTCTTTACGCAGGACATTATTCTGTACAGCGGCATCGATCGCATCGATTTCAAAACGAACGTCGACTGGTGGGAGACACACACCATGCTCAAGGTCGCGTTCCCGGTGAACGTTCAGGATACCCTGGCGACCTACGAAATCCCGTACGGTACAATAGTCCGCGCGACGGTTCCTTCGAACAGCTGGGAAAGGGCGAAGTGGGAAGTGCCCGCGGAAAGATGGGCGGACATGTCGCACGACGGCTGCGGGGTCAGCCTGATCAACAATTCCAAGTACGGCTACGACATCAAGGGAAGCGTGATGAGATTGTCTCTGCTCAGGTCACCGGTCTGGCCCGATCCGACTGCCGACCGCGGCGAGCATCATATCGAGTACTCCATTTACCCGCATGCCGGATCTTGGAAGTCCGGCGGGACAGAACAAGAGGGCTATGATTTCAATTACCCCCTGATCGCGCGAATCGGGACGAGGCACGGGGGAAGTCTGCCGCTGAGTCGCTCATTCTTTAAGCTCTCTCCTTCGAATCTCGTGCTGACGATCGCAAAGCAGGCTGAGAACTCCAGGGCGTGGGTGATCGGGTGGTACGATGCCTCCGGGAAAGACTCGCGCGCCGACCTGACGCTCCCGCGCACGCCGAGGAGGGTGGTCGAATCGAACTTCCTCGAAGAAGACGGCAGGCCTATCCCGTTCAAAGGGAACCATATCATCGTGAATACAAAAAAGAATTCGATAAAGACTGTAAAGGTTTACTTTTGATCCGGGATTGAATCCCGGTTAGTGTGCGGTATGTGGAGCGAGTTCCTGAATTTCCGCGCCGGCTGAGAAGCGACCCGGCCGGTCGTTCATTTTCCAGATAGAATACATAGAGGCGAAAACAAGTAGGAAGGAATTCCTGTCATGAGAAAAGACATTCCCTTACACGACGTGCCTCATATCGATTCTATCCAGGCTATGCTCCTCGGATCGGCACGCAGATATCAGAACAAGCTGGCGCTCGAGGATCTGAACGCAACACCCATTTCCAGAGTGACCTACGGCGAACTCCTGGAGAACGTCCTCCGGTTCGGTGCGGCGTTGAAGAAACTCGGCATTAAGGAACGCGACCACGTCGCGGTCATGGCTGAGAACAGGGTTCAGTGGGCGATCAGCTATCTGACCGCGATGACGTTCGATTTCGTCGTCGTACCGGTCGACAAGAATCTCGGGGTGAATGAGGTCTTGAACATTCTCCATGAGTCGGACGCCACGTCCATAGTATTTTCGGAGACATACGAGCCGATTTTCCGTGAGAAGAGGAGTACGCTCAAACATGTCAAACACTACATAAGCATGGATCTGCGCAGGGAAGCGGACGGGTTTCATTCCATGGTGGACCTCATAAACAAGACCCCCGCAGCCGATCAGGCAAAGCTCCCTGTCATAAACCCCGATGAGATGGCGGTCATCATTTTTACTTCGGGGACTCTGGGAAGAGCCAAAGGAGTCATGTTGAGCCAGAGGAACCTCGCGTCGAACCTGGTGGATATGGTGGGCTACTTCGGGATCTTTCCCGAAGACAGGTTCTTATCCGTCCTTCCGATCCACCACACGTATGAATGCACTTGCGGCATGCTCTGTCCGCTTTACGGCGGCTCGTCGGTCTCCTACGCGCGCTCCCTCAAGACGGTGGTCGAGGACATGCAGACCGCAAAACCGACAATCCTGCTGGCAGTGCCTCTTCTTTACGACAAAATGTTCAAGGCGATATACCGCGGGATAAAGGAAAAGAAACTTGTGGCGCCGATAATAAGACCGATGATAAAGGCGACGGACGTGCTCTCGAAGATCGGATGGAAGAACTCGAAGAAGGCCGTCTTCGGCGAGATCCATCACAAGTTCGGCGGCTCAATCAGGTGCTTCATAGCCGGAGGAGCCGCCCCCGACCCGCTCGTTGCGAAAGGACTCCGCGAGTTCGGGTTCGGCTTCGTCCAGGGATACGGCCTGACCGAGACGTCGCCGATCCTGACGCTGAACCGGTTACAGGACTTCAAGGACAATTCAGCCGGGACGCCGCTTCCTCACGTGCAGGTCAGAATCGCGAACGCCGACGCGAAAGGCGTGGGCGAGGTTTACGCCAAAGGTCCGAACGTCATGTTGGGATATTACAAGAACGAGAATGCGACGCGGGAGACTTTCGACGGGGAATGGTTCAGGACCGGCGACGTTGGATTCATAGACGAGGACGAATTCCTCCACATCAGCGGACGGAAGAAGAACGTCATCATCTCGAAGGGTGGCGAGAACGTCTTTCCGGAAGAGATCGAAGATGCTCTCAACAGGAGCCCCTTCGTAATGGAAAGCATGGTCTATGGTGAGAAGCACGAGAAAGAGGGGGAAATAATCGCCGCACAGATCGTCGTCGACGCAGAGGCATTCATCGAGCTCTCGGAATCGAAAGGAGTTCCGATCACCCCTGAACTGCTCAACGAGGTGATAGACGGCGAGGTGAGAAGAGTCAATCGCGAGCTACAGACGTACAAACAGGTCAAGAAATTCATCGTCCGCGACGAGGAGTTTCAAAAAACGACCACACAGAAGATCAAAAGATTCACGGTGCAGACGGAAGGCAGCTGAAAAAAGAATTCGCTTTAGTCGGACGCGTGAAGTGGAACAGGTCCATGACCTGCAGTGAAACAATTATCGGCGATTGACTTTTTCACGTGTTGAATCGGCACTACGCGAACTAAGGCGTCCTCCTTGACGTTAACTATATATATGAGCCGACTCGACTGCCACGGCCAGGTTTGATGAGAGCTGCGGCAGCGAAGTCGGGGCTTCTGCCATCATCATGAAGATAGCTGACAAGCCTTGTCCCTGAGATTCAAATCAATTCTGGAGAAATGATGAAAGCCATATCAATAAGGCCCGGTACAACATCCATTCAACTTGTCGAACGCCCTCAGCCAAATATCGGTGCACCCGACGAAGTCAAGGTAAAAATAATTCGTGTCGGGATATGCGGGACCGACCGCGAAGAGGCGGCCGGCGGAAGGTCAATGGCGCCGAAAGGAAGCGCGGACTTGGTGTTAGGACATGAGATGTTCGGGAAAGTAGTAGAGGTCGGCAAGTCGGTTACCAGAGTGAAGCCGGGCGACTATGTGGTGTTTACGGTGCGCCGCGGCTGCGGCAAGTGCCTCCCCTGCCTGATGAACCGCTCGGACATGTGCCTTACAGGTGAGTATCACGAACGTGGTATCTGGGGCCTGGACGGGTACCAGACCGAGTTTGTTGTCGACAAGGAGCAGTACGCCGTGCATGTCCCGGCCGAGCTCGAACCGGTGGCGGTTCTGACGGAACCGACATCTGTAGTGGAAAAGGCGATCGACGAGGCCGTGAGGATACAGACATCGCGTCTCCCGGACTCGGGCTCGACCCCCGATTGGCTCTACGGCAAAAAGTGTCTGGTCGCGGGGCTTGGTCCGATCGGTCTTCTTGCTTCCACAGCGCTGCAGCTCCGCGGCGCAGACGTCTATGGTCTGGACATCGTAGACGAGAACAGCGTGCGCCCGCAGTGGCTCGAGAAAATCGGCGGGAAGTACATAGACGGGAGAAAGGTGCCGCCGCAGAAGGTCGCGGATGCCGTGGCTCCCATGGATCTCGTGTTCGATGCGACAGGCGTCGCACCAGTGGAGTTCAATCTGCTTGAGGCCCTGGGTCTCAACGGCGTTTACGTCCTGACAGGTGTCCCCGGCGGAGACAGGGCGCTGCAGGTGGATGGAGCGGATCTTATACGCCGCCTGGTCCTGAAGAACCAGGTTATGGTCGGAAGCGTGAATGCAGCGAGAGACCACTTTCAGCTCGCTGTGGACGACCTCGCCCATGCCAGGCTTCTGTGGGGAAACCATTTGAACAAGCTCATCACTAACAGGCACCGCTTCGACGACTTCGCTTCCGCCTTCCAGCATCATGGCGCGGACGAAATCAAGGCGGTGATAGAATGGTGAGATGACTTACTCAGTTTATAGGAACGTCTTTGTCCTTGAGTGAATCAGTGTATTGGGACGGATATGAATCCAAGCCCCAGGTTGGTAACATACGAGGGAGACTGACCGGATTCACGGAAATCGAGTCCAACTCGAGAGACAGCTCAGAAAGTTTATAGCAAGCAAGAACCGGAACGGAAAACTCTTTTTGGTGGATTAACGATTGGTTTAAATGGATTTCGTACGGATGAACTACTGCGACACCGTTTTTAATAGCAGGGATGGTTTACATCCCAAGAGCTTCTACTACTATCGGAGTCATATCTCTCGGAGCCACGGCGCTTTCGGTGCTGCTGGCGATAATCTGTAGCGTATACAGACTCGGTGAGCGAGCCAAGTTCGTTTTGAGCACAGGGGCTGAGGCACAAGCTTTCAATAACAGGTTGCTGTTAGTTGAGACCCAGATTGATCCAGCAGTAGTTGAAGAATTGAGGCAACTTCAGCTGAGAGCGCTTGATGAACCCGAACCCATCTAGTCTTCTAATGTGGAAACACAGAAAGCTCCTGCCATAAAGCATCTGCAGTTGTGTTTTTGGGGGAGCTTGAATTATACTTACGGATGGGTTGGCCAGTTTGATTTGAATTATTTCTCTAGGGGGTTCGGAACCTTGAAAAAAATGACTGCGATGGAAGGTGTGCGCGGGAGATCATGTCGGATCGGGAACACAAGACGACTTAACTGTGCGATTCGATTCGTAACGTGAAGCGAGCATGTCCTGTCAAGTATAGTGGATTGGTTAAGAGCAGGTGCATCGGCGCACATGTGAAAATGATGCAGTGCATTGAGCTCAGGAACTGCCTGGCGTCATTGAAAGGGATGCCCCCTGTTGGGATGCCGAGTTTCACTCATATGAAGAGTTGAGCATTTTGCAGTACACATGGCGTTATCTTGGGGCCAGCTGTATTTCAACTTCTGCTGGCCACCAAGCATCGCAAATACAAAGTGAAAGATGCTTGATAGAAAGGATACCGAAATGAAACCTCTCGTACCCCGCGATGTTCTGGAGGGGAAACTTCGTCACCATCATCGATGGTACTGGATCAACAGGCTGTTCAGAGACTATTCTCAGGCTATCAGCCTTGTCATTTCCATATCTATACCCACATGTCTTTTGCTCATTCCCTCGTTACCGCCGGATCATCAAAAATTCGTAAGCGATCTGCTGCTGATTATTACCTTGATCGGGCTGCTTCTTTCTCTTTCTCGCTCCATCTTTCGCTTCGAAGAAAGAACTCGCCACAACGGTAAGCTGTTGAAATACGTCCGGCATGTTGCACTAAATTATGACAACAACAAGCTGAGCGACGAAGATCTTATTAAAGAAATTGAGAAGATAGAGGAAGAAGAGGAGAAGGAATTAGAAATTGACTAGCCGGGATTAGTATTTTATGAACGGCCAATGGCTATAAAGAGTTCGCGAAATGTCAAAGCACCTTTAAAATGAGATATTAGAGAGAGCCGCCGTTGGGCGTCACATGTGTCACGGACCGAGGTGAAGCCTATGCCGGGACTTTTTTTGATATTAGCGATGCGGCGGGTCACCGAAGGCCAATTATCCGCTGGTATCAGTGCTTGCAGGATCCTTTGTAACATAGAATCACACGGCGCCCTTTCGGCGATTAAGGACCCGCAATGCTCGCTGCGGGTGAGTAAATAAAAGTGAGAATTCAGAAGCGGCGCTGTGTTTGAAAGATTAATTGAACTGTTCATAGATATCTGCGAGTTGATTAGCCTCCATATGGAAACAATGCTTCAGGGAAAGCGGGAGTAGCTGTGTTGAACTACCTGCAACGGATTGTCTACTGGTCTGACCGGAGACTGCCGTTCTTCAGACTTCTGGAGGAACGACGGGCACGCTGGTTCTCGCAGAAGTTTCTGATCAAAGATTGGTTCCCTCCTGGCAGTCTGCTGGTGGACATTGGATCTGGCGTAGGCGACGTCACGAAGACCATCCAGTCGCGCTCTGGCGGGAGAGTTGTGGCTCTGGACAAGGAGGATTATAGGAGGGCGGGAAATAGGGATTTGCCTGCGAACGATTTCCTGTTAGCAGATGGTGAGTTTCTCCCCTTCAAATCGGAATCCTTCGATGGGGCTCTCCTCATCTGGGCACTGCATCATATGCAGGATCCACTAACTGTAATGGCGGAGACTGTGAGGGTGCTGAAGAGGGGAGGTGCACTCGTTGTAGTCGAGGATTTGATCGACGAGGACAGCAAGTTGAATCAAGTCCTTGTTCGAATTTACGACCAATTCATTAATCTCGAGCTTCATCCTAGCCTGGAGCACAACCGTTCTCTGCATGGTTGGGACAGTATGATAAGGTCGAATTTCGGATTAAAAGCCACCGAAGTTAGGTCCCTTCCTGGAATCTGCGGGATTAGATTCTTGAGATTCGGGCTCCTTCGGTATGAAAAGGAGTAGGTGCCCATCTGCTGTGGGCCCCCGGTACGTGCCCTCACGTGCAAACCTGTCGGTTTCTCCTCCTCAAAAAATTGCGCAACTCATCAATGTGTGGTATTGCCGCGGCTGCAAGCATAGGTGCAACGCGGCTCTGTTTTCCGGATTCCTTCAAGCGGCACTGTGCAGCATGCGTGTCATTTGCATGTTTGCACCTTTCTGAAATTTGTGCATATCTTTCAGTTATGGCAGAGAGATCCGCTCTGCCGGATCGAAAACGCGGTCTTCCCGGCGTTGGCCGGAAGTGAAACTCGCTTTTTCCCGCACTTCGCCGCTCGAGGTACTGTGTGATGTGCGTCGTCAGGCAGCGTGCCCGCCTGATGAACAGGTACCAGGACGAAGTGCTGTTGCCGCAAGAAACCTCAGGAGGAGAGCATGAGGAACACGGATGGTAAGGGAGCAGGTCGCAAATCACCCCGCGACGCCAGGAGCGGCGGTGGAAAGAAGGCGCGCGCCGAAACCAAGTCGTCGATCCGCCCGCAGATGTCGGTCGGAGCTTTTTATGACCTCGTGCCGGTCCCGATGCTTTTCATCGACAACAAAGGCAGAGTAGTAGGCGCAAATAAAGCCATCCGGGAATTGACCGGCTACAGCGAAGCTGAAGTGGAACGCCTCGACTTTTTAAAGCTGGAGCCGGGATTCTCCCCGAACGAAGTGCGGGAGGGCCTCTCTGGATCCGGAAAGGGCGCCAGGTTCACGCGAAGGACGGAGCTTAGACATAAAGACGGCCGGCCCATACCGGGAGAGATCTTCTTTACAAACGTAGTGACGGCTCCCGAACCGTTGCTGCATGTAAGCTTCAGGAGGGCGGAAGAGGGACCCGATGAGGGGAGTGTCTGGCAGAGCGAGGAGAAATTCCGTCTTATATCGGAGAATGTACCCGATCTCATTGCGGTGCTTGACGTGAAGGGGAGACATGTCTACGTCAATCCCTCTTACAGCAGTTTCATAAGCGATCCGCAGAGTTTGCTGGGTAAGGAGGTACTCGACATAGTTCATCCCGACGATCGTGAGAGAGTCAGGCGGGCGTTGAAGGAAGGTCTAGATACGGGGATTGAGCAGCGGATCGAATTCAGACTCGTGGCTCCCGACGGCAGCATCAGATTCGTCGAGGCGCGAGGAAAAGCTGTTCTTGAACGCGGGGGAAAACTGAGAAACGCCGTGATCGTCAGCAGAGATATCACGGAGAAGAGGACGGTTGAGGAACAGTATTACCGCAACCAGAGGATAGAGAGCCTTGGCACGCTCGCGGGTGGAATATCCCACGACCTCAACAATGTTCTGACACCGGTGATCCTCGGCGTGGAGGCTTTGAAGAGGCTCAAGATGGACGAGAGGGGAATGGCGATCTTGAATAGCGTCGGCCAAAGCCTGAGCCGGGGGCGCGATATCGTAAAACAGGTCGTCACATTTGCCCGCGGCGTCGAGGGGGGAACGATGCTCATCCAGCCCCGCTATATTGTCAAGGAAGCTGTCACGCTGATGAAGGAGACGTTCCCGAAGTCGATCGCGATTGTGGAGAACATCCCGAAGTCACTTTGGCTGATCAACGGCGACGCGACGCGCATCAACCAGCTGGTGATGAACCTCGGAGTCAACGCCAGAGATGCCATGCCCGACGGCGGTATCCTGTACGTCTCCGCCGAGAACGTGATGATAGACGAGCAGTTCGCCGTGTTGAAGCCGGGTTCCAAACCGGGTCCGTACGTGCTCCTCATCGTTCAGGATACCGGCATAGGAATGTCGCAGGAGGTGAAGGAGCGGATATTCGAGCCGTTCTTTACAACAAAGGAAGCCGGGAAGGGAACCGGTCTCGGTTTGTCGATCGTGCACTCGATCGTCAAGAACCACGGAGGCTTCATCATCGTGGATAGTGAACCTGGAAAGAGTACAACCTTCAAGGTCTATCTCCCCGCTATCGAAGTTTCCGAGATGGATAAGGCGGGTGAAACCGACATAAGACTGCTAGCGGGACACGGCGAGTTGCTCATGGTGGTCGACGATGAGGTGTCGGTATGCCAGATAACCAGGCAAACCCTCGAAGCCTTTGGATACCGCGTGCTCACTGCGACGGATGGAACGGAGGCCGTGGCGCTTTTCGCGGAGAAGAGGAAGGACATCAGCCTCGTTGTCATGGACATAGCCATGCCTGTCATGGATGGTCCGCGGACTATGCGCGCCCTCCGCAAGCTCAACCCGGCGGTGAAGATAATCGCTTCGAGCGGAATAATCACCGAGGACCGTCTCAACATCGAGGAGGCTGCCGCGCCCAACGCCTTTCTCCCCAAGCCGTATACTGCGGACAAGCTCCTGCAGACGATACATGCAGTGATCAAAACCCTTTGAAAGGGGATAGAAAGGGCCCCGCCGAGGACCGAAAAGCCGCGCGACGGTTCAGAGATATCCTCGTCCTTCTTTGATCGTCCCTGTCTCTCCAATTTCCCCCTCGCCCTCAACTTCTCGCTCGGTGAAGTCGGGTGCCCTGCGGCGCAATCGTCTCCCTAAAAATTGCCGAAATATGCGCAAATTTCGGCTTTTACGACCACTCCCAATTGGTTATATTGCATTACGAAATCGTAATATAATTTCGTAACACCTGGCTTTAACACCCCCAAATCCAAGCTTCTGAGCGTATTCACTCCGGCACGAGGATTGTTGACTATATGGGTGAGTATGAAAAAGATGAATTCACATAGGGCTTCGAAGGATTCGGAACTGAAGGGCTTCGAATCAGAAGTTTCAAATAACAAAACGTCTGGCAGGAGGAAAATCATGAAAAAGTTAATGTTGACAGCAGCGATGGTTCTTGCAACCGTCGGGACTTCGTTCGCGCAAAGCAGCGCGGGCCAAAACGTCACAATCAATGCATCCGTAATCCAGGCTTTGACCCTTGCGGTCAATACCGCGACTCTTGATCTGGGCACTATGGTTGCCGGCACGACCCCAACTCCGGTTAGCCCGGCCACGAGCCCGATCCAGTTCACGCTGACGGGCAACGGCAGTTCAGTTATCACAGTGACCTATTCGGCGGTTACTCTCAATGGACCGAGCAGCAGCACGATGACCTTCACGCCCAATTTGACCGGAGATGCGAGTACCGCCAACCAAGGGACAGCCTCTTCGGTTACGAGTAGTTCTACGGTCACCCTGTCCGGGTCCAATTATTCTTCGCAGAATTACTACTTCTGGCTGGGAGGCAGCGTGGGTTCCCTGCCGGCGGCTCAGACGCCAGGATCCTATTCCGGCACATTCACGCTGAATGTTACATACTAAGAGTTTCGCTTTCCCCCTCCTGTACTAGATGGCGAAAGAGGCTCGGCACGATGAGTGCCGGGCCTCTTTTTTGCACTTCCCTTTGCAGGATTGCCCGATACACCCCATTCGCCACTCATTTTTCACGGCCGCGCAGAAAGGCTAATTCCGAGCCCGTTTTGACTTTTGACCTCCTGACCTGTCGTCAGGACAGGTTTGAATTTTGACTTCGAAGGGAGTACGCCCAGTTGGACTCGAACCAAGAACCTTCGAGGCTGTCCAGAAAGTCTTGTCTGTCATGCTGAACGAAGTGAAGCATCCATTTTTCAGAACGAATAAGTGGATTCTTCAGTCGCTCCGCTCCTTCAGAATGACATTTTCCTTGTTTTGGGACAACCTCTGCTCTATCCAAATGAGCTATCTCTGACCAGACATTGAAATTTCGGGAAATGGGATATAAAAGGCGGGGGTATCTAGTACGCCCAGTTGGACTCGAACCAAGAACCTTCCCGACTCAGCAAGCTGAGTCGGGATGCTCTATCCAAATGAGCTATCTCTGACCAGACATTGAAATTTCGGGAAATGGGATATAAAAGGCGGGGGTATCTAGTACGCCCAGTTGGACTCGAACCAACAACCTACGGCTTAGAAGGCCGTTGCTCTATCCAATTGAGCTATGGGCGCGTTGGGATAGAAAGATAATCAAAACAGCCCGAAAAGCAAACATTCCTCTCTCACGCATGGTCGAACGTTGTCGATCGAGTTTCCGTCAGGCCGCAAACGGCTAAATTGATTATTGTCCCCCCGAATGATATATTTTTGGCACAAAAATGCAGAAAAACCATCGGACACGAAAACGCACCACTCCTGCCACGCTTAAAGTTCCCTATTCCCGCCTGAGTGAACCTTTCAGGGACAGACTCCGGAACGGAGTGACCGTCGTCGGAGAGAGTATTCCCTCTGTCGAGAGCGTAGCGATCGGTGTCTGGGTGAATTTCGGCTCCCGTGACGAGCGGAAGGAAGAGAACGGACTTACCCACCTTATCGAACACATGGTATTCAAAGGGACCCAGCACTTCAGCGCCGAAGAGATCGTCGGCACCATTGAGGGACGGGGCGGGTACATCAACGCCTTTACGACGAAGGAGTTCTCATGCTACTACGCGAAGGTGTTCAAAGACGAACTAAGGCAGACCTTCAGGGTGTTGTCGGATCTCGTTGTATACCCGAAGTTCGAGCGCTCAGACCTGCGGAACGAAAGGAAGGTGGTCCTTTCAGAGATGCAGGAAGTCCTGGACGATCCTGAAGATTGGGGGATGGATTATGTCGAGGAGAAGTTGTTCGACGGCAACTCGCTCTCGATGCCGATAATCGGCAACGCCTCGAACCTGCGCGGCTTCGAGAGCAGCGATCTCCGGAATTTTCATTCCAGGAATTTCTCTGCCGACAGGATCGTCGTCAGTGTCGCAGGCAATTTCGACAGGTCGGCCGTCATGGATCTCGTCTCGGAGTTTTTCTCTCCGCTCACGCCCTCTTCCAAGATCTACATAAGGAGGAAGCCGCGTGTCAGCAGAGGCGGAAGCCATACGATACGGCGTGGTACAGGCAAGCAGGCGCACCTCATCCTCGGGGCCCCAGGCCCGGGACTTGACGATCCGCGGAGGTACGCCGCTTCCATGGTCGGAGTCATCCTCGGAGACGGGTCCAGCTCGAGGCTGTACAAGAACGTAAGGGAGAAAGCCGGGCTCGCATACTCGGTGTACTCTTACGGTTCGGCATACGCGAATGTCGGAGTGATGGGAATATACGCTTGCACTTCTTCCGCGGATTTTGCGAAGGCCGAGAAGAACATCATGGCGACGATAGACGAGTTCGCGCGGTGCGGTCCGACCAAAGAGGAAACCGAAAGGGCGAAGGCCCAGCTCAAAGCCGGGATCATCTTCTCGCTGGAGAGTTTGTGGGACAGGGCATCGTTGTTTGCAAGGGATGAGCTTTACTACAGGGCGAAGTCGAGGTTTTCCGAATCGCTCGAATCAATAGAGAAGGTTGGTGAAACAGACATCGCGGAGGCCGCGGGAAACCTCACGAGGGGCGGCCTCACTTCGGTCAGAATACTTCCAAATGCCGCGCACGGCATGCCGCATCATATGAAAAATATTATGTCGGAGCGGCAAAAGTCGAGAGCGTAGCGGAGATCCCGCCGCGCCTGAAAGGAGAAACTAATCAAATGATTGTCGGACTACTTAAGGAAATAAAACCCAACGAGAACCGCGTAGCACTGCTTCCTGCGGGCGTTGAGTTGATGGTAGCTCACGGCCACAAGGTATTGGTTGAGAAGAACGCAGGGGTCGGCAGCGGCTTCCCGGACGAGCTTTACAAGAAGGCTGGTGCAAAAATCATCCCGACCGCCGCGGAAGTTTACGGCGCCGCCGAGATGGTGATGAAAGTGAAGGAGCCGATAAAGCTCGAGTACAAACTCATACGGAACGGCCAGATAGTTTTCACATACTTCCACTTCGCGGCCAGCAGAGAGCTGACCGAGGCCATGATGAAATCGAAGGGTGTCTGCATAGCCTATGAGACCGTGCAGAGAGAAGACAGGTCTCTTCCTCTGCTCATTCCCATGAGCGAGGTGGCCGGAAGAATGGCACCACAGGAAGGTGCGAAATATATCGAAAAAACGATGGGCGGCAGGGGAATTCTCCTCGGCGGAGTGCCGGGGGTCGAACCTGCGGACGTCGTCATCATAGGCGGCGGAATCGTCGGCCAGAATGCCGCACGCATAGCGGCGGGCTTCGGCGCGAGAGTGACAATCCTCGACAACGACCTTTACAAGCTGCGCTATCTCGACGATGTAATGCCCAAGAATGTTCTCACGCTTGCTTCCAACCCGTACAACATCCGCAAGTCGGCATCCCGCGCGGACGTCCTCATTGGAGCGGTACTCATACCTGGCGCGAAGGCTCCGAAACTCGTCACGAAGGAAATGCTCAAGGACATGAAGGAAGGATCAGTCATCGTCGATGTGTCGGTGGACCAGGGCGGCTGCATCGAGACCTGTCACCCCACGACGCATGAGAATCCGACGTACGTCGTCGAGGGCGTCGTTCACTACTGCGTGGCGAACATGCCGGGCGCCGTGCCTTTCACGTCGACCGTGGCCCTGACGAATGCTACACTTCCGTACGCTCTGCAGATAGCCGACAACGGCTGGGAGAAGGCAGTCAGGTCAAACAACGAAGTCAAACTCGGCCTGAACATGGCGTTCGGGAAGATTACTTACAAGCACGTTGCAGAGGCGTTCAACTTCGATTACACGCCTGTAGAAGAAGTGCTTGACTGAGACGGATCCCGCTTCCGCCGGAAGAATCTCGCTCGACTGGGATCAAAATCATTCCGGTACTGTTGTATGGAAACATGCATATTTATTACTTTGTTTTTAGTACAAATGGTAGGACGAAATGCCTAAAGTAACAATAGTCGATGATCCCGCTAACGGGGAAGGAAAATCAGTTGAAGTAGAAAACGGCACAACGGTGATCCGCGCGGCGGCCCAGGCCGGCGTCGAGGTCCCGCATTTCTGCTGGCATCCGGGACTGTCGGTTGCCGGCAACTGCAGGATGTGCCTCGTTGAAATAGAAAAGATGCCCAAGCTTGCCATCGCGTGTGCGACGCAGGTATCCGACGGTATGGTGGTACATGTGAATTCCCCCAAAGCCGTCGAGGCCAGGAAAGCGGTGCTCGAGTTCATCCTGATAAATCATCCGCTCGACTGCCCGATCTGTGACGAGGCCGGGGAGTGCAACCTTCAGGATTACACTTACAGCCACGGCCCGGGGCACAGCGCTTTCGAGGAGGCCAAGAACAAGAAGCCGAAGCGCGTCCCGCTCGGACCGAACGTCGTGTACGACGCGGAGAGATGCATCCTTTGCTCGCGCTGCATAAGGTTCATGGATGAAATCGCCAAGGAGCCTACGCTTACGTTCGTGGAACGGGGAGACAGAGTGTTCATCGACACTTTCCCCGGCAAGGGGCTGACGAACCCCTACTCGATGAACGTCATAGATCTCTGCCCGGTCGGAGCCCTGACCAACCGCGAATACAGGTTCAAGGCGAGAGTCTGGGAAACCTCTTCGACGGAAGGGATATGCACCGGATGCGCCCGCGGCTGCGACATCAACATCTGGGTTCGTAACAACGAGATATTGCGGCTCACCCCCCGCCACAACCCCGAAGTCAACTACTACTGGATTTGCGACGAGGGACGGCTCAACTCGTTCAGGCACGTCAATTCAAAGGAGCGGCTGAACTCGCCGATGATCCGTAAGGACGGAGTCCTGCAGGAGGTCGGATGGGACGAGGCCCTCGCACATGCCGCAGACGCCCTTAAACCTTTCGCCAAAGATGAAGTAGCGGTTCTCGGCTCGGCTTACTCGTCGGTAGAGGACAATTATGTGCTCCAGAAATTCGCCAGGCAGGTACTGGGTACCGCAAACATAGACTTCCTGAGGCATGAGACCGAGGGGAACCAGGATGGTTTCCTGATCCGGGCGGACAAGACCCCCAACGCGTACGGTGCCCGTGAGGCCGGAGTCGTCTCCACGAAAGGCGTCGATGCGAACAGGATCTTTGATCTCATATCTTCCGGCAAGATCAAGGCACTGTACGTGATGGACGACGATGTGGTCACGACGAAGGAGAGGGAGGAACTTCTGGCGAAGCTGGATGTCCTGATAGTGAATCATTGGGTCAGGACCAGGACGACCGAGCTTGCCGACGTCGTCTTCCCGAGCGCCACATTTGCGGAAAAGTTCGGTACGTATGTCAATTTCCTCGGAAGGGTCCAGCTCTCCCGCCCGGCGGTTTCGACCCAGGAGCAGGAGAGGGTACCCGGCAGGTTTAACATGAGCCGCCTTGACAAGTTCGGAAGCCCGTTCGACAAGTGGAACAAAGGGCCGCGCCGGAATGTCCGCTCCTCATGGGAAATCGTATCTGCCATAGGCAGCCTTCTCGGCGGCAAGATGCGTTACCAGTCCGCCCAGAAAGTGTTCGATGAAGTCGCGCAGTCGATCCCGAGTTTCAAAGGCCTGTCCTACGCCAGGATCGGCGACCGCGGAGCACTCTTGAAGAAATCCAAAGAAGAAGCGCTGGTCAGATAATATCGGCCCTAAATTCTTATATACTGCCCGAAGTTCGTCTTTCGTGAAGCTGTGGGAAGACGGACGGAGTCTGCAAAAAGGAACTGAAGACGAATGATAGCAATCGAAGCTCTAATCAAGATCGTAATTCTCGTTCTCGTAGTCCTCGGAATAGTCGCGTACTTGGTCCTGCTCGAACGCAAGGTCAGCGCGTACATGCAGGACAGGATCGGTCCCAACCGGGTCGGACCTAAAGGATTGTTTCAACCCTTTGCCGACATACTCAAACTCGTTTTGAAGGAGATGATCGTCCCCGAGAAGGCGAACAAGTTCATACACGCCCTCGCGCCGGTGATCTCGATAACCGTCGCGATCGGTGCGCTCGCGGTCATACCCTTCGGTAACTACATAGTCGTAGGCGGTCAGAAGATCAGTTTGATGATCGCGAACGTGAACGTCGGCGTGCTTTATATCCTTGCGATGTCGTCGCTCGGCGTCTACGGCATCACGCTGAGCGGGTGGGCATCGAACAACAAATACTCGCTGCTCGGAGGCCTTCGTTCGTCGGCCCAGATGATCAGTTACGAACTTTCCCTGGGGCTCAGCCTGATCGGCGTTTTCATGATCAACGGCACGCTCCAGCTCGACAAGATAACGATGGCGCAAAGCGGCGGACTCTGGAATATCGTGTATCAGCCGCTCGGCTTCCTGGTTTTCGTGACCGCTGCTTTCGCGGAGACCAACCGGCTGCCGTTCGACCTCCCGGAAGCCGAACCCGAACTGGTGGGCGGTTATCACACCGAGTACAGCGGCATGCGGTGGGGCCTCTTTTTCCTGTCCGAATACACCAACATGATAGTCTCCAGCGCCGTGATGGTATCATTGTACTTCGGAGGATGGTCGCTGCCGTTTGTGAACTACGCCCACATGGCACCGAACCTGGCGGCTCTCATCCAGGTGTTGACGTTCTTCGTGAAGCTGGGAATACTGATATTCATATTCATGTGGGTCAGGTGGACGTTGCCGCGTTTCAGGTACGATCAGCTCATGAACGTCGGCTGGAAGATCATGCTTCCTCTGGCCATTCTCAATGTGCTCGGAACCGGCGCAGTGCTGCTGGCTATAAAGTAACGTGAGGTAAGAGATGACGACTACTAATGGCAATGGACAAAGCGGACCCAAATTAACTCTTTGGGAGAAGCTCTATTTCCCCGAGATCCTCCGTGGAATGTCGATAACTATCAGGGCCTTCTTCAGGCCGAAATTCACGCGCCAGTATCCCGAAGAGCGCTGGGTCCCGCCGCCTGTATTTCGCGGCCGGCCTGTCCTCGTGATGGAGGATGAGACTCACGTGGAGCGCTGCGTGGCCTGCGGGTTATGCGCCCGCGTCTGTCCGTCGCTGGCAATCGAAGTCCAGGCCGCGGAGACCGAACTGGATAAGGAGCGCTATCCGGAGCGTTTCGAGATAAATATGCTGAGATGCATCTTCTGCGGCTTCTGTGAAGAAGTGTGCCCCGAAGAGGCGATCATTATGAGCAAGGATTTCGAGATTACTTTCACGGATCCGAGAGACACGATTTTCGGTAAGGATAAATTGCTTATCCCCGCCTCGCAACTCAGAGATCGCCTGGAGTTCTTGAAAGAGTACCGTTGATCTGCGGGCAGTGCGGCTGCTGAGATAAAAAGAAGGCAGTCGCCGCGGAAGAAGTCCGTCGCCGATCCGGATCACAGGAAGAAGGGATTTGACCTGGCACCCGGTTTACAAGCCTGCCGACAGTTTTTTTGAAGGAGAAAGCAAAATGAAATCTCACACGGAATACCTCTGGTTCAACACGAAGAACAGGAAAGAGCTTGTCAACATAACAGGGGACGTGGAGAAGAATGTGAAAGCGAGCGGGGTCCAGGAAGGCTTCTGTCTCGTGAGCGCCATGCATATCACCAGCGGAATCTGGGTGAACGACGAGGAGCCGGGCCTTAAGCAGGACATGATGGAACTCCTTGAGACGCTCGCCCCCTTCAAGCCGGAATACCGGCACCACAGGACCGGCGAGGATAACGCGGACGCCCATCTCAAGAGGACGCTGATACACCATCAGGTGGTGCTCCCGATTACGAAGGGGAGACTCGACCTCGGTCCGTGGGAGCAGATCTTCTACGCCGAATTCGACGGTCAGAGAAGGAAGAGGGTAGTGGTGAAGATCATAGGAGAGTAGACATTCTCCGCCGCGGTGAAGTACCGCGGGAGGCGTCCGCGCTGCCGACGCGCAAAGTATCGCAAAACCCCGTCTCGAACGGGGTTTTGTCGTTTCTGGGGGAGTACCTCGTTAGGTCTAAAGGGAAAGCGTCAGGGCGATGCTACCCCTTCGCGATCTGGATCACGATATACAGGATCGTAATCCCCAGGAGTGTCATTACAGTGGTAAGAACTTTCGGATGGGCATGATAGCTTTCCGGGAGCAGCTCGCTCGCACCGATGTATATGAAGAAGCCGCAGAACACCGCAAGGATGCTGCTGAGACCTGATGCCGGAAGGACGAAGAACCGTGTGAGCAAGATTCCGGCAACGGGGGCGAGCGCGTCTACCAGCAGCCACCACGAGGCACGCCGTCTGTTCCCATTGTCCTTCAGAACAAGGCTCACCGTGTTGATGCCGTCGGAGAAATCGTGCGTCAGGACCGCCGCCGTGACGATGGCGCCGACTGCGCTCGAGACCTGGAACGCAAACCCGATCACCGTTCCGTCGAGAAAGCTGTGCATCGAAAGACCCGCTGCTCCCAATGTTCCGCGATGATGAAGCACCCCGTGTTCTTCGTCGCCGTGCGACAGGAGTATTACGGCTCTGTCGAGGACGAGGTAGGCGATGAACCCGGCACCTATCATGAGGGACATTGACGACGGCTTCCCGACGGGACCCTGAAGTGCAATCGCTTCCGGCAGGAGATCGAAGAACGCGACGCCTATAACGGCCCCCGCGCTGAATCCGAGTATCAGGTGGAGCTTGTCCCTGTATCTCAGCGCAAATAAACCGCCCAGCATTGTGGACAGGAATGTCGCGAATCCTATGATCATGACAGTCATCAGAAAATCTCCTCTAACGGGCACCTTGAGTTAACGCGGGTGGTATAATTTAACAAAAGGGAGGCTCAGTTCTTAGGTTTAATCGGCCTGGCGGCACCTCAATTCGCTCTTAGAACTCATCCCCCAACCCCTTCTCCTGGAATGAGAAGGAGCCGAGGTTGTCCCAAAACAAGGAAAATGTCATTCTGAAGGAGCGGAGCGACTGAAGAATCCACTTATTCGTTCTGAAAAATGGATGCTTCACTTCGTTCAGCATGACAGACAAGACTTTCTGGACAGCCTCATTAAGGGTGAGTTCTGGGTGGAGTAGCTAAGAGACATCATCGACCAGCACGAAGATGATCAGACTGTCTCAAACTGAGGGACCTCCATCGGTGTGGTAGTCTCCTGTCTTCACGTTTTGTCGTACCACTGTTTTGAGTAAATCGAACACGCGTACGCGGAAATGTACCCTACGTGTTCTATGTTTCTCATATGTTGTCTAGTTCCCACTGAAAAATGTTACACAGAGAGGCACCGAGAGCAATGGGGAGACCCGAGTATACAGAGAATGCCTTTTTTCTCTGTGTCTCTCCGTCTCTTCTCTATGGAACTCTGTGTAATGTTCACTTTTTCAGTGAGAATCATTTGGTCTCTAATTTGACGGTGATCAGCCCACATGATGCTCGTGAAATAGTTCGTCCCGACTGGAAATCGTTCCCTTTGGAATTAAATTGCAATGAAGGCTTTGAGAAAATGGATCGGAACCACTACATGGAACAGGGTTGCTGCGGATGAAGACTCCATTGGTTTCATCGATAGCCCAGACCGATGGGAGGACGAGGGACTCCGCCGACGCGGCGCTTTCCGGGACTTCGCAGAAAGGACTTGTTGCGCGGCTCATACCGTTTCTCGGGCCGGCGTTTATCGCGAGCGTGGCCTACGTAGACCCGGGCAATTTCGCCACCAACATCCAGGGGGGCTCGGGCTTCGGCTACACGCTTCTCTGGGTGATCGTCGCGAGCAACTTGATGGCGATGCTTCTTCAGACTCTCTCCGCGAAACTGGGCATCGCGAGCGGGAGCAACCTTGCCGAACATTGCCGCAACCGGTTCAGCAAGCCGGTCGTCTACGGGATGTGGGTGCTGATGGAACTCGTGGCGATGGCCACCGACCTTGCGGAGTTCCTCGGTGCGGCGATCGGGTTCAACCTCCTCTTCGGTTTTCCGCTCATAATCGGTGGCCTCCTCACGGCCGTCTGCACTTTCCTGATCCTCGGCCTCGAACGTTACGGCTTCAGGCCGCTCGAGATCGTCATCACCACTCTTGTCAGCGTCATAGCGGTGAGTTACTTGATTGAAACAGTTCTCGACAAACCCGACCTGAAAGTCCTCCTATACCACAGCGTCGTCCCGCAGTTTTCGGGGCCTGAAAGTGTGCTCCTTGCCGCGGGGATCCTCGGGGCAACGGTCATGCCGCATGCCATATTCCTCCACTCGGCGCTCACACAGCAGCGGATCATAGTCAGGGAACCGGGCAAACTGAAGAAACTCTTCCGGTTCGAGATCCTGGACGTCACGATCGCCATGGGCATCGCGAGTCTCGTAAACATGGCGATGCTCGTCATGGCGGCCGCGACATTTTACAGGCAGGGGCTCACGAACGTTGCGACCATCCAGGACGCGTACCTGACTCTCCAGCCGCTGCTCGGGAAAGCCGCCGGATGGATTTTCGCGGTGTCGCTCCTTGCCGCCGGCCTTTCCTCTTCGACTGTCGGCACGAGCGCAGGTCAGGTCATGATGCAGGGATTTCTCCGCCGCCATATACCGGTGTGGCTGAGAAGGGCGATAACGATCATTCCGTCCATCGCGGTCATTGCCCTCGGTCTCGACCCGACCCGCACGCTCGTCATCAGCCAGGTCGTGCTGAGCTTCGGTCTTCCGTTCACTATTATTCCCCTAGTATTGTTCACTGCGAGGGAAGAGATAATGGGAGTCCTGGTAAACAGGAAAAGTACAACCGTTATCGCATCGCTCTTTGCCGCCTTGATAATTGCCCTGAATGTTTACTTAATCTACCAGGTGTTCCTTGGATAACTCACAGATTAGAAAGATACTCGTGCCGCTCGACGGCTCCGCCCTCGCCGAATCCGTGCTTCCGGCAGCTGCAAGCTTCGCGAAGAAAACCGACGCGACCGTGACTCTTTTCCATGTCATCGAAAGGGACGCTCCCGAGAGGGTCCACGGCCAGACTCACCTCACGAAACCGGATGAAGCCGAGAAGTATCTGGTGTCGGTCGCCTCCCGGGCCGTGTTCGAAGGGGTGCACGTGGTTGAGCACGTTCACGAGACCGGCGTCCGCGACGTTTCGCAGAGCATTTCGGATCACTCCGAGGAGCTTAATGCCGACATGATTGTCATGTGCACTCACGGGAGCAGCGGACTGCATAAGCTCCTCGTCGGGTCTATTGCGCAGCAGGTAGTCTCGCTAAGCGGTACTCCCGTTATGCTGGTGAATCCGACGCTCAAGAAATTAAACGCCAGCCCGGACTTCGAGAGCTTCCTGGTCCCGCTCGACGGTAACCCTGATCATGAGCACGCCCTCTCTTTTGCATCGGCTCTTGCAGGAATGTGCAAGGCGAGACTCCATCTCATGGTAGCGGTGCCGCGCTTCGGAACGATGTCCGGAGAACTGACCATAGTGAACCGCTATCTCCCCGGTACGACGTCGCGCATGATGGATATGCTCGTCCCTGAAGCAAAGAAATACCTGAGGGACTTGGAAGACAGGTTAGGACCTTCCGGGCTGAATGTCTCGACAAGCATTTCAAGAAGTAGCCCGGCGAAGGCGATATCAAAGACTGCCAGGAGCCTCAAATCCGATTTGATCGTACTCGCGACCCACGGTAAGAAGGGTTCGAAGCCGTTCTGGGAGGGAAGCGTGACGCCTAGAGTGATAAGGACCGCGAAAGCACCGATACTCCTCGTACCGGTTAGGGAATGAAAGCCTATCCGTCCATAGCGATCCGGACTTTTTGTGATCGCTACCATCTCAGCAGCGCGCGCCGCTCGCCAGAAGAGGGCTGAGTATCCCCAAACCTTGCTTATTTTCGCTTCTGGGGCTATTTTTTTAATACACATGCCGATTGCAAAGCAAGGGCCCGTTTTGACGGGAATGGATCAAACTGCAAAGCGAAAGTCAAGCCATGTCGATCTGGTTCTAAATGAGAAGATCGACTACGCCAGGTCGACAGGCTTCGAGAAATACGAGTTCGTTCACAACGCTGTACCGGAGCTCGACTTCGCGGAAATAGATACCCGCATCAAATTTCTCTCGCATGATTTCTCCGCGCCGATACTCGTCTCGTCGATGACAGGCGGTTATGAAAGAGCCGGACGAATCAACTCGGCCATCGCGGAGTTGTGCAGGGAGAGAAACATCGGCATGGGCGTCGGAAGCCAGAGACAGGCGCTCCAGAACAGCGACTATCTCGAAACGTTCAAAGTGGTCCGTCGGGTCGCGAAGGACATATTTGTAATGAGCAACATCGGCGCCGCGCAGGTCGCGGACGGATCTGCCCTCAAAGAGGTCGCGAGAATAATCGAGATGGTTGAAGCCGATGCCCTTGCCATCCACCTCAACGCGCTCCAGGAGTTCATACAACCGGAGGGTGACAGGAATTTCCGCGGCGTGCTCAAGGGAATCTCGCAGCTGGTCCGTGTCGCGAAGGTGCCCGTGGTCGTGAAAGAAACCGGGGCAGGGATCGGTGCCGCCGCCGCGAAGAGGCTCATCGAGGCCGGGGTATCCGCCATCGATGTGTCCGGAGCCGGCGGAACCAGCTGGGCCGCCATCGAGACGCTGAGGCGCGACGACAGGCGTATCGGCGAGAAGTTCTGGAACTGGGGAATCCCGACCTCCGAGGCCCTGGTACAGGTGAACAAACTTCCAACCAGGAAGAAGATAAAATTGATCTCTTCCGGCGGGATCCGCGACGGCATCGACGTCGCGAAGTCAATAGCTCTCGGGGCCGATCTGTGCGCGGGAGCCCAGCCCTTCCTGAAGGCTCTCGACAGGGACGGTACCGAAGGGCTGTTGAAGGAGTTCGATAATTGGGTGGAAGAATTAAAGGGTGTAATGTTCTTGACCGGGAGCAGGAATCTGAGTCAACTGAAGAAGGCAAAAATGGTGAAGGTAGCCGATTGAGCAAGTTTACTGAGTCAGCTGAAAAGTACCGTCTGCTCATTGAGAAAGAGCTTGAGAGATCTCTCGGCCTCGTGTCGGACTCGCCTCTTAAAGAAAACATCGGATATGTCTTTTCGATGGGAGGTAAGAGGGTTCGTCCGCTTCTCACGGTTTTCGCTGCCGAGGCTGTCGGGAAGGTTTCCAGGGATGTGCTGTACGGCGCGGCGGCGATAGAGATTCTGCACAACTTCACGCTGGTCCACGACGATATCATGGACAATGCGGATACCCGCCGCGGGAAGGCGACCGTGCATATCACCAGCGGTGTCAACACCGCCATTCTTGTCGGCGACCAGATGATGGCCCTCGCCTACGACTGCCTCGAGAAGTGCAGCGGAGAACGGTTAAGGGATGGGCTGCGGATCTTCAACGAGGGGGTCAAACAGGTCTGCGACGGTCAGGCGCTCGACGAAAGCTTGAGCAAACTGGACGGCGCGAGCATGCCTGCATACATTGATATGATCTCCAAGAAGACGGGAGCCCTGCTTATGGCTGCCGGCAAACTGGGAGCTCTCCTGGGCGGTGGTACACAGAAAGATGTCGGCCTTCTCGGTGATTTCGGGCTTAATATAGGGATCGCCTTTCAGATACTCGACGACATGCTTGACCTCGAGGGAGACGCGGAGAGGTTCGGCAAGCCGCGCGGTCTCGATATTATGGAAAAGAAGAAGAACTACATGTTTTTGAAGGCGCAGCAGTCGCTGGACGACAGGAAGATCGCCGTCGTGAATGCAGCCTACGGCAAAATGTCCATCACGGATGACGACGTTGTCGCGGTGCGTGATATATACCGCGGAGGAGGTATCCTGGAAGCGGCAAAGAAAGAGGTGTCTGACTTCACGGCGAAGGCCCTGTCAAGCCTGGAACCGCTGAAGGAGTCGGAAGGAAAAGATGCGCTGGTTGAGCTGGCAAATTCACTTGTGAAGAGAAAGTTTTGACGGCAGCCATCATGTCTTATTTCGGCTGCTGCGCACATTCTAAATACTAGGAACGCATGGTGCAACAGGAAGTTGTAGTAAAGAATCGTCTCGGACTCCATACCCGCCCCGCAGCATCATTGGTCAAGTTGGCGGCGAAGTACAAGTCGGAATTCTTTCTTGAGAGAGACGGTTACCGGGTGAACGGGAAAAGCATAATAGGAGTAATGACGCTCGCGGCGGAGGAAGGAGCGAGGTTGCTCCTTCTCTTCGAAGGGGAAGACGAAGAGGCGGCGTTGACTGCGATGGTCGATTTCTTCGACAGAGGTTTCGATGAGCTCTGAGCCTGTCGCACATCCCGATGTCGGCGGGGAAATTGTCCTGAGAGGAGTCGGCGCCTCACCGGGAATAGCCATAGGGAAGGTGCTGGTACTCAAGAAGGACGGGATAGTGGTCGAGGAAAAAACTGTCGATGACCCCGCAGCCGAGCTCGAACGTCTGCAGAAAGCAATCGATCGGTCGACTTACGAACTCGACAAGATATATCACACCGCCCGTGAAAAAATAGGCGAAGACAAGGCGAGGATATTCGAAGCCCAGCTCCTTATCCTCTCCGATCCGGTCTTCTTTGACGGGGTCAAACATAAGATCACCAGGACGAAGAAGAACGCCGAATACGTCGTCTCCACGGAATTCTCGAAGCAGGTTGAACAGCTCAGGCGCAGCGACAACGAGGTCTTCAAGCAGCGTGCCATGGAGATCGAAGACTCCAGGAACAGAATTCTTCGGAACCTTGCCGAGGCTAAGCTGAGATCCAGGTTCGAAGGGACGCCTATAGTCGTGACGACCGAGCTGACCCCGGCCGACGCGGTGCTTCTCAGCAGGAATGCGGTGCTCGGTTATGTGAGCGATTTCGGCGGTGCGCGTTCTCACGCGTCCATCCTCTCGCGATCACTGGGAATCCCGGCGGTTGTCGGCCTCAAAGAGGCCACGAAACATGTAAAAGACGGCGATGAGCTCATTCTTGACGGCTACCGCGGAGTCATAGTGATCAACCCCTCCGAAGGCACGCTCAGGAGATTCACCGACAGGAAGAAATGGTGCGAACAGCTCGATACCGAGCTTATGTCGGAAGCCGCCGAGCCCGCGCTTACCACGGACGGTAGGAGAGTCTCGATCGAGGCGAACATAGAGCTCCTGGAAGAACTTCCGCTACTCAAGCCGCACGGCGCGGACGGCATTGGGCTCTTCAGGACGGAGCCGCTGATCATCGATTCCGATTCTATCCCGGACGAGATGGAACAGGCTGAGATCTTCCGGCAGGCTGTGGAAGCTGCTAGCCCGAATGCCGTCGTGTTCAGAACTTTCGACATCGGCGGCGACAAGCTTTTCGTGGAAGACCACGCTGAGCCGAATCCCTTCCTCGGATGGAGGGGAATCCGTATGATGCTGGATCGACCCGAGCTCCTGAAGGATCAGTTCAGGGCGATACTCCGGGCCAGCGCGTTCGGCAAGTGCAAGATCATGTACCCCATGGTCGCGACAGACGAGGAAGTCATCCGCGCGAACGAGCTGCTCGCCGAGGCGAAAAAGTCGCTCGATGCTGAAGGTGTCAAATACGACGGCAAGTTGGAAGTCGGCGTCATGATCGAGATCCCTTCGGCAGCCTTGATGAGTAAGGAGATCTCAAAGCACGTGGCGTTCCTCAGCATCGGTACCAACGACCTGACCCAGTACCTGCTTGCCGTGGACAGGACCAACGAGCTTGTCGCGAACATGTTCGAGGAATTTCACCCGGCGGTCCTGCGGACAATCAAATTTACTATCGACTCCGGCCACGACGCGGGGATAAAGGTCGCGATGTGCGGGGAGATGGCGGGGAACCCGCTGGCCACCGTCATGCTTCTCGGGATGGGGCTTGACGAGTTCAGCGCAGTGAGCTCCATGCTCCCTGTTCTCAAAAAGATCATTCGCTCGACGAACTACAAGAGTGCCCGGAAACTCGCCCGGCAGCTGCTCAAGATGGATTCTGCGGACGAAATCAAGAAGGCTCTCGCCGACCATCTCAAGGCGCATTTCGAGAGGATCTACTTTACCACGATCAGCGATACCGACTCCTGAAGCGGGGTTAACCGCGTTTCTCGCAAGTCTGTCCGGCGTTGCCGGGCGCGGCTATCGGATCAGCCGCCGCTTACTTTCCGCATTGATGCGGTTTGAATTTCTTCTGCCGGTTTATAAATTTTCCATGACCTCCCTCCCGGGAAATGAGTGCTGAGTTGGGAATCTTTGCCGGATAACCGGAGTTAGTGTTCAATGAAACTTCTTACGGATCAAAGGTAATGGAGCACAAACATACACTTCACGATGTGCCGCTTTTCACAAAACTCTCCCCCAATGAGCTCAAGCTGATCACCGGAATTTCGAAAACGAAGAAGTTCAGAAAGAACCAGATAATATTCCTCGAAGGTGAGCAGTTCTCGGGTTTCTACGTGATTCTGACGGGCCGCGTCAAGGTATACAAGTTGAAAGGAGACGGGGAGGAGATCGTCCTGAGCAAGCTGGAGCCGTTCAGAAGTTTCGCCGAATCATACTTGTTTTCAGGATCGCGGTTCTACGCGGCATGTGCACAGGCTATTGAGGAATCCACTGCGCTGTACATCCCGAGCGACGAGTTCGCCGCGCTGATGGCAAGGAACCCGGCGCTCGCAATAAGGATCTCCGAGGCGTCCGCAATGAGGCTGATGGAACTGAACCGGAGGCTGGACGTGCTCGCATCGAGCGTGGAGGCGAGAGTCGCCAGGTACCTCCTCAACGAGGTGCAGCTCAACAATTCCATCCGCATGCCGGAGCCCTATTTCAACCTGCTGATTCACAAGAAGGACCTTGCGTCCCACCTCGGAATGGCGAACGAGACGCTGTCGCGAACGTTCAGAAGACTCAAGCAGGATAAAATAATAAGGGAAGTGTCGAAGAAAATCTTCGTCACGAATATCAGGAAACTCCGGGAGTTGAGCGAAGAGTAGAGACGATCAGCGTCGACCCGCGCGGTTCTCAGCGGGCGAGGCATGCTCCGGGGGGATGGGCAGGGGTTAGTTCAGAACGGGACTTTCTCGTCGGGTTCGGCGGCTGCGCCGGACGGGCCCATGGGGTATTTCGCCAGGTCTTCGAATCTCGCGTACTGCTTTATGAATGTAAGTTTCACCTCTCCTGTTGGGCCGTTCCTCTGTTTGCTGATCATCACTTCCGCCACACCTGCCGTCGATTCTCCATCGGGGTAACTTTCTATTCCGTACATCTCCGGCCTGTGAATGAAGATAACGACGTCCGCGTCCTGTTCCAGAGCTCCGGATTCGCGGAGGTCTGAAAGGATCGGGCGCTTGTCTCCGCGCTCCTCGACCGAGCGCCGGAGCTGCGACAGCGCTATCACCGGTATATCGAGTTCCTTCGCCAGCACCTTCAGATTGCGCGAGATCATGGATATCTCTCTCTCTCGGCTCTCAGCCCTTGCCGGACCCTGCATCAGCTGCAGGTAGTCCACTACGATCAGGCCGATGTCGTGCTCGCTTTTTAGGCGGCGCGCTCGCGCGCGGAGTTCCAGAATGGACAGGGCAGGCGTATCGTCGATAAAGATCGGGGCGGGAGCCAGTTTGTGAATCCGCGTCGAGATGTATGCCCACTTCTCTTCCGGCAGCGTGCCGGTGCGGAGGGCGTGCGCGTCGACGCGAGCCTCGGCAGCAAGGAGACGTATAAGGAGCTGCTGCTGCGACATTTCCAGACTGTAGAGCGCCGTCGGCACTCCGTACTTGACGGCCGAATTTCGCGCTATCGAGAGCGCAAAGGCGGTTTTTCCCACGCTCGGCCTGGCGGCTATTATTATGAGGTCGGACTTCTGCAGACCGCCGGTCATCGAGTCGAGGTCGGTGAAGCCGGTCGGAACGCCGGTCACGCCCCCTTTCGAGCCGTGGATCCGCTCAAGCACTTCCATAGTCTTTACGATTGCCTGCTGAAGAGGAACTACCGCTTTCTTGAGCCGGGCTTCCGACACCTTGAAAATATCCCTCTCGATCTCGTCGATCAGCCCGAAGGCGTCTTCGCGGTTGTCGAAACACTTCTGGACGTTCTGCGACATCGTGGTGATCAGGCTGCGCAGCATGTATTTTTCGGCGACGATCTGTGCGTGGGCCTCGACGTTTGCCGACGACACGACAGAAGACACGAGGTCGTTCAGGTAAGCAGATCCCCCGATGTTTTCCAGGTGGCCCGTCTTTCGAAGTTCTTCTCTGAGAGTTATCACGTCGATCTCGACGTTGCGGGTGTAAAGCTCGATCATGGCGCCGAAAATCTTTTCGTTCGCCGTGGAGTAAAAATAGTCTGGCTGCAAAAGTTCGATTGCCGGCGATACGGCATGCTTGTCGAGAAGCATCGCGCCGAGAACGGCCTTCTCCGCTTCCACATCTTGCGGGGGAATCCTTCCCCCCGAGCCGCTCTCGGGTTCGAAGTCTCTCAGTCTCTTTTGGTCAAATTCAGTAGCCATTTTCAAACAAAATTCTAAATTTTAAATTCTCAATCTTGAATTGAACTAACGGACTATTTGTGTTAAAAGATCTGAATTCAAAATTCAAACCTGTCCTGACGACAGGTCAGGAATTCCGGATTAGTCCGGAATCTCATCATACATCTTCCGCATCTTCTGCACATCCTCCCAGGCAGGGCGCTTCCAGTTAGGGTTCCTGAGCAGCGCGGCCGGATGAAACGTGACCAGGACTTTCACTCCATGGTACTCGTAAATATTCTGACGCAGTTCGGTCAGCGATGCATTAGTCTTAAGCAGCGTCTGGCCGGCAATCCTTCCGAGGCATAAAATGATTTTTGGCCTGATTAGCTCGATCTGCTTCTTGAGGTACGGTTCGCAGGAGTCGGCCTCCTCCGGAAGCGGGTCGCGGTTGTTGGGCGGCCTGCATTTCAGAATATTACATATATAGACATCCTCACGACGCAGCTGGACCGCTGCGAGGATCTTGTTCAGGAGTTGTCCGGCCCTCCCGACGAACGGCTCACCCTTCTCGTCTTCGTCGGCGCCCGGTGCTTCGCCTATGAGCACCAGCTTTGCCTTCGGGTTGCCCACGCCGAACACGAAATTCTTCCTCGTCGAACCGAGAGAGCATCTCATGCAGCCCGAAATACGCGAATTCAGGGTCTCGATCGAATCGCTCTCGTGCCATTTGGGATCTATCTTCCACTCAGTGTTGGTCACTACGCCGTCGAAGAGCCCGTCGGCTTCGGCCACCCTTATTGTCTTCGGTTTCTGTTTCAAATCGTCTCCATCGCTGCCGGGCTCCTCTTGCCGGTCGTCTCCTTCTTCTGCCTCGACCGGTGAAGTCGGGTCGGTTCTGGCTGTCTCAGCGACAGCTTCCCTGGGAAGGAATGTCTCGTCGCCGAACAGGGCAGCCTGTTGCCTGAGAAATAGTTCGACATTTTTGAGAGTCTTCTCAAGTGGGTCTTCGTTCTCCATTAGTGATGAAATTTATCCGAGCCCCCTCTGAAATACAAACCGAGGAGCGGACGAACGATTCTTATTTGAGCGGATTTTGGGAGCTTACCGCGAAAAATTACTTTTTGTTGTATTCAAATGCGACGAACCGGATGGTGACCTTCGTACCCTTTCCAGGTTCGCTTTCGATGCCGATCGTGCCGCTGTGTTCCTGGACGATTCTTCTCGTTACGGCCAAGCCGAGCCCGGTTCCTTTCCCCGGTTCCTTCGTGGTGAAAAACGGGGTGAAGATCTTCTCAAGGTTCTCCGGCGGGATTCCTTCGCCAGTGTCGGCGATTTCTATCATCACCTGCCTGCGGGTTCCCTTTCCGGCTTCAGTCCGGGTGCGTATCGTCAGCGTCCCGCCCTTTGCCATTGCGTGGAACGAGTTCACCACGATATTCAGGAACACCTGGTAGACAAGGGCGGGATCGCCATAAACGTGCGGTATCCCTTCCTCCAAAGGCGAAACGATCTCTATGTCCCCCTTTTTGAACTGCACGCGTATGAAATTCAGGACATCCCTCAACACGCCGTTGATATCGACAGGTTGGAGTGACAGCACCTTGGGCCTGGCGAAATCGAGGAGCTGTCGCATCAGTAACGACATTCGCTTCGTCTGCTCGATTATCGTCACGAGCTCCCGGTACCCCGGGTCCGACTCCTTCATGTCAAGTAGGACGAACTCCGCGTTGCCGGATATGATATTCAGAGGAGTCCCGATCTCATGGGCGATACCTGCTGCCAGCTGCCCGATAGTTGCCAGCTTCTCGGTCTGGATGATCTGCTGCTCGAGGTTCTTCCGCTCACTGATATCGGATTCGATCCCCATGTACCCGATTTTCGTGTCGCCCATGTATATCGGGGTTATGCTGAGCCAGATCGGTATTTCCGCCCCGTCCTTCCTCACGTTCAGTATCTCGCCGCGCCACTGGTTATCCTTTTCCAGCGAGCCCCACATCTGCTGATAGAATTCTGGAGTAGAGTGCTTGGACTGAATCAACGAGGTCGTTTTGCCGACCGACTCCTCCCGGGTATAGCCGTATATCCTGGTGAATGCGTCGTTCACGTCCATGATTTTGCCGTCGACCCCGGTGATGACGATTGCATCCGTGGAATGTTCGAATGCGCTGTGGAACAGCTGGAGGCGCTCCTTCAGAAGTCGTTCCCTGGCGATGTCCCTGTTGAGTCCCATGACACCGCTGAAACTCCCCCAAGAATCGAACATCGCATACCATGACTTAAGGAAGTATGCGGTCTTGCCGTCCCTTCTGATTATCCTGTGCTCTGAGTTTTCGATGCTCCGATGCGTCACGAAGAGGTTCTTGAACTCTCGTTCGAGCGCCGGCCTGTCGTCGGGGTGGACGATATCCAGTGGATGCACCTTCCCTGAAACGAACTCTTCTCCCCGGTATCCGGTGATGCGTTCGACGTTGCCGCTCACGTAGTAGACCTTCGCGGCGGTATTGAACTGGAAAATTAGGTCGTCGGTGGCGGAGACTGTTGGGTTCTCCGTCGACGAGGATTCCGCTTGTCCGTCCGGTCTGACAATTATCGCGACAGCGCCGTCCTGGCGGTCGAGGGGAATCACTCTCCCGACGACCTGTCGTCCCGAAGGCTTGAGACGAAGTCTCATATGGTCGTCCGTTCCGGACAGAGGGTGGATCGGCAATCCTTCGAAGATCGCGCTTAGCGATGAAGCCGCATTTCCGTTTCCCGACAGCTCGGCAAAATTCGCGGTAATGTCTATGATCCTGCCGCTCATGTTTGCGAGCAGAGCGTAAGCTCCTGCGAAGGAGAGCATCTCCATGATACTGCCGGTACCGGGATTGTCGTTCTTAGAAGGCATTTACCTGGACTGGAACCGCCGGGGCTTTATTGTGTTGAAAGAAACTGACTGCTGAGATTAGACCGTCCTCGAGAAGATCGGCTTTTCCTTCATCATCTTCTCCAGGTAGGCGTCGAAGGCCATGGCGATATTCCTGATCACCAGCCTGCCCATGCCCTTGACGATTATCTTGTCTTTCGTCAGTTCCAGGAGATCGTCGCTTACGAACTCGTCGAACTTTGGAAAGGCCGATGCAAAATAGTTATCGAAATCGATCCCGAATTTCTTCTCGACTTCGCGCTTGTCGAGTTCCATGTCGCACATCAGGCGCATTATGACGTGCTGCCTTGCAATGTCGTCTTCAGTCATCTTGTACCCCAGTACCGTCGGGAACCGGTTTTCGTCCAGGGCTTTGTAGTAATCCTTCAGCGACTTGTAGTTCTGGGCGTAGACATGGTTGAACTGGCTTATGGAGGAATTGCCGAAAGCATACAGGTCCGCGCCCGAGTGCGTCGAGTAACCCTGGAAATTCCTGTAAAGGGTCTTCTCACGCTGTGCCACCGCGAGCTCGTCGTCTGGCTTGGCAAAGTGGTCCATTCCGATATAGACGTAACCCGAAGAAGTGAGAAGCTCGATCGTCATCTTCAGGATTTCGAGTTTGACCTCCGGTGTGGGGAGAGTGTCCTTGTCGATCAGTTTCTGGTGAGATTTAAGCCACGGCACGTGCGCGAAATTGAAGACGGCGATCCTTTCCGGTGAAATGTCGATGATCTTGCGCAGGCTATTCTCGAACGACTCGAGAGTCTGGTAGGGGAGCCCGTAGATCATATCGAGGTTCATGCTCTTGAAGCCGAGCTTCCGGCTCCAGTTCACGGCGTCGCGCGTGATCTCCTCCGGCTGGACCCTGTTGACGGCCTCCTGCACTTTCGGCTCGAAATCCTGGACGCCCATGCTTACCCTGTTGAACCCGGATTCGCGGAATGACTGCATGTGTTCGAAGGTCAGGCCGCGCGGGTCGATCTCCACTCCGGCTTCGATTTCCGGCGCGAAGGTGAAATGGCCCTTGATGGAATCTGAAAGGCTGACGATCTCCTCCGGGCTGAGGTAAGACGGCGTGCCGCCTCCCCAGTGCAATTGGCCGATCCTGCGGTTGCGGTTGAAGTACGGGGCGGAGAGTTCCATTTCTCTCTTCAGATAAACGAGGTACTCGGCGATCCGCTCGCGGCTGTGCGTTATCAGCATGTTGCACCCGCAGAAATAACACAGCGTATCGCAGAACGGGATGTGATAATAGAGGGATACTTCTGCCAGCGAGTCCGGCGTATTGTTGGCCTTCATCGAGCTTAGGAAGTCGTCCGCGGTGAAGCTGGAGCTGAATGCCGGTGCAGGAGGATAACTGGTATATCTCGGTCCCGGCCTGTCGTACTTCTTTATGAGTTTTATGTCGATGTTGTCTATCGTGCTCATTTTTGTCCTTTCAAAGAATCAGGGGCGTCAACTCGGATCATCAAGTCCGCCGCGCCAAAGAGGTGCTATGCCTGGTCATCGTTTTCGTAAAAAGTTAACCCTTACGTGCTGCAAGTTCAAGATGCGACGCGAACCTTGGGCAGCGTCTCGGCTTGAACTGAACCGCACGGAGCACATAGGGATCATTTTCTGTCTCTTCTATGTGCCTATGTGGTTAATTCCCGGAAAGGTCTTAATTCACACGTGAGAGGAAGGCACCGCAGAACCGCTGAGCGCTTTTCATTTTACGGCGTATTTCAATATCTTTAATGCGTAGCCGGGAACCGGTGGACGGCTGATCTCAGCACCCCATACAGCGGAGGAACCAATGCACTTCCATCCTGCAAAGACGCTGATAACAGGGAGCATCATGATGATGATGGCGATGTACCTGATAATCGGTTCGCTATGGGTGATCTTCGGCGTCGCTTTCGAATCGGCGATGTCCACGGTCCCGTCTTACGGGATTGTCATGACGTCCGCGTCGATCGTCTGGTCGGCAATCAGTTTGATAATATCGGTCTACTTCATACACCAGGTCCGGTCGCTAACTAAAAGAGTCAAGCATGAGGGAAAAACTTGAGAAGATAAAGGCACGGTACGAGGAGCTTACGAACCTTCTTTCGGACCCATCCATTATCTCGAACCAGGAAAGATACAGGGAGCTCAGCAAGGAGCACAGCGAACTCAGTGCAGTAGTCCGGACTTACGGCGAATTCCTCGGCCTGGATAGGAGCTTGAAAGACTCCAGGGAACTTGCCGGTTCTGCCGACGAGGCAGACCTGCGTCAGCTCGCGAAGCAGGAAGTTGCCGACCTTGAGGCGAAGATCGCCCAAAAAGAGGAGGATCTGAAGAGTCTTCTGATTCCCCGTGACCCTGCGGACGTGAAGGATGTCATTGTGGAAATTCGCTCCGGCACCGGGGGTGAAGAGGCGGCGCTGTTTGCCGCAGACCTTTACAGGATGTACACGAGGTTCTCGGATACGCGGGGCTGGAAGGCGGAGTTGCTCGATTTCAACGAGACCGGAATAGGCGGTTTCAAGGAAGTCGTACTCGGGATCAGCGGGAAGGAAGTGTACGGTAATCTGAAATACGAGAGCGGCGTCCACAGAGTGCAGAGGGTGCCCGCGACCGAGTCGAGTGGAAGGATACACACATCTGCCGCGAGTGTCGTAGTCCTTCCGGAAGCTGAGGATGTGGAGGTGGACATCGATCCCGACGATTTGAGAATCGACGTTTACCGCGCAGGCGGACATGGCGGGCAGAACGTCAACAAGGTTGAGACGGCGATCAGGATTACACACATCCCGACGGGAATTGTCGTGCAGTGCCAGGACGAACGGAGCCAGTTCAAGAACAAACAGAAGGCGATGAAGATACTCCGCGCGCGCCTCTACGACCAGATGCTGCAGCAGAGGGATTCGGAGATAGCCGCGAAGAGAAAGACGATGGTGCGCAGCGGAGACAGAAGCGACAAGATCAGGACGTACAATTTCCCGCAAAACAGGGTGACTGACCACAGGATAAACTACACTATATACGACCTCCACGCGGTTCTGGACGGCAGCCTCGACGAGCTTGTCGAGCAGCTCAAGCTCGCCGAGCGCGGCGAACAGCTGGAGGCTCCGCAGAAGTGAAACTGGTCTCGGGCAACGCGAAGTTCTACGGTGCAACCGGGGGAGCGGGGCTCTTCCTTGGAGTAGCACTCGGCGCTTTCGCGGCCCACACGCTTCGCACGAGAATTTCATCCGAGATGCTCGGTGTCTTTGAGACCGGCGTCAGGTATCAGATGTACCATTCTCTCGCTCTCCTGGCTGTCGCGTTGTTTGCGGACAGGGGAAAGATGTTTCAGTATGCGGGGGCATTCTATATCGTCGGCATCGTGCTGTTCTCGTTCAGTCTCTACGCTCTGGCGATCACGGGTGTGGACGGTCTCGGGATCATAACACCGTTCGGGGGGCTCAGCTTCCTCGTCGGCCACATCTTCCTGGTGCTCGGCTTCCTCAGGCTTTAGTTCACAGCCGCTTCACAACTCACCCATAGGTTTGACAGATTCCGGAGTGTGGTTTCTTTTGCAGTGCCCCGTCGTTCCAATTCAAACAGAAAAAGGTGACTTAGACATGATTAAATATGGAATTGCGATCTTCCTCCTGGCTCTATCGTCGCAAGTGACGGCCCAGCCTGCGCTGTCGAAGACGGTCGACAGCACGATAATCAATTATCCCGAGGAGTCACTGAAAGCCGATACGGTGAAGAACGATTCCATGGAGGTCTGGATCCCGACAATGGTGACCGGCCTTAACGTAAGTCAAATCGCTTTCAGCAACTGGACACAGGGCGGTTCGAACGCGCTGACATGGACCGTGACCGCGAATGTCGGCATGGATTACAAGACCGACAGCTGGACGCTTCGCAACCGGGGGAGAGCTGCTTACGGCCGGACGAAGCTCGGAGGGCAGGGGTACATCACGAACGACAACGAACTCTTCCTCGAGAACGTGCTGTCGTACAATTTCGGCTGGCCGACCGACCCGTTCTTCAGCAACACGGTCATAACGACGATTACAAGAGGTTACAATTACAGCGGCACTACGCCCGTGCTGATAGCTGATTTCTTTGATCCGGGATACGTCACTCAGAGTATAGGTTTCAGTTACACGAAGCTTAAGTTCTTCAGCGCTCGTCTCGGGCTGGCGACGCAGGAGGTATTCGCGAACAAATACAGACAATACACCGACGATCCGGCCACGACGGCCAAGGTTGAGGCTTTCAGGCTGGAGACCGGTCTGGAGTCGGTTAGCCGGGCAAAACTGCAGGTCGCCGACAACATCCTTCTCACCACCGGCCTCAGACTCTTCACGAGGTTTGAGAGTCTGGACGTATGGGATGTCAGGTGGGACAACGTTATCGCGGCGAAGGTGAATTCGTTTGTAAACGTGAACTTCAATTATCAGCTGGTTTACCAGAAGGACCAGTCGCTCAGGACACAGATGAAGGAAGGTCTCCAGCTGGGACTAACCTACACAATATTCTGAACCCGCGCGTGAAGTCGTCCAGAAACCGGTTGATTTTATCGCTTTTGGCGGATATATTTGTAGTGCAAATCTGAGTTAATATTCCTCGGTAGCTCAATTGGCAGAGCAATCGGCTGTTAACCGATGGGTTGCAGGTTCGAGTCCTGCCCGAGGAGCAAAGGGGGCCAGAATCTTCTGACCGGGTGTCACACTTCTCTTACCATTCGATACATCGTATCCGTCCAATTTGTCCTCGACAGGTTGCCAATGCCTGACAGGAGCACGAATTTGACATTGGCACATCATTCGCCGGTCGGTCGCCCCTCGGTCACAACCCTCATTACCCTAAGTACTGCGTGACCCCCTACATCCTGTAGCGGGAAATACACCATGCCGGTCTTCTGATCCACGCTTACTGAGTGGGCGTGCGGTGCGAAGAAGACCTGCCCCAACTTTCGGGTAGCTGCGGCTCGCAATTCGAACGCGGATACCACACCGCTTTCGGAAGCGACGAAAAGTATATGCGCCTTCTTATCGAAGGCCAGTACATCAGGACCTGACCCGACCGTCCCGCGTGCGACAACCCTATGAATTGTCAGGTCGAATACCACATAGGCCGCGTTGTCTTCTCCTGTAATAAAAGCGGAGTGGGTGGTCTCGTCTATATAGAATCCGTGCGGCCCTTTGCAGCCCGATAACTTGTAACGGGCAACCATATTAAGGGTGTGAGGATCGATCGCGACCAGTTCTCCCCGCGTCTGCACTGTCGAATAAATCAGCCCGGATATTGAGTCGTAATGTGTGTTTCCTACCTCTCCTCCCAGCTCGATGTTCCTAATAACCCGGTTATTCTGCGAGTCGAATACCGTGACTACTCTGCCGGACTCGTTCGACACGAAGACCCTTTTCGACTCAGGATCGTATGCTATTCCATCAGGAAATCTTTCCGTTTGGAAACTGCCGGTTATTTTGAGCGCACTGGCATTTATGACATAAACCCTGTCTTCCGCGGATGCAGACACGAACACCCGGTTCATGTCTGGAACGACAAGTATCCCTGTAGGTCGTCTAATGTTTTTGATCTCTGAGATCACTTTGTTTGAGTCGGTGTCGAAGACAATGACGGAATTGGACTCCATATGCGAGATGTACAGCCTCCTGTTGTCCCCGTCAATTGACTGGTAATCGAATCGGGAGGTTCCGCCCGGTAGCGGAATATCCTTTACGAACGCCAACCGAATTTCTTCTGACCTCTTTTCAAAAGTATCTTTCTGACCTGCGGCAAGCAAGAAGATCAGAACCGTCAACAATCCGGCGTAGCGAACAGCGGCTATTGACCGCCGCTTTAACTGGCCCGATCCGTTCACGAGAGTTCCATTTCTTATAGGCTGGTTTCTAAAGTATAATGCCACTTCGAGGGTATTTGCAAGTATCAATGGAATTAGAATCCAGAGCCTCAAGGACAGGATTATGGAGTCGAGTCGCCGTTCCGATCCGGGAACTTGGCCGATTGTGGGCGAGACTTCACCTCCTTATTGCCCGTGTCCGTTAGCATCTCAGTCCGGCTGCGAACGATGTACCGGAACGTTTGGCATATCCAAAAAGGGAAATGTGTACCAGTCGTTTAGTCAGTCCCTCCGAGTGATTATGCGCGCGATCAAATTCATCCCCGCAGTTACCGGCCGCACGAAGCGAATTGATCCGTTACCGACCCGGACCAGATTGACAATGAGGTAGCAGGGCTGCCGAGGAGACCGCACGGATTAATTGCAGCCGTGTATTAAATTTGTCGGGAGAATCCGTGCGAATACTTATTATTGAAGACGAATCGAAAACCGCTGGCTACCTGAAGAAGGGGCTCTCGGAAAGTGGGTTTGTGGTTGATACGGTCCAGGATGGAAATACCGGCCTGTCGTTTCTGGCAATCAACCACTACGATCTCGTAATTCTTGACATTATGCTTCCAGGACTCGACGGGTGGGGTGTTCTCTCCGAACTCAGAGGGCGAGGGAAGGACACTCCCGTTCTATTCCTGACGGCAAAGGATTCAGTCCAGGATCGTGTCAAAGGTCTCGAGCTCGGAGCGGATGACTACCTTGTGAAGCCGTTTGCCTTTTCCGAACTTCTTGCCCGAGTCAGGAATGTCCTTCGTCGAGGCCCGATACGCCAGCCCGACATTCTCCGGATAGCTGATTTGGAAGTAGATCTTCTGAAGCACAGTACAGTGCGTCAGGGAAGGAGGCTCGACCTGACAGCCAAGGAATTCTTACTCCTGACTCTGCTGGCCCGAAGACGAGGCGAGGTTCTGACCCGCACTTTGATTGCCGAAGAGGTGTGGGACATGAATTTCGTGAGCGATACAAATGTTGTGGACGTCGCCGTGAGGAGGCTGCGGAAGAAAGTCGATGAGCCCTTCGAAAGGAAACTTATTAAGACCGTCCGAGGCGTCGGTTATCTTATAGAAAATGAATAATACGTGGACGCGAGCAGTTGGAAGGAGAATGCGGTCGATAAAGTGGAGATTGGCGACACTTTATGTCGCATCGGCTTTCGGCGTTTTGTTTCTCTCCACCTCATTCCTTTACTGGGCGTTCGCGAGCCGACTTGTCAGAGACGACACGCAATACCTGATAACCAAAGTAAATCTGCTGCGTGAAATTCTGAAGGAAGAGCCCAACGATCCGGATGTGATCAGGGAAGAGGTCGAATGGGAGAGCTCGTCTCTCAGGTTGACGAAGTACTACGCACGCTTGCTCAACTCGCGGAGAGAAACAATTCTGGAAACAGTCGGCATGCAAAATGTTGTGCCGCTCAATGTCTTTCCCAGCCCCACAGGTTTGTCGGAAACTCCCTCCGAGGCCGTTAGGTGGAAATCGAAGAACGGTGGCAGCTTTTTGCTGATGACCGCTTCGGCAAAATCCGGCGGGCCGAATGGAAGGTCTATGATACTCCAGCTTGCCCTGGATATCTCACCCGAAAGTGATCTCATTGCCGATTATAGACGCCAGCTCTTTGTCGTTCTCTTCGCCGGGATCCTGCTTTTCTCGATTGTCGGCTTCTATTCGGCGAGCAAGGGCCTCAAGCCTATCGAGGAAATCACGAGAACCGTAAAGCACATAACTGCAACTCAACTCCAGGGCAGATTGGGCAGATCTAATTGGCCCCAGGAGTTGAGCGAACTTGCCGTCGAATTCGACGGAATGCTTGATCGTCTTGAAGACTCTTTTGACAGGTTGACCAAGTTCTCTGCCGATATTTCACACGAACTTCGAACGCCGATTAATAACCTCAGGGGCGAGGTGGAGGTAGCATTATCACAGGACAGGACGCCCGATGAGTATAAGGAAGTTCTTGGATCAGGAATAGAGGAATACGACAGACTCTCACACATCATCGAGAGTCTACTGTTTCTCGCGCGTGCTGAGAGCCCCGAGGCACATGTCGAAAAGAGTACATTTGACGCCAGGGAACAGGTTGAAGGATTGTTTGAGTTCTATGAAGCCATGGCTGAAGAGCGCGGGGTTACATTACACTGTGAAGGTGACGAGATTGTGGATGCAGACCCGACATTGTTCAGGCAAGCCATAAGCAATCTTTTAATGAATGCGATCCAGCATACCCCAAGAGGCGGCAGAATCCTCGTGGAACTTGTCCGCAATCGCGATCAGAGCCTGTTCGCCTCTGTACGTGATGACGGAACGGGGATCGAGGCAGAACATCTGCGTCGTGTGTACGATCGCTTTTACCGGGCCGATCCCTCCCGGTTGAATAACAAATCCGGAAGCGGGCTCGGTTTGGCAATAGTGAAATCGATCATGCAGCTTCATCGGGGAACGGTCTCGATCGTAAGCGAGCCCGGCAAGGGCACGACGGTTACGCTGTGCTTCCCGGCCTGACGGTTCGTTGCAGACAAATGTAATGTCTTCCTTTTGAACCGCTGAAATGTGCTTCGCATCCGGTCGCGTGTAGCACGATCATTCCTTTCCCTGAGCTTGCATCCAGATTACAGTTTTGTCATCTGAAGGGCGCCTGAGCGCCGAGTTCATCACGCTGCAAGACCGTGGGGCAGGGTGCAACACTTCTGATACAGAACCGAGAGGTTTTGACAATTTGTGAGAATTGGGATGATTTCCGCGATATCGTGGAAAATGGACCAAATACCCACCGGTACCCCTTTGACCACATTCTGCACCGACCGAAAGAGATATTTGTCCAACAAGCGGGAGTCGTACCTAGATTCCACAGCGTGGGTCGTCAAAATGATCTACGTACTCGCGCTTGAGTTACTATTCGGGGATTCGTTGGCACAATTGTTGACCTCATTGCAGTGATTGAATCCGAAGCGCCTGTTTTGCTTCGGAATCCTAAAATGGAGGTATATAAATGAAAACAATATTACAGAATTCAGTCCTTGCCTTATCGTCTCTTCTCCTGATCACATTCTTCACTAACGTCGCGTTTGCGCAGTCGACCCTCGATTGTTCGATGTGCCACTCGAATGAAGTCACAGTTTGGAGCGGAAGCCGACACGCGAACACCCAGACAGACGTGGCAGGTGAATTAGCCGCAAACTGGGCCGGGCAAGCTCCTGACTCGGTCATCAACGGCTCACAGGCCGAGGACTGCGTGGCTTGTCATGGCCCAACGGCAGTGGCACTCAATGGAGGAATGAGCGAAACGCAGGTGATGGGTACATTCTTCACTTTGACAAACGGGCTGTACACGAGCAGCACGGTGCCTACTAGCACAAGCACGTGGCCGCATGTGAACTGTGTGACCTGCCACAACGTGCCGTCAAATCATCCTTCGTCGATGCCGGCGATCTCAGCATTCAACTCTCAGACCGCCAAATACGATTCCACCCAGAGTCCGTCGGTACTCTGCGGGCAGTGCCATGGAACCCTTCACTTCGCGGACACC
>JAHECO010000028.1 GCA_024641705.1 Candidatus Kryptoniota bacterium
GTTGTACGTCAATACCTATAACAAACACTCGCACCCTTTTTCATGGACGGCATCCGCTGATTCCATCATCGCAAAAATTAAAAGACTTTGTCAATTTATTTCAGAGACACAACACTAGTTGAAGGTGAATGGTATGAAAAGTTGGCTATTTGCTCTTCTCTTTATTGCGGCATTTGGTGCCTATCAGGTGGCTGATGCACAAAAACCGGGAGCGGCGCCGGCTGTAACTCTTAGCATATCTCCACCCTATATCATAGCCCCCGGCAGTCAATACTCTCCGGGTTCTACTCTCAGCTCCCTTACTCCTCAATTCACTTGGAATTCGGTCTACGGTGCGACCGGCTATGGCCTCTATATTCGGGATCTGACAACGAATACGCTCGTATATCCTAACGCAAGCGGTGTGACATACTACCCCTTGCAGGGCACATCTCTTAATATGCCAAGTGGCATTCTTGTCAACGGGCACTCATACCGTTGGGCCATGACCAGCTTCACCGGTTCTTCTGAATCAGGACAGTCTTCATATCTATACTTTCAAACACCTCAGTTAGTTAGCATACCTAGCGCACCAACAGGCCTCTATCCAGGCAGTATTTCAAGCCCGGGACCTGTCATCTCTACCCTTACACCAGTTATGTCCTGGAGTACCGTAAACGGCGCGACGGGTTATGGACTTTACATTTTCGATATCAGCTCCGGAGCCCTTGTCTACAACAATGATGCAGTTGGAAATGTGACTGCTATGACAGTACCGTCCGGTATCCTTGTCGCGGGCCACAGTTATCGGTGGAATATGCGTGCAAGCAATACCGCGGGCTTCAGTGGCTACTCTTCGATCTATTATTTCCAAACCCAGGCTCTTAATCCGACACTTACAATTTCTCCAGGCACTCTAATGCAGAACCTGGGGACTTTCACTTGCAGCGGGAATAACTATACGCCCTACGGTACAGTCTATAGATTTGTACAGTATCCGGGACAGTCTTCTTACACGCCGATTGGCCCCGTCACTGCAAATTCAGCAGGGCAAATTAGTTGGTCGTTCCAGCCTACGTGTACGGATCCCCCTGTCGGGACGGAAACTCTATATGCCGTGGACGGGACTTCCGGCAGGCAGAGCAATACCGCCACCGAAACAGTGATCGCTAACCCATCCTGTACCGTTCCTTCAATCTCGAATGTAAGTCCGAATCCGGCGACAGGCTCGAACAGTTCTCAGACGCTGACGGTATACGGGAGCGGTTTTGAGCAGACAGGTATGAGTGTGATGCTGACGGACGTGACGCACTCGCAGCCGTATCCGAACCGATCGTACAAGTATTATAGCGCGAGCCAGATAACGTTGGAACCGACGTTTGGTACATATCCGGCGACGTGGTCGGTGCAGGTGACGAACTCTCAGGGTCAGAGCTCATCGGCATATGATTTTAGCGTAAATGCTCCGATGCCTGTAATTACATCGATCAGTCCGAACAGTGCTGCGGCTGGTGGGGCAGGCTTTGTGCTGACGGTAAACGGATCGACATTCAACACGTCATCGGTGGTGAGGTGGAACGGAGTTAACCTCACTACGACTGCGCTAACGAGCGGGCAGTTTACAACTGGCCTTCAGGCAACCGTACCGTCATCGGATATAACGACGGCAGGGACGGCAGAGGTGACAGTATACACGCCATCACCTGGTGGAGGCACCTCGTCACCGGTAAGCTTCACGATTACTGGATCGGCAGTGAGTGCACCTCCGGTAGTTACATCGTTTGTGGTATCACCGACTTCGATCACGGTAGGGAGCTCTGTAACGGCGACGTATGCGGTAACATCTGATGTAGGACTAGCGAGGACGGAGCTATGGCGCACACCTGACAGCAGCGGATACCCGAAGAAGACGGGCTGGGCTCTTATGACGACGACGAACCTGTCGGGACAAAAGACGTACAGTGGAAGTTTTAGTGATACGCCTCCGAGCTCAGGTATATACTGGTATGGGATGCATGCTGTGGATACGAAGGGCGGCGTCGGAGACGAGCCTGCTTCTCCCGGTCCAATAAAAGTAACGGTTTCTGGTTCAATTCCATTAGTGAGATTGATCTCTCCGAACGGTGGGGAAGACTGGCTTGTCGGTAAGGCTTATGAAATCGAAGGAAACATTGTTGGTTCGTTCGTTACTGGGCAGATACAGTACACAACTGACGGCGGAGCCACATGGAAAACTGTCTCGGCTCTGACGAATTCGAGTTCCGCGATCGGTTATTCCTGGTTAATCCCGAATACACCATCAACAAATTGCAAAGTGAAGATAACGGTAACATACTCGGGCGGAAGTGTATCAGAAACAAGTCCCGCGGATTTTATGATAACTGAGGCGCCGAGCAGCGGTTTCGGGATCGGAGTTAGCATAATGGCTGGAGATAGCCGCGTCAGCGCGCGCAGCTATGCAAATGGTGTGTTTTCTGCTCCAGCATTTCTCCAAACCGCAGGTGTGCACGGTGTTGTCCGCGCTGGGCCCGTGTGGGGGACAGCCGATAACTGGACGGGCAATTGGTGGAAGATACAATGGGATTCCGAACCGCCAGATCGCAATAATGAAGAATTCTGGTCCGCGCAAGACTATATAAGCGTTGCCCCTCTTGGAGGGATGATCCAGCAACCAAAATTCTCAACGAGTAGCTATACGACAGATAATCCTCTTTGGAGAAATGGGTATGCTCCAGCAAGCACTCATCCGAGCAGCCCTAAGCTTGAGAACGCCCTTGGAAATTGCACATGGTATGCAAACGGGCGTATGCTGGAATTGGGCTTTGACCCAGTGGCCCTCGGTTTCTTAGTGCGCGACGCCAAATACTGGTTCGTGGATGCCGAAGCACATCATATCCCCGTCGATGACATCCCCCTCGTCGGTTCCATTGCTGTAAAAGACAGCGACAAATCGTTCAGCACAGGGCATGTTGCAGTCGTAGAAAGCCTGAACCCAGATGGTACTATCACTGTATCGGAGTCGAGCTACTCCACTGACCCTGGCAGCAACTGGAATTTTCTCTGGCGACTTCGGACAGTATCGCCCGCATGGTTTCAGCACTACATCCACGTCCCGAAGTCTGTTCTGGTTCTGCCGCCCGCCATAAGTTCACCGGGCTCTACTCAACCGCAGGGTACTGTGGTAAACACTTTAATTCCAAGTTTCACTTGGAATGCGGTTGCGAGTGCCACAGGGTACGGGTTGTACATCAGGGACTTAACAACGAACAAACTCATCTATCCGAATTCCAATGGAACCACAAGCACGCCGCTTCAGGGAACTGCTTACACGCTGCCCACGGGCTATTTGACGAACGGGCATTCGTACCGATGGGCAATGACAAGTTTCTCCGGTTCCGCTGAATCTCCCCAATCCTCCTATCGGTATTTCCAGACTGCTGCAGCTGGCGGACCTGACCTATACTTCCAAACCACTCCCAGCCTCGCCTCGAATCAGGTCGTAACTGGAGATAGCATAAGAGTCAGTTACACGGTCGGCAACCAGGGTGATGAAGCCGCTCTCGGTTCAACGACGAGAGTGCAAATTAGGAATAGTTCGAATTCCCTGGTCTCAGAGGGGTATTTCTCCCTTCAGCCTGTCGGTGCCGGCGCAGTATCTCAGAGACAAACGTCCGCTCTTTGGGTTCCACAAAACGTATCTCCCGGGACATATGTTTTGTACGTGATGCTTGATTACTCGAATGCTATCGGGGAGACAAGCACCAACGATAACATTTCTACGTTATCGTTTTCCGTACAGGCCCCCAACAATTACATTACGGTCACCTCGCCGGCGGCTGGCACCAATTGGAGTTTAGGGTCTAAACAACAGGTGACTTGGTCCACCAGTTTGCCGATCGCATCGGTCAATATCCAGTTGTCAACTGACGATGGGAAAACCTATGGGTATACCATCGGCTCTTCAGTCCCTAATATCGGATCGGCATGGATCACTGTGCCGAACATCCTTTCCGGTACATGCAAGGTAAAGGTGTCGTCTGCTGCAAACGGTGCGGTTTTCGGAATAAGTTCGGGGAGTTTCAACGTGTCTGCCAGCCAGTACACGAAAGCCTCGTTGATTTACGAGACTTATCCTGCGGGGACTGTCATTTCGCCGGGAATCTCGTTTGACAAGTCCTGGACACTTAGTAATACGGGGACGACAACTTGGAGTAGTTCTTTTCAGCTGCAATACGTAAACGGATCCCTTAGCAAATCTCATCCGAATATTCCCGTCCTAGGAAATGTTGCGCCGGGACAATCCTATTCTTTTTCGGTCCCGATGCAGGCACCTGGTGCAACAGGCCTCTTCCAGGAGGAGTGGAAATTAGTGAACGGCTCGGGGGGAACGGTTAAGATTGATTCCTCCTCATATCTTGTAACTTCAGTATTTGTTGGATCGGGCTCGGCTGACTCGCTTATTCTCTCTACGTTGACCCCCACTAGTGTTATTGTCAACGCAGGGAGCTTGGCTTCGTTTAAGTTCCAGGTGAAAGATCGAAATGGTGACCCCGTAGAGGGGGCTTTTGTAACAGGGCAGGATCAGTTGCTCGTTAACTCATTCAAGGCCGGGCCAACCGGCTCAGATGGAACCGTTACTTACCACACGATATCAATTCCAACCAATGCATCCGGAGGTACAACATATGCGTTAAGCTTTCGTGCCGTGAAGGGTGGCTATGTTGACAGTCCAATCATGTCGGCGTCTTTGACGGTGAAGGGCTCGCTCCAGGGCGATGTTCCGGAGATCTCGCTCGGTTCCGACACGACCATCTATTTTTCCGCTCAAAAGAACGGCGCCCTCCCTCCCGCACAACGACTCAATGTATCGAATCGCGGCGGCGGTACGCTCGATTGGCAGATATCGAACGCCAGCCGTTGGCTCACCGTCGATCCGACATCAGGCACGGGTGACTCAGTAAGTCTAACGATACAGCCCAATACCAGCCTTCTTAGTGTAAGCGGGTCGCCTTATGCGGATACTCTGTGGGTGTCCAGCGCAAATGCCTCCAATTCACCTGAGCCGATCGTCGTACGTTATGCCGTACTCGCTAGCGGCAATTCTGATTTCTCGCTGGCGGGGACGACGGTGAGCGCGTCGTCGATAGTTGAGAACAAGAATGGCACTTTCACCGCTAGAGGGAACGTAACCCTGGGTGGAGTATTATCGTTTTCGGTACCCGTTACAATTTCACCATCCGATAGTATCGTATCAGGAAGCTGCATCATCTCAATGGCAGATGTCAAGGGTAGGGGAACTCTCCAGCTATTTGCTGGCCAGTTCACATTCAAGGTCAGCTCCTCTGGCGAAATATCGGACTTCAGTTCCAACAGCGAGTCTGGCTATATCTTCATGCTTGGAGGGATTAGTGTTCTCATTCAACACATCACTTTGCTTCCTGCGGGAATCTCTTTGGACGGCAAGCTCCTTTTCGTGCCTCCCATGAGAGGAGTAAATATTGTGCTGACAATATCAAAAACGTCCGGAGTGTCATTGGTTAGTGCTGATTATCCCGCCTCCGTAGATCTTGGACACGGAATGACAGGCAAGAATCTGAAAATGTCTTACAGCGACCTCCCCAAGGATCTTCTGAGTCTGAGCGGCACCATTCAGAGCTTTCTTTTTACTTCGGGTGTGAATTTCAGCATTGCCAATGCTGGTTTGAATAGCGCCGCTTGGGATATCAACGTTGGCCACGAACTTCCCTTCGGCGTAAACGGGGAGAAGCCTTTCTTCTCGATCTTGAATATTGGCGGCGGTATCTATGGTATCTCTGAACCTCCATTTAGGGTAAGCATAACCGGAGGTCTGGATTTTCCTGAAATCTCGCCGGACTTGCTATCCGCATCGGTCTCGCTTTCATACACTTTTCCCAACATCTTCCAGGGAACAGCCGATGTCGAAATGTTCCACACCTTCAGGATGGCTAATGCAACTCTCACGAAGGAATGGCCATCCAACACTTCATTGACCGGGATGGTAAACCTCGGAGACATTCTTGAAGGGAATATTCATCTGAATTATCAGCAGAATCCACAAGTCTCCCTGTCAGGCCAGCTATCCGGCACTCTTCAGATCCCGGCAGGGGTGTTGCCAGGCGGCGATATTATTGCCATGCTTAGTCACCATCCATTTCCTTGGGTGATATCCTCAGTCACGGCGAGCATAGATGGGGACACTGCCATAGTCGGTGCTTCATTCGGACCTTTTTCCGGAGTTGTCTCCGTAGATTTTTCCCCTGTGCCTGACGGAGGAGCCCCGGTATTCAACCTCGTGAATCTACTCGATCTCAATCCTTTTCTCTTTGGCAACCAACAAAGAGTCGTTGGTATCGCTAGTGCATCAGATCAGTTCCGGTATCCCGGGCTGAGACTATCAGAGGCAAATGGTGGCAAAGGTCTCGCAGGTACGTCACCGAAGATTCTGACGCAGACTATACCCTTGAACGGAGAGTACAGCCAGGTAATTCTTAAGCTAATGGGAAACTACAGCGTCCCTGCCTCCACACTCCTTGCACCGGACGGTCAGACTTTCGCACCAGGAGATTTCTTGAAGGACGGTCAAGCTGGGGTTACCTACGCTCAGTCCGATACTTCATATGAAGCGCTTTGGTTGATCAAAAACCCTGTGGAGGGGGATTGGAGAATTGAGATATCGGACACCACAAGTCCGACGTTGAGTGTGTATGCTTCGTCCCTCCCTTTGGCTGTGAGTATAGTACAGCCAGCCGCGGACCAGTCATCCGGGCAAATCCAATGGGTGGACTCCGGATCTCCTGATTCCGCAACTGTCGACCTTTACTATTCCCCATATGATTACGGGTTGACCGGAAACCTCATTGTAGGCGGAATTCGTCCGGTAAATGGCCTCAACAGTTACACTTGGAACTACTCAAACGTAACTCCAGGCGCCTACTACATCTATGCCGTTATTCAGGACGGCCATAACGCACCAAAGTACTGCTATAGCTCCGGTCGTATCCTTGTTCCTTCAGAGCTCAAATCCCCGTCCGACCTGAAAGTGACATTTGAAGACTCGCTTGCAATCCTGAAATGGAGCGCTCCGGCCGGTGTTCAGATTATTGGCTATAATATTCGGTACGCAGATGTTAATGATCCTTCGTTTGAAAAGTATGTCTCGGTCGGCAACACTGACAGCGTAAGACTTCGCGGAATTTCTCTTGGTCGAACGTACAGGTTCTCGGTCGCGGCGATCGATACCAACGGAAGAGTGAGTGCCAGCGTCGTCAGCAATCCTGTAAACTGCATATCACGAGTCCTGAACAATCCCCCCTCTTTCATGTTCGACTCAAGGTTGCCTATCAAAACACAAGTGTGGAAACAGCTTTCGATAGTTGTACCTGCATATGACGCTGACGCGAACCCACTAATGTATAGTCTGAGTTCTGCTCCATCAGGGATGACCATCGATGCGAGCTCGGGCCAAATCAACTGGACGCCGGGTGACGGGCAGCTCGGTGTCTCCTCTGCAGAAGTCACAGTCTCGGATGGGAAAGGCGGGATTGACTCCGCGAATATACAGTTCGATGTCATTCGTCAGACTGATCCGGCGGTAAGCCTGACCCGAACATACTACTCGGCCGAAAACCCCCTGTGTATAGTGACCGTTAACGATAACGAGCTCGTCGCAAACAGCATTCAACGTCAACAGCTTGTGGTAGGTCTCAGCGCGGGAGGCCATTCGAGTAGCGTTGTATGTACGGACATTGCCGCAAACAGCGGGACGTTCACGGGAGTCATCGATTTGTCCAAGCTTTCCTTTGCTGCTGGAGACACTATCACGGCTATCTTCAATTCGCCCGATGGACAGATCGCATCGGCAATCGCGTATTGGAAGACAGCGACTTCGGTTGTAGAAAGTGTGCCTACCATCCCCGATAAATTTGAACTACTCCAGAATTATCCTAATCCGTTCAATCCAACCACAACAATCAGCTACTCCATACCAAGACCTGAAAAGGTAACCCTGGAGATTTTCGACATCCTTGGCCAGAGAGTGGCGGTTCTGAAAAACGAAAATCAGTCCCCAGGCTTCTACTCAGTGAAATGGAATGGGATGAACCAGAATGGTGAGTTTGTAGCCACAGGGGTCTATTTCTATCGGCTTGTGGCTGGCAGCTTCGTGAGCGTGAAGAAGATGCTTCTATTGAAATGAGTGCCGAGATGAACTGTCCCTTAACTATCTGGATCAGGAGGCAAGAGGAGTGACCGATAGAATGCCTCAAGCCTGGTAGACCTATGTAGCTAACAAACGAGGACCTGGTATTAGGCCTGAAGCGCATTCTTGCTCACGACGCCACGGTGGATTCTGAGAGAACGAAACGCATGATTCTTTTTTCAGCCAGACTCAAGACTGTGCCCGTCTTGCCATAAGACCATAAGCTGAGTCTTGCGCTAGGTCAGACTCCTAAACATCCAAGTCCATCCGATTCATCCTGAAACTTGCCATTTTCCCATTCGTTAAGATTCCTTCTCATGGGCAGAAGTCTTCATGCCAATTTGTGTCAAGCTGTTCGCAGAGTATCACTTTGTTCCATGCCCAAATATGCCACATGTCTAACACACTTTAGTACCAAAACCTACTACTCAGTACCAACAAATCTCCCAATTCGATACAAAATAGCTGATTGCACTAAGTAATTGACCTATCCTCACGCCTTGGGCGCAGGAGGTCATGGCGTTTCCACAGGAGATTTTAAGGCGGGTGTCAAGTCACGGTATCACTGCACTGCTCGACGATCTCCCTAGGAAATTCGTCTCGCCTTGAAACCTGTTGTCACCGTCGAGTATATTGGCGGTGATGCATAAGGGAATGACTCGAGAACTCTCTTCGCTTTGTTGTTTGCGGATCCAAGAACGATTGCGCCCACGCCCTGTAAACTCACCTGTGGAGGGAAGCCGAAACAGCGTGAGTTTCCGTTCCGATTATATGCCGATACCGAGAGACAAATGTGGACCAATGGATACTACTCGGTACCTGATCACTCTGTCAAATCGAAATGAAATGATGGATTATTGTGCATCACCGGGGACTCGAACCCCGAACCCACTGATTAAGAGTCAGTTGCTCTACCAATTGAGCTAGTGATGCAGGGATTACAATATAAATTTCGGACGCCGGAAAATCAATCCTAAATAGATACCGCGGGCTTTCCCAAAAGGAGGCTCCGGAAGACGAAGAAAGGAAACCCAAATGAAAAAGACTAAGGCAAAACCGAAAGTCAACACGAAACCCGTGAAAATCAAAGACTCGATTCCGGAAGATTACAGTACCGAAACGCATCTTATCTACGGAAAGGGATACACCGAGAAGTGGGACTATTCGCATCATCTGGTCCCACCTATGACAGCCAGCGCAACGTTCAGACTCGAGTCTGCACAGCGCGGAGCACAGGGATTCATAGAGTTCGCGCACACCATCGAAGGGAAAGAAGTTTCCAAACAGACGCCGATCTACATCTACGACAGGCTCGGCGAGCCGAACAAGGATCTGCTGGAAGACAACCTGGCGCTGGCCGAATCTGGAGACGCCTGCGTCACCTTCAGCAGCGGGATGGGTGCGGTGTCGGCGGCACTGGGGATACTCTCTGCCCCGGGCGACCAGGTCATCGCGCACAAGACCATGTACGGCTGCACGTATGAGTTACTCACGCTCTGGTATCCACGTTATCAGATCGACGTTAAATTTCTGGACCTTACCAATCCGGCGAACCTGAAGAAGGCTATCACAGACAGGACTCGCGTCGTCTACTTCGAGACGCCCGTGAATCCTACTCTGGACCTGATAGACATCGGTGCCATCTCCGAGATTGTCAAAGCGGCAAACGTCAATCGGAGAAAACGGAATAGGATCAACATAGTGGTAGACAACACCTTTGCGACTCCGTTCTGCCAGCGTCCCATAGAGATCGGTGCCGACTTCGTCGTGCATTCGCTGACAAAGAACATAGGCGGTTTCGGGACGGATGTCGGTGGTGCCGTCGTAGGACCGCTCTGGAGCAAAGACAAACTCCTGCTTTATCGTAAGGACTTCGGCGCGGTGCTCGGCACGAAGAACGCGTGGGATGCACTCGTATACGGTCTGCCGACACTGGCGACGCGCGTGCGTCAGCAACAGAAGACTGCTTCAGAGGTCGCAAGGTACCTTGCCGGTCACCCGAAGATCGACATGGTGAACTATCCGGGGCTCGACGAATGGCCTCAACACACCCTCGCGAGGAAACAAATGCGCGACTTCGACGGGAACTTTGCGCCCGGTTCTATGATTTATTTTGTAGTAAAGGGAAAGTCTCCTGAAGAGAGCAGATGCAACGCCGAGAAACTGACGAACTTCCTGGCGAAAGAAGCTTATACGATAACGCTCGCGGTGAGCCTGGGTAACATAAGGACGCTTGTCGAACATCCAGGAAGCATGACGCATGCAGCCATACCGGCATCGGAGCAGGTTAAAAAGGGAATAGACCCGGGCGGCATGAGGCTCTCCATAGGTCTCGAGAAGGTGGATGACATCATAAGAGATTTGCAGAAAGCACTGAACAAGATTTGACGGACACGTACATACAATCCGGGCTGTTGCTGAAGTCTGGCGCGATCAATGCGGTCAGCCTCAGGATCCAGGACAAGCCCGGGTTCTTCAGCATGAGACGGAACGGCAGCCCCGACGGCCCGGAGGCGAAGAACAGGGAGGAGTTTTTCGCTTCTCTGGGATTCGACGCCTCTTTGGTTGCCAGGGCCGAACAGGTTCACGGCGACCGTATCGCCTGCGCCGGGTCCCCGCTGAGTTTTCCCTTCACAGATTCTCTGTTGACTCAGCGAACGAATTTACTCCTCACCATATCGGTGGCCGATTGCGTGCCGGTACTGATTTTCGACCGGAAAAAGAAAATTGCCGCGGCTGTTCATTCGGGCTGGAAGGGAACCGTAAAAAATATTGTCGGCAAGACGATAAACCTAATGCGGGATGAATTAAATTCTACTCCAGAAGATGTTGTCGCTTACGTCGGTCCGTCCGCGGGAGCTTGTTGCTACGAGGTAGGAGGAGAGGTGGCACGGCTTTTCGGCACGGAGTTCGTGAAAGCATCGGTCAATCCGGGAAAGTTTAAACTCGATCTCAAGCCGGCTGTTGCATCCCAGCTTCTCGAAAGTGGTGTCCCGGAAATCAATATTGAAGTGAGTGAGCGTTGCACCATCTGCGATCTCGGCTTCCATTCGTTCAGACGCGACGGCGAATCAAGCGGCAGGATGCTTGCCGCTATCGCAATCAGGTAGGAGGAGTGAATTCATGTGCGGGATAGTAGGATATATAGGCGATAAGGACGCCTGCGAAATACTCGTCGAAGGATTGAAGAGACTCGAGTACAGGGGATATGACTCTGCAGGCGTAGCTCTTCTTGCGGACAGCCGGATCGACGTGATGAAGACCCCCGGCAAAGTGGCCAGGCTGGAAAAGATGGTCTCGGGCCCTCGTCCCGCTAAAGTCGGGATAGGCCACACTCGATGGGCTACACACGGAGAACCGAACACAGTCAACGCTCACCCGCATACCGATTGCACAGGAAAAATTGCCATCATCCATAATGGAATCATCGAGAACCACTCTGCCCTCAAGACTAAGCTCATCTCACTAGGACACAAGTTTCGCAGTCAGACCGACACCGAGGTGATCGCGCACCTGATCGAGGAGTTCTACTCCCGCACTTCGAATCTTGAGGTGGCGGTCCGTCTCGCACTGAAGGATGTGGACGGTACGTTTGGCCTGGTCGTCATGTCCGCAAGCGAGCCGGACATCCTCGTTGCCGCGAGGAGGGGAAGCCCGCTGCTCATCGGCCTTGGTGATTCCGAGAACCTTATCGCTTCCGACGCCTCGGCCCTCATCAGGCATACCAGGGATGTCATCTACCTGCATGATAACGAGATCGCGGTCATATCCCGGAAGAATGTGTCGCTCAAGAACCTCGACGACGAGGCGATCGAGCGTGAGGCGGAGCATCTCACGTTCGACCTCGAGCAGATCGAGAAGGGGGGCTTCGACCACTTCATGCTGAAGGAAATCAACGAGCAGCCGGAGACCGTGCTGAATGCTTTCCGCGGAAGGTTGATCGATGATGAAGGCATCTCGAAGATGGGCGGCTTGCGCGATGTGGAGGATAAGATAGCCAATGCAAAGAGGTTCGTGATTCTTGCATGCGGAACGTCCTGGCACGCGGCCCTTGTAGGCAAATATATCCTGGAGCAATACGCAAAAATCCCGGTGGAGGTAGACTATGCCTCCGAATTCAGGTACCGCAACCCGGTGCTTCTCGACGGCGATATCGTCTGGGCGATCAGTCAGAGCGGTGAAACGCTCGATACTCTCGCCGCGCTACGCGAAGCCAGAGGAAAAGGAGCCCCCGTCTACGGCATAGTAAACGTCGTCGGAAGTACTATAGCCAGAGAGACCGACGCGGGGGTCTACATCCACGCGGGTCCGGAAATCGGCGTAGCCTCGACCAAAGCTTTCACATCTCAACTGGCTGTCCTCAACCTCATAAACCTCCTCGTCGCGAGGAAGAGGAAGACCATCTCTCTCGAACAGGGCAGGGAGATAGTTGCTGAAATGCACAGGCTCCCCGAGAAAATACAGAAGATACTCGACCAAACGGACCAGATAGAGGCGATCGCGGAAGAGTTCAAGGAGTCGAGAAACTTCCTCTACCTCGGCCGCGGAGTGAATTTCCCTGTCGCGCTGGAAGGCGCGCTGAAGTTGAAGGAGATCTCATATATTCACGCCGAAGGATATCCTGCCGCCGAAATGAAACACGGGCCTATCGCCCTCATCGACGAAAACATGCCTGCGGTGTTCATCGCGCTCGGCGACTCGACGTACGACAAGATACTGAGCAATATCCAGGAAGTCCGCGCGAGGAAGGGTAACGTGATCGTGATCGCCAACGAAGCCGATGGACGCCTGAGAGAGCTCGCCAAACACATCATCGAGATCCCCAAGACACTCGATATACTCAGCCCCATCCTTTCCGTCATACCGTTGCAGCTGCTGTCGTACTACATGGCAGTCAAGCGCGGCTGCAACGTGGATCAGCCGAGGAATCTGGCAAAGAGCGTGACGGTAGAATAGCAAAGAGAGGAAGGGACAGGCAGCATCAACCCTGAGGACGCGGCGAGAGTGGGGGGCAACCACATCGATCGGATATTATTTCGCATGTTCGCCGTGATAGCATTATGGGCCGGATGCACCGGGATTTCAAACGCCCAGGTCGACTTGAAACACGTCGTTGCCGGTTCGGTGTGCAATGCCGAGACCGGCAGCCCACTCGCGGGGGCGACGATCAGGGTAACCGGCACTACGCTGGGAACGACAACCAACTCGGACGGCAGGTACCGCCTTCTCCTGGAGCCTGGAAGCTACCGGTTCCTCGTGAGCTTTATCGGGTTTACGCCGGACACTGTGAGTGCCGAAATTCCTCCGCGCGACACTACCCTCGATTTCTTTCTCTTCCCAAGCCCGGTGTCCCTGCCTGAAGTTGTTGTTTATCCTCACTCGACAAACCCGGCCGACGAAGTAATTATGCGGGCGGTCGCGGCGAAGAACGGGTGGCTTGAGAAGCTGCATTCGTATGATTTCGACGCATACACGAAGACAGTGCTCAGGGTCGCCATGAACAAGGATAAGCCGGACACAACGATCAGCGGGATACTCGAGACGCAAACCAAAGGTTATTGGAAATCCCCCGATTCATACCTGGAGGTTGTGACTGCACGCAGACAGTCAGCGAACTTCACATCAGCCCAGAACGTGTTCACCGCCGGCCGGGTCCTCAATTTCAACGATGACATAGTGAAGATAGACCGTTATTCGATCCCCGGTCCTATCTCATCTTCCGCTCTTGAACACTACAACTTCAATATCGTCGACACGCTTTACCAGGGACATACCCGTATTTACAGGATCGAAGTCGGGCCGAAAGACTACGCGTCTCCGCTTTTCAAAGGATACGTCGATATCGCGCAAGGAAGTTTTGCCCTCGTTCACACGAAGCTTTCGCTGTCCGATCCCGACGCGCTTGAACCTCTGGAGGGAATCGTCTACGACGAGCAGTTCGCGGAGTACGGCGACCTTTACTGGCTCCCGATCGAAATAAGGACCACTTTCTCTGTCAACTTCTTCGTCCCGCCTGTCCCCCCGATACTGTTAGAAAATACATCCGTGCTGTACGATTACACGATAAATCCCGACTTCCCGGATAATTTCTTCGACCGAAAAGTCGTTTCTTCTTCCACGGCCGGGGCGGGCGACGATTCGACCGCATGGCAGAATGAACAAATTCTTCCTCTTACGCATCAGGAGGTTCTGGCATATGCCAGACTCGACAGCCTCGAGAGGAACATGCCTTTCATCTGGAAGGCTGTGCTATTCCTGACACGGCTTCCAAGCCAGTCGGACTCCTGGCCGTTCACCTCCGTTTCCGATTTTTATCAGAGGTTGTCCCAAAACAAGGAAAATGTCATTCTGAAGGAGCGGAGCGACTGAAGAATCCACTTATTCGTTCTGAAAAATGGATGCTTCACTTCGTTCAGCATGACAGACAAGACTTTCTGGACAGCCTCGCTCTTACCTCGGAGCTGGCGTGACGAGCTCCACGTTGATCGACAGGACGGAGCTGACCGCGATCGCAGGTTACGGTTTCTCGGACAGGATGTGGAAATACGATCTGTCCGCCGGTTACGAGCTGCCATTTGCAGACGGACTTAACGCAGGCGGCGAGGTCTTCTGCGGGCTCGCCAACAGGGAGGAAGAAAACATATACAGCCGGTTCGAGGTGACTCTCGGTGCACTCCTCTACAAAGACGATTACAGAGATTATTTCCTGTCGGAGGGCTGGCATGCATTCGCGAGGTGGCGAATTAATTCCTCTTTTCGGGTCGGAGCGACATACGCGGACGAGGAGCAGATGAGCGTCCGCAAGTGCACCGACTACAGCATCTTCTCAAAGAACCACGCCTACCGTCAGAATCCCGCGATCGATGACGGATGGATGAGGAGCGTTAAGTTGTCACTCAACATGGACACGCGGAAGTTTACTGACAACGGCATGTCGATGCAGTCGGACGAAGGATCCAGCTACTGGGTCGGAAACATTGCCGCGGAATTGTCATCCCCTCGCTACCTGAACTCTTCCTACTCGTTCGCACGATATCATATGAATTTGATGAGACACCAGTTGACGTTTGCATCGGGATACGCTGATATATGGCTGATCGGCGGTACGGCGGCAGGCAGACTGCCTCTGCAGCGGATGTTCGAGATACAGGCTGCATACGGCGGCTACGCGCAGGAGCAGGTCCTGTCCACACTCAGTACCCAGAGAATTCTTTCCGATAGGAGCGTCGTTGCGGGACTTGAACATGATTTCCCCAGCACTCTTTTCAGGTGGACCGATGTGCCGCTTGTCAGGAATGTCTGGTTCGACCTTGCGCTGTTCATTCAGGCGGCTGCCGCGCAGGGTGTGTCGCACATGGCGGAGACCGGGTTCGGGCTGGTGAATATTCTCCCTTTTATTAGGACCGATTTTACCTGGGGTATTGCAGGTCCATGCAAAGGTTTTGCCTGGACGCTGGAAACGACGCTGGGGTTTTAGCACCGGTCCGCGGAATCGGGCAGCGATCGGGCATTTACCAGTATCTCCGGGGTAATAAACACGAATCCGGGGCAACCGCTATAGTCGAGAACTATCTTCCCACGGCCGGCGTTAAGTGGATATCTCCAATATTCATGAGGCTGTTTGAAATTCTGATAACCATTTACACAATAATAACAAGGAGGGTCATCGTGACACCACTGCATACACTCTGGCTGCCGATAGTGCTCTCGTCTGTCGCAGTCTTCATAGTTAGTTCCTTCATCCACACGGTTTTGCCCTGGCACAAGAGCGACTATCCGAAGGTGCCGGACGAAGATAAGGTCAGGGACGCACTTCGCCCGCTGGCGATTCCGCCGGGGGAGTACATGTTGCCAAGGGCAATGGGGGCGAAGGAGTTGAACTCGCCTGAGTTCAAGAAGAAGATCGACGAGGGGCCGGTTGTTATGCTGACCGTTAGGGCCAACAAGCCCATCCCGATGGGACCCCGCCTCGTGTCGTGGTTTGTCTACAGTATCGTTATCGGCGTGTTTGTCGCTTATGTGACGGGCCGCGCTGTTCCTCATGGCGCAATGTATCTGCATGTCTTCAGGTTTGCCGGAGCCACTGCATTCATTGCATATGTTGTGGCACTGTGGGAATTGCCCATCTGGTACTGGCGCTCGATGAGCCTGACCATCAAGGCGACCGTCGACGGATTGATATACGCGCTGGTGACTGCCGGTGTGTTCGGCTGGCTCTGGCCGAGATAGCCGGGCATAATCGGGCTGAAGCCCGTGCTTGGGGGGATTTTCATTGCCGCGACTTGAAAATCGCGGCAATGCTTTGGCTAAGTGCGATGCCCGGTTTATATTGAGCGGAGAAAAACAGTCCTCACTTAACAGGAGATAAAGCGTGCCCACCAAGAAGGAATCCATGTCTGCAGGGACAGACCTCAGCAGAAGGAACCTGTTGAAGTCCGCGCTGGCCGGCGGCGTTGTAGCGGCAGCTTTTCCATCCATAGCAAGGGGAGAGGTGGCCCGCGTGCTTCGATATGATGTCAAGCCGTCTGAGCTTGACGAGATTACAGTAGCCACACTTCAGGAAGGAATGAAGAGCGGCAAATACACGGCCCGATCGGTCGCGGAGAGTTACATCGCAAGGATAAAGGAATTGGACAAGAACGGACCGACGCTCGGCAGTATTATCGAACTGAACCCCGACGCACTGAAGATCGCAGATGAGCTCGACAAGGAACGAAAGGAGAAGGGTCCACGCGGGCCGATGCACGGAATTTCTGTCGTGATCAAGGACAATATCGACACCGCGGACAAAATGATGACCACGGCGGGCTCGCTGGCGCTCGTCGGTTCGAAGCCCCGTGAAGACTCGTTTCTGGTCAGGCAGCTTCGCAAATCTGGCGCCGTGATTCTCGGCAAGGCCAACCTCAGCGAGTGGGCAAACATGAGATCGACCCATTCCACGAGCGGATGGAGCGGCCGCGGCGGGCTGACCAGAAATCCCTATGCTCTCGATCGCAACACGTCGGGCTCGAGCTCAGGCTCCGCCGTCTCCGTCTCGGCGAACCTCACCGCTGTCGCGGTCGGAACGGAAACCGACGGCTCCATAGTCAGCCCCTCGTCTATTAACGGGGTGGTTGGGATAAAGCCCACCGTCGGCCTCGTGAGCCGAACCGGCGTGATTCCGATTTCTCATACGCAGGACACTCCGGGCCCGATGGGACGGACGGTCAGCGACGCGGCGACTCTTCTGGGCGCGCTGGTGGGCGTAGATGCGGAGGACGTCGCGACCAAAGCAAGCAAAGGGAAGTATTACACAGACTACACGAAGTTTCTCGATCCTGCGGGCCTGAAAGGGGCACGCGTCGGGGTCGTCCGAAAACTGTTCGGGTTCCTACCGCAGGTCGACGACATTATCGACGGGGCCATCGACGTGATGAAGAAGAAGGGCGCGGTGGTCGTCGATCCCGTGGAATTCAAGACCCTCGGTAAGTGGGGCGAGGCAGAGGAGATCGTTCTCGAATACGAACTCAAGGCCGATATGAAGAAATACCTCGACAGGCTCGGCCCGAATGCTCCAATGAAAACGCTCGAGGACTTGATCAAGTACAATGAAGAGCACAAGAAGTCTGAGATGCCGTACTTCGGGCAGGAGCTTTTCCTGAAGGCGCAGGCCCGCGGACCATTGACGGATAAGAAGTATCTCGATGTTCTGGCGGAATGCCGCAGACTTGCGCGCAAGGAAGGGATAGATTCCGTCATGGCAAAACATAAGCTGGACGCGCTGGTTTCACCGACGGATGCGCCCGCATGGATGACCGACCTCGTCGACGGCGACCATTTCCTGGGCGGCAGCTCCGGCCCCGCGGCTGTGGCGGGTTATCCTCATATAACCGTACCCGCCGGGTTCGTCTCCGGCCTTCCGATAGGGATATCGTTCTTCGGACGGGCGTGGAGCGAACCTACGCTCATCAGGCTGGCTTATTCGTTCGAGCAGGCGACCAACGTCAGGAAGCCGCCGAAGTTCCTCCCGACGGCAGACTTGAGTGTCTAGCGGCGAAGGTTACTTCTTAAGATAGTAAGCCGCCGAAAGCCACCCGCACCAGTGCTTGTATGATGCCGGCGCTGTCGTTCCCATCCCGGTTCCCTTGATGGGAAGAACGCTCTCCGTGTACGAGTCGGAGTATCTCAGGACTTTTCCGCCCAGATGTTTACCCGTGAGCTTCTTGATGATTTTCTCTGAAGTAAGAAGTCCGAACGGGACGGAGAACTTCCCGCACCACACGATGTTTTTGAGCTGGACCGTAAGGTCTTTCACCTTTGCGGGCGTCAGAGTCCCGTCGAGATCCGTGTGCGCGATGCGGCGGTCGTTTGCCGTAGCCTCTTCATGTGCCTTTGCATCTTCTCCGTAAGGTGAGTTGTTGAAATCCTCCCCGTAATGGTCCGCGTCCGAGGAAATGAGGAAGGCTATGTCCTTTCCGGGTATCAGGTGATTTGCCTTGATGTAATCGGCGATTACTCCAGACAACTTCTCCGAGATTTTGTCCATGGTGTCGAAGGACATCTGCGTCACCATTATCGGAGTGATTTTCACTTTCGGATTGAAATACTGTAGAAACGGAACGAGTGCCTCGATCGAGTGTTCCAGCGCGTGTGCCTTGTTGCTCACGATGAAATCGGAAGTATCGAGATGCGCCTTGATGTATTCTCGCAGGGGAGATATTCCGACGGTTCGACCGAGCCCGGGCCAGTCTTTGAAGTTGTCGAGTATCAATATGTTGTGCGGGTCGCCGGCCTGTTTCCTCACGTCGCTGTGCGTCACGCCGAAGATTACGACCTGCTTGGCACGGAGCACACGGTAGAGCGGATAATAGACTCTTGCGGCATAGAGGTAGTCGTCATGTGGTGAGATTGCCGCTACGATGTTCGAAGCGGCGGCGGGGGAATGTTCGGTCTTCTTGAGATAATCGATCAGTCTCTTCATCTGGTGAGCGTTCCAGCAGAAGCCGACATTGTCGCGGACGGGCTTTGTTCCCTGTGAAAATAATGTTCCCCCGGTCAGGAAAAAGGTGAGTGCAAACACTACTGCAGCACGATTCATAGACCCTCCTTGTATTTGTATAAATCTACTTCGTTAGAGGGTTAATTGAAACTAGCGAGTCAGGGGCGGCGGTGTAATGTCGGGAGAGATGACCGTCAGAACCTGTAGCTCTTCATCACAATCGCTGCGTCCGTCGTGACGAAGGGCCGGCGCATTATGGAACCGGGGCGGGGGAATTCGGGTAGACCTCCGGCCTCAGGAAGTCCGGCCAAAGTGCAGACCGTCGTGAGGTTCAGCTCCTGGCCGGCGGGGAGGACGAGAGAAACGGTGCAGCCGGCCGCGGGAAACCCGTAGCAGTACAAGGTCCAATTGTCGAGCTTCCCCGTAGGAAAAATGGCGACCGAATCCGGAATGGGGTGGCCGTCGACCGAAGCGGAGATAACCTGAGAGCCTTTTGGTGAGTGGAGCATTATGGGAGTCCCGGCTTCCGGAGGCTTCACGAGCAGGGTCACCTCCTGTGCTCCACGATAGGCCGTATCTCCGAGCAATGTCACGGAAACCGGACGCACGGGAATGAGCGCCGCACTGTTCGCCAGATCGGGCCTCCGCCTGCCGGGGAAGAAATCGGGAAGCGAATCAGGAGAGACAAAATGCTGCATGTACTGAGATGTCCATTCGTCGGTCGTGTCGTCGAACGATATCCAGTAAGCTCTCGAGTTGTCGAGGTCTATGGCATAGTCGATGCTGTCGGTTTTCGGATGGTGCGTATCCAGATGATGAGACATCAGCGCCACCGCACCTATCACCAGTGCGACAGCGAACGCGCTTACGGGAATAATCCACTTCTTGGGCGCAGAGACGATGGCCAGGTGCGGAAGCACGGTACACATCCCGAGGATCACGAGCACGACAATTGCGGTCGTCACTGCCGGCAGAAGGCCCATCAGGTAAAGGAGATAAACCGTCTGCGCCGTGAAATATACTCCCGGTACCGCACAGGCAAGAAGTGTCAGCAGCATCAGTGGGGACCTGAAGTCCGATTTTGGCGCGATGAAGAAAAGGAGCAGCGCCGACGAACTGAAGAGAAGGGGCCATTGAAAGATATATGCGCCGTGCGGGAGGTAAAATGTGGATATGACTGCCAGAACTAGCCACCAGAAGAGAGCGCCGGCCGCCATCTCTGACGAGCGGAAGAAGCCCCGCATGTAGATGAAGAATGTGGAGGTCGCCGCCAGCGCGAGTGATATCACGGCGAGCAGCAGCATTCCGTCGCCGTAGAACGCGTCGAAGAGGAAATAACCGGCTTCAGGATAAGAATTCCCGATCCCTTTCCACAGAAAAAAAGTTCCGACGGCAAGAATCACGACGGGGCCGAGCGGCAGGAGGATGCTGATGAGTGATTTCCACAAACCGATCATCTTTCGTTTTACCCCGATGTATATCATCAGGAAAAAGAGGAGAGCGGCGACTGCGGAGATTGTCGAGACATACGACGCGGGGTAGTAGAAGAAAGCGGGCCAGAAGAAATTAAAGTAAATATCGTTTCCTGAACCGGGGCCGGGCAGCGTAAGATTCCCGAATTGTTTCGTCAGCGAGAGTGCGTGAGAGCCGTCGTGTTGAATACTCCTTTCGTCGATGTTGGTATAGTTGTCCATCTCGCTGTGGTAGCGTTCGAGGTCTCCGATGAAAGCGAAGTTCATTCCCGACATCCCCTTCGCCTTCAACCAGGAAAAGTCCGTGTTGTTCGGGAGATGCTTGTAGCCGTCGTACATGAAAGACGTCGCCGCAATGTCAGATCCCGATTTTGCCATTTGTTCGATCAGCCACCCGTTTCCGTCGCTGGTCTCGAACATGAGGGAAGGTCCGCTCGTACCGCGGGCCTCGAAGTTGAGCGCGACGCCGACCTGCCGCAAAAGTGAATCGTTTCCGGCGATTGCCTGAGCTCCCATCATGCCGTTTTCTTCACCGTCGGTGAAGATGGCAATGACATCGTTCTTGAGGGGATATGATGCTTTCAGGGCGCGAAGCGTTTCGAGGATTGTGGCTACGCCAGAACCATCGTCGCTCGCTCCCGGGCCGGTGGGGACTGAATCGTAATGTGCCATCAGGAGGACGGCCCTGGAATTGTCCGAGCCCGTCAGGTGCGCGACGATGTTTATCACGGACGCGGCATAGTGGATGCCCAGGTAAGAACCAGTAACGACCGCAGTGTCCAGCCGGGGCTGAAGTCCCATCTCGGACAGTTGTTCCACTATGTAATCACGAACCTTGACGTTCTCCGGTGATCCAAGAGGGTGAGGCGAAGCGGCAATGTCGCGGATGTAACCTGCCGCCCTATCGGCGGAGAAAAGAGAGTCCGGCGCCGTGGCCGGAAGGGGCTTCGGAGGTTGAAGATCGTAGATCGCGGTGGCCGCTATCCCCGCTATGAAGATGAAGGTCACTATTGCGGCTGTCAGGGGCTTGAGGTCGTTCATATCAGAATTGCATCAGTTTAGCAAATATGACCGTGAAATCACAGGAGTTTCTGGTAAGCTTTCCCATACATCGGGAGACAAGTTCCCGCTCTTGCGGGGTGCCCGCAGCGGAATTTTCCGTCCTCCGGATGCCGGCTCAGTCGAAGTCGGTCTGGAGTCCGGGGTTGCGGTAGTGTTCGAAGAATCTTCTTATCTGGTTCGCGGTTGTGCGGGCAGCCGAGAGAGCCGGAATGCCGGCCTCGTCGAAGAAGTCGACGCCGTCGGTCTCAAGGCTTGTCTTCTTTTCCCCTCCTTTCAACTCACAGAGGAAGAAGAGCTTGTAAATATGGTATGGGTGGGGGGGAGTGTGCCCTTGTTTGACTCGATCGTAAACGGCGAGGACTTTCACGGTCTCCACTTCGAAGCCGGATTCCTCGAAGACTTCACGTCCCACCGACTCCGAAGGAGTCTCGTTGGGGTCGGCCCATCCACCGGGCAGAGTCCAGCCGCCGTCTGATTTCTCTCTGACGAGAAGTATCTTATCGTCTTTGAATACCACCCCGCGGACATCGACACGCGGCGTCGCATATCCTTCGACATCTTTGAACAGGTCCTTGACATATGCGAGATCGGCGTCGGAATTCGAGGCCATCATCTCCGCGGCGATATCCATTACGTGCCTGTACCGTTCGACCTCGTATTCGTTTCCGGCAAAGGTCAATCCGTTTTGCGCGATTGCCTGCAGGCTCTTCGCCCACTCAAGCCATTTCGGTCCCATGTTCCTCCTTGTTAAGTTGGCGGTTCAGGCCTGGATCCTCTCGAACAGCCTGCTACCCAGGCCGAGCAGCAGAACTGTAAGGACTGAAAGGACGAGCATGTCTGTGGTCATACCGAACACTGACTCGGAGCCGAGGAATGAATACCTCAGGCCATCCACGCCGTAACTGAGCGGGTCTAGCGACGCGATCACATCCATGACTCTCGGGAGCCCTTCGAGGGGGAACAGCGCGCCCGAGAGAAAGAAGATCGGCATGACGAGGAAGTTCATGATCAACTGAAATCCCTGCATGTCCTCCATAGTAGATGCAAGCCCAATCCCTAGCGATGTAAAAAGGATTGCGACGAGGAACACGACCAGCGCACCGAGGGGGAGGAGGATGAGGTTATGAGGTCTGAACCCGACGAGAAGAGTCAGCACGAAGACAATCACTCCCTGTATTGCGGCGACCGTCGCTCCGCCGAGGGTCTTGCCGAGCATGATCTGAAGACGGGAGACAGGAGCTACCATCGTTTCCTTCAAGAAACCGAACTGCCTGTCCCATATTAGGTCTATCCCGGAGAAGATCGCCGTGAAGAGCACACTCATGAGGATGATTCCCGGTGCAAGGAACTGCATGTAATTTCCGGCTCCCGCTTTCTTGAATATCGCGCCGAAGCCGAATCCAAACGCGAGCAGGAACAAAAGCGGTTGTCCGAGTGATCCTATGATCCTGGATTTCGACCTGAAGTATTTCTTGAGCTGTCTCAGCCACATTATGTAGATTACGTTCACGGAGGTATCTAGCCTTTCTCTGGAAAATGCAGTTGTTCATGTCTTTGGTAGCGAAGTGGAGCAGGGAAAACGGAGAACGGAGATGGGAGGCCGGACACCGGAAAGGGGGAAGCATTTGAACCATGCTCCGGCGTATTCTCGATCAATCCAATAATCCAACGATCCATTATTCCACCATTCCCTCATCTTCTCCTTCCCGCCCACAGGCGTCCCATCCTTCTCATCCGGTCGAGGCTGCTCGCCTCCTCTTCACGGATCTTGTGGCCTGTCAAGTTCAGGAATGCATCTTCGAGTGTATCCGCGTTCGTCCGGCTTTTCAATTCGCTCCCCGTTCCCATTGCGACGATCTTGCCGTGGTCTATGACGGCTATCCGTTCAGCAACACGGTCGGCCTCCTCCATGTAATGCGTGGTGAAGAAGACGGTCATGCCTTCCTTCTGGTTTATGTCCTTCACGTAGCTCCACATGTGGTTTCGGGTTTGCGGATCGAGTCCGAGGGTCGGTTCATCGAGGAAGAGGATGGTCGGATGGTGAAGCAGCCCTCTGGCAATTTCCAGTCTGCGCTTCATTCCGCCGGAGAAGGTCTTCACCAGGTCATTTCTCCTGTCCCACAGCTCGACAAACTGCAGGAGTTCCTCTATCCGACTGCCCCTGATGTCCTTGGGGACTCCGTAACAGACGGCGTGGAACTGCATGTTTTCCAGCGCCGTGAGGTCGTCGTCGAGGCTTGGGTCCTGGAACACTATGCCGAGCGATTTCCTGACGCCGTCTTTATTGCGTGCCGGGTCGAAACTGTTCAGGACTATCTTTCCGCTTGTCGGGTGAAGCAGGGTCGTCAGCATCTTTATGGTCGTCGACTTGCCGGCACCGTTCGGTCCGAGGAATGCGAATATTTCCCCTTTTTTAACATTGAAAGATATGTTGTCGACGGCGGTGAAATCCCCGAATTTCTTCACCAGTTCCGAGACTGTAATGATATCTGTACTGTTCTGGATTACGTTCAAGTGTTGTTCCTTAGAATAGAGGCCTTTTTAATCCTATTAGACTCTTTATTGGAGAAACTGGTTCGAATTTGTTTCGCCGAAACACGAATGCCCATAGACTTCATCTCGCATTCAGTCCGTCAATTCTTCGCAGAAGAAACCTTGCCTGGCAACTTCTTCAACAATCGCGGTGAAGGGAATGTTCTCACATTCGACACGCAGGACCTTGTCGCAATCCTCGAGGTCTATCGTGCATCCGCGCATTCCGGGAAGTTTAAGCAGGGACCCTTTGACGCGGTTGAAATCGGCTTTCTTGCTCAGATTTGTCCTGAAGATGAATAAGTCGGGTTGTCGTGTCCGTGTGTCGTAAGCAGATGTTTGCATCTCTTTTCCTCCTTTATCCTGTAGGTCTGAAAACTAATTGCAGCCGCGCGCCGGATCCCGGCTACTACATATGACGAGCGGGCATAGGGCAATATTTTCCTACGCCGGTATTCTTCAGCCGTTCATCGCCGGCGTTTACTTCCCGTCATTTGACCTTCTTTTCCGTCTTGACTATCGATCTTCCGTGGCAGTGGAAGCTCGATTTATACTCGACGAGCTCTATCTCGCAGCCCGGACCTATGACGATGTGTTTGGCGCGGACTACTCTTGCCTTGGTATGCTCGATATGGATATCGTCCCCCTCGATCGTGTCGGCTACGAGCTTGCCGGACATGTAATCCGGCGGAAGAAAGAGCGACTTGAGTATCTCGCTGATTCTTGCCGCGTTGCCCCTGTGCACGCTGATCGTTTCACCGCCGATTTCCGCAACCCTGCACCTGCTGTGGAGCTTGAGATCGACATGCTCGGCATTCAGCAGCCCGTCGACAACGAGCGGGCCCGTCGAGGAGAATCGCTCCGCTTCGCAGTTCTTCTTGACAGTCAGGTAACCCCTGGCTCTCATCTCCCCGGCAGAAATGCTTTCCCTGACCTCCAATCCTCCGCGTACCACGATAGTGTCTGCCTTCAGGCTCCCTTTGGTATCCACGTTCCCCGCGATGCGGATGTCTCTGGATGTCACGGAGCCGGAAACGGATGTGGAGCCGACAGTTTTGAAGATCTCTGCTTTCAGGTTGCCGTTGATCCTGGAATTGCCGACACATTTCAGCGTGATGCAGTCCAGATCCCCCTCTATTTCGCCGTCGCCGACGATGAGCGCTTCGCTGAAGTATCCGCCCGGGGAATTCGAATTTCCGACGATCTTTAACGGCTTTCTGGTTTCATGTTTCATCGGTTTAGCCCGTTCCTCTTTAAATCTTCCTGCTTTCCTTGACTTTCGCGTCGGATGTTGTGTCGAGTGTGTGTTTATACTCCACGACGTCGACCCGGCATCCCGCACCGATCTTGACGTTCCCTCCGCGCACCATCTTGGCGGTGGTATCCTCGATGAAGATCTCGTCGCCTTCGATGGTGTCGACGGACAAGCCCCGCTTCCACATTAGCCCGGGGAATACGGAGTCGATGAAGTCCCTCAGGCCGAAGGCCCTTCCTCTGCGGATCTCTATCTTCTCTCCGCCGATCTCCCTTGCAGCGCAACTTCCGTATATGTCGATCTCGACCTTTCCCGAGTTCAGGAGTCCGCCGATCGTGAAACTGCCGGCCGACTTGAAAAGTTCAGCGCCCAGGTCGTGACTGATCCTCAGCGCGCCGCGATTCTCAATCCGCTCAGCGGTGAGTTTTCCCCTGACTTCCGCCATGCCGTCAACTATTATGTCGCCGGCTTTCAGGTCGCCGCCGATCTCCGATTTGCCGGCAACCCTGACGGACCGGGCTTCCACATTGCCGCTGATGCAGCCGAGCCCGTTTATCTGAAGGTCTGTGCACTCGAGGTCGCCGTTGATTTCGCCCTTGCCGTTTATCTGGACGAGGTTGAAACTGCCGCCCGACGAACTGCCGAGCCCGTTTATCCTCAGATCCGCTTTTACCTGCTTAACCATCTTACAGTCCTCCATTGACCAGTTTAGTTTTCAGTTCCTCGATGGAAGATGTGACGCTGAGGCGGCCTGCCACCCTGGTCGCGTCGTCGAAATAGATCTGCTGCGGCGCCGTAACGAGAAGGCATGTTGATACGCCAAGCTTGCGGAGGAATATCACGTCGCAGTGCTGACCCTCAAACGAGGCGAAATGTTCCTTGAGAGTGCTCAGCAGTATTTTTCCTTCTTCGCCGCTGATGTTGCCCGACTGCAGCATCTTGTCGAGGAGATAGACAAACAGGACGTCGCCGAAAGCGAAAGCATCGCCTTTACCGGACACACTCTCATACAACTCGAGCGCAGCGGACGACACGATCTTTCCGTCGGCGAGGGCGGACCTGGAGACCTGCAGGTCAGTGGGGGTAGGGGAGAGGATGTCCGCGAGTTCATCAAGCGAGGCATCCTCTTTCATGTTCTTGATCTTCGCGATGCGGTCCAGAATTCTGTCGCGGGGAAAGAATGTCTCCTGGCCAGTGAAGGTAGACTTGCGGACGAACCACTCCTCGGGTATCAACAACTTGCGCTTCCATCTGTAAAGCTGGCCGTACGAGATCCCGGTCAGTTCCAGGAGGTCTTTCTTCGAAATCAGTTCATTTTCCATATCAATCACCTCGGCGTTAATATAACAGAACACTGTTACGTTGTCAATAGCTAAATTTGAGCGCAATTCGTTGTTATTGCTAGCGTCTGAATATCTTGATAGAACAAGCATCGTTTTCACGCAAGAATATGGATATAGATTTCGTCCAAATTGCAGCGTAATTGAGGCTTATTGGAAGTGGAACTTGATTCTTGTAGAAGAAGACGATATTCTCAAGCTGTATGCAAAACAAAGGAGGCTGTCTGTGGATAGGCGCACATTTGTAAAGCAAACACTCGGTGCTTCAATTGCCTTCGGTGCGTTCATGAAGACGGGGAGTCTGTTGAGCGAACTCGGTAATCTTCAGTTGCCGTATGATCTCGTGGCAATAAAAGGCGGTGAGCCCGATTCCATGTTCGATAGCGGAATTGCTGCGCTCGGCGGGATGAAGGCCTTCGTCAAGAAGGGTGACAAGGTCGTCGTGAAGCCGAATATCGGCTGGGATGTCTCTCCCGAGAGAGCTGGAAATACAAATCCGAAACTGGTTGCAAGGATCATTCAACATTGCTTCGATGCCGGAGCCAAGGATGTCTCGGTGGTCGACCATCCGTGCGACCAATGGCAGAGGTGTTACAGCAACAGCGGGATCCAGAAGGCTGCCAGCGACGTAGGTGCGAAAGTAATTCCGGGCGCGAGCGCAAGCTACTATCATAATGTATCGGTCCCGAAAGGGATATCACTGAAGTCGACGCAGGAACACGAGGTGATACTCGATGCGGACGTGTTCATCAACGTGCCGGTCCTCAAGAATCACAGCGGTCCAAGATTGACGATGGGCATGAAGAACCTGATGGGAAATGTGTGGGACCGACAATACTGGCACAGGACAGACCTTGACCAGTGCATAGCCGACTTCTCGACTTACCGCAAGCCGACCCTCAATGTCCTTGATGCATACTACGTGATGAAACGAAACGGGCCGCGCGGAATATCTACCGGCGATCTCGTGATGATGAAATCGCAGCTGATCTCGACCGATATAGTCGCGCTCGATGTCGCAGGAGCAAAGCTTTTCGGCATAGATCCAAACGAGGTGCGATATATAAAGGTTGCGGAGGAGATGAAAGTCGGGCGCGCCGATCTTGAGAACCTGAACATCAAGCGGATCTCGATGTGACAGTGGGCGGTGAGACCGCGGTTCCGGTTTTTCCCTGTTGGAAACCGATGAATCGGTTTGCCTTCAGGATGAATTCATTATCCGCACAATGATAAATCATGGTGCAATCATGCTCCTGGGTTGTAATCGAGGCGCAGGCAATTCAAAGGGGCGTCAGCTGAGAATATACAAGTGACCAAGGATAGCGGAGGTACTCTGACTTGACCCGCAACACCTGGAAAAAAATAAAGGACCTTCGGGTAATCGTTTCGCTGATCTTCTTGGTGCTTTTTACTGCGCTCTTCCTGGACGCTTGGCACCTGGTTCCGCCGAAGCTTGCCGCGGTACTTACATCGCTCCAGATAGTCCCCTCCGTACTCAAAGCGGTTATCGTGGGTGGCACAGCGACCCTGTTCGTACTCGCGTTTATTGTGCTGATGACACTCTTCCTTGGACGCGTCTATTGCTCCACGATCTGCCCACTCGGAGTGCTTCAGGATTTTCTCATCAGGCTCGCCCGGAAGATGAATCGGCGGAAGCGTTTCAGATACAACAGGGCTCCGCAGTGGCTGCAATACTCCGTCCTGGCGATCGCGGTCATACTTGTTCTCTTTGGGACCAGCATGATCATAGGCGACCTTCTCGAGCCGTTCAGCAACTACGGGAGAATCGTAAACGCTCTCGCGTTGCCCGTCATTGTGTTGACGAACAATGCGGCTGCCGACATACTTGCACGGTTTGGAATCTATTTCCTTTACAATATCCCGCTGCACTTGGAAGGTATCGGCGCCCTTGCGCTAGGCCTTCTATTCTTCGTGACTCTCGGGTATATGAGTCTGACCGAAGGGCGGTTGTTCTGCAATACATTCTGTCCCGCAGGCGCCATACTGAGCCTGCTTTCGCGAATATCGGTCTACAGGCTGGTGATCGCGAAAGACGTTTGCAACGACTGCGGTGCATGCGATAAAGTCTGCAAGGCGGAGTGCATCGACAGCGAGGCGAAGCGTATCGACTTCAGCGCGTGCGTGGGATGTTTCAACTGCGTCCGTTCATGTCCTGAGGAGGCGATCCAGTATGAGAGAAGAAGAATTCCCGATGTCCAGATAGCCGGGGTCGGGTTCGATCAGGGAAGGAGGGAATTCTTTCGCAACGTCACGGTTCCGACTGCAGCGTTTCTTCTGGCGCCGGGCCTGGTTCAGGGCGGCAGCGTGCTGTCCGGTAAGGCGAAGCCCGTGACGCCCCCCGGCTCGCTGAGCTTCCGCCACTTCACCAGCCTCTGTACCGCGTGCCATCTTTGCGCGACTTCCTGTCCTACCGGCGTCCTTCAGCCGTCCTTCCTCGACTTCGGCCTTGCCGGCATGTTCCAGCCGAAGATGGATTACACGGTCAACTACTGCAACTACGACTGCGCGATCTGCGGCGACGTATGCCCGACCGGCGCGATAGTACCGCTCGACGTGGAGACGAAGAAGCTCGTTCAGATCGGGAAGACCACGTTCAAAAAGGACGATTGCGTCGTTGTCTCGAAGAAAAAGGAATGTGCGGCCTGTTCGGAGCACTGCCCGACGAAGGCCGTGCATATGGTGCCTTATGAAAACGGTTTGCGCCTCCCCGAGATCGATGACAAACTCTGCATAGGCTGCGGTGCCTGCGAGCATGCCTGCCCGGTTACCCCGAATAAGCCGATATTCGTCACGGCGAACGAAATACATCTTAAAGCCGAGAAGCCAAAGGTCGAAAAGGAAAAGGAGCCGGTCCCCGCCACCCCCGGAGATTTTCCTTTCTAGGCGCCGGTCCGCCTATCTTCCGAACCTCATCCGTTTCAGAAAATTAGTTTCTTCCGCGATCGGAAATCTCATAAGTAAAAGCATGATGAAGAATCCTGCGAGAGCGGCGAGCTTAAACAGCTGTTCGTGCACGCCGGGGAACAGAGCATGTCTGAAAGCATGGGCGGTGACAATTATCCCGAGCGCTATGCCGATTTTCAAAAGTCTTCCAAGTTCGTAGTGAACGGGGTAGAAACGCTGCGAGACGAAATAGATCGCGATCGCCATCCCGGCGTAAGCGAAGAAGGTCGCCCACGCGGCGCCGAACATTCCAAACCTGGGTATGAGGAGAAGGTTTATCACGACGTTGATGGCGGCGCCGATCCCGGTGATGTACGGAAGATGCGATGTCTTCTTTTCGATGTAAATGCCGGCCATGAAGTTGACGTACATCCCGTTGAAGAGATAGCCGAGCAGGACTATCGGCACGATCCCGAGGCCGGACCAGTAAGCGGGGTTTATTATGAACCGGTGCAGTACCCTGATCTTGACCAGGTCGTCGATGTAAAGCGACACCAGCAGTACGACGACGGAGCTGAAGAGGACAAAGTACGTCAGTATCCTCGAGTACATCTGCTTTGCATTCGGCTCGGAAGCGTGGGTCAGGAAGAAGGGCCGCCAGGCGTAGTCATACATCGAGACGACAAGCATCATGAATATCCCGAGCCGGTAATTGGCCTGGTAGATTCCGACCGTGCTTTCGTTGGTGAGAGCAAGCAGTATAGGCCTGTCGATGACCTGTACCATCATCGCCGCCAGACCGGCGGGGATATAGGGAAGTCCGAACTTCAGGAGCGCCTTGTAAAGGTCCTTCCTGAAGTGGAGGCCGAGCTTCCGAAGTATAGTGGGGAGAAGGAGAACCAGCGTCACCGAAGACGCTATCACGCCGCTTATGAAGATCCCCTCGACGCCCTTGTGGAACCTGACCAGCAGGACGACGTTTGCCGCGACGTTCACCACGATGTTGATGATTTTTATCGCGGCAAAAGTCTTCACTTTCCTCTCGAGCCGCAGCGCCGCAAACGGGATCACCGCCAGCGAGTCGAGGAGAAGCATCAGTGCGGAGTACCTGATCGTGTCGGCAAACTCGGGCGGCACTTCCACCACCGGGGCCAGCCTCGTGCTGTTGAAGAAGATCAGCGCGGAGAAGAGAAGGGAGCTCAGCACCACGGAAATGAACGGGGTAGAAAATATCTCCTTGTCGTTCCCGATTTCTCTCGTCGACGCGTACTTAAAGAACGCCGACTCCATCCCGTACATGTAGACGATATTCATGAACGCGATGTAGGAATATACCGTCGCTACGACGCCGTACTGGGACGTGGTAAGGACGTTCGTGTAGAACGGTACGAGAAGGAAATTCAGGAACCTTCCGACGATCGTGCTCACACCGTAGACGGCGGTGTCGGCACCGAGGCTCTTTATCTTGTCAAGCAACGCAGGTTACCAAGGCTTCCGCGGTCCAACGTGAGGGGAATACTGGAATGCTGGAATGATGGAATGTTGACTCTATATGAGACGATATGCAGCCGATGTTCATCCAGCCCCTCTAATGTGCTTGGGGCGCATACGCGGCAGTCGACTCTTTGAATTCATCCTCCCAAGTGCCGGACCGTCTCTTGGACTGCAGTGATCTTACAAGCGCTATGAGTCTGTTCTCAATTGCGTAGTGCAGTTTATCGAATTCTTCGAATTGTTCTGCCGTCACGTATCCCGCTTTCCTGAGCCCGGTCATCCTTGTCAATGCCTCTCCTGATGAGCCCAATGCTACGTTGAGGTACTGCAGATATTCGTTCAGCGACCTTCTACAATAACCTTCTGCTATATTCGCCGAGACGGATTGAGTAGCGTCCAGGATCTGCGCCCTCAGCTTGAAGTCTAGTCCATCTATTCTGGTAAGGATTGAGTGTGTCAAACCGAACAGATCGAGTGCTTCATTCCAGACCGTAAGCTTCATGTATCCTCGATTAACATTACGCCTTCTACTGTAATCCATCGTTACCCCCCAATTTCTCTTGAATCAAAATCGAGCCCGCTTCATCCAGCCTATCTCTGCTTCGCACTATTCCATCATTCCACTATTCCACCATTTCGTCTTTCCATTAATCCAACAATCCACTAATCCATTAATCCTTGGCCGCCCCTTCCTCCGGGTTATCCTCGACAAGCATTATCGGAATATCATTCTCCACCCTGTAGATGTGCCCGCACTTCTTGCAGGTAAGCGTGTTCTTCTCGGCGCTGTAATCCAGCTCGCCCCGGCATTCCGGCTTGGGGCAGCAGAGTATGTCGAGTAATTCTTTTTTGAGCATAGGTCACTCCTTATGAAAAGTCAAAAGTGAGAGTTCAAATGTCAAAAGTACATCTCAAAAGTAAAAAGCCTGGAATGAGCATCCATTAGGGATTGGACCCTGGATTTGAATTCTGATTTCAATCACAGTTTCCCATGAAGCAGATCCAGGAACAGCTTCGGTGCGCGGACGGGTCTTCCGGATTTGACATCGACGAAGCTGTGGGATGTGAACCCTTCGGTCATCTTCTCCGGGCCGCGGAATATTTCGTATTCGATCCGAAGCCTCGCCTTCGGCGGCTCCTTGAGCGTGGCAACGACCTCGATCGTGTCGTCGTACTGGACCTGTCTGATGTATTTGGCGTATGCCTCGATCAGGGGCAGGAAAAATCCGGCCTGTTCAAACTCCCGGTAGGTCATGCCCAGCGAGCGCATGAGTTCGGCTCTGCCGACCTCGAAGTACTCGAAATACCTGCCGTTGTAGACGCCGTGCATTTGATCGGTCTCGGCATAGCGGACTCGAATGCTGGTTCTTACGGAATACATCTTATGTGGGTGGTTTCCTTATTTGCCGGAATAGGAGCCCATCGCCCCGAATTTCGCGATGCGGGCCTCGACCAGTTTTTCCGGCTTAACCTTCAAAAGGACGGCAAGTTCTTCCGCCAGGATTTTCTTCAGCGTATCCGCCGCGGCCGCGGGGTTCTTGTGTGCTCCGCCAAGTGGCTCAGGTATTATCCTGTCGATTATCTTCTGCTCGAGCAGGTCGACCGCAGTCAACTTCAGGGCCTCAGCCGCCTGTTCTTTGTAATCCCAGCTTCTCCAGAGAATCGACGAGCATGACTCCGGGGCGATCACCGAGTACCATGAATTTTCCATCATCAGTATTCTGTCGCCGACGCCGAGGCCGAGTGCGCCGCCGGACGCTCCTTCTCCGATTATCGCGACGACGATCGGTACGCGGAGCTGTGCCATCTCGAAGAGATTCCGCGCTATCGCCTCCGCCTGCCCGCGTTCCTCCGCTTCTATGCCGGGATATGCACCGGGCGTGTCGAGCAGCGTCACGACAGGTTTTCCGAATTTCTCGGCGAGCTTCATGAGACGGAGTGCTTTCCTGTACCCCTCGGGGTTGGGCATCCCGAAATTCCTGTAAATATTGGATTTGGTGTCGCGCCCCTTCTGCTGTCCGATGACCATGACAGTCTTGCCATCGAGTTTCGCGAATCCCCCGACGACCGCGTGGTCATCGCCGAAATGCCTGTCGCCGTGCAGTTCGATGAAGTCCGTCGTCATCAGGTTTATGTAATCCAACGTGTAGGGCCTTTCAGGATGGCGCGCAAGCTGCACGCGCTGCCACCGCGTTAGGTTGGAATAAATGTCGGTCCTGAGCTCGCTTATTCGCGATTCAAGTTTTGAAATTTCATCAGCAATGTCAAGTTGGCCGGAAAGCTTCCGCATCTCTTCGACCTTCTGTTCCAGCTCGATGATCGGTTTTTCGAATTCTAATGTCTGCTTTGCCATATTCTGCAAAAAAGGTAACCCGCTACGGTGTAAAAAGTCAAGCGCTGGAGCTTATCTCGTGTAACCGCGCAGCGAGGGCGCTATGATGCCCAAAAGGCAAGGGGGTGAGCGGGACTCTCTGTTTTTGGCTATGTTAAGAAAGAGAATATGCCGATACAAAGAGAACAGAGTACAAACCACGTTTCTTCAGTAGAAACAAGATTGAGGCGTCAAAAGCGCACGCGGCACTGCAAGGCGGTGTCACCACTCCTTATTTCATTAGCAGCATCTTTTTGGTTGCGTGGAAAGTCTTCCCGTTTGTTCCGATTGCCCGCAGAGTATAGAAATACACGCCACTTGAACATTGGTCCATGTCCAGATCGCGCTGGTAATTTCCTCCGCTCAAGTTCCCATAGTTGCGCTCAAGTACCTTCTGTCCCAATACGTTGAACACTTCAAGCGTCACCTTCGATGTCACCTTGATCTCGAACCTGATCGTGGTCGAAGGATTGAATGGGTTAGGATAATTCTGAGATAAGCGGAATTCCTTGGGAGTATCACTGAGTCTATCTTTCACTCCGAGAATCGCGGCGGGCACAAAGTCCGTCGTATCGCGCGGCAATATCCGATAGCCATCGTTGACCACGGTATCATCCGAAGAATATTGACTCAAGATGCCGATTATGTTAGCGGGATAATCGGGCTCTTTTGATCCATCGATGCCGGTATAAGGATCAATATGTACATCTACTGAGTCTGCTCCGGTTCCCTGTTTGAAGTATAGGTCAGCGCCTAAGCTGGCGGCAGGCCAGGTTCCAGAAGATTTGTACAGGGTGTCTAGTTGGACAAGCTGTCCCTCGACCGTCTCCGCATTGGGGATGAGTTCTTTCGCGGAGAGCAGCTTCGGAGCCGGAAGAGATGCGTTGCGTTTCAGCCAACCGAAGTATGCCGAATCCAAGCCTAATGACATGATCTCTGTTAATCCTCTGCTTTGTGTTATCTTGCCGATCACAAACACGGAATCCCCGAAATTAATGTCAGACATTGGGGCTCCGGGCGTGGCGATAGCTATGCCTCCGGTAGAATCCTGGATGTAATAAATCAAATTTGGCATGAACTTCTTTGGAGAAGTGATGACACCGTATAGCATGAGCGTGTCGCCGATGACCGAATGGTCCGGAATGAGATCGTGATTGTCATCTCTTCTCGCCTCAGCGATAGTTACCGTCCTCGCAGCAGGAGTGGCGACGCCGAGATTACCTGAGCTATCGACGCGCTGTGCGTAGACATCCCAGTCCGTTCCGCTGCGATAGTCTTGCCACGCGGTGATCGCGCCGGCTGATTTGTCACTGACAATTGCGGGATAAGACTTGCCTGCGGGATACGTCTGGTTGCCGCTCGCTGTGCAGATTGAAGCTCCGTTTTGATGCCACTTAGCTGCGCCGTTTGAATCCAACCGCTGCGCATAGACATCACAATCACTTCCGCGACTATCTGACCACGCAATGATCGCGCCACCTCGCCCGTCGTTCGTTATGATGGGATTCACCACTTGATCTCCTGTCCCTATGCAAACTGCTGCGCCGTTTGCTGCCCACTGTGCTTCGCCGCTTGCATTGAGCCTTTGTGCGTAAACGGAGGCGCCGTAATTAATCAAGTTTCGCCAGTCATGCCAAGTGATAATTGCGCCGCCGCTGCCTTCACCGATGACGGCGGGATAGAATTGCTCTTGAACATCCGTGACGCACACGGGAATGCCGGTCGCACCCCACTGTGTCGAGCCGCCTGCATCGATGCGCTGTGCATAAATGTGATTGAGAGTATAGCTGCCTACTTGTCGATCGTCCGCCCAGGTAATTATCGCGCCGCCGCCGCCGTCACCGGTCAACGCGGGTTCGGTCTGTGAAGCGGTTGCCGAGCAAACATCAACTCCGTTCGTGGTCCATTGTACCGCGCCGCTTCCACTAATTCGCTGTGCAAAGACATTCCAATCACTTCCGCGGCCGTCATCCCAGGCAACGATCGCCCCGCCGAGGCCGTCACTGCACATGACGGGGAAGTCGAGAGATTGCGTCGTACCGGAAAGAATGGCAACACCACTCGAGTCCCACTTTATGTTGCCGTCGGGATCGATTCGCTGCGCGTATATATCGTGGTAGCCCTGACTGTTCTCCCGATAGTCATACCATGCAATGATCGCTCCGCCGGCTCCGTCGCCGACAATGATCGGGTAGTACTGGACATCCGCAGCATTACAGACCACGACTCCGTTTGAATCCCACAGCACGGTGCCGTCTGAATTGATCCTTTGGGCATAGATATCCCAGTCGCCGATTTCCAAGTCGTCATCACGGCCGTCCATCCAAGTGATGATCGCTCCCCCTGCACCGTCACCGACGATAACCGGATATTCTTGTTGGCCGGTCGCTCTGCAAATTGCGACTCCATTCATGGTCCAAAGGACTTCGCCGTGCGCATTTATTCTCTGTGCGTAAATATCATCACCCGTTGTATCCCGGTTGTCTTCCCACGCGATAATCGCTCCACCGGAGCCGTCGCTTACCGCGGCGGGAACGGCCTGGTCGCCTGGCCCCGTGCAGATTGGATTGTTCACTGACGGATCTGTTGACCACTGCGCCTCAGAAGTAGACGTAAGCAACGATACCGCTGCAAAAGCAAGTGACCAAATCAAAAGGTTGACTTTCTTCATTGAATCATCTCCTTTCACTGCTTTACCAGTTCGACTCGACGGTTCTTTGCGCGGCCATCGTCGGTCTCATTAGAAGCGACCGGAGACAATGGTCCCACGCCGTAAGCCTTCAACTGATTCGGATCAACTCTATGTGTCGAAACGAGCACTTTGACTACAGCGTCAGCTCGATCCTGTGAGAGCTTCATGTTGTAAGCCAATTCCCCGACATTGTCGGTATGGCCAACGACATAAAGCTTGAGTCCGGGATTCTTCTCGAGGAGTCTGGCAATCTCCTTCAAGGTTTGATCCGATTCCGGCTTGACGTCCGACTTGCCGGTATCGAAGTAAATACCATAAATGGCAACGTGACCTGATTTCGCTATGTCGTTCGCCAGTGCTTCGGCGTTGATCGTGACCAGCCCGGTTTCCATCGGCTTTGTCTCAATTATGTCCAGCTCGTTCTGCGACTGCCCACCATTTCCGCCGGTCACAAAGAGTGCCACATAAACATCGCCCTCCGGACGGGATAGTTGCGCGGAAAGAAATCGATACTGATCGCGGTCACCACCGCCCATATCGTATATCATATCGAACCCATCACCGAGTTCATTTTCACCTTTTCCAGAATAAAGGATCTTGAAGCCGGCGTTCTTCAAAGCCATTTCATAGTTGTGATAGACTTCAAATATAGACCGGCCCTCAGGTGTTGTATAAGCAATGCGAGTCGTCTTACCTTCGACTTTCCGACTCTTCTGGAAATCCTGTCCCTGAAGCTTACCTAGCGGAAGAACGTACTCGTCAAACTCCTTCGCATCGTAACGGTAAATCACCGATCCCGGGTAGCGCGAGATCAATGGATGATCCTTGCTCCCTTCGAGATCGGTTTGCGCAAACGACAAGTGTGCCGACAACGGGAGGATCATCAATATGAGCAGTGATGTAATATTCTTGACATTCATAATAATTGGCCTTTCTTTTATTGTTACTCGAGAGCGACCATCACATTCAGAGTGTTCAGTGATCAGGTCGCCCTAAAACATTTCATCATTGCACCGTTCCATCATTCCATGTCTTCTCATTTCACCAGCATGAGTTTCTTCACTGATGTAAATGCCTTTCCACCATCACCCGCAGCACTGATTCGATAGAAGTAAACTCCACTCGGCAGGTTGCTCGCATCGAACCTAACTTCATATCTTCCTATCTTCTCACGTTCGTTGACTAGCGTCCTCACTTCCCTCCCTAGTACATCGTACACCTTCAAAGTGACGTGGCTGGTCATTGGGATCTGATAATTGATCGTTGTAGTCGGGTTGAACGGATTGGGGTAATTCTGAAACAGCTCACAAGTTTCCGGATCAATCGCACCGCGATTTCTAACGCTCAGCGGACGCTTTGCACTATCCGGCAGAAATCGAGCAGCAGCAAAAGCATTATTCTCGGATGTCCCATCCCATGAATAACCCGCCAGGATAATCTTTCCGTTAGGTTGTATGGCAATACCATAGGCTCTATCATCTGCGTTGGTCCCACCAGCTATGAAGGCCCTTGCGGAGCCGTTCGTCGCGAACGAACTGTCTATTATCCCGTTGGGATCGAAACGTTCAACCGCGAAAGCATAGGTACCGGGGCCTGAAGCATCATACGAACTGCCGCCAATCACGATTTTTCCATCGGATTGTATCGCGACTGACCGGCCCTCATCGTAATCGCCGCTTCCGCCACTTATGTAACTTCTCGCAGACCCATTTATGCCGAAAGAGTTGTCATTTGTTCCGTCGGAATTGAAACGTGCTATCGCAAATGCTACCGTGCGATTATAGAACGAGTAGCCTGCAACTATGATCTTACCGTCTGGCTGTACCACGACAGAGTAGCCGCCGTCGTGGTAGCTGCCTCCGCTGCTGATGAAGGTTCTTGTCGAACCATTTGAGCCAAAAGCACTGTCGAGCGTACCATTGGAATTGAAGCAAGCTACCGCGAAAGCACGATTGCCCGAAATATCAGGGGAACTGCCCGCGACGACAATTTTGCCGTCGGCTTGAATAGCGACAGAATAGCCCTCATCCTCCCCGGATGGATCTCCGCCGCTGATGTGTGTTCGAGCCGTACCGTTTGTGCCGAACGACCCGTCCAGTGTTCCGTCCGAGTTGAAGCGTGCGAGCGCAAACGAGGATGTGTACACGTCATCATGAGAGAAACCCGCAACGACGATCTTACCGTCTGCCTGCAGAGCGGCGGAATAACCTTCATCATCCGTACTATCCCCACCGGTGATGTACGTTCTGACCGTGCCATTTTCACCGAAAGTGTTGTCTAACGCCCCATTGAAATTGAACCTGGCGACGGCGAACCCGGCATTGTCCGATCCATCCATAGAGAGGCCCGCGACGACAATTTTTCCGTCGGGCTGCAGAATAACCGAGTTGCCCCAGTCTTTTACACTTGCTCCGCCCGCGATGTGAGTTCTGGAGGTACCACCCGTGCCGAATGAGTTGTCTATTTTCCCGGTGGAATCAAGTCTGGCAATTCCGAAGGCGGTATAGATCGAGTTGTCAAGAGAATATCCCGCCACAATAATCTTGCCGTCCGGTTCAATTACAGCAGAAGTGCCGAAGTCCTGCGTACTATCTCCGCCGCTGATGAAGAATCTTGCGGAGCCGTTCGTACCGAAAGTGGTATCGAGGGCGGCAACACTTTGGGCTCTCACGGGCTGGAATGCTGGGGAAATCAGTACCAACATGGTTGTGAGCACTACTGAAACCGACAGTTTGGATTTTTTCATTTCAGAATCCTTCATTTGTTTCGTCTTTTGGTGATAAGCGTTCTTTATGTTTCTCGTGAAAGTTCCAAAAATTCTGGCAAGGCTTGTGAACGGTCGGAATGCGAGATGGCTGGTGGTAATCTGCAGTTGATGATCCGGAAAAGAGATCATCAATAATTGGAAAGGCCGATCCTGGATCGAAAAGGCTGAAGAGAGAATTAATCATAGCAAACGGCTGTAAAGGATGAGCTTAACGAAGATGCATGTGGGGATATGAGTACCGCTGAGTCTAGCGCAGTCGGGGCTTGCCGCGAGTCCCCTTCGGATGTCGGCATTAATTCCATTCTTAGAGATACGCCGTACCCCAGCCGCTGAGCATTTAGCACCTGAGAGGTTGTGTCTCCTTGTCATGAGAGCCATCCTGTGAGTTGCGGGAGAGGATACGAGAATAAGAGTGAAGGGAAGGCTATGGTCGCTCATTGCTCTCGGCATTCCGCGGTCTAAGACTATGGAGGGCGGCTTGGATCCTGACTTACTTATCTCTACATGGCTATGCATCGTGGAGCCGGAGTAATCGTCAGTCAACCAGGCTGTGTCGACGGCCATCCAGCCATTGACTGTCATGTTAGTCCGGTCCTCATAGTCAACATTCAGATTTGCCTGTGCCACGGCAGGGCAAGGCAAGAGGGCTGCATAGATGATGACGGCGGCCGCATTCAATTTCATCTTCGATTGTACCGAGTTGTTGTGTTAAGTTTCAGTACGTTCGTCTGAATTCCCTTGACTGTGTTCCAGCTCATGCCAAGGTTTGCCGCCACATCCGTTACCGTCATGCTTCTTAAGAGATCGTTTATATACTTCTCCAAACAATGTGTGTAGCTTTTCTTCGGGTCTGCGTAGCTCAGCCTCTCCTGGCGAACCAGCCCGCAGGCTTTACATTCCAGGCGCTGTACCTGAGCCACCAGATGCACCGCGTTCAACCCGATCGGATTGGTCAGGAAGGACCTTTCTGTGTATCCTTTTCTCAACACTTCCTTGCTTCCGCATCCGCTGCATTTCAGCGACTTATCTTTTGTTCGAACATAAATGTCAATTCTCCCCTGGTCGTATTTGACTTTGAGTATCTGCTGGTCCTTGATCCCAAATCCGTGGCGAAGAATGGTGTCATCCATCTGCAATCTTTTCGCCTGAGTTCTCAAGAGTACGCATATTTATGAAGCATATTCGGAATCAAAGATATGCACACCTGAGGTCGATGTATTGGAAAAAAACGCCAGGTAGTGACCGCGGCACTGTTCCTGGATGGTCTGTTAACGGGGGTCACAAAGGCGGGAAGATTCTAAATCCCAAGCACCAAGCCCTAAACAAATTCTAGGCTTCGAAATTCTCAACGAAGTCAGAACGGGGTCGGAATTCTCGTAATCTGAATCTGTTTAGAAGTTAGGAACTAGTGCTCAGGGTTTCTATTAGATGAGGCCCTTACCTTTCTCTTCACTCTCGATCGTCTCCTCCATAAGCTCTGCATAGGATGAAGGCATGACCACCGTGGGTTTTAGGATAAAAAGTCCGGTCCTGAACTTCACGACGCTTTTTCCTTTTTCCTGTAAAAACCTCTCCGGTGAGAACGTGGTCGCTGTCTTGAATTCATCAATCAAATGCGCCTGGTCATAATAACCGTAAGCTTGTGCAAGTTCACACCAGTCAACCGTGTTGACTGAAAGCATTCTGTTCAGCACCCCTTTGAATCTAACAACTCTGGAAAACTCCTTCGGGGTGAGACCAGCGTGATTTATGAACTGACGTTCCAACGTCCGTTTTGGAATGTTCAGCTCCCTTAGAATATTCCATACCCTTGATTTCCCTTGACATTTCAGTATCAGGCCAACGGCTGCAATTGTATTATTGATACCTCGTTCCTGCTGCTTTACTCTTATTTTTCGTAGGAAGAACTTGTCCACTATCTCTATTCTCTGTGCCATCGAAACACAATTGTTCACGCGGTCTTCGAGTTCTCTTCCTTCTTGTCCCAACACTTCACCTGTTTCAAAGTAGGTATTCCTCAACTCCCCTTCCTGTATGTCAAAAAGCCTGTAGAAGCCTCCTGGCCTGAACTTCACGTGTATCTCCTTGCAAACCCTCTTGAAGCCGTCGACGCGAAGGAGCGTCTGCATATTACGCTCTCCGGTTATGAAGCCCCGCACCTCACCCTTCCTGTTGCTGATCTGCAATCGAAAGGAAGTGTCGTGGTAACATAAATGTATCTCGACACCTCCGGCAGGCATCATTATTACCTGATGGGGCATGTATGGGCCGGGAAAATTTTCAAGTAAGGCCTCTTCGCCGTAATAGAAGTCGATGTACTCCCTCAAAGCTGGAGCCGGTTGTCTTATGAAGGTTGTGAGGGCTGATCCCCTGTATTCGTCCGATGCTGGTCCGGGCTGTTCCATGGTTGGTCCCTTCACTAAAAGCGAGCTGCACACGCAAACACTTTAGGACACAGACGAGAACTCTCGCCTCAAAACTTCTGCTCTTCTGTTCTGGACAGATTTTGAATGTGGATATCAGAGAGTCGTGTTTGTCCACGCTTATGGCCGAACTGTGACTCTCCTGCCACAACTGCGTAGCGAGTCGTCGTTATGCCGCGCACGCCGTTCCGCCATAGCTAACACGCTTACAATAAATTTTGCTCTTCTTTACGAGAGATTCAATAGTTGATCATGCAGCAGCCGGCCGACGGGATAAATTAGAGGGGAAGCCGCCGAAATACGATTTTGTCGGAATTTGCCGCTAAAACCGCCGAGCGTACCGATGGTAGGAAAGGGTATGCATAATAGTTTTCAATACACAAGATCACAGTCGGCTCCAGAATATCAACCGTCTTTCCTCTTTCCTTCGCAAGGTTAATTCTTCCGGCAATCTTGGAAAAAGATGTTCAAACTAATATGTTATATCTGTTGTCGGGAGGAAGAAAATGAAGAGAATTCTTGTCGTTCTGCTCGTGGTGGGGAGTCTCCTCGTGCCGGAAGAATCATTCGGCCAGGACCTATTGATTACTCCACAGAACCAGAAGTACCTTTTCACTGCCGGGACCGACGAGGCCCAGGCGGCGCTCTATAACCCTGCCTACCTGGGAATCTTCAGCGGGGGAGGCGTACTCGACGGGTACTATTTCGTCCCGAGCAGCGGACAGCTCAGCCCCTCCGGTCCCTTCCACGATCTCGGCGTCTTTGCACAGGGCGGAAAGTTCACCCTGGCATATCGAAATGCATCTACCGGGAGTGATAACCTCAATGAGTATTCGGTCGGATTCGGGGTCGGCAACCGTGGCGGCGCCCTCGGCTTCGCGCTGTCATACGTGGATATCGCGGGGATTGGCTCGACTTGGCTGCCGGCAGTTGGATTGATCTGGCGGCCCGACCGACACGTGAGTTTTGGCGCGGCCTATCATAATTTTTCGGACAAGGGGCTCGGCACCCACTTCATCGAAAAATCCACGAACGTGGGCCTCAGCCTTCGTCCGTTTGGCTCGGAATTTCTGACGCTGAACGGCGACCTCCTCTTCCCCAGCCACCACACGCGCGGCTACAAGGTAGGGGTGAGCCTGGAGCTAATACCCGGCCTGGCTCTCTACGGTACATATGATCGCTCGGGGTACGGCGTTCCCGTTCGCATGGCACCTTCTGCAGTGCCCGCGCCTTATTATCCGCCTTACCTGTGGGGCAACTCCGTGTCGCTGGGAATCAGTTTCAACTTCGGCAGCCACATACACGTGGAGGGGGCGTCGAGCTACCAGTCCGGTGCTTACACTGCGACCTACGGACGGTTTGAAGCCAGTTCGGATGAGATGAGGACGATCGTTCCGGAAGGCAAGATTGCCGAAATCACGATAAAAGGTGGTATCAGGGACGCGCGCGAATCGGCATTCATCTTCAGCAAGCCGCCGAAGAACCTTCTCGATTATGTCGGTGAAATAAGAAAATGCGGCGACGACCCGTCAATCAAGGCACTTATTCTGAAGATATACCCCTATTCGACAAGCGAGACGTTCTTTGCGCTTACCGGGGAGACTCAGGAGCTCGCCGACGCGGTGGAATATGTTCGATCCCAAGGGAAGATTGTCTATGCATATCTCGCGGACGACAGCGGAGTCGACGAACTCTATCTCGCAAGCGCAGCGGACTCAGTCTATATGACTCCTTCGGCGTTTATCGCCGGCTACGGTATCGACTTCAACCTCATCAGGTTGAAGGGACTCTTCGACAAACTGCACATCGCATGGAATGCACAGACGGCGGGGAAATACAAATCCACATTCCATACAAGTTACACCGACTCCGCTACTCCGGAGCAGGCAAGACTGATCCGGGGTCTCGTGGACGATATTTACTCGCAGATGTTGAAACAGATAGAAGTCAACCGGAAGATCACGGTCGACGACAGCATGAAAGCCGATCTTGCGGCACTGATCTCAGCTCGTATTGCAGCACGTCTTCGACTGATAGACGGCGTGAGCTACTACGATCGGTTCAAAGAGGGAATTAAAGAGAGGATGGAAGGCGCCTTCGGGGGATTATCCGAAGTCGATCCTGCCGCGATACGTCACCGAGAAACGACATGGGGAAGGAGGCCGGAGGTTGCCGTTATCGGAGTATACGGTACGATCATGACGGGCGAGAGCTCTCCGCCCGCTCCGTTCCCGATACCGTTTCTCGGGAGCAACCGGGTGACCGGCTCGGAGACTGTCGTAAGGCAGATCAGGGCAGCAGAAGAAGATGGGAATATTAAAGCGATCGTCCTGCGCGTAAACAGCGGCGGAGGGTCGGCGCTCGCCTCGGACGAGATCTACAACGCGATAAGTGAAGCGAAGTCCAAGAAGCCCGTAGTGGCTTCCTTCGCCAACGTAGCGGCAAGCGGCGGATACTATGTCGCTGTCGGTGCCGACAGGATATTTGCCGAGCCGGCGACGCTGACCGGCAGCATAGGGGTAGTGATTGCTTTTCCCGTCCTGACTGATTTCCTCGAGAAGGACCTCGGCAGCAGGGTTGAAGAATACCGAAGCGGTGAAAACTCCAGCGTGCTCAATCCGCTGCACCGGTGGGACGGGAAGGACATGAAATACGTCGACGAGTTTCTCGATGAGACGTACACGGACTTCAAGACAAAGGTAGCCGAAGGGAGAAAGCTGAGTCTTGCCCGCGTCGATGAGCTGGCACAGGGGAGAGTATATACAGGTACGCAAGCGAAGAGCCTCAGCCTTATAGATGATTACGGCGGCCTGGAGAAGGCAATCCAATACGCGGCAGATATCGCCGGTATTTCCGACTACTACCGCGTGAAGATGTATGTGATTCCGGGACTTGGTCTGGGAAGCTTGCTCAGGTTCGGATCTCAGATACTGGGCGGCTATTCTGATTGAATACAAGCCGCCGAATTTCTATTTTCTAATATCAACACAATAATTGGAGCAGAAATTTTATGAAAAAGAGATTATTTACACCGGGGCCGACGCCGATTCCGGAGAGCGTCATGCTCACCATGGCGGAGCCGATTATTCATCACAGAAATCCTGAATTTGTTGAAATCCTTACAAGCGTCAATCAGAATCTGAAGTACCTCTTCCAGACCAAGAATGAAGTCCTGACTCTTACCAGTTCCGGCACGGGAGCGATGGAAGCGACCGTGGCAAATCTTCTCTCCGCCGGCGACAAGGCGATTTTTGTCAACCTCGGAAAGTTCGGTGAACGCTGGGGCGAGATAATGAAGGCGTACGGGGTCGAACCCGTTGAGATAAAGGTGGAATGGGGGACTGCTCCTTCGCCCGAGCTCATTCTCGACGCGCTGCAGAAGAACCCGGGTGTGAAGGCCGTGTTCATAACGCACAGCGAGACTTCCACCGGAGTCTTCACGAACATCAAGGAGATCGCCGCAGCGGTCCACGAGAAATATGACATCGCGGTTGTCGTGGACGGCATCACTTCCGTCGGCGCGCACGAGATGCGTTTTGACGAGTGGGGACTCGATGTGATAGTGACCGGCTCTCAGAAGGGGCTCATGGTCCCCCCGGGACTTGCGTTCGCCGCGCTGAGCGACAGGGCAAAGAAGATGCTCGAGACCTCCAAGTTTCCGAAGTATTACTTCAGCTTCAAGAAAGCGCTGAAGGCCCACGCGGGCAACGACACGCCGTTTACGCCGGCAATCACATTGATCATCGGGCTCGAGAAGGCTTTGCGGATGATCAAGGAAGAAACTGTCGAATCGATCTGGCTCAAACACAAAGTACTTTCGCAGGCTGTCAGAAGCGGCTGCGAGGCGATCGGTCTGAAACTTTTCGGGTCGCCTGCATCGCACGCCGTCACGGCGGTCAACATCCCCGAAGGTGTCGAGTACTCCAAGTTCAATAAAATTCTCAAACAGAAGTACGGTATCACGACCGCGGGGGGCCAGGAGCATCTCAAGGGAAAAATATTCAGGGTATCGCACCTCGGTTATTATGACGAGGTCGATATTGTCGGTGTGGTAGCCGCACTCGAGTGGACGCTTCACGATCTCAATTTCAAGTTCGAACCCGGTTCCGGAGTTACTGCAGTACAACAGACCTTCGCGAAGTTCGCCGAGGAAACGGCGGGGGTAGTGAAATGAACGCCAGAAATTATTTCAGGATGCCGGTCATCAGGCATCTAAAGGAGGTTGTTGACTGATGAAAGTACTCGTAACCGACCCAATCGAACAGGTGTGCACCGACATACTCCAGAAGGAGGGGATTCAGGTCGATGCGAAGCCGGGGCTTCCTCCCGACGAGATCAAGAAGATCATCGGGGGATACGACGCCCTGATTGTTAGAAGCGGGACGAAAGTGACCGCCGATATCATCGCCGAGGCGAAGGAGATGAAGGTAATCGGTCGCGCGGGTGCAGGAGTGGATAACATCGACGTCGGCGCCGCCACGCGAAAAGGTATCGTCGTGATGAACACGCCCGGCGGAAACACTATCTCGACGGCGGAACACACGATGGCGCTGATGATGTCGTTGGCGCGCAACGTTCCCCAATCGTTCCATGACCTGCAGAACGGCAAGTGGGAACGCAAGAAGTACATGGGTACCGAGCTCTTCGGGAAGACCCTCGGTGTCATCGGACTGGGGAAAGTCGGAAGGGAAGTGGCTGCGAGGGCGGAGGCGTTCGGGATGAACGTCATCGGTTATGATCCGCTCCTCGCTTCCGATGTCGCGTCCAAGCTGGGACTGGAGACCGTGTCGCTTGACGACATCTACAAGCGATCCGATTTCATCACGGTTCACACGCCGCTGACCGAGGAGACGAAGAATATCCTCGGAGAGAAGGCCTTCGCGGTGTGCAAGCGCGGCGTTCGAGTGATCAACTGCGCCCGAGGCGGCATCATCGACGAACAGGCGCTCCTCAAGGCGCTGGAGAGCGGGCAGGTCGCCGGCGCGGCGTTCGACGTTTTCATTAAGGAGCCGCCGGGTGATAATCCCCTGCTTAAGCATCCGAAAGTTGTGGCAACGCCGCACCTCGGAGCTTCCACCGAAGAAGCGCAGGAAAAAGTCGCAAAACAGATAGGCGAGCAGCTTGTGGACTTCTTCAAGGGAAGAGGAATAGTCGGCGCCGTCAACATTACCGATTACCAGACGGCCGTAAGCGACGAGCTGCGCGCTTACCTGGTTCTTGCGGAGAAGATCGGTTCTTTACACGCGCAGCTGCTCAACGGCAAGGTGAAGTCGATAACCGCTTCGTTCCGCGGCGCTATTCTGCAGAATGCTTCGGAGCTCCTCTCCACTGCCGTCCTGAAGGGGCTTCTGGACAAAATGATGTACGCCCCGGTGAATTTCGTCAATGCTTCCGTTCTCGCGAAGGAGATGGGCATCGCCATGAGCGAGAAGAAGGAGCAGGACGGAGAGCACTACTCACAGCTCCTTACCATAACCACGCAAACCGACAAGGAAGAGCGGTCGATATCTGGAACGGTGTTCGGCGAGAACGACATGAGAATCGTGGGCATGGATCGTTTCCACTTCGAGATAGTGCCGGAGGGCCACCTCATATTCTATTCGAACATCGACAGGCCCGGGATGCTCGCGGCTGTCGGGAGCCTGCTGGCTTCATCTAAGGTTAATATCGCAGGAATGTCTCTCGGTAGGTCGGCGCCGGGAGAAAAGGCGATAACGGTGATGAGCGTCGACAGCGACATCCCCGCCCCAGTGTTGACGGAGATATCGAAGATCGAAGGGGTTTTCGAGGTCAAGACGGCAAACCTCTGAGCTAGAGCCCTGCGGGGGGAAAACCTTCGCAGGGCGGTTTTTTTCCAAGAAGGGGGCCCCGGGAACTCGGAAAACGTTTGATTTTCGACTTGACAAAGCAAATGAGGCAGGTTATATTTCAGCGAAATTCATGTCAAAAGTCGTGCTAAGCAAGTACATCGTCATAGTGTAGTATTCTACAAATTCCGCAAAGGTGTATTCACATGGATACTCCTTTGCGGTTTTTTGTCGTGCTGAAGTTCGCGGTCGTGCGAAGTTCGAACGAGTACTAAAATTAGGAGGCATTTTGCGGGTTGCTAAGGGCATTAGCTCCCCCGCTCTCATTTCCGGCGTTGATCCAGAGGAAGACTCAGACGATAGGAATGGTGTATCGTCCTGTTATTCCTCCGCCTGCAGATATAACGAGATAGGTTTGAAGAGATTCAGGGGACTGTTTCCGGGCCATATCAGGCATTCATTTTTTCTCTCTTTTCACCTACTAACCAATTCCATACTCAAGGAGGTATTATGAAGAGAAGGAGAACACAAATCACAAATCGCAAGGAGGCATTCAAATGAAAAGACTACCGCTTGCTTCGTTGCTTGCGTTATGTTTCCTTTCTTTTGCCGCCGGTGCTGCGTTTGCACAGACAGGCATAATCAAGGGAAAGATTACTGACAAGCAGACCGGTGAAACACTGCCCGGTGCAACGATTGTAGTAGAAGGTACGGCTCACGGTGCGGCCGCCGACGTAAACGGCGACTATACCATCGAGAGCGTGCCTGCCGGAAGGTATCAGCTGGTTGCCAGATATATCGGTTACCAGAGTGAGACGTACGTTGTCCAGGTTACGGACGGACAAACGACGACGGTAAATTTTGAACTTGCCCCGAGCGGTTACACGACGAACCCTGTCGTGGTTACTGCGATAGGTACGCAGGAATCCCGCGCGCGCGTCGGCACGGCAGTGTCCTCGGTAGCGGGCCAGTCACTGGTACTATCAGGTTCGAACAACGTAATAACCGACTTAGCCTCGAAGGCCCCCGGCGTGTACACGACGGAGACCAGCGGTGATCCGGGTGCTGCGACGAGAATAGTGCTCCGCGGTATCCGTTCGCTGCAGGGTGACAACCAGCCTCTTGTGGTCGTTGACGGCGAGCCGGTATTAAGCGGAACGATCGGCGATCTTAACGTTAATACGAGTAACGGAAGCGCGATCGGTTACAACAATGTCGGCGGCGTGTCTTCAATGTCGGTATTGAACAGCATCAACCCGCAGGACATCGCATCGGTCGAAATCTACAAAGGACCGTCGGCGGCTGCTATCTGGGGATCACGGGGCGCGAACGGCGTTATCGTGATAACCACGAAGGGCGGAACGTTCACTCCCGGCAAGAAGGTCAACGTTTCGCTGCGCAGCAACGTCCAGGTCGACAACCTGCTGAGAGAATTTCCGTTGCAGACCGAATATGGTCAGGGCGGAAACGGCGCGTACATCTGGAACACTTCGATGAGTTGGGGAGACAAGATATCACTGCGCTCGGGCGCTGCAGACACCAAGTCATATAGCTACGCCTATGCACCGATCACGGCGAAAAATTCAAAGACGATCTACGATCATGCCGGTGAACTCTTCAGCCCGGCTATCTCTCAGGAATACGGAGCGACTATCACGGGTGGTGACCAGACCGGAAACTTCTACCTGGACCTCGATCGTCTCGGACAGAACGGTATCGTGAAGGCGAACTCGGCATACAACAGGACCTCGATCAGGACATCGGTTACCCGGACATTCGCACAGGGTCTTACGGTCGACCTCAATGCTTCATATGTCAACGCCTCTTCGGACCGTATCCAGCAAGGGTCCAACATTTCGGGTCTTCTGCTCGGTGCGTACCGCACTTCGCCTGACTTCAACAACATGCCGTATCTTGTGAACTTTGTTTCTCCGACCGGAGCGGTCACGCCTGGTGTTCAGAGGACTTATAGGAACGGTGCCGGAGATCCAACGAAAGGAATGGGGTATGATAACCCGTTCTTCTCTGTTTACATGAATCCGACGACAATATATGTCGATCATCTGACCGGCTCGGGCTCGATTTCCTACGATCCGTTAGAGTGGCTGAGCTTTACGTACAGGGCGGGAGTCGATTACCTCACAGACCGCGACAACACGGTCCTTGCGCCTTACGATGCGTCGCAGCCGAAGGGACAGATGGTTCGCAATGTGAACACCTCCTACATGGTGAACACGGATCTGATGGGCCGAGCGAGCCGTGCGTTCTCCGATGATTTCACTTCGACATTGATGGTAGGTTTCCACATCGATAATGCACAGTATGACAATACCGGTATCGTCGGTACCACGTTCATTATTCCTACGGCTCCTCCGACGTTGGGGAACGCGGGAACGTTTGCTCCCGGCGAGACCAAGATTATAACGAGGAACGCTGCATTATATGGTCAGTTGAATCTGAACTTCTACCAGCAGTTGTTCTTGACGTTTGCCGGACGAGACGAGAGCTCATCGACCTACGGGCCGGATGCAGCGTCTTTGTTCTTCTATCCTTCGGCCAGCGTGGCGTGGGAATTCACGCAGCTTCCCATGTTGAAGGACAACTCGATACTTTCCTACGGTAAGTTGAGAGCGGCGTATGGCGAAGCAGCTGTCCAGCCGCCTGCGTATTCTACGAGCACGTATGTAATAGCAAATCCCATCATCGGGAACGGCTGGGGCCCCGGAATCGGCCTGCAATACTATAATGGCGGCGTCGTGATTTCTCAGACCCAGGGCAACACGAAGCTCGGTCCGGAAAAGACGACGGAATCCGAATTCGGTCTCGACATGAGACTTCTTGACGACCGTGTCGCAATGAGTCTCACGGCTTACCACGATATTACGACCGACGCGATCCTGGCTCTCGACCAGGCCCCGTCGTCCGGGTTTGGCGCCATCAACGGAAATGCGGCCAAGATGAGCAACGTGGGATATGAAGCTCAGTTGACGGTAAACTGGCTGAGATTCGGCTCCTTCTCGTGGCAGACGACCGGTAACTGGTCCACCAACCACAACGTGGTTTATGACCTGGCCGGTGTTTCCAATGTCTTCCTGTCGGGGTTCACGGATCCGGCATCGGAAGCCATTCTTGGCCAGGAGGTCGGAGTGTTGTGGGGCACCCGCTGGGAGCGCGATGCTAATGGCAAGATCGCTCTCGATGCATACGGATTCCCGGTCGGCGATGCCGCAACCCCGGGTCTCATCGGCAATCCGAATCCGAAGTACAGGGCGAGCGTAATCAACAC
>JAHECO010000029.1 GCA_024641705.1 Candidatus Kryptoniota bacterium
TATGCCAAGTTCTTTTATAAATTCATTGTCGAGAATAGAGTAACATAAATGTTCCTTTCCAAGCTAGAGCTGCTGGGTTTCAAATCGTTCGCCACAAAAACCGAATTGACATTCAACGGGGGGATTACTGCCGTGGTCGGCCCTAACGGCTGCGGCAAAACCAACGTACTGGATTCGATACGCTGGGTGCTCGGCGAGCAGCGCACGAGCATGCTGAGAAGCGACTCGATGGAGAACGTAATCTTCAACGGCGCGAAGAAGAGAAAACCCCTCGGGATGGCCGAGGTTACCATAACCATCAAGAACGACAAGGGGGTCCTTCCGGTCGATTACACGGAAGTCAGCATTACCCGCCGGGTGTTCCGGTCTGGAGAGAGTGAGTACTTCATCAACCGCAATCAATGCAGGTTGAAGGACATACAGGATATGCTGATGGATTCCGGAATGGCGGCGACGGCATATTCGGTTATCGAACTCAAGATGGTCGAGGACATCCTCCGCGAAAACACGGACGAGAGAAGGAAGATGTTCGAGGAGGCCTCAGGGGTTACCAAGTACAAGGCGAGACGCCGGGCGGCCCTCGGCAAGCTGGAGGACGTGCAGCGAGACCTTCTCCGTGTAAACGACCTCATCTCGGAAATAGAAAAGAAGGTGAACTCGCTCGAACGCCAGGCTAAGAAGGCGGAACAATACAAGAGATTCGTCGACGAGCTCGGCTCGCTGGAAAGACAGTACCTCTTCTCGGAGTACTACTCGATCAGAGGGAAGGTCGGGCCGCTGAAAGAAAGCCTCTCGATGAACGAAAGCGAGAAGGCCGATGCGCTGAGCAAACTATCCCATGAAGAAGAGCTGTTGAGACTTGTCCGCTCCGAGATCGAGGAGGTGGACAAGAGCCTCTCGGCCGTGCGACTCCAGCGGTCGGACAAACAGGGAGAGCTTCACGGGATAGAAGAAGAGATTGCGGTCCTCATGGAGCGCAAGAGGGGACTCACCGAGAACATCGCAGCCATGGAAGGGCGCAAGGTCGACCTCGCAAAAAAGAACGAAGCCCTCGCGACTCAAATCGAAGAGCTCAAGTTAAGCCAGGCCGAGACTGAAGAAGAGGAAAGGAACATGTCGGTCACTCTATCGGCCGAGCAGGAAAACTTCAAGAATTTCGAAAGGCAGCTCTTCTCCGCAAGGGAAAAATCGAATACGAGTCATGAGAACCTGATCAAGATTCTGAACGATTTGGCTTTGAAACAGAACGAGAGAGAAAGAGCGCATGCGAGGCTCGAACGGGTCCGTTCCCATGACGAAGAGTTGATGGCGAGGAAGAGCCAGGTAGAGGAGGAGAAGGCGCAGCTTCTCGACAAGTTGCAGACCTCCCGGACGGAGAAAGAGAAGTTCTCGTCGCAGATAGAGAGTGAGAAAGCGAAGCTGAGCGACCTCGAGCGCCACAGAGAAGGACTCTTCAGCGAAGTCGACCACAAGAAATCCGACGCCCAGAAACTTAGAGACACGATTCAGGCGAACGATGCACGCATCGACTTCCTCAACGGGCTTGTCGAGCATCTTGAGGGAGTACCGGATGGGGCCAAGGCCCTTGCACGCGGCGAAATAAGCGGCCTGCCGAAGTTCGACATCCTGAGTGATGTCTTCTATGTCGAACCCGAGTACAGAATAGCCGCCGAATCGATCCTGGGCGATGCATCCAATTTCCTCGTGTCCCCGGACGAGCACGTCGCACTAAGCGCCGTCGATGCCCTGCGAAGCCATGACCTCGGTAAAGTCACTTTTGTCTGCCTTGACCGTCTCCAGAAGGGCGGGCCCCGGCAGAGCAGTATTGCGTTCAAGAGACTGCTCGATCACGTCCAGATGAGTTCGGAGCACGAGCCGTTGGGGAAGTATTTCTTCGAGAATGTTGCTATCGTCGAAAGCTTCTCCGAGGCGGAGAAAATCCTGAGGGAAGATCCCGCCGTCCTGTGCGTGAACTTCACGGGGGACGTGTACTCGGCAAAGGGTATCATCCGGGGCGGCAGCACGAGGAGAACCGAAGGCGGAAGGGTCGGAAAACTGCGACAGCTCGAAGAACTCAAGGGCGAACAGTCGAGGCTTGTGCAGGAACTGTCCGGGCTAGACAAATCCATCGAAGTTCTCCAGAAGGAGATAGATTCACTGCCGATAAAATCGGGGAACGAGACTCTGAGGACTCTCGAACTGCAGCTTGCCCGCGTGGAGCAATCCAGCGTTGAGAGCGAGCACAGCCTTCAGAACCTCGAAACGCAGCTCGCCGACATGGAAGCCCGCTTGTCCAAGCTGAATGCGGAGCTGACCGAAGCCCAGGCCGAACTCGATTCAGTGGAACACGTTCTTACCGAACTCAATTCCGTCAAGAGCTCCGCCGACCGCGAGTACCAGGCTTCTCTGGAAGAGCTGAAAGTAATCGAAGACGAATATCGTCTCAAGAATGAACAACTCAGAGATGCTCAGGCTCAACATATCGAATGTATAAACAAACTTAATTTCCTGAAACGGGAAGTCGAGTCTTCCCAGGAACAGGTCAGCACCAATCTTGACGGGATATCAAGGGCCGACGAAGATATCAATTCCGCAAGGCTTGCCATCGAACAACTGCAGCAGAAACTCACCGAACTTGAAGAAGGCAGGGGAAATCTGAGGCACGAGATCGAGGCACTTGACGGACAGGCAAACGAGTTCGGAATGAGGCTCGCTGAAAAGAAATCAGCCGAAGAGGGCGAAGAGAACAAGCTGAAGGAAGCCCGTTCGAGCCACGACTCCGCGGTGGAGGCGGTGCATCAGGTAAGCCTCAAGATAAGCGAACTCGAAGCGCAGGCCAGGGGAATTGTAGAGCGCGCCCAGGAGGAGTTCAATTTCGATATCACCCAGCAGTCTGCCGAATCGATGAACCTCCCCGCCGATTTCGACATAGGTGCCGCGCGGGAGAGGGTGAACTACCTCCGAGGAAGGGTGGAGTCTTTCGGCCCGGTAAACCTCGTCGCTTTTTCCGAGTACAGCGAGGAAAAGCAAAGATACGATTTCCTGGTGGCCCAGAGGACCGATTTACTGGAGGCGGAAAAGACGCTGAGCACGACCATCGACGAGATAAACCACACTGCCCATCAGAAATTTCTCGAGACTTTCGAGCAGATCTCGGAAAACTTCAAGACTACCTTCCAGAGTCTGTTCGACGGAGGGGAGGCCGACCTGAGGCTCGAGCCGAACATCGACCCGCTGGAGGCAAAGATAGAAATCATAGCGAAGCCTGCAGGCAAGCGGCCGCAGTCGATAGACCTGTTGTCGGCCGGTGAAAAGACGCTTACCGCAATTGCTCTCCTTTTCGCGATCTACCTCGTCAAGCCGAGCCCGTTCTGCATCCTAGATGAAGTCGACGGCCCGCTGGACGACAACAACACCGACAATTATGTCAGGATGATAAGGAAGTTCTCTAACGACACCCAGTTTATTGTCATTACACATAACAAACGCACGATGGAAGCCGCCGACACACTCTACGGTGTTACCATGGAAGAGCAGGGCGTCTCGAAAGTAGTTGCCGTGAGGTTTGTGGACGACTGGGTGATGAACCAGTGACGGGTTTGACTCCCAAGGTGTTCGTCGATTTTGACGGGACCATCACCAGGGTCGACGTCGGAAATTCGTTCTTCCGGAAGTTCGGCAACGAAGAAGAATCCCTGAAGGCGGTAGCGAAATGGAAGAGCGGCGAACTTTCAGGGAGCGGGCTACTCGTGAAGGAAGCCGAGTATGTCGATGTCAGTGAAACGGAAGCGCGTGAGTTTTCCAGGTCCTGTGAGATCGACGCGGCCTTCGCAAAGTTCCGTTCCCTGTGCACCGATCACGGTATCGAAATCACGATACTGAGCGACGGCCTGGATTTCTATATCGCAGAGATACTGGAAGCAAACGGACTGAGCGGAATACCGTTTTACTCCAACAGCGTCCGATTCGACACGCGCAAAATCAGCGTCGAGCTTCCGTACGAATCAGGCTGCACCAAGTGCGCCAACTGCAAGGGCCACCAGATCCTGATGAGGACCGGCCCCGACGACGTTGTCGTGTATATCGGCAACGGATTTTCCGACCGTTGCGCGGTGGAGTACGCCGATATGGTTTTTGCCAAGGACGACCTCCTGAAATACTGTGAAGAGAACAACATCACCTATTATCCCTACCAGAGTTTCGACGACGTACTGGCGAAATTCGGCAAAGCCGTGATGTCCGGGACTTTTCGCAAACGACATCGCGCCGAATTGAAGCGAAGAGAGGCCTACTTAACAGAGTGACAGATAATCCTTCAAATAGGAATTGGAGAAATTACCTGTTTACCTACCGCAGTTACACACCGATTCCATTTCTGCTCGTCATGCTCTTCTTCGCGAAGCCGACGCCTCTGTCTCTTGCCCTCGGTTTCATTACCGCACTCCTGGGAGAACTGATCCGCTTCTGGGGCGTCTCATACGCGGGAAGCGAAACACGGACGACGGGAACTGTTGGCGGAACCCAGCTCGTAACGAGCGGTCCCTATTCTTATCTAAGGAATCCGCTGTATCTCGGTAACATACTGATGTACCTCGGCATAGGGATTATGTCGAATGCGCTCATGCCGTATCTCCCTCTCGTAGCGCTGGTCTATTTCATCTTCCAGTATTCGGGAATCGTTACACTTGAAGAAGAATACCTGGCCCGGACTTTCGCCGACTGGGACGAATACAGAAGGCATGTCGGGAGATTCCTCCCGCGGATGAAGCGCTTTCGCGCCGGCGCTGCACTCGAGCCCGATTATTTGCGGGCACTTCGTTCGGAGCGGTCTTCGCTTCTGGCGTTGAGTTCCATCTCCATTATCCTGGTGCTCTTGTTCGTGTTGAGAGGTGCAGCTTGAGTAGGACAATGATGATAATTGCCGGCGAGGCATCGGGCGACAAACATGCGGCGCACCTGGTGGAGAGCCTGAAGAAGAAGGAAGATGTCAGGCTGATCGGCATCGGCGGCGACAAGATGAAGGATGCCGGCGTGGAACTTCTGCATCATGCCGGCGAAATGTCCGTCATGGGTTTCTCGGATATCGTTTCGAAATTGCCCTTTCTCAGGAGGGTAAGGAAAGACCTGCTGAACTCAATTAAAACAGAGAAGCCTTCCGCCGTGATACTTGTCGACTACCCCGGTTTCAACCTTAGGTTCGCAAGCCTCGCGAAAAAGAACGGGCTTAAGGTCATCTACTTTATCAGCCCGCAGATTTGGGCGTGGGGAAAGAAGCGAATCGAGAAAATCAGGCAGACGGTCGACCTGATGCTGACGATCTTCAAGTTTGAAGAAGACATGTACAGACAGGACGGTGTAGACGCCCACTTCGTAGGTCATCCACTAATGGATGAGATGCCTTCCCATACGGCATCGGAGATCGAAGATTTTCGGCGGTCCTTTTCGGTGGCTAACGACGAGAAGCTGCTGGCACTCTTTCCCGGGAGCAGGCTGCAGGAAGTTAATCGCATCCTTCCGGTTATGCTGGAATCCGTTGGGATGCTTGGAAAGGAATTACTGTCGTCGGGCACCAGGCTGAAGGTGGTTATCGGTTGCGCGCCTGGAATTGAACATGATATCTATGAGGGGATAGTGAAGAAGTCGGGCGCAGATGTGCGGTTCAGCCGCGACCCCGATTTGTTGATGAGTGCTGCCGAGGCAGGCATGGTCAAAAGCGGCACGGCCACGCTGGAGTCGGCACTCCACGATCTCCCGATCGTAGTCGTTTACAAAACGAGCTGGTTTAATTATCTGATCGGGCGTATGCTCGTAAAACTGAAATCTATCTCGCTTGTGAACATAGTTGCCCGCAACATGATCGTCGAGGAACTGGTTCAAAGCGACTTCACAGCCGCGAGGGCGGCATCAGTAGCAGGAGACCTTCTCACCAGGAAAGATATCGTGGACGACATACGGCGTAAATACTCCGGGCTCAGGGCTGTAATCGGAGGGAAGGGCGCATCTGATCGTGCCGCCGAGTTGATTCTGAAATCGATCTGAATAAATGCATCAAAGTGTAAGGAACATATTGCTTCCTGTCAGCGCACTCTACGGAGGCGCCGTTGCGGTACGCAATTTCAGTTATGACAGGGGACTCCTGAAGGTGAGGAAGCTACCTGCCCTGGTCGTTTCGGTGGGCAATATCTCGGTGGGCGGGTCTGGAAAGACACCGTTTGCCATGTACCTCGCCGATAAACTGCTTCTTCTCGGGAAAAGGCCTGCCGTCCTGTCAAGGGGGTACAAGCGCCTGACCGACGAGCTTGTCGTTGCCTGCCCGGAGAAGGGTTACCAGGCCGACGCCGAGACGATGGGGGATGAGCCGATGCTGATCTCACATCGATTGCCGCAGATACCTGTAGCGGTTCACGCGGATAGATACCGGGCGGGGATGGCGGTCCTCGAGCGATTCGGCGCAGACGTATTTATCCTTGATGACGGGTTGCAGTACCGGGAGCTGCACAGAGATCTCGATTTTGTTCTGATGAACCACGCGCTGTCCGACCTGAACGACACGTATTTGCCCACCGGCAACCTGAGGGATTCGAAGAGACGTTTGATGCAGGCGGACGTTGTCGTCCTTACAGCTCACACGAGTTTTGCGGCCGGCGCAGACCGGACGAGCATCCTGGCCCGTTACACAGGTGCTCCTGTTTCGGGAATCAGTTTTGTTGCCTCGGATCTGTCCGACCATGCAGGGGTGCGCGTCGCGGTTGAGACCCTGCGGGACAAGGAAGTAGTCGGTTTCTGCGGAATCGCGAACGCCGGGCCGTTCCATGAAACCCTGAATGACATTGCCGGGAAAACCGTACCACTCAAGGGATTCCGTGACCACCACTGGTACGACGAGTACGACATAGATGAGGTGTTTGAGGGTAACGACGAGAGAATTGCCGTCACGACGGCAAAGGACGCGGCGCGCATTTTCGGGAACGAAGAGTTCGCTGAAATGGATGAGATGAGACGCATATACTCGTTGAACGAAAAGGCGGTCGTAAATTTCGGTGCTGAACACATAGACAAGGCGCTGAGCGAAGTATTCGGGAATGTTTATGCATAGAATCGGTATGTCGGATTGCGGAGCGAAGAACGATATGTATCGGAAGTTTCTGCTGAGACTTCCGGACTCCGAAGTCGTTGTCGTCGGAAAGGGGAACGAGAACGAGCTCGAGAATTGTGAAGGACTTGTTCTGACGGGCGGCGAGGATGTGGCCCCCGAGTTATATGGAGACTGGTCGGACGAGACCGTCCACCTAAATCCTGAACGCGATGGAGTGGAATTCAAACTCATTGATACGGCGGTCCGGATGCACCGGCCGATACTAGGCATTTGCAGGGGCCTGCAGGTGCTCAACGTATATTTCGGCGGGACGTTGGTTATAGATCTTGAAAAATATTACGGCAGGAATCACAAAGCCCCGTCGGAAAATGAAGACGGACGTCACGGCGTCAGACTTTCCGCGGGCACGAATCTCATGACATTCATCAGGCAAGAGTCGGGAGAGGTGAACAGCGCGCACCATCAGGCGGCCGACAGGATCGGCAGCGGGTTGAAAGTCGCCGCGAGAGCGGAAGACGGGACTGTTGAGGCGATCGAAGGAAACGATGATTTACCGAGCCGAATTATCTCGGTACAATGGCATCCGGAGAGAATGCAATTCGAGTCCCCGTTTGCGCGGGGAGTGCTCGACATGTTCGGCTCTTGCCTTTCAAATAATCATAACTCAGAAAAATATGCACATGGAGGTTAGAAAATGAGTAAGGTAAAGTACGTTTATTTCTTCGGCGGCGGAAAGGCCGACGGGAAAGCCGAGATGAAGAATCTCCTCGGGGGAAAGGGGGCGAACCTCGCGGAAATGACCAACATTGGTCTGCCCGTTCCTCCGGGATTCACCATCACGACGGAAGTCTGCACCTATTACTATGCCAACAAGAGAACCTACCCGAAGAGCCTGAAAGATGACGTCGCAAAATCGATGAAGCGGCTGGAGGCGGCGGTCGGCGCGAAGTTCGGAGACCGGAATAACCCTCTCCTCGTCTCCGTAAGGTCCGGAGCGCGGGCGTCGATGCCGGGGATGATGGATACGATCCTGAACCTCGGAATAAACGACAACGTTGTCGAAGGCCTGGCAAAGAAGACAAACAACATGAGATTTGCATACGATGCGTACAGGCGTTTCGTCCAGATGTACGGGGATGTGGTGCTCGGGCTTAAGCCGACACACAAGGACGAGATAGATCCGTTCGAGCTGATCATAGAGAAGAAGAAGAGGGAGAGGGGCGTTCACAACGACACAGAACTGACTGCTGAAGACTTGAAGGACCTCGTCGCGCAGTTTAAGAAAGCGATCAAGGAGAAAACCGGCCACGATTTTCCCGAAGATCCTATGCAGCAGCTCTGGGGCGCTATCGGAGCCGTGTTCGGGTCGTGGAACAACGACCGCGCGATCGCCTACCGGAAGATGTACGATATCCCGGAATCGTGGGGAACCGCGGTCAGCGTCGTAGCGATGGTGTTCGGAAACATGGGCGAGTCCTCCGGAACCGGCGTCGCGTTTACCCGCGATCCTGCCACCGGGACTAACGCCTTCTACGGTGAGTATCTGATGAATGCGCAGGGAGAGGATGTGGTTGCAGGAATAAGAACCCCGATCCCAATCTCCGAGCTCAGGAAGGAAAACCAGAAAATATACGACCGCCTCGAGAAAATCCGCAAGACTCTGGAGAAGCATTACAAGGACATGAACGACATAGAGTTCACGATCCAGGAAGGCAAGCTTTACATGCTCCAGTGCCGCGTCGGAAAGAGGACGGCGTTCGCCGCGATAAAGATGGCGGTTGACATGGTCGAGGAAGGGTTGATCAGCGAGAAGGAAGCCCTCAGCAGGATAGAGCCCGACCAGCTGAACCAATTGCTGCGTCCGGTTTTCGACCTGAAAGAGAAAGACGCGGCGGTGAAGGGCGACAGGCTTCTTGCGAAGGGTCTCAACGCCGGCCCGGGTGCCGCCACCGGCCGGGTCGTCTTCAACGCTCCTGACGCCGAAGAATGGAACCGGCGCGGAGAAACGGTGATACTGACACGCATCGAGACCTCCCCGGAAGACATCAGAGGAATGGACGCCGCTGTCGGTATACTTACCGCCAGGGGTGGAATGACTTCGCACGCCGCTCTTGTCGCGAGACAGATGGGCAAAGTCTGTGTGGCGGGTTTCTCGTCACTGGAGATCGACTATTCGACTCACACTATGAACGTCAACGGGAAGGCGATAAAGGAAGGCGACTGGATTTCGATCGACGGCACAACCGGTGAGGTCATCGAAGGGAAGGTCCCGACGAAGCCTTCGGAAGTTCTCCAGGTTCTCATCGATAAGACGCTTGATCCGAAGGATGCCCCTGTTTACCAGGAGTTCGCCAAAGTCCTCAAATGGGCTGACAAATACAGGACGCTGAAAATTCGGACAAACGCCGACCAGCCGGACCAGGCTTCGAACGCCGTCGCCTTCGGTGCTGAAGGCATCGGCCTTTGCAGGACCGAACACATGTTCTTCGGGGAAGGCAAGATCGGGCCGATGCGTGAGATGATCCTTGCCGACGGGCTCGAAGCGAGGAAAGCCGCGCTGGCAAACCTCCTTCCTCTTCAGCGTGCAGACTTCGAAGGCATTTTCAAAGCGATGGGTGGAAGGCCCGTTACGATAAGAACGCTTGACCCGCCCCTGCATGAATTCCTGCCGCATGAAGAGAAAGCGCAGAGAGAGCTTGCGGCCCAGATGGGAATCAGCTACGAAAAAGTGCACCAGCGAGTGGAAGACCTGCACGAATTCAACCCGATGCTCGGTTTCCGCGGATGCAGGCTCGGCATTATCTATCCCGAGATAACCGAGATGCAGTCCCGAGCTATTTTCGAGGCTGCCGCGAACGTCCAGAAGCAGGGGACGAAAGTGGAGCCCGAAGTCATGATCCCACTCGTCGGCAACGTCAAGGAGCTGGAAAACCAGGCTGCGATTGTCAGAAAGGCTGCCGATGAGGTCATGAAGGAGTACGGCGTGAAGTTCAATTACCACGTCGGCACGATGATCGAGATCCCCCGCGGCGCAATCACCGCCGATGAAATAGCGAAGGTCGCCGAGTTCTTCAGCTTCGGAACAAACGACCTGACGCAGACTACGCTCGGTGTGAGCCGCGATGACTCCGCAAGATTCCTGGTCCCCTACACCCAGAAGGAAATCTACGCGAAGGATCCTTTCGAAGTGCTGGATCGCGATGGAGTCGGCTCTCTCATGAAGATCGCCAAGGAGAAGGGCCGCTCGGTAAAGCCGGATCTCAAGCTCGGCATCTGCGGCGAGCACGGAGGTGACCCGTCGTCGGTTGAGTTCTGCCACATGATCGGCCTCAACTACGTTAGCTGTTCTCCATTCAGGGTTCCGATCGCGCGTCTGGCAGCAGCCCGCGCCGCGATGAAGTACCCCGTTACGGCTTCACCCGCGCTGAAGAAGGCTGCGAAGAAAACGGCCAGGAAAGCCGGGAAAAAATCGAAAAGGTAAGAAAACCGTAGTCCCGTCCCGGTCCCGCAACACGGGACCGGGACTTACGAAATCAAATAAAGGGATTAGGTAATGATGAAACTAACAGACTTCAAGTACGCAGTTCCCCGCAATCTCGTTGCGAAGAATCCCGCGCAGCCGCGGGATCACGCCCGGATGATGGTGCTGGACCGGAAGACGCAGCAGATCGAAGACCGCGTCTTCCACGACATCGCCAGCTACTTCCAGAAGGGCGACTCGCTCGTCGTGAATGAGACCAAGGTCTTCCCGGCCAGGTTGCTTGGCAGAAAAGAAAAAACCAACGCGAAGATCGAGGTGCTGCTCCTCAGAGAGCTGAATCACGAGGAGGGAATATGGGATGTAGTCGTCGAACCGGCCCGGAAAGTCAGGATCGGAAACAAGATCTACTTCGACGACGAGAAGATCCATGCGGAGGTTATCGACAATACAACGAGCCGCGGGAGAACAATCAAGTTCAACTACAAAGGCGATATCTACAAGATCCTCGATAAGATCGGACAGATGCCGCTCCCGCACTACATAAAGCGCGACCCGACCGAGAAGGACAAGGAAGACTACCAGACCATCTACGCAAAGGTCGTCGGTGCCGTTGCCGCCCCCACTGCCGGGCTCCATTTTACGAACCGGCTGTTCACGAGACTCCACAAGAAGGGGGTGAAGATTCTCCCGGTTGTGCTTCACATCGGCATCGGTACGTTCAGGACGGTTGATGTCGAGGACCTGACCAAGCACAGGATGGACTCGGAATTTTACGAGGTCCCGCCCGAGACTGCGAAAGCTATAAACCAATCCATCGATTCAAAGAAACATGTCTTCGCTGTGGGGACGTCGGTCGTTAGAGTTCTTGAATCGAACGTCACAACGGACAACCACGTGAAAGCCGGAAGAGGGTGGACAGACAAGTTCATTTATCCTCCTTATGATTTCAAGATTGTCGACCATCTCGTGACGAACTTTCACCTTCCGGAAACGACGCTCATAATGCTCGTCAGCGCGTTCACGGGCCACGACTTCATGATGAAAGCTTACAAGAAGGCGATAAAAGACGACTACCGGTTCTATAGTTACGGCGACGCAATGCTTATACTGTAGATGTCACGTAGAATCGGCGTAATAATTCCTGCGGCGGGCGCGGGGAAGCGTCTCGGCGGAGTCTCCAAGCCCCTGATAGAGATAGGCGGCAAGCCGGTTATCCTCAGACTTATCGGTCTCTTCGCCGGCCTGCCGGATGTTCACCGAGTCTGCATAGCAGTGCCTTCGGTGGGTGTCGCTGACTTCAATCGGGTAATCGAGACCTCGGGTTTCCGTGAATTGACGGAGATCGTGGAAGGCGGTGCCGAACGCCCTCAGTCGGTGAGGAATGCTTTTATGTCGATCAGACGGCTTCTATCCGATGACGATCTCGTTTGTATTCACGATGCCGCGAGACCGCTCCTTTCCGGCGAAGACCTCAACGGGGTCGTGGCGGCAGCATGGGAACATGGTGCGGCTCTTCTCGCATCTAAGGTTAAGGATACGCTGAAAGTGGTAAACGCAGGGAGTTTCTGTGAATCTACCATTGACCGCTCAAAGATATTTGCCGCCCAAACGCCTCAGGTCATGAGGGCCGGCCTTTTGTCAAAGGCCTATGGAAATGTGGAAGACCTCTCGGATGTCACCGATGAGATAATGCTCATGGAGAGAATCGGCGTGAAAGCCTTCGTCGTGGAACCCCGCCACCCCAATCTCAAGATCACCACGTCAGAGGATCTGGACCTCCTCCGGAAGATCATTTCTTGATATACTTCGCGCTCAGATAGTCGGAAGGTAGTGCGTTTCTGCCGTCACTGAGAGCGCGGCCGAATTCCTGCCCCAGGCTGTTCGCAAACAAATCCCTCGGATCCGCAGCCGTGTCCAGTTTCAGGGCCACCTCTCCTTTCTCGACAAACTTGCCCACGGCCTCCGGGATCGGCCTCGCACCCGACTCGTATGTGAGGTATGCCGAACCGAAGAAGTGGACGAGCTTATCACTGTCACCCCACTTGTCCTGCGGCGAGTCGGGAAATATATACCTCGGCAGCTTATCGATGCGGGTGGCTGCGCCTGCGGAATCTTCAGCAGGGAGCGGAAGCGTCACGATTCCCAGGAGCGGAAAGGTTGGCTTTATGTCCGTCCGATTGAGTACCGCGATGGATGCCGCAAGGAGTGCCGTGCTTACATGACGGCGTGAGAGTTCCATGGCCTTCAGATATATCAAGTCTATATCGTGTAGCTCCGACTCCCGGTCGTGGCTGACGGGTGGAAGTTCCGTCCTGATGTAGGTCCGCAGATCCCTGGTAACGCTGAATACGGGAGGTTCAAAGATCTTTCGCAGGAAGTCAAACTGAGCGTGCGCCTTCCCGGTAAAAGAGAAGAGCAAAGCTGCTGTGGCGAAGATCTGAACCGCGCGGAACTTCAAGTCTGAATTACGCCGACGTTAAAATGCTGAAAGTTTGAGTTGCTATTCGCGATTTGAATGCCGAGTGAGATAAACTCTCTTGTGTCCTTCGGATCGATTATCTCGTCTACCCATAGTCTCGAAGCCGCGTACGTCGGATCCATTTCGGTCTCGTAGCGGTCCTGTATTTCCTGAAGGAGCTTTGACTGATCCTCTTTTGTAATCTTCCTGCCGTCCCGTTCCATTTGCTGCAGCTTGATGCTGAGAAGCGTCTGGCTTGCTTGGTCGCCCCCCATGACCGCTATCCTCGCGGAAGGGAAGGCGAAGATGAGCCGGGGGTCGTATGCCTTTCCGCACATCGCGTAGTTCCCGGCGCCGAAGCTGTTCCCGACAATGAATGTCAGCTTTGGCACAGTTGAGTTGGAAACTGCGTTTACCATCTTTGCACCGTCCTTTATGATCCCGCCTCTTTCGGCTCTTGTCCCAACCATGAAACCTGTCACGTCCTGGAAGAATACGAGCGGAATCCTCTTCTGGTTACAATTCATGATAAACCGTGCCGCCTTGTCGGCGCTGTCGGAATAGATGACTCCGCCTATTTGCATCTCGGAAGAATTGTCCGGCCGTTTGGACCTGACAGTCGTACGCTGGTTGGCGACGATTCCCACGGCCCAGCCGTCGACCCTGGCATACGCACAAATGATCGACTTACCGTAGCCTGCCTTGTATTCGTCGATTTCGCTGTCATCGACTGTTCTCGCCAGCACCTCGTACATATCGTAAGGTTTCGTCCGGTCTGCCGGGATTATCCCGAATATCTCGACGGGATCGAACCTCGGAGGCTTTGCCGCGATCCTGTCAAAGCCAGCCGCCGGGGGAGCGCCCATCTCCGACACAAGATTGCGGATGAGGCTCAGCGCCTCCGCATCCGATTTCACCGAATAGTCGGTGATTCCTGAAATTGAAGAATGTGTTTCGGCTCCGCCGAGTTTCTCTACGTCGGTGTCTTCGCCGATTGCGGCTTTGACAAGATAGGGCCCCGCCAGAAAAACGCTTCCCGTGCCCTCGACGATTATCGACTCGTCGCTCATTATGGGAAGGTAAGCTCCCCCCGCCACACACGGTCCCATGACGGCGGCGATTTGCGGGACACCGAGCGAGCTCAGCATGGCGTTGTTGAAAAAGATTCTGCCGAAGTCATCCTTGTCCGGGAATATTTCGGATTGCATCGGAAGGAACACTCCGGCCGAATCGACGAGGTAGATTATGGGGATCCTGTTCTGTATTGCGATCTCCTGGGCGCGAAGGTTCTTCTTAATCGTGATAGGGAAGTAAGCTCCAGCTTTGACTGTCGAATCGTTTGCGACGATGACGACGCTTCTCCCGTGGATCGTCCCTATTCCTGTAACAATGCCGGCCGAGGGAGCGCCGCCGTGTTCCTCGTACATGCCGAGTGCAGCAAATGTTCCCAGTTCGTGAAAACGGGAGCCGCTGTCGATGAGGTTATAGACGCGCTCGCGGGCCAGCATTTTGCCGCGCTTCTTCTGACGCGCTGCTGCCGCTTCTCCGCCTCCACTGCGGATGACGTCGGCCTGCACCTTCAGCTTCCGAAGCAGACCCTTGTTAGTTTCCTCGTTCGTGTTGTAGTGTGTGTCGTGTTGGATCCTACTCCCGAAGTGTTTCATGACGTTTCCTTGCATTTTTTCCGGCGCAGGTAGCGGCAGACAGCCGGAGACTTTCGACGCTTCGCTGTTGTGGATCATGCTGTTGCGAGGCCTTCATGGAACAGAAGGCGGCGCGCCGGTGGAAAGCCGCGCCTGCATCTGCGCTGCAATAACGTTATTGAATATGGGGCCATTTTTCAAGAACAGATCTGGAGCCGTTGTGCGGTCGAAGGGGTAGCCAGACCTCATAAGGCCTCGGACCGCCGGTTCTTAGGTCGATAGTGTTCATTGACATTCTGGACTCCTCTCTCTATATTTGTACTCGTTAACATGCAACACAAATCTCTGCACGATAAGACGGCGTCAGCAAAGCTGACGTTTGTTGTATTATCCGATACAGAGAAGCCGTCACGGAGTTTCAAAGCGTCCAGGTTGCAGCTGGCGCTCATCGTTCTTTTTGGAATTGGAGCAATCGGGGCGCTCAGCGTGGTTGTACTGATAAATACTCCCCTCGGCAAGCTGATCCTGCCGTCGTACTTCAGCACCCAGGAAGAGCAATTGCAGAAGATCCGGGTGCTGGAATCAAAGGTCGATTTGGTCCAGCGGCAATTGACCTACCTGACAGCTTACAACATAAAACTAAGAAGTGCGCTGGGTGACACGATGACCAGCGATGCCGGCACTCAGGAAACGAGGGAGCAGCCGATCACAGCGAGCAAGCTGTCCCCGGAGGAGAAGGCGGGAGAAGAAGGGGCAAACGCCTACACACAGCCTTTGCAAACACAGCCGCCGGCATCTTATGCCCTTGCGCAGTTGAGAGGAGCCGGACAGGATATTTTTCCGCTGATGATGCCGGTACAAGGATTCGTGACGAGAGGCGTCAACTACCCGATACAGCACTACGGCATCGATATCTCTGCCCAGGTGGGAGAACCCGTCGTGGCCCCCGCACCCGGCGAAGTGGTCTTTTCGGACTGGACGCTTACGGGAGGGAATACGGTCATCATAGCTCATCCGGGAGATTTCATGACTGTGTACAAGCACTGTGAACGCATTCTAGTCCCGGTCGGCGCGGAAGTATCGAGAGGCGAGGCAATAGCACTCGTCGGTTCAACGGGCACGACCAGCACCGGTCCGCATCTTCATTTTGAATTGTGGCATGATGGAAAGAATTTGAATCCAGAGAACTACTTACTAACAAAGAACTGACATGGCTAAAGAAGAAGCACAGATCAACATAGTCGCGCACGGCACGCGCTTCGAGGGAAAAGTCACGAGCCCCGGAAGTTTGAGAGTCGATGGCCAGGTAAATGGAGATGTCTCTCTTACAGGCGACCTGGTTATCGGAGCCAACGGCGAAATCAACGGTAACATAGATGCGCAGACCGTGACGGTCGGCGGGAAGATTACCGGGAACATCGTTGCGAAGGCGAAGCTGGTACTCGAGAACAAGGCGAGAATAAAAGGCGACATACGCGCTTCCAAACTGGTTATCGATGAGGGTGCCGTGTTCGACGGCAAGTGTGAGATGAGCGGAGACAGGCGGCCGGACCAGAAGAGCGAGCTCTTCAGGTGAGCCGTGCCCGGTATCAAGAAGAAGCGTAGTTTTGGAGAGAGTTTAGGTGAGACGTATAGGCAGCTTGGACCCTATATGGGACTCGGTACAGAGTTGGCTGCGTCTGTTGTCGGTATGCTTTTGGTCGGCTACTTTCTTGACCAGCATTTCAATACATCGCCGTGGTTGCTCCTGACAGGAGCACTTGTTGGAATGATCGGCGGTTTCTACAATTTTTTCAGAGAAGTACAAAAGTTAGGTAAGATTGGCACGAGGAAAAGAGGCTGAGCTCCCGCTCCAAGCGATGCGTCGGAAGATGGTCAAAACTGTTTCGGCCGTCGTCATTGCTTGCGGGTTTGTTTCGGCTCTCGTGATCTGGAAGTACGGCACGGGTGATTTTGCAGGGTCGTATTTACTGGGCGCGCTGCTGGGAGTCCTGAACGGTGTGATCGGATTCCTTACCATCGAGAAGTTCATCGATAGGAGCGCGATCGTCTTTCTGAAAGGAGTATTCCTCGGAATGGGTGTGCGGCTCGCACTCCTTCTCGGAGTCTTCGTGCTGCTTATCGAAGTGGCTCACGTACATATCGTCGGTTTGGTAAGCGGTCTATTGATATTCTACTTCACTATGACCATTCTCGAGGTAATTTTCCTGAATAAAAGGATCGAATTAAGAAAGGCAATGAAAGCGAACAAGCAGTGATGGTTGGACTACTTTCGGATTCCACAGCCGGCTCGGTTGGGATGCACGCTGCCAGGGTAATTGCCGATACGGGAAGGGTAATTGCCGACACGGCAAACGCAGTTGCGGCTCACGGCGGAGATGCTTCGAACGGGAACTGGATCATAGAGCACGTCTCCAATTCTCGTACATTGAATTTTCTTCCCTTCGGAGAAATCCATCTTCCCGTTTTTCCCCCGTTTCATATCGGCGGTCTGACGCTGGACATGTCGATCACCAAACATGTGGTGATGCTCTGGGCCGTGGCTATCCTCGTCTTCATAGTAATGAAGATCGTGGCAAGAGGATACAGGAAATCGCTGATCCCGGGGAAGTTTGCGAGCGCCGTGGAAATGGTCATCCTCTTCATCCGGGACGACGTCGTCATACCGGCGATGGGTGAGAGGGGAAGGAAATACCTCCCTTATTTCCTTACGCTCTTCTTCTTCATCTTGTTCTCCAACTTTTTCGAACTTGTTCCGTATGCTTCTACTCCCTCCGGCAATATCAGCGTGACGGCGTCGCTCGCTATCATAGCGTTTCTCGTCGTTCAGATCTCGGGGATAAGGCAGTATGGACTGTTCGGTTATTTCAAGGGTCTTGTGCCGCCGAACATACCGCTGTTTGCCATACCGATAATTGCGATCGTTGAGATTCTCGGCCTGTTCACCAAGCCGTTCGCCCTGTGTGTTCGTCTTTTTGCGAACCTGGTCGCGGGCGACATCGCGATTTATTCTTTCATCGGGTTGATATTCGTATTCGGAACGGTGCTGGTAGCGCCACTTGCTATAGGGTTCGCGCTCTTCATAGAGATTCTGGAAGTACTGGTATCGTTTATTCAAGCTTACATATTCACGATCCTGACGGCATTGTTCGTCGGGATGGCAATTCACCAAGAACACTAAAATTAGGATTACAGGAGGTTTCAATGCCAACAGAAGGACTGATTCACCTGGCTGCGGGTATCGCGGCGGGACTAGCTGTTATCGGCGGCGGTCTGGGCATCGGCAAGCTCGCGGCGGCCGCGCTCGAAGCGAGCGGACGTCAGCCCGAAGCGCAGGGCGACATAAGGACGACAATGATCATAGCCGCTGCTCTGATCGAAGGCGTCACGCTCTTCGCGGAAGTCATAGCAATCATTATGGCCCTGAGGCCCTAAGAGCCGGGGGAGCGCTCTCCGGCTGGCCGGATTCGCCGGCGTCCGGTAAGCTTCCCACTACAACAGGAGACAGATATGCTTGTGCAATTGGATCCCGGCGTCATAATTTGGACTGCCTTAACTTTCGGGCTCCTACTCTTTGTCCTTCGCAAAACCGCATGGAAACCCATTCTCAAGGCTCTCGACACCAGAGAGGAATCGATCAGGCAATCGATAGAAAGGGCGGAAGAAGCGAAGAAGGAATCCGAGAAGATTCTCGAGGAAAACCGTAAGAACCTCGCCAGAGCCGAGGAAAGAGCCCAACACCTCATCAAGGAGGCGAGGGAACTTGCAGAGAAGGTGAGAAACGAGTCGGTTGGCAGGGCGAACGCCGAGGCGAACAAGGTCCTGGAGAGGGCAAGGGAAGAGATCGAGCGCGATAAGCAGCAGGCGATCTCGCAACTCCATGGATTAGTCGCTGAACTTGCCGTGAAAGCCGCCGAGAAGATACTTGACGAAGCGATAGACGAATCCAAACAGAAGAAACTTGTCGACAACTTCCTTAACTCGCTGAGAAAGAACTAGGCCGACCGTGAAAGGATCAAGAGCATCCAGGAGATACGCCGGCGCCCTGCTCGAGCTCGCGGCCGAATTGAAGAAGGTGGATGAGGTTGCCCGCGACATGCGGCTTATCCAGGACGCTGTCGCGGTCTCTCACGATCTTGCACTATTCTTCGCGAGTCCTGTCGTCGACCGGTCAAGGAAGAGAAACGTGGTGACGGCATTGTTCGGGGGCAAGATCGACAAGATTACCCTGAGCTTTCTCCTTCTTCTCGTCGAGAAGGGAAGGGAGAGCCTGATTCCCGGGATCGTTGTCGAGTTCGGGGCTTTGCTCGACAAGATGATGGGGATAGTAAATGCGGACCTGAAGGCTCCATTCGAATTCGACAAGAAGAATACCGAAAGGGTCCGATCGAAGCTGGAGGAAATTACGCAGAAGAAAGTGCGGGTGTCTTTCTCTCTCGACAAGAGTCTTGTGGGCGGTTTTCTCGCACAGATCGGCGACACGGTTTATGACGGCAGCGTCCGCCGCCAGCTGGAGCTCCTGAGGCGCCAGTTGTCGGAAAACGTGTCTTTCAGCAGTTGATGAAAGCAATGAAATTGAATATCGAAAGAGGATCTCATGCCTGAAGTAAGACCAGATGAAATTACTGCGATTCTGAGAAAACAAATTTCCGGGTTCGAGCGGGAAGCCGACGTATATGATGTCGGAACCGTGCTCCAAGTCGGAGACGGGATCGCCAGAGTGTACGGCCTTCAGAAGGTGATGGCGAGCGAGCTGATCGAATTCCCCAGCGGAGTGTTCGGCATGGCGCTCAACCTGGAAGAGGACAACGTCGGGTGTATACTTTTTGGAAACGACACACTCGTTAAGGAAGGCGACCAGGTCCGGCGTACCGGAAAGGTCATGTCGATGCCGGTCGGCGAGGCCATGCTTGGCCGCGTCATCAACCCCCTCGGTCAACCGATTGATGGCAGAGGCGCCATCGAAACGGACAAGGTTTTGCCCGTGGAGCGGAAAGCGCGCGGTGTGATTTCGAGGAGCCCCGTGAAGCAGCCTCTTAACACCGGCCTTAAGGCTATCGACTCGATGATACCGATCGGCCGCGGACAGAGAGAGCTTATCATAGGCGACCGGCAGACCGGCAAGACGGCCATAGCCGTCGATACGATACTTAACCAGAAGTACACGCACACTGAAGAGGCCAAAGACAGAGGGATCAAACCGGTCTACTGTATTTATGTGGCGATCGGCCAGAAGGCTTCGACGGTCGCCCAGTTCGTGGCGAAACTGGAAGAAGAAGGAGCCATGGAGTACACGACGGTTGTATCCGCAACTGCCGGGGTACCTTCTCCAATGCAATTCATCGCCCCGTATTCGGGATGTACCCTCGGAGAGTTCTTCCGCGACAGCGGCAGGGATGCGCTTGTGGTTTACGACGACCTTTCGAAGCACGCTTGGGCTTATCGTCAGGTGTCGCTTCTTCTCCGGAGGCCGCCGGGACGCGAAGCTTATCCAGGAGACGTATTCTACCTCCACAGCAGACTTCTGGAGAGGGCCTCTAAACTCAGCGACGAAGAAGGAGGCGGCAGTCTCACGGCTCTTCCTATTATCGAAACGCAGGCGAGCGACGTGTCGGCATATATCCCGACTAACGTCATCTCGATCACGGACGGCCAGATATATCTCGAACCGGGTTTGTTCAATTCCGGTGTCAGGCCGGCTATCAACGTCGGCATTTCCGTATCGCGTGTCGGCGGGAACGCTCAGATAAGGGCGATGAGAAAAGTGGCGGGCGGACTTCGCCTGGATTTGGCTCAATTCCGCGCTCTTGAAGCTTTCATAAAATTCGGGTCTGACCTCGACAAAGTTACACAGGCACAGATAAGAAGAGGGCAGAGGCTCGTCGAGATTCTGAAACAGAACCAGTACCAGCCGATGCCCGTGGAGAAGCAGGTCGTCCTCATATTTGCCGGTACAAACGGATACCTCGACGAGCTGCCGGCGGAAAGTGTCCAGAGGTTCGAGAAGGAATATCTGGAGATGATGGACTTGAAGCATCAGGATATCCTGCAAAAGATCGCCCAGAAGAAGGACATCGATATCGAGACAGACAAAAGGCTTCATGAAATCAACCGGGAATTCATCGCCTCTTTCAAGGCATCAGTGCAGGAGTAGACCTTGGCCACGCTTCGCGAAATAAAGAGACGCATTTCGGGCGTTAAGAGCACGGAGAAGATAACCAAAGCCATGAAGATGGTTGCGGCGGCGAAGCTTCGGCGTGCACAGGGTGCGTTGCTGGCAGCGAGACCCTACTCCAGGAAGCTCGGTGAATTGATGAGACATCTGGCCGGAGGTTTGGAACTGGACGAGAATCCGCTCATCCAGGAAAGACCGGTCAACGGCGTGGCGATAATCGTGGTAGCAGCGGACCGCGGCTTCTGCGGGGCGTTCAATTCCAACATTATGAAAGCCACCATCGATCATGTGAGGACCAACTATTCAAAACTCGAAGCCGCTGGACGGGTGAAATTGTTCACCGTCGGCAAGAAATCGACGGATTTCTTCACGAAGCGGAATTATGCGATAGCCGGCAGTTATCCGGGGTTGTTCCATGACCTGAAGTACACCACGGCAAAAGCCATAACGGCCGAAGTCGTGAAAGGATATTTCGACGGCACGTACGACAGAGTAGATGTTGTATACAATGAGTTCAAAAGCGTTATCCAGCAGAGGCTTGTTGTCGACCGGTTCCTCCCGATACCGAAAGAGAATTTGAATGCCGGAGAGCCGTCGGAGAAGGAAGAACACGCCAGACATCTCGAGCTTGAGTATATCTATGAGCCGAGCATTGCGTCGATTCTGGAGTTATTGATACCAAGGTACCTGGAGTTTCAGGTTTGGAGGATGCTCCTTGAAAGCAATGCGGCGGGAGAAGGCGCAAGGATGGCCGCAATGGACAGTGCGAGCGAGAACGCGACAGAGCTGATCTCCACGCTCTCGCTACAGTACAACAAGGCGCGCCAGGCGGCGATTACCAAAGAATTGCTCGAGGTCGTTTCAGGAGCCGAAGCGCTAACGGCCGCAGGCTAGACGCACTCACCGAACATACGTTTGACATGAAGGAGGCTGTCCAGAAAGTCTTGTCTGTCATGCTGAACGAAGTGAAGCATCCATTTTTCAGAACGAATAAGTGGATTCTTCAGTCGCTCCGCTCCTTCAGAATGACATTTTCCTTGTTTTGGGACAACCTCTTGCTTTCTGTCGACTCACACAAAGAATTAGATCAGGGAAGGAGGATGCCCGCGGCAACGACCGTGGTCCAGATACCTCGCCTGTCCCCTTCGGCCGATTGAGTTATGTTGAATGTTCTGACGATCTTACCGCTCATCTTGTAAACCTTTTCGCGCTCATCCCAGTCCGCGTTCGGATCGAACTCGATACCTAGCGTTGTGGCAAGCATCGTGGCGGCCAGGTCCTCCGCATATTCACCGGCCTTTTCGTCAGTTTCCCCAAAGGGATGATGCTCGGACAGATATCCGTACTGTGCCGATTCGTTCGGAGTGGCGACACCTATGGATGCTGCGACGAGCCTGTTCGGCTCATTGGTGGAATTCCTCGCCATCACGCAGAAAGTTATCTGGCCCGGCTCAAGGAGCTTTGTTCCCTCGTCGAGCGGAATGCGCTTACATCCTGCAGGGTAGATACTGGAGACAGTCACCAGATTACATTTTTCTATCTTCGCATCGCGCAGCGCAAGCTCGAACGACTGCAGGTAGTCGCGGTGGCGTCCTACCCCTTTTGTAAAGAATATCTTTGTCGGGACATACAATTTCACATCTCCTTTTTCAACGTCTGATCTTGTAGAATTTACGCTTTCCAACTTTCAGAATGAAGGGTGCGTCGCTATTTACGGGAGCGTTGGGGTCGGCCACCTTTGAGCCGTCTATGGATACGCCCCCCTGGTTAACCAGACGCCGTGCTTCGCCATTTGACTTTGCCGCACCTACACTGACCAGCAGCTGGAAGACTGTCAGCGGACTGGCGTCGTCTGCTATAAGGAACTCCTCGACTTCATCGGGCACTTCTTTGCGGATAAATACCCGGTCAAAATCATCTTCCGCCTCCGCTGCCGCCCCGTCGCCATAATAAAGTGTCACGATCTCTCTCGCGAGCCTTCTCTTCAAGTCTCTGGGGTTTATGGACTTCGACTCAAGCTCACTCTTGATCCTCGCAATATCCGATTCGGGAATGTCTGTCGTGAGCACAAAATAGTCGTAGATGAGGTCGTCCGGTATAGACAATGTCTTCCCGTACATTTCGGCGGGAGGATCGGTTATGGCTATGTAGTTTCCGAGGGATTTCGACATTTTCTCGACTCCGTCGGTTCCGACAAGAAGAGGCATTGTCAAGATAATCTGTGGTTCCATTCCGAATTCCCGCTGAATATCACGGCCGACCAGCAGGTTGAACTTCTGGTCTGTACCTCCCAGTTCGATGTCGGCTTTAATTGCAACGGAGTCCATCGCCTGGGCAAGAGGGTATAAGAATTCATGTACGCTGATCGGCTCCTCGGCGTGGAAGCGCTTCTCAAAGTCGTCCCTCTCCAGCATGCGTGCGACCGTATACTTGCTTGCAAGCTTGATTACATCCTGGAACGACATTTTCCCCAGCCAGTCTGAATTGTAGACTATCTGAAGATTGTCTTTGGAGAGAATCCTCGATGCCTGCGAGAAGTACGTTTCACCGTTCTGCCTGGTCTCCTCGAGCGTCATCGAAGGACGAGCTTTGTTCCTTCCCGAGGGGTCGCCGATCATACCTGTAAAATCGCCCACGATGAGTATCGCCGTGTGGCCGAGGTCCTGGAACTGCCGCAATTTGCGGAGGACTACTGAATGACCGAGGTGCAGATCCGGCCTGCTGGGGTCACAACCCAGTTTGACCCGAAGAGGGGTCTTCTCCTTGATCGCCCTCTCGATTTTCCTGGCCAGCTCTTCTTCGGGGATAATTTCTGCGGTGCCGCGCTTGATGTGGTCTAGTTGCTCATTAAGTGGTGGAAACAACCCTAACTATCTCTCTCCTCAAGAATGTGATGGGTGTGCATTGAAAGGACGTGTCACGCGTCCACGTCGCGCTGACGGAACTCACGCTCCTGATCGCGCTGCTTTATCGTCTCGCGTTTGTCGAACGACCGTTTGCCTTTCGCGATGGCGAGTTCCACCTTGGCGAGCCCGTGCTTCCAGTACAGCCTGATCGGCACAAGGGAAAGACCCTTCTGGCGGATCTTGCCGATCAGCTTCCTGATCTCCCTTTTGTGAAGGAGGAGCTTACGGGTCCTCCGTGGATTGTGGTTGAAGGGGCCCGCATTCTGATACGCCGCAACATGCATGTTATGCAGCCAGACTTCACCGTCTTTCACGGAAGCGAAACAGTCGGAGATGTCCACCTTTCCCTGACGAACCGATTTCACCTCGCTGCCCTTGAGGACAATCCCTGCTTCGGTTGTCTCCAGGATTTGGAACTCAAACCGCGCACGCCGGTTCTGAGCTACCGTTTTTTCCTCTGGCTCCATTTCACCTTTCCATCTTTATGATTGCAATGTGGGCGCTCACCCTCTTTTTACCATCCGAGATCTCAGCCGTCGCCCGACTGCGATTAAAAATGCTAAATATTACCTTTTAAAGTCAAGACGATGCTGAAAAATTTTTGCCGGGAAGTCCCGGGAAAACCGGCGTCGCATATGCCGAGGGAAAGCCCATCACGGCAGGGGGTTCCTTTGTCAATTGAGCCCGTTTTCATATATTGACTGAAAAAAGCGAAAAAAATGGCTCACCCTTCCAAAGCAGATGTAACGCTAGATAAAATCGTATCGCTCGCCAAGAGAAGAGGCTTCGTATTCCAATCCAGCGAAATTTACGGCGGCCTGAACGGCTGCTGGGATTACGGCCCGCTGGGAGTAGAACTCCTGAGAAACGTGAAGGACGAGTGGTGGAAATCCATGACCCTCAGGGACAATATCGAGGGAGTCGATGCCTCGATCCTGATGCACCCCCGCGTTTGGGAGGCGTCCGGTCATGTCGAGAACTTCACGGACCCGATGGTGGACTGCAGACAATGCAAGGCAAGGTACAGGATCGATGTTCTTCTCGACGAGCTGTCGCTGAAAAAGAAGAAGGAACTGCTGCGCGAACTCGACCCCGAGAAATTTGCGGGGCAGCAGAAGGATGAATATATCGAACAGGAGTTCTCGAAGCTACTGGACTCGGATCAACAGTCCGCGAAGATGGTGTCGATGGTCGCCTGTCCGGCATGCGGCAACAAGGGGACATTCACGGAGGCCAGAAGATTCAATCTTATGTTTAAGGCCTTCGTCGGTCCGGTCGAGGATTCTTCGGCCGTGGTCTACCTTCGTCCGGAGACTGCCCAGGGAATCTTTGTCAACTTTCAGAACGTCATGGCGGCCTCGCGGCAGAAGCTGCCCTTCGGCATAGCGCAAATCGGGAAGGCTTTCCGGAACGAGATCAATACAAAGAATTTTCTTTTCCGCACCAGGGAATTTGAACAGATGGAGATGCAGTTTTTCGTCAAGCCAGGAAGCGACGACGAATGGTTCGAATACTGGCGCGGGGAGAGAATGAAGTGGTACGTGAATCTAGGGATGAAACCCGAACAGCTCAGGTGGCACCAGCACCCCAAGGAGAAGCTCGCTCACTATGCAAAGGACGCCTACGATATCGAATTCCTGTTCCCGTTCGGCTGGGGCGAAATTGAGGGTGTCCACAACAGAACGAACTTCGATCTCTCGCGACACGAGGAGTATTCCGGCAAGTCCATGAAATATTTCGACGAAGAGACGAAGGAGAAATACACGCCGTACGTGATCGAGACATCCTCCGGGGCAAGTCGTTCATTCATGGCATTCCTGACAGGATCATACTTTGAAGAAGAGGCACCGACTGCCGACGGCAAGACGGAGACTCGGGCCGTGATGAAGTTCCAACCGAGGCTGGCTCCAATAAAAGTAGCCGTCCTGCCGCTGGTTAACCGCGACGGCATGCAGGAAATCGCCCACAAGATAGAGGACGACCTCCGGGGGCAGTTCAGAGTATTTTACGACGACAGCGGCGCGGTGGGGAGGAGATACCGCCGGCAGGACGAGGTCGGGACACCTTACTGCGTGACTGTCGATTCACAGACTCTTCAGGACCAGACCGTCACCGTGAGAGAAAGGGATTCGATGCAACAGGAGCGTATTGCTTCTGCGCAGGTGCCCGGTTATGTGGCCGACAAATTGAGACGATGAAGAAGGCGAAACCCCTGAAGACGCAGAAGACCGACGGAGACCTTGAGTTCAAAGGGTTTTCAAAAGAGACCTTCAAATTCTTCGGCCAGCTTTACCGGCACAATTCCGTGATCTGGTTCCGGAAACACAGAGAAGAGTACGAAGAGTATCTCATGAAGCCCGCCCGCTCGTTCGTCACTGCTATAGGTCCGTTCATAAAGTTCATCGACCCGACCTTCGATACTGAACCGAAATTCAACCGCACGCTTGTCCGTCTCAACCGCGACATGCGTTTCGCGAAGAAGCCGTACAAGGATTTCTTCCTCATACGTTTCGGCAAATCGAAGTGGGATTCCGAACTGTTCCTGTATCTCGACAGAAACGGGATGGAGATCGGCGCCTTCGTCAACAACGAGAAGAGCGAGGGTCGCAGGCTCTTTGAAGAGAACATTGCCAACCATAACGAGGCGTTCGTGCGAGCCTGCAGGACCTACAAAATCGGGGGAGAGTTTTCCGCCTACGAACTCAACAGTGGAAGAGAGCCGATCGCGAAGAAATTCAGCGCCGGACGAGACAGCGCCAAGTTCAAGGACATCGATTACATCATATTCGGAAGGGAAGTGGACGGCGCGACGCGTACGTCCGCTGACAGACTTCTTGCAACGGCGATGAAGACATTCAACAGGCTGTATCCTCTATACATTTTTTCGACTTCAAGTAATCCGGTCGCCGACCTCGAATCTTACAATGAGCGGATTGGCTTGCTGAAGATCTCGAGTAAATGAAGGAACATCAAGGCGCCTTTGCGGAATTACTCCTGCGGAGAGTGGTCGAGAGGTCGATCAACTCGGTCAAACCCGCGACACTGTTCGAGGAATCATTTCGCCTCTCCGGCTCCGACCTGGACGTATTTGGAATCCCTGTCGACTTGGGCAATTACGCGAAAATACGATGCGCAGCGCTGGGAAAATCGGCGGAGGCCATGGCTTTCGAGGTGCGGAAGAAACTTGGAGATCGGGTAAGCGGAGTTGTGGCTACCCCGGTCCCAAAACATCTCGGGCTCGAAGGGTTTGAATTCTTCAGGACCGGACACCCGCTTCCGGATAACAATAGCTTGAAAGCCGGAGAGGCCGTCGGACGACTCGTCTCCGGAGCCGGTAAGAATGAGCTCGTTCTCTTCCTGATCTCAGGAGGCGGCAGCGCCTCGGCATTCGTTCCCATCGAAGGGGTTACCCTTGAGGAAGCGAATCGCCTGCTGGGGCTCATGTTCGATGAGGGGGTGCCGATCGGCAAAGTGAACCTGGTTAGACGGCATCTCTCCAGGTACGGAGGTGGAAAACTTGCTGCACTCGCCTTGGGCCGTAAGAAGATTTCGCTCGTGATTTCGGACGTTGTCGGAGATGAACTTTCCGCGATCGCCAGCGGACCGACCGTGCGTGACGAGACCACACCGGCCGACGCTCTTCTCTTACTTGAACAGAGAGGGTTGCTGCCGAGGGTACCGATATCTGTGTGGAAGGCACTGGCGAAACTGCCGGCGGCTCGTGCGCAAGGTAATCAGGAAGAAAGCATCGTTAGAGTAATCGCGTCCAACCAGATAGCTCTTCGCGCGGCGGAGACAGCAGCCATCGAGAGCGGCTACAATACGTCAGTACTGACGAGATTCTGGGAGTCGGATGCGGACGAAGCTGCGAGGATGCTCGTCTCGATTGCCAGGTCTGTCGAGCTCGATGGTGCTCCCGTTGCCCGGCCGGCATTTGTCCTGATGGGTGGTGAGACGACGGTGAGGCTTTCAGGCGGCGGTAGGGGCGGGCGGAACCAGCATCTGGTCCTCTGTGCCTTGAGGGAGCTTGTCGGGTTGGACACGAAAGGAGTTTCACTGAATCACACAACCGTCTTCTCGTTCGGCACGGACGGCAAAGATGGTAACAGCGATGCTGCGGGGGCGCACGCTTCACTCTCCACAGTCGGTCGGGCTGAAGGCAACTCGGGTGAGATCGATGATCACATTACCCGGTTCGATTCTGACTCCTTTTTCAGCAGATACGGCGGCTTGATAACAACAGGCCCCACCGACACAAACGTAATGGATATCTTTGGGATAATAGTCGCATGATTTCGCGGGACGAAGTTTTAGAATTGAAAATTGAATCGGTGGCCTTCGAAGGGAAGTCGATAGCCAGAGTAGACGGCTTCGTGGTTTTTGTGGCCGGCGGCGTGCCAGGCGACGTAGTCAAGGCCAGGGTCTACAAGAAGAAGAAAGACTACGCCGAGGCAAAGATCGTGGAAATTCTGTCGCCTTCCGCGCACCGTGTCGAGGCTCCCTGTGATTACTTCGGATACTGTGGAGGCTGCCGTTGGCAGCACCTCGACTATGCCGAACAGCTCCGCTTCAAAAGGCAGCATGTCATCGATGCGCTCGAGAGGACGGGAGGTCTTAAGATCGAAGTTGATCCGATAATCGGTGCTGAGGAGGTATACCGGTACCGCAATAAGATAGAAGTGACCTTTTCCGGGCGCCCGTACTGGATTCACGAAGGTGATCCTGCCACCGTGGCTCTTGGATTCCATGCCCCGGGTCGTTTTGACAAGACCATCGACATTCGGCACTGCCACCTTGCCGACGAGAACATTAATGCGATTCTCAACTGGTTCAGGGAGGCAATCGATCCTCAGTCAAATATCAACAGGGAATTCGAGCTGACAATTTACGATTCCATGCAGCACGCAGGTCTTCTTCGTTTTCTCACTATCCGGAAGTCGTTCGACAGCGGGGAGTACATGGTTAACCTCGTCGTGCTGGAGGAGGAAGAAAGAATTGGTCGTCTTGCTGAAATGCTTCACCGGGACCTGCCGTTCGTATCCACTTTCGCGACGATAGTCAATCGGTCGCGTGCACAGATAGCCACGGGGGAAGTCGGACGCGTTCATTTCGGAAGCGGATACATCACGGAAAAGCTTGGCAAATACCGATTCAGAATCTCACCGCTCTCCTTTTTTCAGACGAATACGCTACAGGCAGAGAAACTCTACGGCGCGGCGCTGGAGGGTGTGGGCCAAAAACAGGAAGTCATCTACGACCTTTACAGCGGCACAGGAAGTATCTCGATATATCTTTCGGACATTGCCGAGAAGGTTTACGGTTTTGAATTGATAGAGTCGGCAGTGAAGGATGCCGAGGAGAACTCGAGACTTAACGGGGTGTCGAACGTAAGGTTTTTCCGGACCGATCTGCTGGACCTTTTCAAGGGAAGCGATCCCGTCGGAAATTTCGGGGGCTTGGGAATACCGGAGCCCGACCTGATACTTCTCGATCCTCCAAGAAGCGGTTTGCACCCAAAGATTGCCTCGAACCTTCATCTTCTTGGCGCTCAAAAGATAGTCTATGTCAGCTGCAACCCGATGACTCAGGCAAGGGATGTGAAGGAAATTGTCTCGCACGGATATGCCCTTGTTAGTTCTCAGCCGGTCGATATGTTTCCGCAGACCTACCATATCGAGAACGTCTTGACACTTCGGAAGGTTTGAACCACGCGGGAGTCTCGGATGTGACTCTTTTCGGCGGGCCGCGGCGCATTCCGGTGAGCCTGCTACTTTGGCGCGGCTGCTAGTTCAAGTACCTTCTCATGCATCCGGTCCAGATCTAGCATCGAAATGCATTCGAGGTTATGTGGACAAGATCTCTTCCAGCAAGGGGAACAGAATAGTCCTTCAGGTATGAACTTCTCTCCTCTGCCGTAAAGGTCGATTTCTTCCGGACAACTTACCCCGAACCACACAATTACCTTCTTCTTCAAGCCGATCGCCAGGTGCATCCCGTAGCTGTCGCCTGTAATGATGACGTCTGCTGCATTCTCATAGACAATGCCTTTCCTTAGTCCTTCGTCGGAAGGGGTATCGAACAATCTCGTTGTCAGATCCGGTATTCGTTCGATGGCTCTGTTGTACATTTCCCGGTTGCGTTCCGTGTCTTCGCGCCCTCCGAGCAGCAGCATCCTGATGTCCTTCTCCGCGGAGAACATTTCGATCAGTCTGAGGTGCTGTTCGATGGTCATCTTCTTGTTCGGGTAGAGGTTGGAACAGCCGGTATTGAAACCGATGACCAAATGCTCATCGGAGATGCCCTTTGATCGGCGGTATGCCTGGGTCAGGGCAGTTTCCTCTTCGGTCAGGCAGAGGACGTATTCATCCCTTTCGTAGGGAAGCCGGAATGTTTCGGCGAGAATGTCCTGGCCCGTGCGTTTGTTCACCCTAAACTTCAGATAATCGTCGATGCCGAGCTTGTAATTGTACACAGCTTCTTTGTTGAGAGGCACGATCTGTCCGTTCGCGTTGAGTCCGAATCCGAGCTTCTCTTCCGCGTCGAGCTTCATGGTCAGTGCGGCCGATCTTCTCGATTTGTCGGCGTTCAGGACGAGGTCGAACTTCATTTGTTCAAGCACGAGCCAGCTTTCGGCGTCCCATGAAAATACATCGTCGATATAGGGATTGTTCGCGAGCAGGGGAGTCGCGGGTTTCAAAGTTATCCATGCGACGTAGCTCTCGGGATACCTCCTCTTCAACCCCGGCAATTGCGCGGTGGTCATCAGGACATCACCCATGGCGTCCAGGTTGATGATGAGGATCTTCGTACCGAACGGTTTATCCGGACGCGCGCAGCCCTCATAACAGGTCTTGTAAGGGAGACACGGCTTGTATCCGCCGAATCTCTTGCATTCGGGAATTTCCAGGTCAAAGACTTTCATTTGTTTTGGCGGCTCCTTTGTCCGCAATCGGTGTCACCGCAGGTTCTGCCTTGTCCAGCATCGAGACCAGATCAAGCAGACTTTGGAAGACGGCCTCGGGTTCAAGTTCGTTCATGCAGAGATTCCCGATCGGGCATTTTGTCAAGTTGCATTCGAGGCAATCGAGCTTCTCGTTCCGGACGATTACAGACACGTTTCCGAATGGGCCCTGGAGATGCGGGCTCGTCGGTCCGAAGATGGCGAGGATCGGGACTCCGAGCGCGGCGGCTATATGCATCGGCCCCGAGTCGTTGCTCACAAGGAGACGCGAAGCTTTGAGGACGGCCCCCATCTGCTTGAGCGATGTATCGGGGGCGAGTATCGCGCCCGAGGAAAGACATATCTGCTCCGCCTCTTTTCTTTCCGACGGGCCGTAGAGAACGACGACCTGCTGTCGGAGCTGGGAGGTGATCATCCGTGACAGGCTGATGAACTTCTCAGCGGGCCACCTCTTTATCTGCCATCCTCCTCCGACATTGAATGCGATGAAGTTGCCGGGGCGCAAACCGGCAGAAGACATGAACCCCTCCGCGAAAGTCTCCGATTCTCCGTCCAGGAAAAACGACGGAGTGGCGCTGTCGACAGATATGCCGACGCGCCGCAGGGCGTCAAGGTTGAACTGTACGTTGTGCACGCTGCCACTCCTCGGAGGAACCAGAATGTTGTAGGCGACACGTCTCCACTTAAACGGGAATCCGACCCTGTATTTCGCCCCGCTGAACAGTGTTATTATCGCCGTTCGCGGATTGGCAAATAGGTCGAAGACCAGGTCATAACGGCCTCTCCTGGTCCCGGCGATTATGGAGAACGGGGAGTCTGCTTTCGCTTCATACGAGATGATGTTGTTTATATAGGGATTGCCTTCAAGAACCGGGGAAGCGAATGACTCTACCAGGAAATCGATGCGGGCATCGGGGAACGCCTTCCTCAGATTCGGAAGAACCGCAGTCGAAAGGATGACATCGCCGATTGCGCGAGGTTTGATTACAAGTATCCTGTTGATCCCGGCTTTGTCCAGAGTGATTTCTTTCATGAAATTGCTAGAGAATATAAGCAATAAGGGTGGTCTTGAAAAAGTAGATTGTCGCCGGTACATTCAAAAAATGAAATCGATATGTTTCGCGGTCATTCTGCTTGTGGCGGGCACCGCAACGGGCCAGAGTGTGTATCAGTTTCTCGATCTCGATGCAAGCGCGAGAGAGGCATCGCTTGCCGGCAGTGCCCTGGCACGGACCGACGACCCGAGCGCTTTTTACTATAACCCCGCCCTCACGGTATCATCGCAGGACCGGGCCGTGACCTTTGGATATCTCAAGCACATCCTCGACTTCAACGGGGGATATGTCTTCTCGACGTTCCATCTGAAGAAAGAAGGCTACTTCGGAGTGGGCATCGGTTACCTTAACTATGGCTCATTCGAGAAGACTGATGGGGCGGGTAACCAGTACGGTACCTTCAGTGCAGGCGACGCATTTCTGGCACTGAATTACTCGAACTATCTCGCGAAGGATTTCAGCTACGGTGTCAACGTCAAAGGGATATTCTCGTCCATAGATATCTACAGCTCTTCGGCGCTCGCGCTTGACTTCGGATTGTATTACGATTTCCCGGACAACCTCATGGGAATCGGATTCTCGGTTGTGAACGCTGGCCGGCAGCTGAGCTACTACGACGGCGTAAGGGAACCTCTCCCCTTCGACGTAAGACTGGGAATCTCGAAACAGCTGGAGCACCTCCCGCTTATCATGAATCTGGCATTTCAAAGGCTGGGAGATCCGGAGCTCAGCTTTACGGACAAACTCCGGTCTTTCGTCATTGGAGGCGAGTTCCTGCTTTCGGACAATTTCCACGTGCGGATCGGCTACAACAACCTCGGTCATCAGCAGATGAAGATCGGTCTGAGTTCGGGAATCGAAGGTCTCTCCTTCGGGATGGGTCTGAAATTCTTCGGGTACGGTTTCGATTACTCTTATTCTTCCTGGGGACCTAAGATCGGCGGTCTCCACCGTATTAATGTTACGACCTCATTCTGATATAGATTTCATCTCAAGCGATATCGCCTGTTTAGCAAGCGTGATATAAATCCGATCGCGGTTTGAGAGACAACATGTTATTGAGGCACAGGAACGGTTGACAATGCGGGAGTCCGACAAGAATCATTTCGTCTTTGTCGTCAACACAGGTTCGACGTCGACGAAGTTGGCTTTCTTCTCAAATACAGACGTGGTTTCGTCCGCCGCCATACGGCACAAGCAGGAGGAGCTGGAGAAATTCCACAGCATCTGGGAGCAATTTGAGCTCCGTGCAAGTATAGCGTCCAACTGGCTCAGCGAACTCGAGCAGCCCCCTTCGGCGGTTGTCGCTATCGGCGGATTGTTGAGGCCGGTGGTGGGCGGCACTTACAGGGTGAACGACCGAATGATTGCAGACGCTCGCTCAAATCTGCAGGGTGAACATGTCTCCAACCTGGCTTGCGCCATCGCAAAAATGATTGCGGACGAGTACGACTGTCCGGCCTTCACCGTCGACCCGGTGTCTGTGGATGAATTTGAAACACCTGCCAGGTACTCCGGGCATCCGATGGTCACTCGCAGGAGCCTTTCGCACGCGTTGAACATTCATGCCGTTACCCGTTTCGCCGCCGCGAAGATCGGGAAGAGTGTTCAGGAGTCAAATTTCGTGGTTGCTCATCTTGGCGGAGGAATTTCAATTGTGCCCGTGAAGCACGGCAAAATAGTGGATGCAAACGACGCGTCCAGCGATGGACCTTTCTCTCCGGAAAGAACCGGCGGATTGCCCCTTCAGCAATTTATCGGAGTCTGTTTCTCCGGGGATTTTTCCGAGGAGGAAGTGAGAAAGATGGTAATGGGGAAGGGCGGCCTTTCCGCGTACCTCGGCACGAATTCGGCGCGTGATATCGAGGATCTCATTAACAAGGGGGATTCGGACGCGCGGGAAGTATATCATGCCATGGCGTATCAGATCGCTAAGGAGATCGGAGCAATGGCTACCGTGTTGAAAGGGGAAATCGATGGAATTGTGCTGACAGGCGGGTTAGCCTCCTCGAAGATTCTTGTCGGCTGGATTGATGAGCGAGTCAAGTTCATGGCGCCTGTCTATGTCTTCCCGGGTGAGGATGAGATGAAAAGCCTTGCACTCGGAGCTCTGCGGGTCCTTCGCGGAGAGGAAGAAGCGCTGGAGTACTGAATGGGAAGAGTTCCTGTATTGAATTTCGACAACCTTCTTGAAACTGCCGTAGGCCTGCCACCCAAGACGGTTGCAGTCGTTTATCCGAACAACTCCGAGACATTTTCGGCGATCGCCGAGGCATGTTCGGTGATGAAGACCAAATTCGTGCTCTTCGGCGACCAGACCATTGTGGACGAGCGGCTCAGGACTTTTCCTGAAGATTCGCTGTCGAGGATCAGAGTTGTCGGCGTCGACGATGTCAGCTATGCCCTCAGAAAGGCAATCGAATCGGTGAGGGATGGGGAGGCAGACATTTTATTGAAAGGCGGCATCGATACTTCTACTATGATGAAGGGCGTGCTTGCCGATCAGAGTGGTCTGAAGACCGGACGCCTTCTTACGGATATCTTCGTCCTCGAGTATCCAACCCGGCAGGAGAACCAATTCATCATGATAACTGACGGCGGCATGACGCTCGCGCCGGACCTGAAGAACAAGGTGGAGCTGATAAACAACGCTGCGGAAGTCGCTCATGCGCTCGGAAATCCCAATCCACGTGTTGCTATCCTTTCAGCCACAGAATTTGTCATGCCTAACCTGCAGTCCACAATAGACGCCGCTGCACTGTCCAAGATGAACGAAAGAGGGCAAATAAGAGGATGCGTCGTGGACGGGCCTCTTGCCCTGGACAACGCGCTCTCGATGGAGGCTGCCGAGGAGAAGGGAATCAAGTCTCCCGTCGCCGGGAGGGCGGAAATACTTGTGGCTGCAAATATCGAATCCGCGAACAGCCTCGCCAAGAGCACGACGTACTTCGCGAACCTCAGGCTCGCTCATGTGATCGTCGGCGCAAAGGTGCCGATACTGATCCCGTCACGTGCCGACAGGATGGAGGCAAAGCTGCTCTCCATCGCTCTGGCCAGTATCGTCATCGAGGCGGCATCGGATGGCCGGTAGCACGGACATTTCAAGCCTGGATATGTACGAAATCTTGATATTAATTCCCCCGAAGGATAGATTCTAATCAGGAGATGAGCAGTAACCGTAGCCTTTTATCCAGAATATTCTGGTCGCATTTAGCAAAGAAATTCTATGCATGGTGTGCAATCCTGATAGGCTTGTTCTCACTTGTGAACTGGGTTGTGATGCCGTGGTACGTGCACGACGGTGGAACAGTGACTGTCCCTGACGTTGTCGGGATGCAGTCCTCCGCTGCAAAAGATGTACTCGATACTGCCGGACTGCAGTTCGAGCTCGGAGGGACGAAGTCGAGCAAGCTTGCGACCAACACTGTCCTTGCCCAGAACCCGGAGGCCGGTTCAATAGTCAAACACGGCAGAAGAATTTACATGATACTGAGCGGCGGCTCGGAGAAGGTCCAGGTCCCGAATCTGATCGGACATTCGCAGCGCGAGGCGCAGTTCATGCTCGAGCGCGTCGGATTTCGTCTGGGTACCGTCACGTCCGATTCATCCAGCGAGTTCCCGCAGAACGTCGTGATGTCCCAATCGATCCAGCCCGGCGGAATGTCGACGACAGGTTCTTCCATTTCGATCGTCGTATCTTCAGGGCCCGTCGAGGCCGGAGAGGTCTCCGTCCCGAATCTCGTCGGTCGTCCGCTCTCGGAAGCTCAGAGGCTCATCCTCAATTCCAACCTCGTCCTTGGAAACATAAGCTTTCAGCCGAGTAAGAAACTCGTTCCGAATACCGTTCTTGAACAATATCCGCGCGCGAAGGACATCGTCCCGAAGGGGACAGCCGTCAATCTTTACGTGTCTTCCATCGGCCAGCAGACGCAGGGCCCGGAGAACTGATGCCTCTGGCCGCTCCTTCGATTCTTGCCGCGGATTTCGCCGAGCTGCAGGAACAGGTCGCGCTTGCCGACAAGAGCGGCGCCGACTGGATCCACGTTGACGTGATGGACGGGCACTTCGTTCCGAATATTACTTTCGGCCCGTTGCTCGTCTCCGCCGTCAACAGGATAACCGAACGTTTCCTTGATGTCCATCTGATGATAGAAAACCCGGACTTCTTCCTGGAGGATTTCGCTAAAGCAGGAGCGGATTCCTTGATTGTCCACTATGAAGCCGTTGTACATCTCAACAGGACGATCCATGCCATCAAAGATCTGGGTCTGAAAGCGGGTGTGGCCATCAACCCATCGACGCCCACCGAAATGCTGAAGGAAATCATAAACGACGTCGATTTGGTTCTCGTTATGTCGGTCAATGCGGGGTTCGGCGGGCAGAAGTTCATCGAAAGCTCCTACCGCAGACTGTCGGAGGTGAAGGCGCTGATTCCCAAAGGGAGGGAAGTGCTGGTCGAAGTCGACGGAGGGGTGACGCCTGAAAATGCGTCGAAGCTTGTCAAAGCCGGCGCTGACGTCCTCGTCGCCGGTACATCGGTCTTCCGCTCGGGAGACATACCGGGCGCGATCAAGAAACTGAAGTCCGCCTAGGAGCTCTGCGGCGGTTTGCCGCCTGCCGCCGACCGGCTCAGTGATTTCCAATCCGTTCTATACCTCTACCAGGGTATAATTTTGCCCCTCATTGTTACTCTGTGAACGTGAAACTAAATTCAAACGTGCAGAAGAAAGTTATATTCATCGCGATCATCGTCGCAGCTTGGTCGGTCGCCGCTCGATCCCAGTCTGTGGACGAGATGAACAAACTGAGGATCGCCCAGGTACTCGAACAGGCAGGCGAATTCGGGAAAGCCCAGGATTTCTACAAACAGCTCCATGATTCGAATCCCGTCAACTTCGTCTACTTCGACGGTCTTCGTCGTTGCTATATAAACTTGAAAGAATACACATTGGCCGAGGGTCTGATTCGCGCGAGGATCGAGACAGATCCGGCTGACGTTATGCTTTACTGCGAGCTTGGCGATGTTTTTTACAAGGAAGGGAATGCCGACTCTGCTTCGATGGCCTGGAACAGGGCGATAGAGGCAGATCCGAAGAACGTCGGTACCTACATGGCGGTCGCCGATATCATGGCAAAGAACCGCCTCTTCGATAAGGCTATCGAGGTCTACAGGAAAGGTGAGGATGCAACCAACTCAAAGTCGGGTTTCATCATACAAATTGCCAGACTCTATTTCTACAATCTGAATTACAGCGAGTCGATGCGTGAGCTGTTGAAACTCCTCCAGTCCGACAACAAGAGCTCGGCCATGGCTTACATACAATCGCAGCTCGGTGCATACAGCTCCAGCAGCGAAGCCGTAGATCAATTCACTTCGGAAATGAAGAAGCAGGTTGAGGATAACCCTGACGACATTTATTACAGGCATCTATTGGCTTTTCTGTACATGGAACAGAAGGATTACCCGGCAGCGTATAAGGTGTACAAATGGTTGGACGAACGCTCCGGCGCGAAGGGGATCGAGCTTCTGTCTTTCGCGGAGAGGGCTTACAACGATGAGGCTTACGATGCCGCTGCAGGCGCATACAGGGAAGCATCCCGGTTATCGAGTGCGAGGGAGGTGATCGCTCAATCGCTGATGGGTTATGCGAATTCCCTGCGGCGGCTAGGGGAGAAGGTCTATGAGGAGGACGATCGTCCCTGTGTCACGAGCGACACGTTGAACATCTTGAGCTCGTCACTTGCCGCATATGGCAAAGTAATCAACGGCTACCCGGAGACTCGGTACCTCAATCCCGCAATTTTGAATTCGATCGATATCGAGATGAACTATTTTCATGACCTCAAGGGAGCGGAGAGGCTATTCTCGGAGCACGCCGAATTCTCACCGGAGTTTGTGCATGATGCGACTCTCGCGAGGATCAGGCTGTATATCATGGGAGGGAGATTCAACGACGCGCTCACGGAAGCGCTCGGGCAGCTTCCCACTGATACGCTGGGTCGAAAGGCTGCCGTCGCCGACAGCTATCTCGACAGGATCAGGTTCGAGGCGGCCCGGTCTCTTTACTACATGGGGAATTTCGACAGTGCCGCAGTGTACCTGGAGCAGATCACTTCCGACCCTATGTCCGACGCGGCCAATGAGGCGATCCAATTGCTGAATGTCATATCGAGCAACAAAGCGATCCCGGGGGCATTGAAAGACTACGCGGCGGCGGCGGCGATGGAGGTGCAAGGGCGGATCCCCGAAGCCGCAGCCCAACTTCTGGAAATAACAAATGTGCATCAACAGCTTCCGCTTGCGGACAACGCGCGCTTCGATCTGGCGGCCGCCTACTGCACGATGGGAAAGGTCGGTGACGCCCTGAAGTATTACTCGCAGCTCGTCGCAGACAGCACGGGGATATTTGCAGACAGAGCCCAACTAAGGATCGCGAGTATTTACCGGTGGACATTGCACGACACGACCAGGGCAATAAAGGAATATGAGAGCTTCCTGGCGAGATTTCCTAATTCGATTTATCAGGACAGGGTTCGAGACATTCTGAGGAACTTGCTCGGGAACAATTCATGATCGATGTGAAAGAGCAGGAAAAGTAGGATGAAAAGACTTGTTTTCGTTATCCTCATGATGCTTACCACGGTGAGCCTTGCACAGAACAAGCTGTTCATATACATGGACTTGAAGCAGACGAACGATCTTAAGGCATACGGCGTAGCCTACTACGCGCTTCAGCATGGAATAGAGGTAGACTGGCTCCTGAACTACAGAGGCGGTTCATTCATGATGAACTATAACGACGTAATCGCAAACGAGTGCAGGATACGCGGAGTCGCGTTTGACGAGATCTCCGGGATACAGGCCTCCCGGATCTACGCTACCGTTCAGGACGTCGACAACAACATGGACGTCGTGCGTCTCGAGAAGGCGCCGAAGATAGCGGTGTATATCCCGCCTAATTACAAGCCCTGGGACGACGCCGTGACTCTCGCTCTGAATTATGCTCAGATACCGTATACGCAGGTCTGGGACGAAGATGTGCTCGACGGCAAGTTATCCCAGTACGATTGGCTTCACCTCCACCATGAAGACTTCACCGGTCAGTACGGGAAATTTTACGGTGCATTTGCCAATGCTCCATGGTACATACAGGAAGTGGCTACATATGAAAAAGAGGCGCACAGGCTCGGGTTCAAGAAGGTATCCGACGAGAAGAAGGCAGTAGCGGTTGCAATCAAGAAGTTCGTCGGCAGGGGAGGATTTTTGTTCGCCATGTGTTCCGCAACTGAGACACTCGATATCGCTCTGGCTTCCCAGGATGTAGACATCTGCGATGCAGTGTTCGACGGTGACCCGCCTGACCCCGATGCGCAGGAAAAGCTCGACTATTCGCAATGTCTGGCGTTTCAGAACTTCAAGATTATTGAGAACCCGTACGTCTACGGCTTTTCGGACATAAACGACCCGGCGAACAACCAGGTGCCGTTCCGCGATCCGTCTACAGATTATTTCACTCTCTTCCAGTTCTCGGCGAAGTACGACCCCGTACCTACGATGCTGACCCAGGACCAGGTTAACGTCATCCATAACTTCATGGGGCAGACCACTTCCTTCAGGAGGAGCCTGATAAAGCCCGATGTCATAATCATGGGAGAGAAGCAGGGCACTGATGAGGTGAAATACATCCACGGCGACTACGGCAAGGGGACGTGGACATTTCTAGGCGGGCACGATCCGGAAGCTTACGAGCATCTCGTCGGCGACCCCCCGACCGACCTCTCCCTCCACAAGAACTCGCCCGGCTACAGGCTGATTCTCAACAACATTCTTTTCCCGGCAGCAGAGAGGAAGCCGCAGAAGACCTGAAATAAAGTCAACAGTCAAAGGTCAAAAGTACAAGTCAAAACCCAAATCTGTCTGGGGCGGTTCTTACTTTTGAGTTGTGGTTTTCAACTTTGACTCCTGAAATGTGACTTTGCCTCAGCATCACCTTAGTAGCCGCCGGTGTTCCACCATTATACACCGGTTCATCACGACACGCAGCCCAGCGTCGGCGGCGATACGGGCGGCGTTTTCGTTTTCGATTCCGAGCTGCATCCACAGGACGCTAGCCTTTGATTGAACGGCATCGAGGGCGGTCTCTTCGAGAAACTCGCTCCGTCTGAAGACGTCGACAACGTCAACTTGTTTGCCTATATCGGCAACCGTTGGGTAACACTTTGCGCCGAAGACTTCGGTGTATTTGGGGTTCACGGGTATGACTTCATATCCGTGTTTGATGAGAAACTGTCTGATGATATAACTGTCGCGAGAAGGATTGGTCGATGCGCCGACGAGGGCGATGACCCGAGCGTTCCTCAATATCTCCTGAATTTGAGAGTCTTCTTCGACGGTCAGCGAGGGGCTCATTCCTTGAAACAAACATTTACGTTGCGGGCAGCGTGCGCGTCGTCGAGCCTTCTGACGGGAGAAGTACTCGGGGCGGACCTGACGACATCCGGCATCGATTTAGTCTCTTCGTCGATTTTGAGCAGGGCATCTGCGAAGGCATCGAGAGTCTCCCTGGTCTCGGTCTCGGTCGGCTCAATCATCAATGCCTCGTGAACGATCAACGGAAAGTACACAGTCGGGGCATGATAGCCGTAATCGAGGATCCGCTTGGCTATGTCCAGCGTCTTGACGCCGCGCTCCTTCTGTTTGTCTGCAGACAACACAAACTCATGCATCGGTCTTGCTTTATATGGTAAAATGAACGCGCCGCGCAACCTGCTCAGCAGGTAGTTTGCATTGATGACGGCATTGGTACTGTTTCCTCTGAGTCCATCGGGACCGTGGGAAAGGATGTACGTGTAAGCGCGGACAAGCATCCCGAAGTTGCCGAAGAAGGAGTGGATCTTTCCTATGCTGTTCGGCTTGGTGAAATCGAGGACAAACTTATCGCCCTTCTTTTCGACAACCGGAACAGGGAGAAAATCCTTCAGTTTGTCGTTAACCGCGACCGGTCCTGAACCGGGTCCGCCGCCTCCATGGGGTGTAGAAAAAGTCTTATGAAGGTTGATATGTACGACGTCGAAGCCCATGTCGCCGGGTCTCACAAGCCCCACGATCGCATTGAGGTTCGCGCCGTCCATGTACATCAGCCCGCCGACGTCGTGAACCATCTTGCATATCTTTACGATGTCGGTTTCGAAAATGCCGAGAGTGTTGGGATTTGTCAGCATCATTCCCGCGACTTCGTCATCAAGATGCTGCTTGAGATCCTCGAGGTCGACGGTACCGTTCTCGTTGGACTTTATGCTGACGGCTCTGTATCCGCTTATTGCCACGCTGGCCGGGTTCGTTCCGTGAGCGGAATCGGGAACCAGTATCTTGCTGCGTACCTTACCTTTGGACTCGTGGTACTTCCTGATAAGCATTATGCCTGTAAGCTCTCCCTGCGCGCCCGCGGCCGGCTGCAGAGAGACTGCGGTCATGCCGGCTATTTCGCGAAGCATATCGGCAAGGTTGTACATGAGCTCGAGAGCGCCCTGGATGGCCTCCTGCGGCTCGAGAGGGTGTATGTCTGCGCTTCCCGGCATCGCTGATGTCTTCTCGTTTACCTTCGGGTTGTATTTCATTGTGCAGGAGCCGAGAGGATAGAAGCCCTTGTCGATGTGATAATTCATCGTCGACAGTCTGACGAAATGGCGTACCACTTCATTCTCGCTGACTTCAGGTAGCTCAGCGGGGACCCGCCGTATCAACTTCACCGGTATAGAGTTGCTCTCCGAAGAGGCAGGAACATCGTTGGATGGGAGAGTATAACCTTTGCGGCCGTTGCGCGATAATTCAAATATCAGTTTCTCTGGCATTACGCTATCTCTTTTTCACCAAATTAAGAGTCGGCAGCAGATGAAACAAGGTGCTGTGATTGCAGGTAAGGGTGAGGTCATCGTTAGAAGAGGGAGGAATTCGAGATACGATACTCTACACCCTGGAACGAAGATGCTGAGAGCTGACCGGAGACCGCCGTCAGCTTATAATCTTGAGTTTCAAGCGACCCTTATCTAAATTATAGTAAACAAAGGAGTCATCTATGTCGCGTGGAGCGATTATTGCCCTTTCAATATTGGGCGTTTTCATCCTTCTCTGTCTTGCCATCGCAGGGTGGGGGTTCGGAGTATATAACAAGCTTGTCTCGTACGATGAAAATGTCAAGCAGTCGTGGGGGCAGGTAGAGAACCAATACCAGCGCCGGTTCGACCTCATCCCGAATCTTGTCGAGACCGTAAAAGGTTATGCGAAACATGAGGCGGATGTATTTGAGAAGGTCGCCGAAGCGCGCTCCAGTGTCGGCAAACTGACCGTTACTCCACAAGTGCTCGAAGACCCCCAGGCGTTTAAGCGATTCCAGCAGGCGCAGGACGCGTTGAGCTCCGCGCTGTCGCGACTCCTTGCCGTGTCTGAGAATTATCCCAACCTGAAGGCGAACCAGAACTTCCTTTCTCTGCAGGCTCAACTCGAGGGGACTGAGAACAGAATCGCCGTGGAGAGAAGGCGATTCAATGAAGCGGTTCAAGGGTTCAATACGCTTGTTCGCACCATGCCTGCGGCCATAATAGCATCGATGACCGGCTTCCACGAAAGGCCATACTTTGAAGCGGTCGAGGGCGCAAATGTCGCTCCGAAGGTGCAGTTCTAGATGCTCCGCAGGAAGTCCCTCAGTTTTGCGTCGCTGGCACTTGTTGCGCTCCTCTGTCTGAGTGCGGTATCGTTTGCGCAGTCGGGTGGCAGCACCTCAGCCGGCATCCCGAACCTCACGCAGTTTGTGACCGACCAGGCGGGCGTTTTGACACCGGATCAACTCGGTGCCCTTAACTCATGCCTCAGGACCTACCAGGACACGACATCTAACCAGATCGTCGTACTGATAGTAAACTCCGTCCCGGACGGTGATATCGAAACTTACTCGATCGATGTCGCTGAGAAGAACAAGATCGGCCAGAAAGGGAAGGACAACGGCCTGTTGTTCACCGTCGACGTGGGCGACCACAAGACCAGAATCGAGGTCGGTTACGGGCTTGAAGGCGCCGTTACAGATGCGTACTCCAGCTACATACTGAATGAAATTGTAATCCCCCAGTTCAGGAACGGCGACTACTACGGAGGGATTGATAAAGGGATTACCGCGCTTGCGGCGCTCATCGGCGGTACGTTCCATGCCGACATCAAGAAGCATCGCGACAACAAGAATTTTCTCCCGCTGATCATCTTCCTCATCGTCTTCATTTTCCCGCTCCTGTTCGGCAACCGCAGATACTCAGCCACGTCGCGCGGTGCAAGGGCCGGCTGGCTGTTTCTACCTCCGTTTCTCGGAGGGTTCGGCGGATTTCGCGGAGGCGGCGGATTGGGCGGGGGAGGATTCGGTGGTGGTGGAGGCTTCGGTGGTTTCAGCGGAGGCGGCGGTGGCTTCGGCGGCGGCGGTGCAAGTGGAGGCTGGTAAAATCTTTCCAGGGTTGCTATGCTGATCATCATGGACAAAACCGCGTCGGACGAACAGATCGAAGTCGTCGAGGACAAAATCAGATCAATGGGTTGGACGCCTCACGAGATTCCCGGTTCGTTAAGGATCGCGATCGGAATAACGGGGAACAAGGGGGCTGTCGACCCGAGCCTTTTCTCGAATCTCACCGGTGTTGTCGAGTGTATTCCTGTCAGCAAGCCGTACAAGCTTGTCAGCCGCGACGTCAAGCCAGAGGATACCATTCTGAATCTTTCCAACGCCACGATAGGCGGGAAGGACCTGGTGCTGATGGCGGGCCCTTGCTCGGTAGAGAGCAGATCACAAATAATGGAAGTTGCGGAGTTCGTGAAGTCACAGGGTGCACAGGTGCTGCGGGGCGGAGCTTACAAACCGAGGACATCTCCGTACTCCTTTCAGGGCTTAAAGGAAGAAGGACTAAAGTACCTGCGTGAAGCGGCGGACAAATTTGACATGAGTGTAGTGACCGAGTTGAAGGATACCGAGACTGTCGAGCTTGTAAGCGAGTACGCGGATATGCTTCAGATCGGGGCCAGGAATATGCACAATTTCTCACTCCTCGAGGCGGTCGGGAGGACAAACAAACCGGTCCTGCTCAAGCGCGGGCTTGCCGCCACGATCGAAGAGTGGCTGATGGCCGCCGAGTATATAGCTTCGCAGGGGAACTACAACATCGCCCTTTGCGAACGTGGTATAAGAACGTTCGAGACATACACTCGCAACACGCTCGACCTCAATGCCGTCCCCATGGTAAAACAGCTTTCGCACCTCCCGATAATCGTCGACCCGAGTCACGGTACCGGCAGCTGGGAGCTGGTAACCCCGATGGCGCTCGCAGCCGTTGCGGCGGGCGCGGACGGACTCCTTATCGAGGTCCATCCTCATCCGGAGAAGGCGTTGTCCGACGGGAAGCAATCCCTCCGTCCTGAGACATTCGCGGAACTGGTGGACAGGCTCAAGAAAATAGTCCCTGCATGCAGAAGGAATTTCAACTAGTGATGATCGAAAAGATACTGAACAAGGAAGAGCTGAAACGACTCAGCGAGCAAATAGGCGAAATCGAGAAGAAGACTTCGGCGGAAATACGCGTCGTGGTCAGACACAGGAGACACTGGAGCGAGAGAAAGTTGTCCCCGCGGCAGGTCGCTGAACGGGAGTTTATGGCACTCGGGATGACCAAGACCAAACAGGGAACCGGTATCCTGGTGTTCATTCTCGTCGGGGAAAGGAAATTTGAGCTGATGGCGGACCACGGTATTATCAAAGTCCTGCCCGAGGAATTCTGGACAAGTCTGGCCGGCAAGCTCTCCGATCATTTCTCAAAGAAGAATTTTTTCCAGGGACTCACCGTATCTCTTGCGGAAATCGGTGAGGTGCTCGAGAGCAAGCTCCCGCCGAGCGGTGCTAACCCGGACGAGCTGCCAAACGATATCATCGAGGAATGAACTTGGGTAAATTTAAGATTGCACTTGCTCAGATCAGGCCCCGGCTCGGTGACCTTAAATGGAATCTTGAGCATCACCTTGAAGCTGCGGAACGCGCACTGAAGTCGGGGGCAGGCATCGTCGTCTTTCCGGAATTGAGTATGACAGGTTACTCGGTTCGCGACCTGAATGCCGAGCTCGCGATGTCGCGCGACGATAAGTTCTTTGAGCCGATAAGGTCGTTGAGCAGGAAGGTCTCGATAGCGGTGGGATCAATAATCAGGGACGATGCCGGCGGTATCCGCAACGCCCTCATGTATTTTGAGGACGCAAGTCTCAAACATGTCCATTTCAAGATGTACTTGCCGACTTACGGCATCTTCGAGGAACAGAGGTACTTTCTGCCGGGAAAGAAGGTTCAGGCTTTCGATACCAAGTTCGGGAGGATCGGCCTTCTGGTGTGCGAAGATCTTTGGCACGTCTCGTTGCCGTACCTGCTTGCCGTTCAGGGGGCCAGGTTGATTCTGGGAGCGGCGGCGAGTCCGACTCGTCTTTCAGGGGGCGCCGAATCCCACCCCGGATTTGAAGCAAACAGCGAGCAGCACAAGAGTTTTGCCCGGTTGCTGAGTGTCTATCTCGCTTTCGTCAACAGGGTAGGTTTTGAAGACGGCGTTAATTTCTGGGGCGGCTCGGAGATTATCTCGCCTCACGGTGAAAGCATAGCCAGAGGAAAGTTATTTGACGAGGAATTGATGCTTGGTGACGTAGACCTTGCCGAAGTGGACAGGGCTAGACTCTTTGCCAGACATTTCCTGGATGAAGACCCCGCCCTCCTTGCATCCCATCTCAGGGATCTCGGCTTCCGGTAGACGCCTCAGGCTCCCTTTCAAGGTTTAACTGACGCCCGCAATCGTCTTAATCACCGTCGTTTAGGGGAATGATCCTGCCTTGCAAGTCCTCAATCGCCTTGATAAATTATTCCACTAAAGGAGGATGTGTATTATATGAAGAACACTATGAAAACGGTCTTCCTGATGACTTTGATGATGGTGTTGTTCCTGTTGATAGGCGAATTGATCGGCGGTAAGACCGGTCTGACGTACGCGTTTCTTTTCAGCCTAGCGATGAATTTCTTTGCGTATTGGTTTTCCGATAAAATGGTCCTGGCAAGCTACCGAGCGAGACAGGTGAATGAAGCCGAAGCGCCGAGGCTCTATTCTATGGTTCACCGTCTTGCCACACGTGCAAATATTCCGATGCCGAAGCTTTACGTTGTTCCCACTGAAACACCCAATGCATTCGCGACGGGAAGGAATCCGCAGCATGCTGCGGTCGCGGTGACGGAGGGGATAATGAAAGTCCTGAATGATGAAGAACTCGAAGCGGTGATCGGTCACGAACTGTCGCATGTATTGCACAGGGATATTCTGACTTCGACGATTATCGCCACCTTTGCCGGTGCCATAGCTTACCTCGCTCAGATGCTCAGCTGGTCAATGTTCTTTTTTGGCGGCAGAGGGACGGACGATGACAGTTCCTCTCTTATAGGAGAACTGCTTGTGATTATAGTGGCGCCCGTGGCGGCAATGATGATACAGATGGCAGTTTCACGATCGCGCGAGTACAAGGCCGACGAGGGAGGAGCGAAGCTCTCCATGAAGCCCCTTTCGCTGGCCAGTGCGCTGAGCAAACTCCAGGCGGGAGCACAGCAGATACCGATGCAGGCGCAGCCCTCTACCGCGCATCTCTTCATCGTGAATCCATTGAATGCCCAAAGATTTGCCAAACTATTCAGCACGCATCCTCCGACGGAGGAGCGTATTGCCAGGCTTGAAGCGCTGGCGGCCGGCAAGAATCTCTACTAAAACACAGGAGAATTATGGACACGGTCACGTACAAAGAACCGGCCCCGATTCTGGACAGGGAGAACCCCTTCGAATCGATGATGGAACGGTTTGATGTGGCAGCAGAACTACTTGAACTTGAGAGAGGCGTCTATGAATACCTCAAGACGCCGGTGAAACAGGTGACTGTTTCAATACCTATTCAAATGGACAACGGTGAAATCGAAGTGTTCGAAGGGTACCGCGTGATTCACAACGATGCCCTCGGACCATCAAAAGGCGGCATCAGGTATGCACCGGACATCACGATAGACGAGATCAAAGCCCTCGCCGCGTGGATGACCTGGAAATGTGCCATCGCCAATATCCCTTTCGGCGGCGCGAAAGGCGGAGTGAAGTGCGATCCCGGAAGGCTTACCCAGGTCGAACTTGAAAAGATAACCCGCAGGTTCACGGCCAACATGCTCGATGTATTCGGCCCCGATAAGGACATCCCGGCCCCCGACATGAACACCAATGAGCAGATCATGGCGTGGATAATGGACACGTACAGCATGCATACGCGAAGGACGGAGAATGCCGTGGTGACCGGCAAGCCGCTCATCATCGGCGGTTCTCTCGGCAGGCGGGAAGCCACCGGCCGCGGCGTAATGGTCGCTACGTTTGCAGCTATGGCGAAGAAGGGCCTGAATGCGAAGCAAGCTACATGCGCCGTCCAGGGTTTCGGAAACGTCGGATCCGTATCTGCGAAGCTGCTCAGCGAGCAGGGATTGAAAGTCCTTGCGGTGAGCGACGTAATCGGCGGCTATTACAATAAGAAAGGCATTAACGTCAACCAAGCGATCGAGTGGGTTCAGAAGCACAGGACCCTAGAGGGGAGCGGTATCGGCGACCCGGTCACGAACGAGGAGTTGCTTGAGCTCGAGGTGGACATCCTTGTCCCCGCCGCCAAAGAAGACCAAATTACTGCCAAGAACGCAGGCAAGATCAAGGCGAAGATAATCGTGGAAGGCGCGAACGGTCCCACGACTGCGAAGGCCGATCCCATTCTGGACGGCAAAGATATCCTCGTCGTGCCGGATATCCTGGCGAACTCGGGCGGCGTCACGGTTAGCTACTTCGAATGGGTTCAGGACCGCCAGGGCTTTTTCTGGACGCTCGACCGGGTCAATCGCAGGCTTGAGAGGATGATGCACGACGCTTTCAACAACGTGTTTCGCACAGCCGAGAAGTATAAGGTGTCGATGCGTCTGGGCGCCTATATTCTCGCAATCGACAAAGTGGCGAAGACTCTAAAAGTCCGCGGAATATATGCCTGATGAGGAATCAGCCGTTGTTTGGAACACTATTGCTGGCGATCGCACTTTTGGCAAACAGCGGCCCTCAGAAGGAAAGAAGGACAAATTACGAGATTCTGAACGCTCAGGTTGACACGCTGGCTCTTGCGGTGTCAACAGCCCTTACTCATGAGCCTGCTACTTCAGTCAGCCTGATAACCGGTCCCCTCGAGGTGGATGCGTTCGTGCGTCAGAGACTCCTCGAGAGTCTCATCGGGCGGAAGTTCCGGGTGATTGATGATTCCACGGTTTCGAATGTAGTCCGGGTAGTAGTTCCGCTTGTCGAAGTGGCATATTCTGCACCCGTATCGTCGCACATCTTCGGATCTTCAGACGTCGTCAGGACCGTGCGGTCCGACTACGAAGTGGAGATCTCCGATAGCGGGCGGATTGACTACGCGAAATCGTTTTCGCTAGTTTTCAGCGACACCGTGTCGGAAAGTGAGATACCCGACCTCGAGTCGGGGTCTTACTCGTTCCTGCATGGAAGGCTCGAATCCAAAAATTTGTTCGACACGATCCTGCAGCCGTTGCTTTTTGCGGCGTCTGCGGCTGTAATTGTCTATCTTTTCTTTACATTGAGAGGATCCTGAATGAGACTTAAGTATCTGGTAACGGTGGTCGGAATCTTCATGCTCGGATTTATCATCGCTTCGTGCACATCTACCCAGGAAATCATCGTGCAGGGGGCCGGCGAGACGTTCCGCGAAGGACTCAGCCTGCTGAACGAAAAGCAATACGAGAAGGCACGATCGGAGTTCGATATTGTGGTAAAGCAATATCCCGCGAGCGCATATGCTGATAGCTCGCAGTTCTATCTTGCGGAAACGTATTACTCGACGGAGGAGTACCTGACCGCCGCCTTCGAATTCGGCAACGTTTATCGCAACTATCCCTCATCCAGGCTTGCCCCGGAGGCGAGGTTCAGAATAGCAGAGTGCTACGCGGCGCAGTCGCCTCGCGTGCAACTCGATCAGGAAAATACCCGGAAGGCGATAGATGCTTTTCAGAGCTTCATAGATTACTATCCCGGCAGCCCGTTGGTGCCCAAAGCAGAACAGGAGATAATGAATCTCAGAAACAAGCTTGCTCAAAAGAATTTCGAAATCGCGAGCATGTACACAACCCTCGGCTACTATAAGGCCGCGATAGTATATTACGATGTCATACTTGACCAGTACCACGATTCTGACGTCGCCGACAAAGCGGCTCTCGGCAAGGTGAAAGTACTGATAAAGCGCCACAGGGAAGGAGAAGCTCGGACCGCTCTCGAGAAGTTCTACTCCGGCTTTCCTCATTCGACATTGAAAGACGAGGCGGACGAACTTGCCCACACCCTTAATCTGGACCCGGGCAAATTTGAGAACTTGAATTGACCGGAGGAGATACGGGATCGTATTTGCAGAAGAAAGGCGACGGGTGAAAACGGGCATGACGGAGTTGAAAGGAAAACCGGTAAGAGAATCTCAGGTTGAAATGGTGGAGATGGTGCTGCCAAACGATACCAACCAGCTCGGGAACCTGCTCGGGGGAAGGCTCATGCACTGGATCGATTTAGCCGCTGCGATGGCTGCGACCCGGCATTCGAACCATGTCTGCGTCACGGCGGCAGTCGACGGAATAAGCTTTCTCCAGCCGATCAGACTTGGGGAACTTGTCGTGCTGAAAGCCAGCGTCAACAGAGTGTTCAATACTTCTATGGAAATCGGGGTGAAAGTTTATTCTGAGAATTCTCTTTCGGGTGAAAGAAGTCATTCGAATTCGGCATTCCTCACGTTCGTGAGCATTGACAACGAAAGGAAGCCGGTCCAGTCGGTCCCGGTGGTGCCGGATTCGCCGGAGGAAATCCGCCGCTACGAGCAGGCATTGTTCAGGCGGGAGCAGCGTCTCAAGCACCGCGAAGAAGCGAAGAGACTTTGGGCTGAAGGATCCAACAAAGAGGGGTGACCCCTATCGAGATGAAAGACATTGCCGGACACGAACTCGGGCAAATGCCGAAGCGGCTCCTCATCCAACTTCTGCTGCTGGCCGTCCTGGCGCAGGTCGGCGTCGGACAGTCTTATAATCCCATCTTTAAATCCGTCGAGATGCAGGCGACAATCGCGCCGCTGGGCGGAATGGTGGAAGGCGTCTTTTTCGGACACCGAAGCATCGCGGCGATCTCGAAATCGGAAAGAGCGATCTATTTCTTCGAACCCGACTCGCTCGAAAATCTTATCCTGACAAACGTCGTCAGCCTCCCAGACACGCCGGTGGCAATATCGAAGGGAAGGGAGGTTTTCATCGAGAGCGGCGGTCACAGGAATCTTATGGATAGGCTGGTTGTCCTGATGAAGCCTCACTATGCCGTCCTCGTTTCGTTCGGAAGTGACGGGCAGCCCGAAATATCTGAGAGGGTATCCGTTGATCCATATTCGACCGGCGTAAGGGCGGTCGACCTGGAAACGGCAGGAAGCCTCGATCTGATTGCTTTCGGGAAGTTTTCGCTCGGATTGTCCGTCGAGAAGAGCGTGGCAGGGGGGCGTTTCCAACAGGTCCAGCCGATGCAGG